>DASTJM010000109.1:0-147795 GCA_035716545.1 Streptosporangiaceae bacterium
GGATCCGGCCTTGGAATATGGAAGCCAGATCACCCGAGTACTGTGCGAGTAATAGGCGCGCTGGCAAGTTCAGATACTGTCGTTGAATTCCAATGGCTCTCCAAGCCGGTGCTTTTCTGAACTGGGCACTTCATGGACGTAGCAGAACTCGTCGGTGATGGCCTGGCTGGCGGCGGCGTCGAACAGCGGATTGCCGGGGATCAGGGCAAAATCGGTCCGGACGAGGTCCATGGTCCGCCTTTCAGTCCTGTCAGGAAATGCGGTCGCTTTGTTCCAGTAGCCTGTCGAAATCCTGCCGCATGAAAGGACAGCAGGCTTCCTTCAGAAGCTAGCAAGGCGGGTGTAGGGATGCGATCGCCGCAGAGCGCGTACAGAGCCAGTACGGCCTGATGGGCGAACAGGTATATGGCGTGCCGGAATATCGCGGTGGTCAGGTAGATCTCGACGTGATGCGGCGGGCCGATCGTGCGGAAGTCCTCGACTGCCTCGCTGACCTTGCGGCGGAAGTCCTCCGGGCTGATTCCGAGCGCGTATGCGTCAAGGGTCGAAGGGACAGCGAACAAGCTCTCCCAGTCATCGGCGATATCTACGAAGTCGCCGTAGCATCGGACGATCCCCGGTTGGCGGCCGCTCGGGCCGGGCACGGAACGTGTGTTCGCCATGGCCGGAACTCCGATATCCAGGCCGCATATCACTGCTGCCAGGTCCGCCAGCAATGCCTTCTCGTGATGGGCTCGCCAACCGTCACCAGACAGCAGGCCCATGGCCTGGGCCGCCGCTGTTCTCCTGGTCTTGGACTTGACCCGCTCTGAACCTGGGCGCAGGGCTAATACCGCCTTCAGCGCCCGTACCGGGTCCGCAGTCGCGAGTCGCGGCGAGCCCTCGTCCTGTGACCCGGCGGCCATCGCGGGCTAAGCCTCGGTTCACGGCGGCCTCGATGGCGTCGGCCTCAGAGGCGCCGCGGTTGCGTTCGGCTTGGACGGCGATCCTGCGTCAGGCTCCGACGCTAATGGCCTTGAACAAGGTCGAGCTTGACGGGGGGATCAGTAACGTTGGCGCGTGCTGGTTCTTCCCTGCCGCCACCTCGGTCGTGTTCGACCTGGACGAGGCTCGGGGTGCCATGCTGGGGGTTAGCGCAGCAGGAGCTTGCGCGCTCTTCCAGCGTGTCGGTGTCGCTGGTGCGCAAGCTTGAGCCCCTGCTAGCCAAGCACGCGCAGACCGTCGTGCGATGGGCAGCCACCCTCGCGACCGACGCTGTCACGAAAGGCCTCCGCTGGTGCTGAGGGACTCGCCGCGAAGGGAGTCCAGGTCGAGGCGGTAGAACTGGCCCGGTGCCGCGAGTGGCAGGGCGCGGCCGTCGATCACCGGGCCCTGGTTGCCTGGGAGCTGGGGCACCGCGAGCCAGATGGCCTGGCTGCGCCGGGTCGCGAGGTCCGCGCGCGGGGCGAGCATCGTCAGGTGCCCGTAGCGGGCCAGCGGCCCGGCTTCGGTGAGCAGGATCGGGCGGGTGCCCTCAGGCGCCGCCGCGCAGGCCGCGTCGATCGCCTCATCGATCGCGGGGAGCGAGCGCTGGACCAGGACGCTGAGTCCCAGGGCTTCCCGGCCGCCGGGCGGCGCCGCGTCGGCGGCCCTGACCGTGTCCCAGGGCAGGCCGACCTCGGCGGCCTGGCGGCGCATTTCGGCGATGAGCTGGCTCGTGATGTCGACCTCGACCGCGCCGAAGACCGTCCGCAGAGCATCGATGACCTGGTCGAGCTCGGCCCAGTCAATGCCCAGCGCGAGGAACGAGCGAGACGACGAGCTCTCGCCCAGCCGGTGCCCGGCCCGGCTTCCGTGGAGCTGATCTGGCTGCGGGTTGAACGAGCCGATCGACAGCCGGGAGCTGAACCTGGTACTGTCGCCGCTCCTGGTTGGCTGCCGGTAGGCCCGCAAGGTCTCGTCGTAGATGAGGCCAAGCTGGGCGTCGGCGATGAGCTGGTCGAGCCTTGGCCGGTCCGGGGCCTGCGGCAGGGCCGGGAACCGGGCGCGGAGCCGGTCTTTGATCTCTTGCTGGGTGAGCTTCTGCACGCTCGCGGCGCCGGTGAGCGCGAGCCTCAAGGCCGTGGCCACGGGCAGGCCGACCGAGTGCAGCTCCCTCGAGCCTGACAGCGCCGCTTTTTCTGACAACGCGGCGGCCAGGCGCAGCAAGCGCAGGCCGGCGGGAGCTGGCTCGCCCGCCAGTTCTGAGGTGGCGGCGGCCCGGGACCAGGCGGCTTCGAGCCTGGGAATGGCGCGGGCAGGCGGGATCAGCGGCTCGCCCGCCGCTTCGGCTGCCTCCACGAGCTGGTCGGCCGCTCTCTCCACGGCCTCGGCCGGGTCGAGCAGCGCCGGGTCGTTCGCCAGCAGGATCACCTTGCCCGCGCGCCGCCGGGTCGACAGCACCGCCGTGTGCTCGTCAGCTCGGCCCAGAGCCTGGTTGCGGTCCAGGGCCACGCGCAGCAGGCCGGCGGCGATCCTGGCCTGCCGCGATTCATCGCCGCCAGCCTCGGCCGGGGGCAGGGTAGCTAGCAGCGTGCCAGCCAGCTCCGCGACAGTAGCCACCCCGCCGAGGTCGGTGAGGGACTGCGCGGCCAGGTCGCCGAGCGCGTCAAGCAGCATGCGGCACTGGAGATCGCCCGCCCAGGCGTCCTGCAGCACCCCGACCTGCTGGGCGGTCCGCCCCGCGCTCACTGCCAGCACGGCGCTCAGCTCGGCCTGGCTCGCGAACGGCTCCAAGCCCGGCTCGAGCCCGAGCAGGATTCGCGCTACCTTGCGCCTGGCCTCGGCTCTCGCGGAGCCCGCCCGCGCCGCGAGCAGCTCCGCCGCCGCGACCGGGTCCGGCACGGCCTGACCAGCCAGACCGCCGCTCGCGACGGCGGCGCCCCGGCCGGTGACGGAGGCGGCGAACCGATGACGCCACTGGTTGGCACGTGACTTGACCTCGCGGCGGGTGGAGTCGGCAACACCGCGCATGTGATTCAGCCGGACGGGGTCGATGGCGATGAGGTCGCCGACCGTCTGGACGCCGAACGGGCGCAGCGCGGACAGCCCTCGCTGCGACAGCCCGGCCTCGGCGAGCGGGGTCGACGGCTGCGCCTGCGCCGCGATCGCGTCCGCGTCAGCGGGCATGGTTTTCGGCACTGGCGCGAAGACCGACCGCCAGGCCCGCAGCATCCCGGCAGCGGTCTCATGCCGCCGGGCCGCGCTCCTGGCCAGGGCCTTGCGGAAGAACTCCGTCAGCGGACCGGCGACCGCGTCCTCGCCGGCCGGGGTGAGCGCCTTCTCCGCGTCGGACAGCTTCGCGAGGAACGCGCGAACGTCACCGAGCCGGTCGCTCACCTTCGGCCTGGTCGCCTCCAGGACCAGCTCCCGCACCGCCGTCGCGACCTGGGGCAGGTCGGCGGCAAGGTCAAGACCATCGGAACGGCGCAAGCGCTCGCGCAGAGAGGTCCGGTCCGCGGCGGCCGGGCGTGCGGAGAGGATGAAATAGGCGAGCGCGCCAAGCGCGAAGACATCAAGGCGCACCCGATCGGCGTCAGGCGACCAGATTCCTTCAGGGGCCTGAAACGTCTCGGC
This sequence comes from Streptosporangiaceae bacterium, assembly GCA_035716545.1. Taxonomy (GTDB): domain Bacteria; phylum Actinomycetota; class Actinomycetes; order Streptosporangiales; family Streptosporangiaceae; genus Chersky-822. Next base: position 3,595 of record DASTJM010000109.1, read on the forward strand.
GAGACGCTGGTCGACGTCGGCGGCGACAGGGCGCCCGATTCCGGCGTGAGTCGACCCAGGGCTGAGCTGACCCTGCGGGCTCGCCAGGCCCGTGACGCCGCCGGCCGAGCTGCCCGTAAGGCCGGCCCCCGCATAGGAGCCGGCGCTCTGCCAGTCCCTGACCTGGACCCGGACTGTCCCGTCGGCGGCCCTGCGCACCCAGATCGCGTGCGGGTGCAGGCCCCGGTGGACGATCCGGTTGCCGTGGGCGAACGACACCGCCTCGGCTACCTGGCGGATGACGGAGAACTGGTCGTCCACGCTGACCTTCTGGCTCTGGTCCGCCAGCCACAGATCCAGCCGCTGGAACCGCTCGTCGAGGCGGTAGACCAGCCCGACACCCAGATCGCCGTCGACAAGGTCGATGGGCCCGACCAGGCCGTTGTGCGCGAGACGGGAGGTCACCCGGTACTCGTGCTCGGCGAGGCGGCGCCTGGCAGCTCGCTCGGCGGCGGCCGCGCCCGGCGCCGTCACCAGGAAGCGGATCCTGGCCCGGTCCGTCGTCGCCACCTTGTGGAACGCCGGCCAGTCCTGCCAGCCATCGCCCTCGCCCAGCGGCTCCTCATCGATGATCCACGAGCCTGCCTCGCGCTGGCGGCGCTGCACCGCGCCGATCCTGGACATCAGCTCGGCGATGATCGCTGACCGGCCGCTCGTGATCGCCTGATCGGGCGTGGCTGGCTCTAGCAGGCGAGAAGAGATACCTGGCAAGCCAGAGCGGTCCCGCGAGCCATTCAAGCCAAAGAGGTCCAGACGAGCCGAGGATGGCAGTTCGCGTTGGAAATCGGGATGGTGGAGAAAGACCGATTCCTGCACGTACGGGATCGCTGAACGGACGTCAGGGACGCGGGTCTGCTTCTCGTTCGCCCAGGTGATCAGTTCGCCCTGGAGCTTGCCGGCCAGGCGCTGCGCCTTGCGGCGGGCAAGCTTGAGCGGTGAGTCCTCTGGCCGCCTGCCCTCGCGGAGCCAGATATGGTCATCTCCGCGCAGCGTGCCCGAGTAGTACTTGAGCTCGACCAGGTGCAGCCGTCGCTCGCCGAGAACGAGCAGATCGACCTCATGCCAGCGGCCGTGGCCGTCGCGGAACTCGAAGTTGGACCACGCCCGGAAGGGATCACGCGGCGGGAGCAGGGCTCGCACGAGGTTAAGCCCCTCGGCCTCGTGCGAGAATTGCGAGCGCGTCACCTCAGTCCAGCGCTGAGGCACTCGAACCACGATCCCTCCTCGACCCGCCACGGTAGCGCGGCTCCCCGCCGATATCCGGTACTCAGATTCGTATCCTGCCATCCAGGCAGGTATGGCGCGCCGGCGTCGCCGGACCCGGCTGGCACCGGACTCCAGCCCAGTCCAACTACTATGATAGGCGCAACTATCATAGTGACACCTATCGTGGCTGGGGACATCTGTGGGCTCTAAGCCGAAGCGCCTGTTTGACCGGAACGTCGAGTGGGCGGAACTGACGGAGTTCGTGTCCTCGGGCGAGCAGGGGGCGGCGCTGGGACTCGTCTACGGGCGACGGCGGCAGGGGAAGACCCTGCTGCTTGAGTTGCTGGCCATCGAGTCCGGCGGGTTCATGTTCGGGGCGACGCAGCAGACCGAGGCGCAAAACCTGGCCGACCTCGGGGCGGCGTATGCGGCGCACCGGCGACTCGGCCAGCCAGTCGCCTTCGGGGGCTACCGGGAGGCTTTCGCCGAGATCTTCCGGCTTGGCGAGGAGCAGCCCACCGCTGTGATCATCGACGAGTTCCCGTATCTGGTCGCGACTACGCCCGCTCTCCCGTCTTACCTGCAGCAAGCGCTGAGCCCGCTCAGCTACGCCAAGCAGCACACCAGGACCCGGCTGATCTTGTGCGGCAGCGCGCTGGCAACCATGGCGCAACTGCTCGGCGGTGGTGCGCCGCTGCGCGGGCGAGCGCGGCTGGAACTGGTCGTCCGCCCGTTCGGGTTCCGCGAGTCCGCCGAGTTCTGGGAGGTGGCGCACGAGCCTGAGCTCGCCTTCCGGCTGAACGCCCTGACCGGCGGGACTCCCGCCTACAAGGACATGTGCGGCGGCGGCCCGCGGTCCCTGGCAGAGTTCGACCGGTGGGTGCTGCGGCGGCTCCTCAGCCCGGCGAGCGCCATGTTCCGCGAGGGCATGCTGCTGCTGCGGGAGGAGCCGTCCATCGCCGATCCGACGTCCTATGCCTCGGTGCTGGCCGCGATCAGCGCGGGCGCCAGCCGCCGCTCCGAAATCGCCGCTGCCCTCGGCCGGCCTTCCAGCGCGCTGGCGCACCTGGTCACCGGGCTGGAGGACATCGGGCTGATCCAGCACCTCGACGACGCCCTGCGCGGCAAACGGACCGTATTCCGGATCACTGAGCCGGTCGTCCGGCTGCACCAGCTCATCACGGCACGGTACGAGCCCGAGCTGGTAGCGGGCCTAGCGGACCGGGTATGGCGGCGCAGCGCGGGCATGGTGTCAGAGAAGATCTACGGACCGCACCTGGAGGACCTGGCAAGGCACTGGTGCCTGATGTACGCCGATGAGACGACGCTCGGCGGAGCGCCCGGCGCGGTCCGCCCCACCGAAATCGCCTGCCGGGAGCATCGAGAGGGCCACCAGCTAGACATCGTCGTGACAGGCGACGCGAGCCCCGCCAGCCTCGTCAGCGCCATCGGCGAGGCCAAGGCGACAAACGCCCCAGCCGGCCTGGACCAGCTCCGGCGGCTCGAGCACCTGCGCGGCCTGCTGCCGAGCCAGCGCGTTGACCAGCCACCCAAGCTCCTGATCTTCAGCCGAACCGGCTTCACCAGCGGACTCGCCGCCGAAGCCGCGGCCCGCCCCGACGTCGAGCTAGTCGGCATGGACCGCCTCTACCACGGCGAATGAGCACACCTCACGTCCTGAGTTGGCTCGGACGGCGAAAAGCCCCTCCGAGCGCCGCGGGGCCGCGCCGCAGCCGGTCATTTACCACCCAGAGCGTGGCAGGGTCGACCTGAGCCTCGGTCGCGAGCACGACCGCGTAATAGCCGGACCGCAGCTCGCTGGCTCCCCCGCCCCTTGTGCACGTAAGCCTGGTGCAGGCCGAGGTGGCCGAATGTGGCGGGTCACGAGCGCATCGATTTTCTCCTGGTCCGGCCATGATCCCCGGCCGAGCGCGGCAGCCAGCGCATGCAGTTGCGCGCGGGAGGGGTACCGCAGTGACCGCAGGTCGGTGGCGTTGACCTGGGTGTGGCCGCTGAAGGTGCGGAAGTGCATGTCCAAGATGGTGCTGTTGAGCCACAGGCACAAACCGAGCGCGAGTTGCGAGTCCAGTCCTTGGTTACGGTCATGAAAGACGTTGAGGTGGTTCTCGAACCCGATGTTGCCGGCTGGCAGGTCTTCCGGGTCGCAGACAACCGCGACGACCCTGCGTCGCTCCTCCTTGGCTGAGAACCGCTTCGCTACCACGTAATGCCCGGCGGGCAGCAGCAGTTTGCGGGTTTGCTCGGTATCCGCGATCGCCTGCGGCTTGCGGATGGCCAGCGGCCAGCGGATACCCCCGTCGCGGAGGTTGCCGGGGTAGATCAGCGGGGCTGAGCCGGCGGTCGGTTGGTCGTGCAGGTGCTCGCGGGCACGGAAGTCTACGACACGGCCGGTGGACACCTGGATTCCCAGGGCGGCGAGGTTTCCGGGGAGCGCTGAGAACGCATCTGAGATGTGCGGGTCCTGGTCGCTGACCGGGATGTGCAGGAACTGGTTAGGATCACCGGGCTTAAGAACGTCGCAATATGGGACGCTGCGTTTGGCGGCCTCGTCGGCATGACCGCGGCTGACTGACAGGGTGACCGATCCGGGAGTCCCGCATCTGGTGGCGCTGAAGACGACGTTCTCTTGCAGGACGTCAGAGTCGGAGAAGACGGTCGAGCGGGACTCGAAGACGTGGAGCCGGTCGAGCGTCATCTGAGCCAGGAAGAAGCGGCGGAAGGCGCCGAAGTACGGGCCGTTGGCAAAAGATCGCGGGGTGATCGCCACAAGCTGGCCCCGTGGCTTCAGAACCATCGCGCCGATCGCGAGGAACGTGCAGTACAGGTTCGGGCAGTCGACCCCGTCCGCGATCAGAGCCTGACGGGCCGTGCTCGCGGCGCCAAGCTTGCGGTAGGGCGGGTTCATGATGACGAGGTCGAACGGCGTGGAGAGCGGGCCGACGGCTCGGTCAAAGCCGGTCGCGTAGGTCACCAGATCCCCGGCGAGCACCGAAGCGGCGACGTTCACGCCGCGCGACTCGCCGGCCGCGCGGCAGGCGGCCAGCGTCTGTTCCAGGTAGGGGATGACCTGGGTGTCCGTTTCGACAGCGACGAGGTCGAGCCGAAGGCCCGGGGCCTCACGGATAGCGCGGGCGACTATCGCGGCGGTAAGAGAGCCAACGCCTGCGCCCGGATCGAGAATTCGCAGGACCCCGGTACTCGGCAGGCTAGGCAAGGCAGCGATCAAGCTAGCGGCCCGGCTGGGAGTGAAAAACTGTCCTAGGTCCGCGCGTCTGGCAGCCGGCAGAAGCTCGGCCGCCACGACCCGGCGTTGCTCAGTGTCTGAGACGAGTGCGTCCAGTGGTTCTTGCTCGCTCACACCTTGGACTCTAGCGGCGCGCAGCGACATCCACGTTGAGGCCGAGATCACGTGTTCAGGCGCCTGAGTTTGGTAGGCCTATCAGCAGTTCGGCCGCGCGGGAGATCGAGGCTCGCCTCTCTGCCGCTTGCGTGATCCTGGTTCGGGTGAGCTCTGGCGAGAGCGCCATGTCCCGCAGGCGGGCGACGGGGTGGTAGCCGGGCAAGGTGGCGGCGTCGGTTTCTAGGGCGGCGTCGCGTCCTCGGCCTCCATCGGTGTTCTCCTGGGCCTGTTCGGCGCAGGCGCGATCGCCGGCGCCCTGGCAGCCCCGCCGGTGCAGCGCCTCGTGCCCGTCACGCTGGTCGAACTTCGCCCGGAAGAATTCCCATACCCGCCGCAGCCAGATCACTCGCAGGTCAAACGTGCGGCAATCCTCGTACACCGCGCCATCGGGCTGCCTGAGGTCAATCGCCTCAATCCCCGCTCTGAGCTGCGCCACTCCCTTGCGCACCAGGGTGTCGAGGGCGTCGAGCGCAGACTTGTAGCGCTCTGCCTCCGGCGCCTTCCGGCGCCCCCGAACCCAGAGGTCGTGCTCGGCATGCAGCCGGTCCAGCTCGACTCTGGTCCGATCCAGACACGCGCCTCGGGCAACGCCAGACCGAGCGTGCTCAAGCCGGTCAGCTACGGTGACCTCATTCGCGGAAATGCCCACCAATCCCCCAGCGCCAAGAATGGACCATCGAGAGGTCACAGTTCAACTGATACCACCACGGCCATGGTCCGGATTCCGTTCGTCAGTCAGTCCCATGAGGCCGGCGTAGAGAAACAGTCAAAACCGTCAGGCAGAAAGCAACCCGGTCCTGGTCGCTCCGCCCGCCTGAGGCCGGTAGGCGGCCCCGCGAAGAAACGACCGCGCCCGGCGACCCGGTGCTGTCGGTAATCGAACGGCTGGACGAGATCACCGGCATCGGCCAGGTCGTTGCCCGGGCCATCGTCGCCAGGCTCAGCACCGACGAGCCTCGGGGACCTGCTCCTGCTCGTCGTGCCCAACGGGTCAACTTCCTCGATGCACTCAGGCTCACGTCGGAGTCTCTGCTGACGTCCCTGGATCAGGCTCTGCGCAGCCGGGGCGGGGTGGCCGAGGTCCGGCGCAGATCGACCGGCCATCCGACTCACTTCGTGATCGAGCTCGAGTTTCGCGGCGGCTACCAGCAGGGCTCATATGGATTCGAAGTCGGCGCGGTTAGGGGCGGGGGGTTCCGTATCTCTCGCGAATAATGCGATGTCTGGAGGACACCCAAGCCGCACGATTGCTGTCGCTACGGCACGTGCGGGGCGTTCGTGTCGTCCCCGCGAAGCCGCATCTACTCCGAGATCTGCTTGAGACCGGCCAGAAGGTCGTCGTTGAATGCCTGCCATGAAGGCACATCTCTAATAGGCCCAGCCGGCTCGATGCGCTCGAGAAGTTGCTGGCGGTGGTAGGGGAAACGCTTTCGCAATTTCTCAAGCCGTCGCCCGCTAAATCCCAACGCAGTCGCGAGCGCGTGAGCAAGAACCTCCTTTGGATCCGGAACCGTTTCGACATCTCGCGCTCTAGGCAAATTCAGAGGCACATTAGAATTTGGGTTACCAGAAACGCGCCGGATCGCTGCTTCATCGAGCAACAGCCAGGCTTCGGTCATTCGGATTGGGACCACCGGCACGCACGGCACGTCTGTCATGACACGATTAACAGCCGAGCTGATCTCCTCAAGTCGAGCCGCCCTACCGGCATTGTCAGCGTCTCGATGGATAAGTATCAGCTCGTACACGCCACCCAGATCAATGACAGCCCGGAGCTTCGCTTCCACTGTCCTCCGAGGTGGAGGAGGTAGACGATCAACCAAGGGATCCGTAATCACTACATTGATGCCGCGGTCAGTCGCGATCCTGCGAACATGGCTCGTGAGGCCGCTGTCGCTAGTCCCTTCCCCGAGAAATAGGATTCGGGTGGTCATGCGATACCCAGCTTCAGTTGGGCTCCGGGCGGAGTCGTCAGGTAGGGCAGTATGTCTACCTTCGTTACCGGTGGAATGTTATCTGGTGAAGTTGCGCGCCATGTTTCCGCGAGTGGGCGCAACTGCAGCGATGGCACTAGAGAGCCATCAGGCGCGCGGCGAATCGATGTATCAGCGAAAAGCAAGTCCTGCGGATCTACTAGCTGCACCACGTATGGCGAATGAGTGTTAATCATGATCTGTCTGAACGGATTGTCGGGTCCTGGCGCATGCTCGACATCCACTGCCAGATCACGCACTAGTTCGACCATCGGCTCGATGTTCGCCGGGTGAATACCGTTTTCCGGTTCTTCCATGCACAGCAATCCGCTGACCGTCGGATCTTCTAGCAGAACGCACAAGGCGAGGAAACGAAGCGTACCTTCAGATAGGCTCCGAGCAGGCAAAGTCAACCCGCCCGATTCCGTCAACTGAACGGTCAGAAGCTCACGCACGTCATCTTCTTCGACCGAGAGTTCGCGAACATCAACACCCGAAAGGTCCGCGAGCCGGCCAGCGACTCTCGCATACACGCTGTCCGCGTCGCCATTGTCATAAGCAATGCGTCGCAGCGCTGCCGGCAAATGCAGTCCGGTGGTGTCCATAACTCGCGGATCGAAATAGCGATCTGACGTGCGAAGGGCTGAAGGCTCCAAGGCCAGCCGCCACCACGACTGCATTTCACGGCGTGCCGCCAGAATGGTCGGATCGTCGCTACTGGTAACAGTGCTGACCACTGTCGCGCGGGCGCGGGCGGCTGCTGCGGGCTTGGGTTGTCCACGGCTTCCGCCATCTTGATGGATGCTCACAATCGGCTGGTCGTTGTCAAACGATGTCGAGATGAACGCCGTGCCGCTTCGGTGCCCAGTAAGGACGGCATGGCGGAACCTCGCTGCGCTGTGCGGAAACCGCAGACGTCCGGCGGCATCTCCCAGCTTGATATGGCGCAGGTTCTCCGAGAGCAGGCTCAGCCGACCAACTTTTTCCGAACCCGACGGAGGCAGGTAGCCGAGCTCAAGCTCGTAGCGCAAATAAGATGTGGTCGGCCTGGCGGGCCGGCCGAAGTCATCTTCGACTTCCTGGGCGACGATCATTTCCGCCGCCAGTCTTATCCTGTGTTCACCGGCAGCGTAGCCGTTCCAGAGAAGGTCACGAGGATCGCCGGGACGATCCCCATGCACTACGCCGCGAACCTCCTGCGCCGCGTCGAGCAAAGATCTGCTGGACAGCAGGCTCAAAAATTGAATGGCGTCAAATACGTTGGACTTGCCTACCCCATTAACTCCCGCGATGCAGGTGAACGGCGCCAGGTCCACGCGCAGGTCAAGTAGGTTTTTGAAACCGTCAACTTCAAGTCTCGTAAGCATGCCGTCCCCTCGACCTCCGCCGAGCTTCGAACGCCGACCAAAGCAAGGTTATCGGATCGGTTCTGAGCTGTGACTGGCCAGCACCGGCTGCGCAGGAACTCCATCGGCCTCTCGACAGGCGGTCGTCGCAGGTGAGTTGCACGTTGACAAGACCCGGCCCCCAGCGTCGGCCGCAGCGGGCGAGCGAAGCGCGACATTCATGATTGGATCTGTCGGTAAGCGTGCCGCCGTCGTGACGCACCCGGCCCAAGCACGACGACGCTGCCCAGCGGAGACGTAGTTAGATACGCTGGTCAGCGGCGGTCAGCCCCCTTAGTCGCCGGGGCGCGCTGTCCGAGACGTTGACGCGTGGGACAAGTACGACATACCGACATGCGGAACTTCCGCAGCGGAGAGCACCTTGTCGTCTTTACTCTCATAACGACGTGCGGGTCACGGTCTCTCTGGGCTCGCTCGACGGCCTCGGCCGGGTCGAGCAGCGCCGGGTCGTTCGCCAGCAGGATCACCTTGCCCGCGCGCCGCCGGGTCGACAGCACCGCCGTGTGCTCATCAGCTCTGCCCAGGGCCTGGTTGCGGTCCAGGGCCACGCGCAGCAGGCCGGCGGCGATCCTTGCCTGCCGTGTGTCATCACCGTCGGCCTCGACCGGGGGCAGGGTAGCTAGCAGCGTGCCAGCCAGCTCCGCGACGGTAGCCACCCCGCCGAGGTCGGCGCCGGTTCTCCTTGGCCTGGCCCGGAGCGCCGGAACGGTTGGGCGGTGGGATACCTTGGCAAGGCTGGCGTGATCGCGTCGTGCAGGCAGGCAGGCTGCTGAGCGCACCGGAGGACGGCCATGGAGATGGCGGCGGTGCCGGGTAAACGCCGGGGCCGGCTGCGCAGGAGGCTGGCCTGGGCGGGCGGCGCCCTCGCGCCGATCGCGCTGGCGGGCGGCGGGTACCTGATCGCGAACGCGGTGGCCCTGCCGACGTCGACACCGTCATGTTCCTGGCCGTTGCGGGTTCACGGCCGGGCAACCAGCGAGCAGGCTGGGCTGATCCGGTGCTACCTGCGTGCCCTGGCCCGCCACGACGCCGGCGGGCTGCTTGCGGTGGCCGACACCACTAGCGCGCCGGTGCGGATTACCGCCGCTGACTTCCGGCATTCGGCTGACGCCAGGTCCGGGCTGGCTTCCGCGCGGTTCGTGGCAGGCCAGATGGACGATGCCTACGCCGTCACGATCACCTTCGGCGACGGCGCCCGCGAGATCGTGGCCATGGGACTGGCCAATCCCGGCTCGGTGCACTCCTGGCGCCTGGGAGTCGGGACCTCGCAGACCTCCCCCGGCGGCCCGCCGCCAGCACAGCCGTAGCCAGCAGAACCGAGCGGCCTCCGTATGCGATCGCGAGCAGAACCGCCCTTGGTCCCGCCGGTGGGCAGGGTCGGCCCGGCCCGGATCGGCGAGATCCACGACTGGCTGCTCGCGTACTTCTGCTAGCTGTCAAGGCGAATGGGCATCAGAAGTGAAAAAGTGTCCTCGGCGTCGGTCCGGCGTATCGCCAGCGGCGCGTTCGGTGCACCGAATTCGAGCATCAGCTGGTCCCGGCCGCCGGCGGCGAGTGCTTGCAGCAGGTACTCGCGATTGACGGCGACGTGGTCCCTGTGGTCGTCATCGCCTTCGCAGATAGTCACCGAGCTGTCGGCTGTCACCGCGAGCACGGTGACGTTACAGGACGCGCCGTCTTGCTCGCGCACCACCTCTTCGCGGACGGGACCGGTCTCTACCTCCGCCCGCAACGCCGCGACGTCGATCAGGACTCTCCGCGCCGGGGAGGAGGTGACGAAGCGACGGTAGTCGGGGAAGTCGTGACCGAGGCGCTGGCCGGCTGCCTCACGGTCTCCGGCTTCCAGGCAGACTCGGCTTGCATCCACAGCGAGCCGGGCTGCGGACGCGCCGCCGACGAGCAGCGCCTGCATCGCGTCGGCGAGCGGGGACGGCACGATGACCTGCATGCGGGGGCCGCCGTAGCCGGTGGTGCCGACGTGCGCGAGCGCCATCCTGTACCGATCGGTGGCCACCACGTGAAGCGAATCGCCCTCGATGTCGAAGAGCACACCGCCGAGCATCGGCAGTTGCGGGTCGATGCTGGCCGCGAAACGGACCGCGTCCAGTGCGGCGGCCAGTTCTGCCACCGGGACGGCCAGCCGGATGCTGGCGGTGCTGTGCATGGTCAACGGATTCTCCCTGTTTTCGAGTAGCGCTCGGACCGAGGAGAGTTCCCTGCGAGCTTCGGACAGCCCCTTTTCAAGACGGCGCAGGTGCGCCTGCAGCAGGTTGCGCACCAGATCGGGGTCAGCGCTTGACCAGCCGGCTAGCACCAGCCGGATGTCCGCCAGCGGCATGGCCGCCCGGCGCAGCCGCGCCAGCAGCCGCGACTCGTCCAGTTGCTCGGGGCCGTACCAGCGGTAGCCGCTCACCGGATCAACCCAGGCCGGGACGAAGACCCCGGCCCGGTCATAGAACCGCAGGGCGCTCACGCTCAGCCCGCTGTCGCTGGCCATCTCCCCGATGCTGCGCATCTCGCTCTCCACACCCAGCAATCTGCGCCCTCCACCAAGTCGAGAGTCAACCGTCAGCGCACCGGCAGCCGGTGGTCTGGGCCATGATCGTGGGGAGTTTTCAGTGGTTTGCGTGTGGAGTTTTCACTTTGCGGGGCTTTTTCAGCGCTATTCACTGAGGACTCCCCCCGGAGTGAAAACTCCCCGCGGGAAACCGGGAAACTCCCCGCGATCATGAAAACCCGAGCAGCCTCCAGCATGCGATCGCGACAGGCTCACGCCCTGCAACCCCTAATTCAACAGCCTCCCAGAGCCCCCGCCGGCACCCCGCGACAAGATTCGGCCCGGCCGGATCTGGTTTGCCGTCCCGCTGCTGCTTCTGGCAGCCGGGATCGCATGGCTGGCCTTCGTCGTCAGCCTGAGGCATAGCGGCCACCTGCGCCTGAATAGCGATAACCGCAGAACGCCAAAAGCGACGAGTCACGGAGAGCAGCGTCTACTGAACCTTCGGGCCGACTCATCCTGTCCACCTGGTGACGCAGGTGACTTCGACGGCGAGCTACCGGGAGGAATGGTGAATGCTGATGACGAGGATTTCGCCAGATTTGTTAATCAGCGGCAACGCGCGCTGCTGCGGAGCGCCTGGCTGCTGACCGGTGACTGGGCGCTGGCCGAGGACCTTGTCCAGGCGGCGCTAGCCAGAACCTGGTTGCGCTGGACGCGAATCAGGCGGCGCGACGATCCGGAGATCTACGTTCGCCGCGTGATCGTCAGCACATGGGTGAACTGGAGCCGCCGCAAATGGTTCGGCGAGCGCCCCGCCTTTGAGATCCCTGACGGCCCGGCGCCAGGTGACCTGGCGAACGAGGCGGTGGCACGACTCGCGGTGCGAAGTGCGCTCCGAGCGCTCCCCAAACGCCAGCGGGCGGTGCTGGTGCTGCGGGTCTTCGACGACCTCACTGAGGCACAGACGGCCGAGGTGCTCGGCTGCGCGGTCGGCACCGTCAAAAGCACCCTGTCGCAGACCCTGGCCAAGCTGCGCGCCGACCGTCGGCTAGCCGACTTGCCGGAACGAGAGAGCCACACTGAGACGGACTGGAAGTGAGTCATATGGACTGGAATCCGCACGAACTGCTTGACCTCGCCGCCGACGAGCCACCGCGATGGCTGAGCATCGAAGCGATCCGCCGCCGCGCGATCAGACGCCGGGTAACCCAAGCGGGTGTGACCGGTCTGGTTGCCATGCTCGTGGTCGGGCTCGGCGCTAGCTTGTCCTTGGGAGCGATCAAGATCGGCGCTGTCAGCACCGATGGCACGCGCCGGGCGGCTTCTCCGCCGCGCTACTACGTCGCACAGGATTTCAATCGCAATGCCCCCCAGGACGCCGCTGTCGTGCGGGCCAGAACGACCGGCCGGGTCACCGCCATCGTCAGGAACCCGCGGCCAGGGACACAATGCGGCAACTACATCTCCCCCGCCAGCAACCGCACCTTCTTCATGACGTGCCAGATCTGGCGTTCGAAGCCCAAGGGACCGCGCACGAAAATTACCTTCCTCGAGACCCTCGTCTACCGGTTCCAGCTCACGAGCGCGGGCAAGGTCACGCACTATTCACTCGTCAAGGGCAGCACGCTCAAGGGCGACGATGCCAGCGGACTGGCGGCCGCGCCCGACGGGTCCGAGATCGCGGTCGAGGTCCTGCGTCCGACCAACGGCGTGATTTACACCAACACGGTCCCGACCGGAGTCTTCGTCATCGACACAGCGACCGGCAGCAGGGCCTTCTGGCATAGCGGGCCGTACAAGCCGGGCGCGAACCAGTACGGCGGCGCCTCAGCCATGTCGTTCACGGGCGATGGGACCGAACTGGTGATCATGGAAGCTCGCTGTCTGCGGAGTCGCACATCCGTAAACTGCCCGGGCCGCGACGACACCCAGGTGCGTGCCTATAGTCCGGCCGCAGGCGGCGGCTCGCTGGAGAAAGGCCGGGTGCTGCTCAACGAGCTAAGCCCCAAGCCGGCCGCGCCTCAGCTCAGCAATGCGTTCATCAGCCCGGACGGCTCGACGCTGACCGGCACCGATATCGTCTGCCCCAAGCGCGGTACCTGCACACTTTCCGTGGCCCAGGTCTCGGTCAGCACCAAGCGCGTGGTCCGCGTGCTGTACCAGACCCGCACCGGCACACCGTTTGAGGGCGTGTTCCTGCGGTTCTTCAGCGCCGATCCGTCGGTACGGTACTTCATACTCGACGCCGGCGCCGGCAAAGCCCGGGTAAACGGCTGGATCGACCACGGAAAGCTAGTGCCACTGCATCCCGCCGACGGCAACGACGCCAGCAACGAAACCTGGTAAGCACGGCGGCGTAAAAAAACCAGTCAAACCATCAGGCTGAAAGCAACCCGGCCCCTGGTCGCTCCGCCGGCCAGAGGCCGGTAGGCGGCCGGTAGGCGGCCGGCACGCCCATGGCGTGCATAAATCGCATGACTACTAGGACGCTGCTGCCAAACTGATCACATGGCCGACATCCGGTTCTCCTTGTCGAGGGTGAGACTGAGGCACTACCGAAGCGTCGCTAGCGCCGATGTGAGTCTCGGGAACCTGCTCCTGCTCGTCGGGCCCAACGGGTCAGGCAAGAGCAACTTCCTCGACGCGCTCAGGCTTACGTCCGAGTCTCTGCAGACCTCCCTGGATCAAGCTCTGCGCGGCCGCGGCGGAGTGGCGGAGGTCCGGCGCAGATCGACCGGCCATCCGACTCACTTCGTGATCGAGCTTGAGTTTCGCGGCGGCGACCTGCAGGGCGCATATGGATTCGAAGTCGGCGCGGTGAGAGGCGGGGGGTTCCGTATCTCTCGCGAGTACTGCGATGTCTGGTTTGATTCACGCGCAAGCGAACGGGAACGTCGCGCAGACGCCCGGTTTAGCGTGGTAGACGGCAAACTGGCATCTGCGACTGAGCCGGTGATGCCACCGGTCAGCGAACAACGGCTCTACCTGGTTGCGGCGGCTGGCCTGGATGCTTTCAGGCCTGTTTTCGACGGCTTGGCCGGTATCAGTGTTTTCAACCTGAACCCGGACGTCATGCGCCAGCCGCAGACGCCGGATACCGGAGAACTGCTGCGCCGCGACGGGGCCAACGTCGCCAGCGTCCTAGACCGGCTTGAGCGCAGCAGATGCGGCACTGCCGATAAGGTCCGAATCGAAGAATATCTGCAGCATATCGTTCCAGGCATGCGTGGGGTAAGAAGATCTGATCTGGGCAACTGGGAGACGCTCCAATTCAGTCAAGAAGTGCAGGGAGCGAAGAATCCGTGGCGTTTCCAGGCGCAATCAGTCTCCGACGGGACACTTCGGGCGCTTGGCGTGCTCGTGGCTCTGTTCGCCGGGACAGGCCGAACGCTCAGCACAGTCGGCATTGAGGAACCTGAGAGTGCATTGCACCCGGCCGCTGCCGGGGTGCTTCTGGATGCGCTTCGCGACGCTAGCGAGCGCCGTCAGGTTATCGTCACGAGTCACAGTCCCGACCTCCTTGACCGGCATGACTTCAAGCTTTCGGAATTGCGTGCAGTTCGCTCCGTTAACGGGGAGACGGTGATAGGGGAGCTTGACAAAGCGGGCGCCCTGGCGCTGCGCGAGGACCTGTATACACCCGGCGAGTTGCTTCGCACGGATCAGCTTCTTCCCGCCGGGCCAGACCATGCGGAGGCCCAGTGACCAGGCCGCCTGTGGTTGCGCCGATCGTGGAAGGACACGGCGAAGTGCCCGCCATCCGGGAAATCATCACCCGCATCGGCCTCGAATTGCTGAACGGAACGTGGATTGAGGTAGCGCAGCCATTCAGGCTCGACTCCGGCAAGATGCGCAAGCCCGACGAACTCGCCAAGGCCATCCGAATCGCAGCAGCCCGTGTCCAGGAGCCCGGCGGTGTCCTCGTACTGCGGGACGGCGATGACGCGGATGTTGACTGCCCCGTTCATCTAGCCGAAATGCTGCGACCTGCTCAGAACTGGTCCCCGTCGGGGTCGAGATCGTCGTCGCCTATCAGGAGTACGAGTCCTGGTTCCTCGCCGCAGCCGATTCGCTGCGGGCGCATCCGGACGTGCGCAACGACGCTGTCGCTCCCGTGAACCCGGAGGGCAGGCGGGACGCGAAGCGTGAGCTTGAGAAACTGATGCTCGAGTCGTACAAGGAGACCCGGCATCAGCCGAAATTCTCCGCTCTCATCGACCTCAAGGTCGCCAGCAAGCAAAGCAGATCGTTCCGCCGCATGGTCCACGCCGTGGAGACGCTGGCACGCTCTTAAGCAAGCGTTGGCGACGTTCGCGATCGACGCCGGCGCTGTGCTCACCGGCTATGAGGGGATCATCGCCGGTGACGGCTACGGTCTCCAGGCGATCAGAGTAAAGCGATTACTTGGCGGGTCCAGCGTGCGTCGCGCCGGCGATATCCGCCTGACCACGGCGGCCCTGTGCAACGACACCGCTTACTGGGTCCAGATCTGACCTCCTGAGCGGACGGCCCGGCCGCCGGCAAGCGTGCCGGGCCGTCCCGGTCGACGTGCAGGACAAGAACGTGCTGGACGAGACGTGCAAGACGAGACCTGCAGGACATAGCAGCGGACGTGGCGGGCCGGGAGAGCGCGGATGACTGACGTGAGCATTGAGTTCCACCCCTGACCTTCGTGCCTGAGGGTGCAGACGTCGTCGTCGGCAGGGCTGAGACGGGTTCGTACGCGGTCCTGCCGAAGGACGGCGCTGACCTCCTGCGGCGCCTGAGCTCAGGCATGACCGCCGCTAAGGCCGCCGCATGGTACGAGCAGAGTTTCGGCGAGCCAGTGGACATCGACGACTTCCTGGAGTCCATGAAGGAACTGGGCTTCATCCAGCCGCCGGGCGCCGCTCAGGCCTCGTCGACGCAGGCATCGCCTCGGTTCCGGTGGCTCGGCAAGGCGCTCTTCTCGGTGCCCGCCTGGTGCGTGTACGCCGCCGCCGTCATCGGCACCGTGATCGAGCTCGTCGCTCACCCCGACCTCAGGCCGACCTCGTCCCAGGTCTAGCCGTACTCGGGTCGACTTGAGGAGGCGTCAACCCGGCGAGGGGACGGCCCAGCGCTTTCGCACGCGACTTCCCAGGCTCGCTCCCCCGCGCCCGCTATCGCCGGGTGGGTCTGCCAAGCAAGAGCTCTGCCACCTGACGTGGATATTCATCGTCGTCTGGTGCCAGGAGCCAGGAGCGTGTTATTCCGGGTTTATCGCCGGCGGCGTAGCAGTGAGCGATGAATGTTGGCAGGCCGAGACGAGCGGCTGCTTCCTCACGCGATAGCTCCGGACCTGGCAGTGTATCTCTGGTCTCAAATATGAATCGCCCTTCGGTGACGGTCACCAGGGCTATTCCGTGGGCCTTGGCAAATTCGACTGCGCCGATCTGGTAGGGGGCGGTAGCAACGATGACTCCCTTATGAGCGCCAACGCTCTGGATCTTCTGGTGGAGGATCTGAACATGCTGGCGTTTGACCGGATTCTTGTGAAGCTTTGCCTCGACGAGCACCAGAAACGACATGCCAGCGAACTCGTAGCGTGCGGTCACATCGAAGTCATACCTGCCGTCAGCTCCCGCGACGGTCTCGTGAAGGACGATGGCCAGATTGCTTACCTCAGCGCCGGCGGATCCCAGTAGGTGCACGGCGACAAATTCCTCGAACTCGCCCGGAGTGATTTCAGGAGAGGGGTACAGGGCAGTCGGACGTGCGACTCGGCCATCCTCTTCGCTCACTCCTGTGACCTTAGCCGATCCCTGCAGAGCTGGGCTCGCCGCCGGAAAGTTGACCATTCCTCAGGGCACCGTAAGCACTTGCGGGATATGGTTCGTCGCGATTGCTTTGCTTAGCTTTGGTCAAGTTTGAGTTGTCAGCTGCTGCCCTTGGAGCTTGTCGTGGTACGAGCGCGCTACCTTGCGCAGGTCCGGGATCGGGTCCGCCGGTTCGATGCCGATAAGGAACCTGCCACGGTCCTGGCCGATGAGGCCCTTGCCGAAGTACTGGCACTGGTCTGCTCGGTTCCGGATCCGGTAGCGGATCTCGAAGTCGCACAGGCGGCAGGGCTGCTGTTCTTGCAGCGTGTCTTCGCTCGCGGCTCAGTTAAGGACGAAGGGGAGCTCACCGCCGCCCTGGATTTGCTGGCCCCCGTATACCGGCTGGATCGCCGCGGCGTCCCCGACGTCATCCGCGAGTTGTTCGACAGCAATCCGCGGGAGGGGCGTGATGGACCGGAGACGCTGGCCCGGCTTGGCCGTTCGCGCTTCGCGGAAACGCTGAAGACGGATGACGACGTCGCCCTGGACACAGCTATCAGCCTCTTCCGGCGAGCCGTCGCCGGCGCGGGAGCGGGTCACTCCGAGTACGGCCGCTGCCGGACCAACCTGGGCAGCGCGCTGCTGTCGCGGTTCGAGCGGGCGGGATCGCCGGCGGACCTCGACGAGGCAATAGCGCTCAGCTGGGAGGCGGTCTCCGGTACCGGACCCGACGAGCCGGATCTGCCCTCGTGCCTATCCAATCTCGGCAACGCCCTGCTGACACGCTTCGAGCACTTCGGCAGTAAGGCAGACCTTGACGCCGCGATCGAGGCCGGGCAGGCAGCCGTCACCGGCTGGCCCGATCATCCTGATCACGCGCATCTGGTGTCCAATCTAGACCTTGCTCTGCGGACTCGGGAGGCGTATCTGGATCGGGTCGCCGACCTTGACAAGATGATCGAGGCCGCCCGTGACGAGACGGCGTCGGCCTCGCTTGGAGAGGCCGACAGGGTCGCCGGACTGTCCGAACTCGGCGATTTGCTGCTCGCACGGTTTCACCGAAGCGGAGACCCGGCGGATCTGGACGAGGCGGTTCAGGCGCAGCGGGATGCGGCCGATGCCGCAGCTCCGGGCCACCCAGACCGGGCCGAGTGCCTGTCCGATCTCAGCTATGTCTTGCGGACCCGGTTTGTCGAGACGGGCAACGAGCAGGACCTGGCCGACGCCGTCACGGCTGGCCGGGCCGGACTGGCCGCGACTCCCGCAGGCGACCCGAACCTCGGCTACCGGCTGTCCAGTCTCGCTAACGCCCTTTACCAGCTGAGCCGCCGCACCGGCAGCCGGGAGAGCCTGGACGAAGCAGTCACCCTCGCGCGGCAGGCCGCGGCTGTTAACGTAGCCGACGATCTTGACCGCGCCGCGCACCTGTCCAATCTGTGCAACATCCTGCGCGGGCTGTTCGAGCACACTGGCCAGGAGGCTGACCTTGATGAAGCGATCGGTGCCGGGCGCGCCGCAATACCTGTCGTGCCGCCTGGCCACCCCGAACTCCCAGGATACCTAGGCAATCTCGGAGCCGCATTGCTGCAGCGGTTCCGGCGCGGCGGCCGCCAGCTTGACCTGGACGAGTCAGTCACCGTGCTGCGCAGGGCGGTGCTCGCCGCGCCGGAAGGGAGCCCGGATCGCGTCACAATGCTGGCGAGCCTTGGCGCCGCCTTGCGGGTGCGGTTCGACTCCGCGCGCCGCCGCGAAGATCTCGACGAGGCGATCGACGCCTGCCGGGACGCCGTACTCGGCACTCCGCGTGAGCATTCCAGCCGCGCAGCTCGCCTTTCCACCCTCGGGGTGGTCTTGCAGGACCGGTTCGGGATTACCGGCAGCCAGGCCGACATCGACGAGGCAGTCGCAGTCAGCCAGTCCGCGATCGCTTGCCTGCCGCCTGGTCACCCGCGCCTTTCCGTGACTCTGTCTAATTATGCGCTCGTCCTGCGCATACGACACGGGCACACCGGCAGCAGGACTGACCTGGACGAATCAGTTGACGCCGCCCGAGCGGCCGTAACTGTCCTTGACCCTGATCATCCAGATCGTGCTATGTGCCAGGTCAACCTGGGCCAGACGCTACGCGCCAGGTTCGCGGTCACCGGGTCCGCAGCGGACCTGGACATGGCGTTCGCGGCTTGCCAGGAGGCGGCAGCGGCCGAGGCCGCTCCGTCGCGCGTCCGCGTGGTGGCAGCAGGTGTGCAGGGAAGCCTCGCCGCGGAAGCTGAACGGTGGCAGGACGCCGTAGCCTGCTTCGCCGTGACAGTCGACCTCCTGGGGCGGGCGGTGCCGCGCAGCCTGAGCCGCCATGACCAAGAGTTCCTGCTAGATGGCATGGGTGACGTCGGATCCGACGCCGCAGCGTGCTGCGTACGGGCTGGGCAGGCAGGCTATGGCATCGAACTGCTCGAACAGGGCCGCGGGTTGCTGCTGAGCCAGGCACTAGATACTCGCACCGACCTCACCGCGCTCACCGAACGGTATCCGGATCTGGCCGGCCATTTCACCGCTTTGAGCGCGGACCTCGACCTCCCTGGCCCATTGCCAGGCACTCCAGGCGCCAGCGTGCCCACGGACGAGGCTGCGCGAGCCCGTCGCGCTGCGGCAGCGGCATTTGACCAGCTCATTACCGAGATCCGGGAGAAACCAGGTTTCGGCGGCTTCCTTCGCCCTCCAGTCCTCGGCGACCTCGCACCCGAGCATGGCTACATCGCGGTCGTCAACGTGTCCAGGTTCGGGTCGCATGCGCTCATCCTCTCCGCAGATGCCGACGCAACAGCGGTGCCGCTCCCGAAGCTCTCATCGGAAACCGCGAAGATTGAGGTCAGTGAGTTCCTTGACGCGGTCGCTGACACCACCTCAGAACGATCCAGGACGCGGAAGGCCGGGCAGCAACGGATCACGCGCACGCTCGGATGGCTTTGGGAGGCGGTGGCCGAACCGGTGCTCAATCAGCTCAATATCGCCGCACCGCCCCCGAACGGCGAGCGGTGGCCCAGGCTATGGTGGTGCCCGTCGGGGCTGATGTCGTTCCTCCCCCTGCACGCGGCCGGACACCACGACACGAGTTCGGACACCTCACCGTCCACGGTCATCGACCGGGTCGTATCCTCAACCACGCCGACAATCCGGGCACTTGCCCACGCCCGCCGCGCCGCTGCGGGCGCCGCACCGCTGGACAGCAGCGACCGGGCTGTTGTGGTCTCCATGCCCCGCACACCAGGCATATCGTCCAGCCTGCCCGGCGCAGACACGGAAACGTCGCTGGTCAGCCGCTACTTTCCAGGAACTGCGACCATCCTTCGCGGCATGAGCGCCACCTATCAGGCCGTGACTAACGAACTGCCGTCGGCCCGCTGGGCGCATTTCGCTTGTCACGGCCATAGCGACCTGAGCGACCCATCTTCAAGCCACCTGCTGCTCGCCGACCACCAGGACCAGCCGCTGACCGTAGCGGACCTGGCCAGGCTCCGCATAATTAACGGCGAGCTAGCCTTCCTGTCAGCCTGCTCAACCGCCAGGCCCGGAATACGGCTGGCCAACGAGGCGATCCACCTCGCATCTGCGTTTCAGCTCGCTGGCTACAGCCATGTAATCGGCACCCTGTGGCCAATCGGAGACCGGCACGCCGTTCAGATCTCTGACGATATCTACAAGTCGATCATCGCCACCGGAAACGTCGCCCAGGCAGTCCACAGCGCGACCCGCCACATGCGCGACCAATGGCCGAGCCAACCATCAATATGGGCATCGCACATCCACGTCGGCCCATAAATCCGGCAGACCGTCCGATCAGGCTGAACGCCATGGAGCCCCGGATACCATGTGACAGCGGCCGGGGCCGCGATAAGGGGGCATCATGTTTCGCCGGACCTGGGCTTTTGGAGCCGCCGTTGCCTTGATGGCGTTACCGGCTGGGGACTTCGCATCTGGCGGCCCCGCGTCCTCAGATGCGGTGCTGACGGCGTCCTCGCTGCCCTGCGGCCTTGACTCGGCCGGCCAGCCGTACGGGTTCAGCGGCTTCGCGCTGCAGCGTGAGAGACCGCCGGCGTGGGCCGTCGTCGGCCAGGGCTACATAGTCCGCCAGAAGCAGACCGCCGGAGACTGGGTGAGATTCACGTTCGCCCAGGATTCCGGCCAGGGCGACTTCTCCCAGGGGTATCCGCGCTCGTACACGAGCGCCTGGTTCCGCACGGAGTTCAGCATGGGGCAGTACAGGGGCGAGTGCCACGGCCAGCCCGGTCAGCGGGTGCCGCGGATCCGCCAGCACGCCCAGTGCCCGCGCACCTACCTGAATACCTTCGTGCGCGAGTGCCTGTGGATGCTCATCAACACGGGCTGGTTCGGCGGGGCAGGCTGGGTGCATCCCGGCCAAGTCCCGGACACTCCGGGTCGCTACTGCGCGCCACATGAGCAAGGGAGCTTCTTCGAAAGCGACTTCGGGGTTGTTACCAAGTGGGCAAGCGAGGCCAGTCCGCGGCCAGCGCCCAAAGTCAGGAACTTGATAAGCATGAAAGCAAGCCTCAACGGCTCTGGGCACAGAGGCATTCACGCCGCCATGTATTTCGGTTTCGGCCGCGCAGGCTTCCTATGCGGGACAAACGGCACGGAGGCCAAGACAGCGGTCCTGGTGCAGCGCGGCAGCAAGCCGTAGCGGCGTGACACTCGGGCGCGGCGGCTATCAGCAGTGCGACGTGCTCGCGGCGATGATCATCGCGAAGTCATTCCTGGCCACGTAGGAGCCCGCTGAGTCGTGGTAGTAGACCAGCATGCCACGGGAGAATCCGCGGCCCTGCGGGCCGGCCTGCACGCCGAGCACCATGTTGAAGGACCTGCCCGGCGCCAGCCGGAAACCATGCACGGGCCGGCGATGCTTCCATCCGGGGGGAATATCCGGGTAGCTCGGCGGCCAGAAGACCACGCCGATGAGCCGATCTCCCGGCACCGCGTAGGAGCCGATCAGGCGCTCATTGTCCGGATGCAGCAGCCTGACGCGGTCAAGCACCACTGCTGTGTCCCCGTGATTGGTGAACTGCTGGTCGCCGAAGGCCTGAAGGTGACCACGCGGTACGCAGTTCGCGCCGCGTGGTATGCCGCCGTTCGCGCCGCTGCCAAGCGGGCCGTCAGCGGCCGGGCCGCTGCGGCAACTCCCTAGAACCAACGCCAGCGCCGTTGCGGCCACGACCGCTACCGGCACCGGCCTCCCCCGTAATTTCAGTCCCCGCACCCAGGAATAGTAAACGGTCAACCCACCTGCGTTGGCAGTAGCGTAACCGGCCGCGGAGGTCAGGAGGCCGGACGTCTCTGCCGCCCCGCGCCACCCTGTTCAGTTGCTGCGGGGAGAGTTTCCGCTCCCAGGGCAATGCTAGTTACTTGGATGCGGGTCTTGTGGCGTGAGCCACCTGCCGCTGGCGCGGCCGTACCGTCTGTTACCCGGGCCGTGCTCGCGCTGTGCCCACTCCGCGGCCCGCCGCCGAAGGCCCGCGCAGCCGTAGCCGGCGGCTCCGGCACCATCACCATCATCATCACCCCCGGCGGGCACCCCGAACCGGATCCCACTCTGCACGGTTACTCCGGCCCCATCCGCGCCCTCTGCCTGATCACCCAGCCTGGCGGCGGACGCTGCTGGCCGCCGCAGGAAACGACGCCACCGTCAGCATCTGGGACCTGCCCGTCACCGACACCAGCGCACCGGGAGGCATCAACCTGTCCGCTACCCGCGTGCCCCGCCGCCTCACCGGTCACACTGGCTGGATCTGGTCACTGGCCGCGATCCCGGCCACGCCCGGCTCCACGCCCCGCCTGGCCTCTGCCAGCGCCGACCACACCGTCCGCATCTGGGACCCGGTCTCCGGCCGCGGCTGCGGCCAGCCACTCACCGGGCACACCGACCAGGTCCGGGCCGTCATCACCGCCACCAGCGACGACGACCGCGACGTCGTGGTGTCTGGCGGGCACGACGGAACGGTACGACTCTGGGCCCCCTCACGGGCACACCCGGCCCAGTCATCCCCTCGGCATCCCCGTGCACGCCATCCTCCAGCAGCGCCCAGACCCCGCATCACGCGAGCGCCGCCTGCTGCTGGTGGAAACCCTCAGCACCCGGTGGGACTTCTTCGCGCACCAGCACGGGGGCAAAGTGGTCTGGGCAGCACTCGACATGGCGTGACACGCTCGCGGAAGCCGACAGGAAGGCAGTGAGATGCGCGTCAGCCGCAGAACCGGAGATCGATGGCTGCCGGTACGGATCGATGACTTCGAAAAATGGCAGGCGGGTTTACTCGAAGAGTCGGCCGAGCGCGTAGGCGCTGTCCTGGCTCCGGATGGCCGTGCCCACCGCTGGGGCTTTGCCGGATCGCCGGTTATGTTCAGCGGCCAGCCTGCCTGGCTGCGGGTAAGCCCGTTTCTTGAGCACGAGATGAGCCGCAAAGCGTGGCGGGGCACCGCAGAAGCCGCCGCGATCCCCGGAGTCAGCAAGCCGTCGCTGCTGCACCGGATCGAGTGGTACGCCAGCGCGCCGTCACCGGTCCCAGTCAGCGCGGAAGTACTCACCCTGGTCACTGACCCCATCGCCTCCCAGGAACGATTCCTGCGGACGACCCCGGACCTGCCAGCGGACTGGTTCCGCGACCTGAGCGCCTCGCTGGCGGCACTGCGCGCGTATCCCACCGATCGCCGGTTCCCGGTCCACGATGCCGAGGAGTACGGCTACCTGCTCGCCGCAGCCGCCGACGCGCTCGTCACCCGGCACGGGGGATGCTCCGGCTGCACGCTCCAGAAAACATGCGGGACCTGCATGCCGCTGGCCAGCCTTTACCGGCAGGCACAGGCACCGCTCGAAACGTTCTGCCAGCACGGAAGGAGGTGAAACGCCCATGACCGCAATTGCCGTCGAACTGCTCACACGCCGGCCCGAGCCGGCCGACGCGCCGGACGCCGACACGCTGACCGGACTCGCCCCGGATGCCGTCGAGTTCATCGCAGACACCGATAACCTGCTCACGATGTGCTCGTGCAGCGCGAGCAGCGACCAGCCGTACTAAGACGGGCATCCGCTCGGCCCGGACGGGAGGAGCACCGTGCAACAGCGCGGTCGCATGGGATGACCTGCCCAGCTCGCTCAAGCAGGCGATACAGGCCAGGACCGGACCTATCACCGCCGTCCGCACAGCGACCGCAGGGCAGAACTCACCGCTGGCCGCGATCATCCACACTGGCAACGGCAAGGTGTTCGCCAAGGGCATGCCGTCAGACCACCGCCGGGTGATCACCCAGACCCGTGAGGCAGCAATAGCCCCGCTCGTGAGCGACATCTCGCCGGCCCTGCTCTGGCACTTCGACGAGGCAGGATGGAACGTCCTCGGCTACGAATACGCGCCTGGCCGCTACGCTGACTACACCCCCGGCTCACCAGATCTTGACCGGCTGGTCCAGCTCATGCATGCGCTGACCGAGATCAAGATCTCCGATGATCACGGGCCGTTCAAGCGGGCCGAAGACCGCTGGAAGCCGTACCCCGATGATCCGGAATCGGCATCAGTCTTCGCCGACCCGGTCCTCACCCATTCGGACTGGACACCGGACAACGTGCTGGTATCGCCCCGCCGTACCTGGCTGATCGACTGGGCGTGGCCGACCCTCGGCGCTGGCTGGACCGATCCCGCGTGCTGGGTACTCCGCCTCATGGCATCCGGTGGCCACACCGCACCCGAAGCCCAACGGCAGGCTTCCCGCCTTCCCGCCTTCCAGAACGCCGATCCGGCGCACATCGACCTGTTGCCGGAGCGAACGTCCGCCTATGGGCAGAGGTTGCGCAGTCAAACACGAGCGCATGGACCAAGCAGATGACCCAAGCCGCACAGTCGTGGTCGGCTTACCGCCAGACTCGCTGACCACTTCCCGCAGGCTGACGCCGGACCTGACACGAAATGCGGGAGACCGTGGACGCGCATCTGTCAGTCAGGTGTCAGTGGTTGTCCGTCCCGTGTCAGCTCAAAACAGGCACGCCGGCAGATACACCTTTGATCCACTTCCCGTAGACCGCGATCGACCCGCCATCTACCTCTGCGCCGTCACCGTCGTAAACGCCGGGGGACCGCACCCCGTCCCCGACGCAAGGGAACGCTACGCCCGTCTTGCTCCGCCGCCTTCCCCCGCTGTCGTTCCCTGGTCCCCTGCCGCTAGGCGCGCTTATGGAGGCTGCGGAAGATCAACGCCAGCAGGTCGCGTTGCTCATCCGTCAGCGGGGGCAGGTTATCGACCACCTGCCTGGCGTACTCGGCTATCTCGTCGTCGCTAGGGCACGCCACATCGGGGGCGCGGCGCTTGCGCGGTCGCGACCCGTTCGGGTCATCAGGTCGGGCGGGGCGGGTCGTCGGGCGCTCACCACCAAACCCCGGACGTGCCCGCGCGAGCCGGCGGGACCAGGTAGCGCGCCGCGCTGACCAGCGCGTAAGGTGGCTGGCACGGGGGAACGGGGAGCCCACGCAAAGAGATGTCACAATCCGGTTTCGGGGTTTCCAGCACCGTTGCGCATCGTGGGCTGCCTGGCCAGGGAAACGGTTAAACGTGCCGTGCGTGCGCAGGTCTTCATGCGTTCTCGCCCAGTGGTACCTCCCAGATCGCGGAGACGGGCATGGCGCGGAATCTGGGGCCGAACGGGAGCGTCTGCTGGCCCGTGTACAGCACGATCCCGGCGAGCAGGTCGTCGCCGAGGCGGTCGGCGAGGTGCCGCAGGCCGCGGAAGTCCTCGCCCTTGACGGTGGAGGATGCCTTGACCTCGATGGCGACGACCTGCCCGCGACGGTTTTCCAGGATGATGTCAACCTCCACGTTGTCCCGGGTGCGGTAGTGGTACAGCTCGGCGCGCTGCCTGGACCAGGTGAGCTGGCGAGACAGTTCCATCGCGACAAATCCTTCGAGCAGGGCACCCAAGTGGCCTGTCGGCTGCCGCAGGGCGCCGACGTCAAGCTCCAGTAGGTTCGCGGCGATCCCGGAATCCACCACCGCGACCTTCGGCGCGCTGACCGCCCGGGCGCGCAGGTTCCGAGACCACGCCGGGATGCGCTTAATGAGGAAGACCTCTTCCAAGAGGCTGAGATAGCGCTTGACCGTTGGCTGCGACAGGCCCAGCTCGTTCGCCAGCGCGCCGGCGATAACGAGATGCCCCGAGCGGGCCGCGACCAGCCGGGTGAGCGCCCGCATCTCGGGGCCGCGCTCGATCTCCGACAGCTGGATAACGTCCTGGTTGATGATGTCGGCGACGTAGGAGTCGAGGAACCTCTCGCGCCGACGGCCGGCCCGCGCGATGGACTCGGGGAAACCACCCCGGGTGATGCGGTCGATGTAGTCCGCGCGTGCCTGCTCAGAGGTGTGGGCCAGTCCGACGCCGTGCGCGAAGACGGCATCGATGAAGACGTCGGGCGTTCCGTCGATCTCCCCTTGCGACAAGGGCCAGAGCTCGATTGTCTCCATCCGTCCCGGGAGTATGTCCGGCAGGCCCCGCAGGCCGAGCACGCGGGCGGAGCCGGTGAGCAGGAACCTGCCTAGACGCGGGTCGGCGTCGACCGTCTCCTTGATCGCGAGCAGCAGGTCGGGCACCCGCTGGACCTCGTCGATGATCATGCAGTCAGCGCCCGCGACGAACTCGGTAGGGTCGTACTCCGCCGCCTGCCGGGTGGTGGCCCGGTCCAGGCTCCGCCACTCGGCCCCGCGCTCTTGGCCGATTTGCGCCACGAGGGTGCTCTTGCCGCACTGCCGGGCGCCGTTGACGAGCACCACCCTGGTATCGGCCAGCGCTTCCCTGACCTCGGCGGCGGAATGCCGCGGAATGAGGCGCCCGATCGGTGAGGGAGGTACTGGTGCCATACGGGGACACTACCACGTCCTGTTCATCTAGCCGCTATTATGATATTCAAGTAGCCGCTATATTTGTATTGATCTAGCCGAACCGGTGGCGATAATCTAGCCGCTCAAAATCGGGGTACGAGGGTCTGGGCCAGGGACGGCCTGTGGCACGGACGGCCACGGACGCCGCCGAGGCGCGGCAGCCGGCGCCCTTAAAGACACGGCAATCTCGTGGCCTCCGGGCCGTTGAGCTGCTATTCCAGGACGCGGACTTGCTCGTGTCCCCCCGTTATGGGGACCGGCCCGCAGGTCGGGCACGCTGTCCCGGTCAAGCGCCGGACGAGATGACCGCCGACTACACCGGGCGGAAACACAGAACTGGCCCCTTCGGGGCGTGCCGACGCTCGCCCGATCAACAGCAACATTGCCTGCAGCACAGCGCCCTAGCCCTAGCCCTAGCCCTAGCCACTACCAGGCCGGACGATCTCGCAGGTTATGGGCGTCAGCGATTCCCGGTGCGCCTAGTGCGATAGGCGATGCACCCGGCGCCGGCGAGGATCGACACCGCGCCGAGAACTAGAAGCCAGGCACCCTGGAATCCGGCCGTGCCGCCACCGCCGGTGGCTGGAGCAGCGGTAGGGAACGGGCCGGCCGAATGCGTCCGCCTTGCCGAGGGGCGTGCGCCCGCGCTCCTCGTTGCTGACGGGCTCACGCTTGGCGTCCTGCCCGTGGCAGTAGGACTAGGCGAAGCGTTTGGCGATTGCGAGGCGGTGACTCCGGGCGACAGCTTCGGCAGCGTCGGGTGCGGCGATCCCGTGCAGGCCACGACTGACGCGGAACCGACCATGGCCGCGCAGCCGACGGCAGTCAGCCTTGCGATGAATCGCGTTCCTGCGGTGGTCGAGCGCATCTTCATGGGACTCCTCATGCCTGCGGCGGACGGCAGATCCTCTGGAAGTGCCAACCGAGATAAACCATAAACCGACGGTCATAAAGAAGATCCGATTTCTGTCCGGACATACAATGGCATATCTCCCACTGAACCATTAGGCTACGCGATTAGGAGGCCCTGGGGAAGTCGCGGGAGGGAACCACGGCATTGGGTGATGAGGAGTGGCGGCGTATCGCAGGGCTGCGTGTGGTCATGGCCTGGCCACATGCCGGGTACGCAGCCCTGCCGCCTGGGAAGCGAGGAAGCATTCGTGGCCGCGCTGCCGGAGTGATCGGCGTGCTGCTCATCCTGAGTGGAACCACCACGGTCATCACCGTGGTTGGCACCCAGGGACATGCGCCGCAGCCCGCCTCGTCCGCAGCGGGCGCCACCAGGTCGTCTGCGAGGGGACTGTCGCTGAGGCACTCGCTTCCGGTTTCCATCGACATCCCCGCCATAGGCGTGAAGTCGACGCTACTGCGCCTGGGGCTCAACTCCGACGGCACGATGCGGGTACCGTCGCTTGACGCGACGCCCGGTCGGGCCGCCTGGTACAGGTACTCGGCGGCGCCCGGCCAGATCGGCGTGTCGGTCATCGAAGGGCACGTTGATACTTATCGAGGGCCTGGCGTCTTCTATCGTCTGGGCGACCTCCGGCCTGGAGATGTCGTTGAGGTGAGGCTGGCGGACGGAACCACAGCCGTTTTCCGCATCACGGGTGTGCGCCAGTACCTCAAATCGAAATTCCCAGCAAGAATAATTTATGCTGCGACCCGGTATTCGGCACTGCGACTGATAACCTGCGGCGGCAATTTCGACCACGCCTCTGGCCATTACGTCAGTGCCACCGTTGTGTTCGCGTCACTCGCCTCCGCGCGGTGAGACAGCAGTCAGCTGACCGGCCGACGTGTGACGCAGCTCCGGCCCTAGCTCCGCGGCGCTACGGTCTCGGGCATCCAGGTCCGAGGTATCGTCAATGGTAAGGAAGGGAGAGTGAGTTGGTTGCGCTCTTGTCTCCGAGCCGCAGGGGAATTGCCCCGCGAAACTGGCCGGTAGCCTGCCGGCTGACGGCCCTGGTGGTCATTCCGGCGATGCTGAGCCTGACGCTCGCTGGGTTCCGGTTCGCTGACGCGATGCGCAGCGGTGACACGTACGGCCAAATCGGCCAGGCTGCGATGCTGGGACAGCGGATCGCCGGCTTAGCGCAGGCAATGGAGGACGAGCGAGCCGACACGGGCGTGTTCATCGCGGACGGGCGCCCGGCAGCAGGCCTCGCGGCCCTCCATCGGCAATACGTACTCACCGATCGCCGGGCGACCACAGTGCGCCGATTTGTGCTCCGTCTGCGCGGCAACTCGGCCCAGATGCGGTCGAGCGCGGCCACGATCCTCGGCAACATTGCCAAGCTACCTGGTCTGCGCAGCACTGCGGCGCTGAGCCAGGCTACCGCGCTGACCGTCATCAATAGATATTCCATGGCGATCGGGAGCCTGTTCGGGGTCAACAACGGCATCGCTGACGTGAGCGGCAACCTCGCCCTCATCACCAGCGCGCGCACGCTCGATTCGCTGTTCAGGATGGAGGACCACGCCTCCCTGCAGCAGGCCATACTCGACGTGGCGCTCGCCGAGGGACACTTCGGGCCTGCGGCACTGACCGCACTGACCGCCGCCGAGTCACAGCAAGCAAATGACCTCGCATCTTTCCGCAGCTCAGCTACCCCAGAGCAAAACCGTGCTCTTACCGACACCTTCGCCCAGCCGCTGGCCGATCAGGCGCGGACGGTGGAACGGCGTGCGACAGCAGCCGGCGACGGCGCACTTGCCCTCGGCAGCTCGGCCAGCGAGCAATGGGCAGCCGGGATGTCCTTCACGGTCGGCTGGATGCGCCATTCCGAGCAGCCGCTGGCGGCTTGGATAGTTGCTTATTCCCAGGACATGCGTCGAAGCGCCACGCGGTCAGCGATGGTCACCGCCGGCCTGGTGCTGGCCGCAATGTTCCTTGTCGTAGTAGCCACCGTGATCATTTCCAGATCCATGGTGCGCTCGGTGGACCGGGCCCACCAGGAAGCGGTGCGGCTAGCCGGAGACGAGGCCAGGGGGCGCGGCAGCCTCAATGCGATGTTCGTCACCTTCTTACGACGCAACAGTTCCCTGGTGGAACCTTTGCTGTGGCTGATCGACCGCTTCGAACGCGATGAGGCTGACCCGGAACGACTGGCCGCGCTATTCGAGATTGATCATCTGGCCACCCGGATGCGGCGGATCTCAGATAGCGCGCTTGTACTCGCGGGCGATCAGGCACCGCTCCGCTGGACCGAGCCTGTGACCTTGGTGGACCTGCTGCGGGCCGCCATCTCCGAGATCGAGCAGTACGGCCGGGTCGTCCTCGACGTCGAGCCGACTTTCTCCATCACCGCAAGCGCGGCGGTCACCGCGACCGCCGCGGTCGACATCGTGCACATGCTCGCCGAACTGCTGGACAACGCCACCACGTTCGCGCCGTCGATGACCCAGGTGAGCATGTCCGGGCGCACTGCCCGCGGCGGCGGCTGGCTAGTCAGCATCACGGACCGCGGAATGGGCATGCCGGAGGGGCAGCTGCGGCAGCTCAATGCGCAGCTGGCTGATCCACCGCTCGCGCAGGCGGCGGTAGGTGGGCCTATGGGCCTATACGCTGTCGCGCACCTGGCAGCTCGGCACGGCATCCACGTCACGATTAGTCAGCCGCCGGGCGGCGGCACTACCGTCGAGGTGCACATTCCAGCCGCACTGATGTCGAGTGCCGCCAAACCGCCCGAGCCAGTCGCTTCGGAAGGCCTGCCGGTTTTCGATTCTGTCCAGTCCGAGTACATCCCTCGCGGCACAATCCGTGAGGGCGCTTGGTGACCACGGAAGGCTGGCAACCCGGGCCAGTTCAACTACATATAATCGAGCGCACCGCGCGGGGTCCCCTGACAGCTCGCGAAAGTGCTGCCAGCGATGTTGCCTTCCGCTTCAAAAACAGAGCCGGCACCCCGGAACTCGTATCACGCGGCTCAATAGCCCGGCCTGCACGTGCCCCTGACTGCGCTTCGCCACGCCCCTCACAGGACGCCACGCATGACTCGGGTCGCCGTGGGTCGCTAGCCCTTCAGCCCCACGGGAGTCGCCCGGCCGCACTAAGTTACTGGCATTCCGTTCCCAGGAGGATTTCCGGCCTATCTGCTGAGAACTTTCCCCGCAACGACAACACTCCCCGGAAAGCGATGGCGTTTCTTGAGATAGATTATGCCTATCTGAGGGGGCGGGGCTTTATGGCGGATTCGCTGCGGCTGAACGACCTGGTCACCGCCGTCCTGGTGGGTACCGTACACGTCACGGGCCGGGCGTGCGATCGAACTCGCGCGGCGGGAAGCGCGGCAACGCGGGCACGCCAACGTGGGAACGGAGCATTTGCTGCTCGGCTGTAGCTATTCACCAAGCGTAGCTAGCTGGGTCGCGGTTACAGTTTCAGGCCTTTTCCGGAGCGGCTCGCCGCCGGGCTGACTTGCCGTGAACCTTGCGAGGGCGCGGCCCGGCGGCGCGGACGGGATGCTTGCTGCCTGGCTGAGCGCGTTGCGGCCCGTCCGTGCCGCCCGCCGCTGACCCGCTCCCGTCACCCGCTCAGCTCCGGCGCCGGGCAGGCCGCCTCAGCCGCCAGCGGCAACGGCCCGGCCGGCCGGCCCGCGGCAGTGCCGCGCTTTCGCTGCTGTTCGCGGCGCCTGGCCGACAGCAGCGCAGGAGCGACGTTGCCGCCCTGGCGGCAAGAACGCGGCGACGTTGCTGTGGCCGGTGGCGTGCCAGCAGCAGCGCAGGCGCGACGTTGCCGCCGGGCAGCCGCCGCAAGCCGCGGCCGCCGCAGGGTCGCAGTCGCCGCAGGGTCGCAGTCGCCGCACCGGGCGGATTAGCGGCGGACAGCGGGCGCAGACAGCGGGCGCAGACAGCGGGCGCAGACAGCGAAGGCTGCCGTCCTCCGGGCGAGAACTGGCGGCGGCCGGAGGCGCGGGCGCAGCGAGGGCGGCTGCCGCTCCCGGCGAGTTAGCAGCGCCCGCCCGCCCTGTGCCGGTCAACGACGTCACCGCCCTGACCAGGAACGTGTCGCGGAACTTTGACCGGACGTACCTTCCCGACCGTCATCCCCGACGCACCGACGTTCTGTTTCACCTGGCGCGAAGCAACGGCCAGCGAGCCGCACCTCACTGCCCTTGACGGGCTCCTGTCAAGAATCGGGCGCCTCGGGCACTCGTCGACCCTCGTATCATGCCGCGTGACAGCCACCACACCGCCCGCCACGTGGACACCTGGCACCGACGGCGCGGAGACGAGGCTGCGCATCCTGCGAGAAGGGCTGCTTGACCGCCTGGAGACCGCCTGCAGGCTCCATCAGGGCACCGAATGCCAGGCCTACCGGCGCGCGCTACCTACCACTTCGCCGAGGAATGACCCGAGAGCCTGGCAGGCTAGTCAGCCGTTATGCGGCCGGGCCTTCCCAGGTATCGAGGTCCTCGGTCATCCAGGCCTGCCGGTAGCGGTCGTTCTCGCGCCGCCCGTTCCCCGAGCCTCCAGCCATAGGCAGACCCTCACCCGGCTGGGCCGAGTCATCGCCTATGAAACCGGTCGCTCCGGTGTAGCGAGACCCGAATTCGCCCTCGGTCATCCCCGGCCCGGTGCCGATCATCCCGTCGGAGCCCATGAACGCACCCGGGTCGGACTGGAACGCCGCGTCCTCGCCGACCAGGCTCGGACCTCCTGGAGCGCCCTCGTCGCCACTGCTGCCCGGGGCGCCGTAACCGCCAGGACCACCGGGGAACGCACCGACTTCGCCAGGAGGCGTGCCTTCAACCGGATCGCCGCCCGCTCCCGGACCGCTCCCCTGGCCAGGTCCCGGCATAGGCTCGGCAGGCCCGGGCCCGCTCAGGATGACACCGCCGCCACCCGAGCCTGTGCCCCCAGGCAGGCCACCGCCACCACCAGGCAGACCACCCCCAGGCAGACCACCCCCAGGAAGGCCACCGCCACCACCAGGCAAGCCGCCCACGCCGGGAGGCGTACCGCCGCCAAGCGGAAATCCCGCGAGATGCGTGGGTGGCAGCGTGTGCCCGCCACCGCCAGGCGCTGTCGGCACAAGGCCGAGACTGCCGCCTGGACCGGGGTTGCCACCACCAACGGCGGTGATGCCGCGCTCGCTGCCGCTTGCCGGGCTGACCGGCCCGCCCACGCCGCCCGCGAGCCTGGAGCTCGCGACCGCGGCGCCGACCCCGCCGTTCGGGCCTGAACCGCTGGAAGCGGGCGCGGCGTGCCCGGTACCGCCGATCTTCGGCGGGGTGAAGCTGACGCTGGCTGGCAAGCCCGCGTTGGCCTGGCTGAGCCGGTCGTTGAGCCGCTCCATGACCTGCTGCGCCGCATGGTCCTGCGGGTTACTGCCGAAAAAACTCTCGACAGTGCCCATGATGCCGTTGCTCGGGGCTTTCCAGTTTTTGTAGTAGGGCAGGATGGTCTCTCCCAGCCAGGTCAGCACCTCGCCAGTCTGCGCGGACGCCTGCGCCAGTTGCACGGCCGTTGCGTGGAGCTGCCGGAAAGCGGCGACTGAGGCCTGAGCGGCCGTACCGTTCCAGCCACCCGAGAGTGCCTGGGCATGCGCGATCAGCGATTCTGCGACCATCACAAGGGTTCTGGCCGCCGCCGCGTGCGCATGCCCGGCCTCGGCTACGGCCGAAGGGTCCAGGTAGGAAAACAGGGCCTCGATCTCCTGTGCCTTCATACCGCTAGCGGATGCGGGCGTGACCGCCATGGTCTTGATCTGGTAGGTGTCGCCGGTGATCGCGCCCCACCCACCGCCATCGCCGATTCGCATTGCTTTCTCCCTGCCGCCCTTGCCGCCAAGGCTGCCGCTCAGTACGCCTACGTGGTGCTTGCGCCCACCTTGTTCGCCGCGGTCGCCGTCGTGGCCTCGGCGTCGGCGTAGTTGGCGGCCGTCTGGTGCAGATAACCCATCACCTGGTCGTAGACGTCATTCAGCCGCTGGTAGAACGTGGAGATCCCGTAATAGGCCTGGCCGGCGTTATTGCCCATCCCATCGGCGGTTTCCCAGCCGCCAAGCGTGGCGCCGCCAGCGCCGGTGCCATTTAGCGTGCTCAGCGCATCGCGTAGCGCGGCCAGATCGCCAGCCATGTGGTTGGCTACCTTGGTGATGGTGTCACGGTGCACGCTGAAATGCCCGTCAGCCGACAGGCCGGGAGGCCAGGTCGAGTGGGGCAGCCCAGATGGATGGAAGTCATTGACTTTACCCGATCCGTCTGGGTTGTACGCGCCCTGACCCCCGCTGGCTGGTACCTGGCTGTCGAGCCTCTCCTGGTCCGTCAGCGGCATCTGGCTTTGGATCGCGTCCATTACCACATCGCCGTATTGGCCCGCTCGGCGTTCATGTAGTTCTCATTGGCGACCCCGACGACCTGGCTGAGCTGCGATACCACGGTCGCCATGTCGGCCGCGGCCGCATCCCACTTCTTTTTCGCCGCGTAGTACGCCGTCTGCGCCTCGCCAGTCCACTCGCTCAGGCTGGACTGAAGCTGAGCCTCCAGCGAGGTCAGCGTGCTCTGCAGCGCCTGGTACGTCGCGGCGAAGTCACCTTCGGCGGTCTGCATCGCGCCGAACTGTACCGCTGTGTAGTCGCTCATCCTTGGTCTCCTACCTGTTCAGGAGGCCAGCGAGCTTACTCGCCGACGTCGTGTTCGCTGATTCAACGGTGTTGTAGTTGCTGTGACTGCCGACGAGCCGCTCGTGGATCCCGTTGAGCGCGTTGATCACGATGCCGAAGTCGTTATTGAACTCGTTGAAAGCGTTGGTGAACGCGGCGGACGCCTCACCCTGCCAGCCACCCTGCAGCGACTCGTGGATGCCGACCAGCCTGGCCTGCTGGCCGCGGATCTCTCCGAGCGCGCTCTCGACCTGCTGGGCAGCGGTCACCATCGCCGCTCTGTTTACAGTTACCTGTCCAGCCATGCCCCACCTCCTGCATCTGCGCCAATTCGCGCTATGCCGTGCGCCCGGCTTATCCAAGGGACCGGGGCCATTCCCGCCAGGCTCCATGATAGCCACGACGGGGACAGGGATGCGGCGCCGGATCAACGAGCCGACGGGGAAACCAAGACGCTTTCCCCTCGCCTATCCATGATCGGTCACCCCTGGCTGTTATGACCGGCTGGAAACGCCGCGAAATACCATGATCATCATCCGCCTGTTCGGGCCGGCTTAGCGGCCTGCGCCGGATCGAGCGCAGGCCCTTGCGGTATGAGCCGCACCACGCCTCCGGGCAAGAGCACGGCCTGCGAGAGGCGGTAGCCGAGCACGCCGGCCACCCTGGTCGAGGCCAGGGCGAATCTACGGCCGTCCGCCACCAGGAAGTAACTGATCACCCCGGGGTCAGGGCCGGTTCCCGGGTCTTCCCCGACCAGCGCGCCGGCACCAGGCGGGAGCGCGACCTGGCCGATGTCACCAGGCGCTCTGGTCGGCACGCCTTCGCGCGGCAGGTGCCCCCCGATCTCGACCTGCCTGGTCAGGCTGCCCCCTGCTGCGGAGTACACCACGCAGAGCGGCAGGACCGGACGCGGCGTCGTGACCGAGGGGATGCCGGCCGGCAGGCCGCCGCCTGGCACCTTAACCGCCGACAGGTGGCCGCTGACCTTGGACGAGCTCAGCGTGGCGCGCCCCGGCCCGCCCCCCTCGAAAGCTATGAGCTGCGCCTGCAGTTGCGTGATCGGAGCCAGGCCATCATCGAGCATCACGTAGTACCGGGTGCCCACGACCTCCGATACCTGAAAGACCTGCCCGACTTTCACGCGAGTACCGGCCGGACCAGATACCGTCCTGCCCTGGTGCGGTATCGCTGGCGGCGCGAACGCCGGTCCCTCTGGCAGCGCGTTGAGCCAGACCGCAGGCACCTGCGCCACCAGCTGGGCGGCATTCAATGCCGGGAGCAAGGCCGGCTGGATCGCCATGCGCTGGCCATTCCATATCACCCAGTCCTGGCCGAGCGCCCGTGCCACCAGGGCGCTATTCCCCAGCGGCCGGCCGTTCACCGCGATGCCACCGGCCAAGGCGGTAACAGCGTGCGTGCCGCTCGCGGTTGTCCGCTGCACGGTGCACACCGACCAGGGCTGTCGGACGAGCAGGCTGGAGTCGGGCAACGGCTGCGGCAGCCCGGGAATGCCGATCAGCGGCCCGCGGCGGAACTTCGCGAGTGCCGATTGGCTCACCGTCTGCTGATCCGGCGACGTGCTGTCCAGCGCCAGCCGGGCCGACGCATAGTTCACGACAGGGCAGAGCTCGTGGTGCTTGCAGAACACGAACGGGGTGCCGGTCTGGTTGTCGATGACCAGGGTGCCGGGCCGATCAAGCAGCGGAGAGCCGCCATGGCCGATCAGGCCCCAGATGAAGAACAGCACGGTGACGATCACAGCGACTAGCACGCTGGCAAACACCGCCACATTCAGGCGGCGCAACGGCTGGTCAGGGACATCGGGCTCGCCGCGCAGCAGCGCCAGCGCCGCCCGCTGGGTCATCAGCCTGTGGGCCTGCAGCAGGTCCCTGCGGCTCTGCATGGTCATGAAGCCAGCCGTGCCGTCACGGTGTCAGCCACCACAATGTCAGCCGCCCAGTCCGCGTACCTTGCCGAAGACCCCGGCGACGCCGAGTGCCAGCGGAATCAGGCTGATGATCAGCGCGGTGTCAGCGACATCGGCGATCCTGCCCCAGATCGGCGATGGCCGGTGTCCTGGCAGCCACAGGCCAACGCCGACTGCCACCGCGACGCCGGCGGCAAGCGGCCCGAGCGCGAGCGTGAGGTGCTGTGCCTGGGATGACCCGTGAATCTGGCCGACAGCGAGCAGCAGCAAACCGCCGAAGCCGGGAACCAGCAGCCAGAGCCGCTGGCCGACGCCGCGGAACAGCCGGGAGCGCAGCAGCAGCACGCACGCCAGCACGGCGCAGGCGGTAAGGCCGAGCCAGCTCCGGGTCAAGGCAAGCGCTCCCGTCGCGGCTGCCCCCACCAGGCCGATGCCCGACACGACGCCGGTCACGAACCGGTCAGCTGACGCCGTCCGGGCGAACACCTTCGCCCCGTCAATGGTGAGCGTGTCCCGCCTCAGGTCGCCCGCGTCTGCGGGCACCTGCGGAAGCGCCATCCGCGCCAGGCGGAACGACACCGAGGGAATCAAGGGGGTCAAAGCCAATGCGAGAACCGCGACCACGAGCGCCGCGGCGGCGAAGCCGATGCCGAACGCTGACCCGATCCATGCCGCGGCCACGGCGAGCAGCGACGCGAGCACGACGCCGGAATACAGCGGCAACTCGGCCGAGGCAACGGCGGCCAGCACCGCGGCGAGTGCCGCCGCGCCGAACGCCGACAGCACGTGCGCAGCGCCAATGCGGGCGAGCGGTATCGCCCCGGCTGTCCCCAGCAGCCCGGCAAGGAACGCATAGGGGATCGCCGCGTAGCCGAGCAACGCCCCAGCCAGCGAGTCACCCCAGGCTCTCGACACCGCGAGGACGGCGAGGAGCAGCCCGACAGCGAACACCGCCGATGCCAGCGCGGGCACCGGCCACGGCGGCCCGCAGCGCAGTATGAACACCGCTCCGGCAGCCAGCGCCACCAGGCCGGCGCCCAGCATCACCCAGCGGGCGTGGCGAGCCGCCCACCGGCCCGGTTGTTCACTCAGCCCGCTCGCGATCACGTCGGCTACGTCGTCGAACGCCATCAGGGGCAACTGCGCGCGATGCGGCCGCAGGTAGATCAGCTCGCCGTCAACCAGGCCGACCTGCTGCGGGGTCATGGCCGGCGCGAACGGCTCCTCGCCGAGGCGCTGCAGCACCCACCCGCCTTTTTCCCCAACCCAATCTGGTCCCTCAATGCCAGCGAACCTGGCCACCGTCGGAAACAGGTCGGCGAACGTCACATAGTACGGGAGCGCAATGTCAACCCGCCTGGACGGCCCGACCACGGTCACCCGGCACAGGTCCGAGGCGGCTGCCGACGCCATGTGCCTCCTTCTGCAAACGGCCGCCCGCGCCCATTCTCTGGGTTGCCGGGGTTCACGTAATGGCGGCAGCGGCCCCGCCTACGGTCTCATAACGGCACCGGCCATGCATTTCCGCATCGCCCGCCGGGCCGGAAATGCCTCCCTAAAATGGTAAGTCATGAGCACCGTTGTCGTCCGCCGGACCGAGCAGCCCGATCCGCCGGAGCTTCCCGCCGGCGAGATCCGGCTCGAGTCCCCGCCGGAAATCCCCGAGGCCGCGCCGGACAGCTTCAGGCAGACGCTGATGTACCTTCCGATGATCGCGATGATGGTCGGGATGGGATCGATGTTCTTCGGTAACAGCTCGAACAAGATCCTTTACGTAGGCGGCGGCGCGATGGCCCTGGGAATGGGCGGCATGATGCTCACCCAGATGGGACGCGGCCGGGGCGAGCGTAACCAGAAGCTCAACGGCCTGCGCCGGGACTATCTGCGCTATCTGGGCCAGGTGCGGCGAAAGGTGCGCACGGCCGCGCAGGCCCAGCGGGAAGCGCTCGAATGGGTCAGCCCCGGCCCCGGCGCGCTCGCCGCCCTGCTGGCCGACCCAGGGTTGCGGCGGATCTGGGAGCGACGCTCGTCCGGGGCGGATTTCGCCAAGCTTCGGATCGGCACCGGGACGCAGCCCCTGGCAGTCAGGCTCGTGCCACCCGACACGAAGCCGGTCGAGGATCTAGATCCGCTGTGCGCCGGAGCCCTGCGGCGGTTCATCCGGGCCCACAGCAGCGTACCCGGCCTGCCGATCGGGATCTCGCTGCGCGCCTTCGCACGTATCGCGCTGAGCGGTGATACCGAGACGGTTTACGGCATGGTCAGGGCGATGATCGCACAGCTCGCGATCCTCCACTCCCCCGACGACCTCCGCATCAGCGTGTGCGCAGCGCCGCCGCGGATGTGGTGGTGGCAATGGATGAAATGGCTGCCGCACAACCAGCACCCGACGGAGAGCGACGGGGCAGGACCGGTCCGCCTGATGACATCCAGCCTGCCACGGCTCGAGGCGCTCCTGAGCGCGGAGCTTGCCGGGCGGCCGCCGTTCACTCCGGGCAGTTCGGCCGCGCGTCCCTTTCATGTAGTGCTCGTTGACGGCGGAGATCAGATCGCCGAGTCCCGGCTTGGCACCGACGGTATAGAGGGCGCCGTGGTCATCGACCTTTTCCCGGGTACTCCTGGCGCGCCGCCGGCCGCGCCATCCCCGGCTGCCCCGGCACTGCGCCTGAGCGTGACCGCCAGCGGAATCGACGTGGTCGAAAAGGACCGCACCGGCGCTGAGGTGCGCACGCCGACCGGCGTCCCCGACTCGATGTCGCTCGCCGAGGCCGGGGCACTCGCCAGGCAGCTTGCGCCGCTGCGGCCCTCGGGCGGCGCGGCCGACGACCCGCTCGCCGCGGACACCACGCTGACCTCGCTGCTAGGAATCCGCAATCCCTTCGCCCTCGACCTGCGGGCACTGTGGCAGCCGCGACCGCACCGCGACCGGCTGCGGGTGCCGATCGGCAGCGACGCTGAAGGCCAGCCGGTCGAGCTCGATATCAAGGAATCAGGTCAGGGCGGCATGGGCCCGCACGGGCTGGTCATCGGCGCGACCGGCTCGGGCAAGTCCGAGCTGCTCCGGACGCTGGTATCGGGCCTGGCCCTGACGCACCCTTCCGACGTGCTCAACTTCGTCCTCGTGGACTTCAAGGGCGGCGCCACCTTCGGCGGACTGGAACGGCTGACGCACGTGTCCGCCGTGATCACCAACCTGGCGGACGAGCTTCCGCTGGTTGACCGCATGCACGACGCCCTCGACGGCGAGCTCAACCGCAGACAGGAACTACTGCGGGCGAGCGGCTACGCCTCGATCCGCGACTACACCAGTGCCCGCGAGAAAGGCTCGGGCGCCGGCCTGGCACCCGTGCCTTCCTTGTTCGTGGTCATTGACGAGTTCTCCGAGTTGCTGTCGGCCCGGCCGGAGTTCATCGACCTGTTCGTGAAGATCGGCCGGCTGGGCCGGTCCCTGAGCGTGCATCTGCTTCTTGCCTCGCAGCGCCTTGAGGAAGGCAAGCTGCGCGGTCTCGACGCGCACCTGGACTACCGGATCGGCCTGCGCACGAACTCGGCCATGGAATCGCGCGTGGTGCTCAACGTGCCCGACGCCTACGAACTGCCCCGCCAGCCGGGCAGCGGGTACCTGAAGTGCGGCACCGACAACATGACCAGGTTCAAGGCTGCTTACGTCTCCGGGCCCGCCACCCCAGTGTCAGCCCGGACGCGGCAGCCAATTACACGCCCGTCAGTCGCGCCGTTCGGTCCGCAGTACGTACCGCCCCCACTGGCCGGCGCTGACCCGGCACCCAGGCCAGCCGACCAGGCTAGCCGGGCCGAAAGCCTGCTTGACATCCTGATTGGCCAGCTAGCCGGGCACGGGCCGCGAGCACACGAGATCTGGCTGCCGCCGCTTGGCCTGCCGCCCACGCTTGATCAGCTCCTTCCGACGCTGATGTCCGCCCAGCAGCTCGGATATACAGTCCAGGAGGAAAAATTGCGGGGCCGGCTGCGCGCGCCAGTCGGGATCGTGGACCGGCCGTATGAACAGCGCCGTGACCCGCTGTGGGTCGACCTTTCCGCGGCCTCCGGTCACGCGGCGGTCGTCGGGGCGCCCCGCAGCGGCAAGTCCACCATGCTGCGGACCCTGATCTGCTCGATGGCGCTGCTGCACACACCGGCCGAAACGCAGTTTTACTGTCTCGATTTCGGCGGCGGAGCGCTAGGCAGCCTGGACGCGCTGCCGCACGCGGGCGGTGTCGCGACCCGGCTTGACCCGACCCGGGTCCGGCGCACCGTCGCGGAGGTACGGGGTGTCCTGGTTCGCCGTGAGCTCGATTTCGCCTCGCGGGGCATCGAGTCGATCTCCGCGTACCGGACCATGCGCGCAAGGGGCGAAATCGCCGGCGACGGATTCGGGGATGTGTTCCTGGTCGTGGACGGCTGGCTGACGCTGCGCCAGGACTTCGAGGAACTCGAACCGGAGATCACGGCGATCGCCGCCAGGGGCCTGAGTTACGGCGTGCACGTCGTGGCGTCCGCCGGCAAGTGGTCAGAGTTCCGGCCCGCGATCCGCGACCTGTTCGGCACCAGGCTGGAGCTGAGGCTGGGCGACCCGTTCGAATCCGAGATCGACCGGAAGCTAGTGGCGAACATCCCCGAGACCCCGGGCCGCGGCATGACCCGCGACGGCCTGCATTTCCTGACCGCACTGCCACGTATCGACTCCCAGCCCGAACCTGACACGCTAGCCGAGGGCGTGCAGAAGCTGGCCGAGACGGTTGCTATGTCCTGGTCCGCCGGCCGCGCACCACGGGTGCGGCTGCTTCCTGACTCGCTGCCGGTGACCGCGCTGCCCGGCGCCGCGCAGACCGGCATGAAGATACCTTTCGGGCTGGACGAGAGCACCCTTTCGCCGGTGCTGCTCGACTTCAGCGCCGACGCCCATCTGCTGATCTTCGGCGACACCGAGTGCGGGAAGTCGAACCTGCTGCGCCTGGTCGCCGAGAGCGTGACCGACCGGTACACGCCTGACCAGGCCCGGCTGATCTTCATCGACTACCGCAGGTCGCTGCTGGACAGCGCGGACTCTGAGCACCGGATCGGCTACGCCGCTTCCTCGGCCGCCGCCGCATCCCTGATCCTGGACGTGCGCGAGGCACTCACGCCGCGGTTGCCGCCGCCGGACCTCACGCCACAGCAACTCCGCAACCGCTCCTGGTGGGCGGGGTCTGACCTGTTCCTGATCGTCGATGACTACGATCTCGTGGCCGGGCCCACCAACCCGCTGCTCCCGATCGCCGACTTTGTCTCCCAGGCCCGCGACATCGGCCTGCACCTGATCCTGGCCCGCTCGGCAGGCGGAGCCGGGCGGGCCACATTCGACCCGATCATCCAGCGTGTCCGCGAGATGGGCTCTCCCGGGATGATCATGTCAGGGAGCAAGGACGAGGGCGCGCTGATCGGCGGCGTCAAGCCACAGGCTCAGCCGCCCGGCCGTGGCTTCTTCGTCGAACGCCGTACGGGCAGCCGGCTGGTCCAGGTCGCCCTGCTCGATGACGAGGCGGGCACGCTGGGCACGCCATCCGGCTGAGCCGCTACGGCCACGGCCACGAGCCGTCGACGGAGCCGCCGCTGACGGACTCCGGCATCCGCCCGGCCCGCCAGCGTCGCCGCCGGCCACCTCGGCCGACGACAGCGCCGAGCACGACAAGGGCCGCGGCGCCGAGGGAGCCGCCGGCCACCTCAAAGGCAGCGCGGGCCGTCCGGTCAGGCGGCGGCTTCCTTGACACCGAGACTGGCCCGGTGGCCGTCGGCGCCGGTTTCGAGGCGGATCCGCCGCCGAGAATCGCGGTGACTGCCTCGACGGGGTTGACCAGGCCGCCGCCGGTTCCCTGACCCGTTCCGCCGTCGGCGGTCGCCTCGATCCTTGCCACGACCTGCGGCCCGCTCAGCCCTGGGTAGCGCGACCGCACCAGCGCGACGACCCCTGACACGAAGGGCGTGGCATAGCTGGTCCCGATCAGGTCGTCCTGCGCGTAGCCGCCGGGGAACGCGCTGGTGACGTCCACGCCTGGCGCCGTCACCGCCACGCGGGACTTCCGGTCGGAGAACGGCGCCAGCGCCCCGCTTGAGTCCACCGCGCCGACCGACAGCACGCCGGGATAGCTCGCCGGATAGAACGGGCCTTTGCCCGTGGCGGCGCTGTCATTGCCGCCACAGGCCACGATCACCACGTCCTTTTTCAGCGCGAACGCCACCGCCGACTGGAGCGCCGGGGTGTTGGGCGAGGTGATCGAGACATTGATGACCTGGGCGCCCAGCAGGGCCGCGTCCCGGATTCCCTCGGCCAGGAGGCGCCTGCTGCCGGTCTCATCTGAGTTCACCTTGACCGACAAGATCCGCGCGTCCGGCGCCACGCCCTCGAACGGCGTGCCCTCAGCCTGAATGTCGCTGGCCGCGATGATCGCCGCTACCGCCGTGCCGTGCCCTACGCAGTCGGCCAGTCCTGTCCCGGTGAGATCGATGGCGGTGACCCGGCCGGCGAGCTGCCTGCTGTAGTCGACGCCGCTATCCACCACCGCGACGGTGATGCCTTGGCCCTGCGTCAGCGGCCACACGTTGCTGAAGCCCAGCGCCCGCTGTGCCCACGGCTTCCTGGTGACCCGCGCGGCCGCGCGCCGACCAGGGCAGTTCCTTGTCGGCTTCGGCATGGTCGCCACCGGCTGCGGGAAAGGCGGCTTGACGTGCTTATGCCTTTGTCCGGCCGGACTCGTGGGCGACGGTTCAGGCGACCCCTTGGGCGACCCCTTGGACGATGGTCGGGGCGACGCGCTATGCGACGGTCTGTGCG
The DNA here is from genome assembly GCA_035716545.1 of Streptosporangiaceae bacterium. Classification (GTDB taxonomy): domain Bacteria; phylum Actinomycetota; class Actinomycetes; order Streptosporangiales; family Streptosporangiaceae; genus Chersky-822. The sequence goes on from DASTJM010000109.1 coordinate 46,212, forward strand.
CAGCCGCCGCCGAAGTCTGCGGAGCCATCACGGTCACGGCGGCTATGGCGGCTGCTCCGCCAAGCAGCACTGCCGCGATCCGGCTCATCGGGAATGCCCGGGCGAAGGCACGCTAGCGTGGCAGCTGATCGTCGGCGCTGCTGATCGGGAATCCGAGCACGTCCAGCGCGACGCCGCCAGCCCGATGAGCGAGCGCGAGCGCCGCCTCGCCGACCTTGCGGGCCAGTTCGGGCGCGATGTGCTTCCTGCTCGTGCCCGAGTGCAGATCCCAGTGATGCAGCGGGCGGGAACGCATCGCGCCGACGGCAGGCGGAGCGTCCGGCTCCCGGTACAGCCGCGGCGACCAGTAAGCGACATAGAAATAGGTCCCCTTGCCGCTGAGGCTGTACGAGTCCTTGGCCTGGTCCTGCACCTTGAAGTTGCCGCCATAAGGACTTAGTACCTCGATCACCTGGTCAGGGGCCACGGCCTGCTCGCTGTACACGGACGTGACCAGAGCCAGGTCCGGCGGCGTCCCTGCGTACTTGACGCTACCCCCGAGCCGGTCAGCCAGGCCCCGGACCAGCCGGTCGCCGTCGAACTTCTTGGCCTCGCCGCTGCGTCGTTCCCTGTGCCTTTGCAGGGCGGCGTCGGCGTAGTAGGCGACCGCCATTCCGGCCGGCAGCCCGGCCTGCTGCGCCAGTTCGGGGGTCACTGGCACCGGCCCGAATAGCAGCACTCCGTTGCGGAAGATCAGCCGGCCGCGCCAGGGACGCACGTGCGGGTCGTACAGCCGGGCCGCGTCGAGGAGTGTGTCGCCGGGGTCGGCGGTCAGCAGCAGCGTGGTCCTTCCCTGGAGCTTGCCAGCGGAACGATCGAGCCGGCCCATCCGCGCCTCCAGCTTAGAAGAGGGAGGTAATGCCGTGCCACGCGCTGCTCGCTACGTTACCGACGTCGGAAGCCAGGTGCTTGGTGTCATTCCAAGTGTCGGCCCCGGCCGCGCCGAAATCGGTGACGACTCCCAGCACCCCATGCTCCTTCCACTGCTCACCGAAGTCGGCGATGTAGTTGTGTGCGAAATCGCCGACGCCGTAGGCGACCACGCCGGCCGCGGCGACGCCCGCGACCACGCCGGCCACCGGCGCGCCCGCGAAGATCGTGAGCCCGGCAACCGCTCCGCCGACCGTAGTGGCCAGGGCGATGGAGCCCACCGTGACCCCGGTCTCGAGCGGGTAGGCCGCCCAGGCCGGTACCCCCTTGCCGATGTCCTGCTGAGCGTTGATGACGGTGCTGAGGCCGCCGGCGACGACGTCCACCACAGGCAGGTCGAGTGCCTTGGACAGCAGTTTGGCATCACCGAGTCCGCCAGGGAGCCCGTCGACGACCTTGCCCAAGCCCGGCAGGTCATCGAGGCGGGTGCCGAACAATTTCGAGATCGCGTTCTCGCCGCCCTGCGCCTTGGTCAGAGCATCTTCCACCGACGCGAGTTCAGTCTTGACGTCCTTCAGCGTCCCCTTGACGTCGTCGGGCATCACTCCGAACCGGCCGTTCGCCTGCCGGGCAGCCGCCTGCGCCGCCAGCCATTCTTTCTGCGCCTTGGTCAGCTTGCCTGTGGCCTCGGCCACTTTGTCAGCCACCTGGTTGGTGTAGGTAGTCTTGGCGGCCAGCAAGTCGGCCAGGAGGTCGCCGATCGTATTCCCTTCGACAACTTTCGTCCCCGCCCCGCCGGGGTCACCTCCGGCGTCGCCCGGCTTTCCCGGCTTGCCCGAGGTGACCGCGTGGCCGAGTTTTACCAGCGCGCCCGCCGCCTGGACCCTGGCATCCTCCGCGTCGGCCTTGCACCGCTGGTAGAACGACGCATAGCCGACTCGCCAGTCCTCCCGTGTCTTGTCGGCGTAGCAGACCTGCGGCGGCTGCCCGTCAGCGCCGATCTGGACGCCGTGCGCCTGCGCCATCGCAGCGGCTCGCTCCAGCGCATTCTCGATCCTGGACAGGTCCGCGGCGAGCTGGTCGACGACGCTCCCGGTCTCGATGACCACCAGGCCGATGGCGTTGATCTCGGCCGAGATCTGCTCCCAGTTGCCGGTGAACGCCTGAGCCGCGGTGCCCCGCCAGCCCGCGTCGGTGACGATCTGGCCCACTTTCTTGTTGAGGGCCGTGACCACGTCCTCCATGTCGGGCACATAGCGATACAGCGTGCTGGCGAACGCGCCGAGCCCGTGGATGTCGCCGCCCACCCAGTTATGGGCGAACGAGGCCAGGGGCAGCAGAGATTTCGTCGGCAGGGAAGTGGTACCGGCCACGGCTCGCCCTCGCTGTCGTCAGTTGATCTTGAGTGGGGAGCTGATCTGGTTGCAGAGCTGCGTAATGCTCTCTTCTGTGTGCGCGTAATTGTCGTGCGCCTGCTTCAGCTTGGCGGCATCGACCTCCATCACCCCCGCGGCCTGGAGGTGCAGGGCGCCGATCATCTGAACCACGACCTGAAGGCTCTGATTGAACGCGCCGTCGCCACCGTCCGGGCATGCGGGGCCGTCGGTCGGCATGATCGCCTTGTACGTCGCGGCCTCGGACCGGAAAGTGGCCGATGCATCGAGCAGGTCGGACATCACGACCTGAAACCCATCGCCGCCGCCGCCGCCGTCGGTCACGTAGGGCATCACAGCCTCCCCGTCAGGGCGCTCAAGTCGCTTGCCTGCCACTTCCATGCGCCGGGCTGGGCCAGGGGATCGATCAGGACCCTGTCCACGCCCGCGCTGCCCATAATTGCCTGGACGTTTCGCAGCGGCAGCGCTATCCACGGCTGGTCAGGGCCAAGCGTCGCCACCAGCCGCCCGACAGTCGTAAAGACCGGCAAAGCGCGGCCACCATCTGAAATCTCGCGGACCTCGAACACCACATCGCCATCGTGACCCGGGCGGACGTCCCGACGCGCGGGCGCGATCACGATCTCAGGGACTCCGCCGGCCTGCCCGTTTCCGGCCTGCCCGTCTCCGGCCTGCCCGTTTCCGGCCTGCCCGCTTCCGGCCTGCCCGCTTCCGGCCTGCCCGTCTCCGGCCTGCCCGTCTCCGGCCTGCCCGTCTCCGGCCTGCCCGGCTCCGGCCTGCCCGTCTCCGGCCTGCCCGTCTCCGGCCTGCCCGTCTCCGGCCTGCCCGTCTCCGGCCTGCTCTGTCCTGTTCATGGCGCTGTCACCGAAATCCTTGCTCCAGACGCGACGCCGTCTCCGAGCACCAAATGTCCCTATGAACGTTACCGGAGGCGGCTAGGCGCTCAAGCGCAATTCGTAACGACCCTAACGGCTTCATCGCAAATGGCGCGCCCGGACCGGGCTGTCCGGGCGCATCGGCGCCGACCCCTGGCAACAACGATGCGCGGATTGCCACAGCGGGGCTTCCCGCCCGCCAGAGTCCCGCACCAATTCCCGCGCCCATGCGCCCGCAGATGACTAACCCGCCGGTTTGCCTCGTACTGAGGCCCATCTTTGGGACATCCAGGGCGCTCCAGCGCCACCAATGTCCCAAAGGTGGGCCTAGTGATCCGAGAATAGCGCCACCAATGTCCCAAAGGTGGGCCTAGCGGCCACGGGAAGCCCCTGCGAGCTGGCACGGGCGGCCGACGTTCCGCCCGGCTCCCTTCGGCGGCGGCAATAGGCAGCCGCATGGATTGCGGAACCAATGTGAATTAAGGGTCAGTTCGCGTATTGATGTTGTCGCCATCCGGGCCGTGCGCTCGTTCGGCCAGGAGGCCGAGAATCTGCGGGCCGTACCTGGCCAGCTTGGCTTCGCCGACGCCGCTGATGCGGCTCAGTTCATCCTGCGTGGCCGGCGAGGCCGCCGCGATCTGGCGCAGCGTGGCATCGTGGAAGATAACGTAGGCGGGCATGCCCTGCTCGCGCGCAACGCCAGCCCGCCAGGCGCGCAGTTCCTCGAACAGCTCACCAGCCCCGGCAGTCAATTCAGCAACGGCAACATCGGCGGTACCGCCGGCATTAGCCTTCGCCGCCGCTCGCGAGGCCTTGCCAGGGCGCGGCGCCCGCGCGGGCTCGCTGCGCAGCAGCACCTGGCGCTTGCCCGACAGTACCTCGCCACTCAGGTCACTCAGCGCGAGCGTGTTGTAGCTGGGGTCCACCGTCAGGAGCCGCTGGGCTAGCAACTGCCGCACGACACCACGCCATTGATTCTCGGTCAGCTCGCCTCCGATGCCGAACACGGTCAGCGCCATGTGATTTTGTTCAGCAATCTTGGGGGTTTGCTTTCCGAGCAAGATGTCGATTACGTGGGTCGCGCCGAACCGCTGGCCCCGTTCGCGCTTCAGGCGGTACACCGCCGACAGCAGTTTCTGCGCGGCGACCGTGCCGTCCCAGGTCTGGGCAGGGACCAGGCAGGTGTCGCAGTTGCCGCAGCCGCCCGCGCCGAAGGCCTCCCCGAAGTAACCGAGCAGCTGAGCCCGGCGGCACTCGACCGTCTCGCACAGCGCGAGCATGGCGTCGAGGTGCTGCGCGAGCCTGCGGCGGTGGGCGGCGTCGCCTTCTGAGGAGTCGATGAGCTTGCGCTGCATGACCACGTCGGCCAGGCCGTAGCCGAGCCAGGCGGTTGCGGGCAGCCCGTCCCGGCCGGCCCGGCCGGTCTCCTGGTAGTAGCCCTCGACCGACTTCGGCAGATCCAGGTGCGCGACGAACCGCACGTCCGGCTTGTCGATCCCCAGCCCGAACGCGATCGTGGCGACCATCACCAGTCCGTCCTCGCGCAGGAAGCGAGCCTGATTGGCGGCGCGAGTACGGGAGTCGAGGCCGGCGTGGTAGGGCAGCGCGGTGATGCCGTTACGGGTAAGGAACTCCGCCGTCTTCTCCACCGAGGCCCTGGACAGGCAGTACACGATGCCCGCATCCCCCGCGTGCTCGGCGCGCAGCAGGTCGAGTAGCTGCTTGCTTGGCTCGGCCTTCGGCTCGATCCGGTACCTGATGTTCGGCCGGTCGAAGCTGGCCACGAAATGCCGCGCGCTTTCGAGGTTGAGCCGGGACGCGATCTCCTTGCGGGTAGCCTCCGTCGCCGTCGCGGTGAGGGCGATCCTGGGCACGTGCGGCCAGCGTTCATGCAGGGCGGACAGTCCGAGGTAGTCAGGGCGGAAGTCGTGGCCCCACTGCGACACACAGTGCGCCTCGTCGATCGCGAACAGCGCGATCTTGCCCCGGTCAAGCAGCCGCAGCGCCGACTCGGCACGCAATCGCTCGGGCGCCAGGTACAGCAGGTCGAGCTCGCCGGCGGCGAACTCCGTCTCGACCAGGCGCCGCTCGTCAGCGCCTTGCGTCGAGTTCAGGAACCCGGCCCTGACCCCGAGCGCCCGCATCGCGTCGACCTGGTCCTGCATGAGCGCGATCAGGGGCGAGATCACGACGCCGACCCCGGGCCGCACCAGGGCTGGGATCTGGTAGCACAGCGACTTGCCGCCCCCGGTCGGCATGAGCACGAGCGCGTCGCCACCGCCGATCACGTGGTCGATAATCTCGGCCTGCGCCCCCCGGAACGACTCGTAGCCGAACACCCGGCGCAGCACCCCGAGCGCGCCAGATGCTCGGGCGCTGGTCGTCCCCTCGCCGGGAGCCACCCCGTTCTCCTGGCTGGCAGCGTAACTGGGAGCCAGGCCGCTCTCCTGACTGGGGACATGGAGGTTCTCCTCGCTGGCAGCCCGGCCGCTCTCCTCGCTGGCAGCCCGGCCGTTCTCCTGGCTGGCAGCCCGGCCGTTCTCCTGGCTGGGGACATGGACGGCACCGGGGCTCTGGACAGTCACCGTGTCATCTTAGGAGCGTCCGCTGTCATCGGGTTGCCGCTCTGCCCGCCTGGGGTCAGCCGGTCTGGTTGGGCCGACTGGGCCGATCCGGGTACATGGCTGATGGACGGCACTGGCGGGGCAGGCGGGACGGGGCGGCAGGCTGAGACTGACGATGCACTACAGGGACATTGTCGAAGCGATAGGGATGGCCCTGGACGGCGTAGGCGTGGCGGCAATCGTGGCCGGCGCGGCGATCGCGGCCGTCGCCGCCGTCAGGCGACTCGCTTACCACGAGGCCGACCCCTACCGGCGGTTCCGCGAATCTCTAGGCCGGGCAATCTTGCTTGGCCTCGAGTTGCTGGTAGCAGGCGACATCATCCGCACGGTCGCCACCAAGCCGACTTTGACTAGCGTGGCGGTGCTGGGCGCCATCGTCCTGATTCGTACGTTCCTGAGTTTTTCGCTGGAAGTCGAGCTCACCGGCCGGTGGCCCTGGCGTCAGGCAAAGTAAGCCGGCCCGCAGCCCGGCTGAGGCCGGCTGGCCCCGGCTGGCCCCGGGTCAGGCCCGGCCTGGCCGGACGCTGCTGTTGCGAATGACGTTGAAGCGATCCGAGTGATACGGGGGAATCGGTTGCCGTCGGGCCGAGTCGCATGGATAAGGGAATCGATATTGGAAACGAGGTGTCGATTCGCGCACCCATGTCGCCGAGCCTGGCAGCGGTCGCCCGACCTGCCCGCCAAGAAAGCAGACATTTGTCCGGGAGGGTTGTCCGTGGTCCTGGTGGAGGGTTTCCGGGTCAGGGAGGGTTGTCCGTGGTCCTGGTGGAGGGTTTCCGGGTCAGGGAGGGTTGTCCGTGGTCCTGGTGGAGGGCTTCCGGGTCTGGGAGGATTTTCGTGCCCCACGACGAAAAAGCTCCCGCACCCGAAAATGCTCCACCAGGAGCCCGGCAACCCTCCCCCGTACGTCGGCTACCCTCCCCAGCGCGAGAACCTCCGCCCGGAACTGCCCCAGATGCGTCGTCCACCCGGACTGTCTCAAGTGCGTCGGTCGCCCGGAACTATCTCAAATGCGTCGAACAACCTTAAGTGCGCCGAGCTACCCGGGACTGACCGGGTGCCTCAGCACCAGCGCCTCCTCGGGCAGCGAATCCTCCCCAAGATGACGCAAACCGGTAAGGGTGCCGGCGCCACGAAGCGCTGACCTCGACCCCCGCGGCTGAAAACCTCGCAAACCGGGAAACTCCCGACCACTACGCTCGCGGCGGGCAGCCGCACGACGTAAGGCGAGCCGCGAGCCGCGAGCCCCATCAGGGAGCCGGGAAGCCGCCAATTGCTGTTTCGTACGCCTGCGCCACCCGCAGGCACATCGCGTCGTCGAACCGCCGCCCCACGATCATCAGCCCGGCGGGCAGCCGGGCGGACAGCCCGCCTGGCCGGACCGGCTCGCCGCCACCACCCGGCCCGCCACCGCCACCCGGCCCGCCACCCGCGCCACCCGGCCCTCCCGCGCCACCCGCGCCACCCGCGCCACCCGCGCCACCCGGCCCGCCGGGCACCTCGACCAGGCCTGCCGGCACCGAGATCGCGGGATGCCCGCTCACGTCGAACGGTGCCGTGTTCACGATCATCTCCGTCGACCTAGTCACCGACTCGACGACTCCGGCATCCGCCCCGGGGATGACCGAGGCGACGATCGGCAGCGTCGGCAGCACGAGCACGTCGTGCTCGGTCAGCGCGGCGTCGTATGCCGCCCTGAGCTCGAACGCGAGATTGCGCGCCATCGCGTAGTACGCACCGTGGTGCTCGTCGATCATGTACCGCCCGGCAAGCGTCGCGACCTTCACTGTGACCGGCAGCTCAGCCGCTCGCCCGCGCCGCCCCTGCGCGTAGTGCGCGATGAGTTCCGGATCGTAGCGGCCTGGGGTGTTCATGCCGAAGGCGTTGCCGTCGATCATCTGGGTGACCACGCCGTCGGTGCCGATGACCGTCCAGACCGCGAGCCCGTCCCGGTGCCAGGGGATGCTGACCTGACGCACTATGGCCCCCTCGGCTTCGAGCGCCTCGATCGCGGATCGCACCACGGCATCCACTCCGGGCTGCGATAGACCGGGGATGCCGAATCCCTCGCTGAGCACGCCGATCCGAAGCCCGGCGACGCCGCTGCCGAGCCCGGACAGGTAGTCCCCCGCGAGCGCCTCCGCACCGCCGCGCTGCCTGCTGTCAAGGCCGTCCGGGCCGGCGATCACCGAGAGCAGCGCGGCCGCGCCGGCTACGGTCCGCGCGATCGGCCCCAGGTGGTCAATGGTGTTCTCGATCGGGAACGCCCCGGTATAGGGGACGAGCCCGTGCGTGGGCTTGAGCCCGACCACGCCGCAGAACGAACTCGGGATCCGCACCGAACCAGCCTGGTCTCCACCCAGGGCCAGGTCCACCAGCCCTGCCGCCACCAGCGCCGCGCTGCCGCTCGACGATCCCCCTGCCGACCTGGTGCGATCCCACGGGTTGCGCACGGGGCCGGTGCGCGAGGTATGGCTGCCGCCTGAGAAGCACAGGTCCTCGCAGACCGCTTTGCCGGTGATCACCGCGCCCGCGTCGAGTACGCGGGTCACGACCGTGGCGTCCAGGCGCGGCACGAACCCGCGCATGGTCTGCGATCCGTTCATCATCGGCACGCCGGCCACGCTGATGTTGTCCTTGATCGCGATGGTCCGCCCGGCCAGCGGCCCCGACCCCGACCCGGCAAGCTCAGTCACCGCGTACCAGGCGCCCAGCTCGTTCTCAGCGGCGGAAGGCCACCGCCAGGTCCGCTCCGGCGGCGGGGGCGCGCTCGCGGCGTACAGCTCGCCGACCCTGTCATAAGAGGAAAGCAAAGCCCCCACAAGCTCGGCCACGCCAGCCTGGTCACCCGCGGGCAGCTCGAAACCGTAGCGCGCGGCGATCGCGCTGAGCGTAGCGGCGTCAGGGCGATTCAGGGACATGGCCAGCTCCCGGTCATCCGTAGTCGGCTTCGGCCGAGGCGGCGGCGAGCACGGTCACAACCCGGAAGCACCTGATCGCCTTGGCCATGGTCGGCAGCGTGAAGCCCACCGAACGCGGCCCGGTCTGCTCGACTCCCGGAATGGCCGTGCACGCGGCTACCGCCTGAGTGGCGTCAAACGTCACCTCATACCTGAACGGTCCCTCCGGCCTGGCCGGCCGCCCCGCCGGCTCGGCCAGCGCGCTGGCCGCCGCCTGCTCGATCAGCTCGGCGGTCCTGGCCGGCGGCAGGCACACCGCCGTGTACCTGTCCACGCACCGCTTGACCGCGACCCGCCGCGCCGCCGGCGCCCAGCGGGCGGCGTCCCCGCAGGTCAGGTCGTCACCGGTGACGAGCACGACGGGCACGCCGAACTCGGCGGCCAGAGCCGCGTTCATCATGCCCTCGCTCGCGGCCGTGCCGTTGATCGTCACCCCGAGCACGGTCGTGCCGATGAAGGTGTGCGACAGCACGCCCTGCACGCCGGCGCCCGCGTGGTACCCGATGAACGCGACGGCATCGACTCCCGAGTCGATCCCCTCCATCATGCTGAAAGGCTTGTGCGTGCCGATGATCGCCACGGCCCGCGGATCGAGGTCGGCGATCAGCAAGTTCCGCTTGTTCGCGTGCGCCTCGTTGACGATGACCTCATCGGCACCCGCGGCGAAGAACCCCGCGACAGCGGCATTGACGTCAGCGGTCAGCATCACGCGGAAGTACTCCCAGCGCGGCGAGCCCGGCCTGACGTCGTCAGGGCAGGTGACCCCTGTCACGCCCTCCATGTCGGCGGAGATAAGTACCCGCATCTCTCTCCTACGCTCATTGCGCTCCGAACCGATCTGATCACCATATGTCCTGGCAGTACCGTCCTTGCATCGTCGCGGCCATATCGTTCGCGGCCTGCTAAGGCCCAACCAGGTCGGGTAGCATCCTGGGACTACTTGTCCCGGGAGGACGGTCGTGATCGACAGGGGGCGGCTCACCGAGCTGATCTCGCGGGAACGTGAGCGGTACGCCGCGGCCCATCCCGCCTCCCTGCGCGCGTTCGAGCAGGCCGGCGCGCACTTGCTCGGCGGAGTGCCGATGACGTGGATGCGGATGTGGGCAGGCGGCTTCCCGCTGTACCTGGCGACCGCGCACGGGGCGCGGCTAACCGACATCGACGGCAACATCTTCGTGGACTTCAGCCTGGGCGACACCGGAGCGATGGCCGGGCACTCGCCCGTCCAGGTTCAGGCGGCGCTGGCGGAGCGGTTCGGCGAGCTTGGCGGCGCGACGGCGATGCTGCCTACTCGCGACGCCGACTGGGTGGCAGGCGAGCTGACCCGGCGGTTCGGCGCGGAGTACTGGAGCTTCACGCTGTCGGCCACCGACGCTAACCGGTGGGCGCTGCGGATCGCGCGCCAGCTGACCAGGCGTCCCAGGATCGCCGTGTCCAGCTACTGCTACCACGGCAGTGTCGATGAGTCGGTCATCATCGCCACGCCAGACGGGCCGCTCAGCCGGCCAGGCAATACCGGCCCGCCCGTCGACCCCGTGCTGACCAGCCGGGTGGCCGAGTTCAATGACCTTACCGCGCTCGAACGGGAGCTGGCAGCGGGCGACGTGGCGGCGCTGCTGATGGAGCCAGCGATGACCAACATCGGCATCGTGCTGCCCGAGCCCGGCTACCTGGCCGGAGTCAGGGAGCTGACCAGGCATTACGGCACGCTGCTGATCAACGACGAGACGCACACGTTCAGCGCCGGGCCAGGGGGCTGCACGCGGGCGTGGGGCCTCGAACCTGACATCGTGACCATCGGCAAGGCGATCGGCGGCGGCATTCCCGCCGGCGCCTTTGGCCTGTCCGCACCGCTCGCCGCGCAGATCATGGCCGATGAGACCGCCGATCTAGTGGACGTCGGCGGCGTCGGCGGCACCCTGGCCGGCAACGCGCTCTCGGTCGCCGCGATGAGAGCAACCCTGGAGCATGTGCTGACCGACGAGGCGTTCTCGATCATGATCGGGCTCGGCGACCGGTACACGGCCGGCATCGGCGAGGTGATCAAGACCCGTGGCGTGCCTTGGAACGTGGTGCAGCTTGGTGCCCGTGCCGAGTACCGCTTTTGCCCGCTGCCACCGCGCAACGGCGGCGACTCCCACGCGGCGGCGGATCAGGAGCTCGACGAGTACCTGCACTTGTACCTGGCCAATCGGGGCATGCTGCTCACGCCGTTCCACAACATGGCGCTGATGTGCCCGACGACAACAGATGCCGACGTCGACGCGCATACGGCGGTGTTCGGCGCGGCGGTTGACGAGCTGATTGACTGAGCCAATGACCACTGAGCTTCCGGATGGCCAGCTGTCTGAGCAGGCCGAACGCGAGCTGGCCAAGCGGCTCTTCAACAGCGCCTGGGAGCTGATCGACAGCACCGACCGGACGCCCGAGCAGGACAGGCTCATGCTCGTGACCGCGTGCGCTGCCTGGCTGCACTGGGACGCGGTCGGCACCGACGAGAACCGCGCGATCGCCGACTGGCAGATCGCGCACGTGGCCAGCCTCCTCGGGTACGGTGAGCTGGCGCTCGCCCACGCTACCGCCGCCTATGAGCTCACGCGCAGCGCGAACCTGCCCGGCTGGCTGCGCGCCTCCGCGCTCGAAGGACTGGCAAGGGCCCACGCGGTCGCGGGGCACCAGACCGACCGGGACGCATACGTGCGGCTGGCCACCGAAGCGCTCACCGCTGTCACCGAGCCGGAGGAGCGCGAGCTGATCGCCAGCCAACTCGCCACCGTGCCCGCCGCTCAGCGGCACTACTAGGCGCGCGTACCGGCCCAGCCCGGGACTCTGCTTGCTGGGCTCAGCGACGGGGCCGGCCCTTCTGGCATGACAAGCCCGGGCCGGCAGGCTGGTCCGGGCACCCGGGCCCGAACCCGCCGCCACGAACCCGCCCCGGCAAGGGACCGGTGCCAGCTCGTCGTGTGCCAGCTCGTCATGTGCCGCTGCCGACCCGGCGGCGCGGCGTTAGCAACCCCGCATCGAAGTGGATCCGCTCGCCAGGGACTCCCGCACTGCCGAGCAGGTCCACGGTTTCCCTGACCATGCCGGCCGGCCCGGCCACGTAGGACTCGCAATCGGCATGCGGCATCCGCTCGGCGGCGACCCGGCTCACGGTGCCGCGCAAGCCGGGGAAGGCGGGGTCATCGGAGATCACGGGGTGGACTTGCAGCCAGGGGTAGCTATTGCTCAGCTGGGTGAGATCCTGCAGATCATAAAGGTCGCTTTCCTTGCGGGCACCCAGGTAGAGCTGGATCTTGCGATGATCGCGCTGCCCGGAGTCGTCGGACACCACCTGCTCGATGATCGCCTTGACCGGGGCAAGGCCCGTGCCGCCGGCGATGCAGAGCAGGTCCCGGGTACCGGCGGCGGGCAGGGTCATCTTGCCGGCAGCGGGCCCGAGTATCAGGTCATCGCCTACCGTGGTGTGCTCGACCAGTGCGGTGCTCACCCAGCCTCCGGGCACCGCTCTGACATGGAAGCAGATCAGCCCGTCTCCGCGCGGCCGGCCGGCGATCGAGAACGGCCGCCATACCTTCGGCCAGCGCCTGGTCTGCACTGTCACGTGCTGCCCGGCCAGAAAGGCCAGCGGCTGGTCAGGCGCGACCGTGAGCACCGCGATGTCGCGGCCGCGGCGCTGGTGCGCCACGACCTTGGCGGTCCAGAAGGCAGGCGCGCTCACGCTGGACTCCTCGGCCGCCCTGATCATCGTGCCGGATGCCCGCTTGTAGGTGGCGGCCCAGGCCCGCTCTGCGGCTGGAGTGAAAGCCGGGCCGGCGAACGCGCGCAGCGTGGCGGTGAGCGCGCTTTCCATCGCCTCGTACATGTCGGAGCTGACGCCGTACTTGCGGTGATCCCGGCCGAGTTGCGCCAGGTAGCCCTCCATCTGGGCGGACGTGCTCGCGGAATTGACGATCCTGGTCAGCGCCGCGAAAAGCCGGTCACGATGCTCGTCCATGGCCGGCGGGAACAGGTCGCGCAGTTCCGGATGAGCCGTGAACAGCCAGCCGTAGAAGTAGCCGGCGGTCGCGTCACCGGCAGCCGAGACCAGCGCGAACGTGTCGCGCATCGCATCAAAGCTGACATCGCCGCCGGCAGCCACAGTGGCACCGGCAGCACGGTTAGTCCCAGTGGTACCTGTAGGCTCCGTCGCCTGCTCGGGCAAGTCGATCAGGCCGTGCCTGACCCGGTCGAGCAGGTTCACGTCGACAGCAGAGTTCGCGCCCGACACGTTTCCCCGGCAGTCAGCCTGCCGCCGCTGCTGAACTCCGGGTTCCGGCGCCGGGGACGCAGCCGGCGCGCCGGTCCGCCGCCAAACCCCGGCATCCGCCGCCGCGGACGCAGCCGGCGCGCCGGTCCGCCGCCAAACCCCGGCATCCGCCGCCGGGGACGCAGCCGGCGCGCTGGTCCGCTCATGGTCAGCCGCCGGCCGGGCAACAGCCGCCGGAGGCCGGGCTGAGGGCTGGAATGCGGGCTCCCGCTCAGGCGGAGCCTCGACGCCAATGATCGCGGGAGCCGAGAGGTCGAGTGCCGGAAGGACCCGGATCTCCTCGCGGACGCCGATGTCAGAGCCGGGCAGCGAGGGCTCTAGCCGGCGCGCCATAAGCACGTACCTCCGGGATAGCATGCGCGGAAATCACTGGCCTCATTTCCGCGCTCCGCGACGGTCTGGCCCGCGCGGACTTCGGGTCCAGTATTCAATTCCGTAATGTGGCCGCCGCCAGCGATGCAGCGAAGACCGCCCCCACCTTTAAGCCGATGACATCAAAAGAAGGACTGCTTCTGTGAAGAGCAGCTGTTCTTCTTGCCGCGGCCGATCGGCGCGGTGAGCGCCACCAATCGCTAGCGCCCGCCACCGCCAAGTAGCATGGCTGGGCACCGGGCTCTGTCTATCACGACATGCTGTCGTCTGCCCGGAATTCTGTCTTACAGGGAGCGAGCCGGTGCGCTTTGCAATCAAAACCAGGCCCGAACACCAAACGTGGGCACTGATGCGTGAGGTCTGGCGCGAGGCAGACAAGATTGACCTCTTCGAATCCGCCTGGAACTGGGACCACTTTTATCCTCTTACTGGGGATATGGCAGGATCGAATCTTGAGGGCTGGACGATGCTCGCCGCGATGGCCGAAGCCACCACCAGGATCAGGATCGGCTGCCAGGTCTCCGGCATGATCTATCGCCATCCGGCCGTGCTCGCCAACATGGCCGCGACGGTCGACGTGATCGCCGGAGGCAGGCTCGAACTCGGCGTCGGCGCGGGCTGGAATCAGATGGAGTGCGACGCCTACGGCATCGACCTGCCGCCGCTGCGCGAGCGGTTCGACCGGTTCGACGAGGGGGTCGAGGCGATGGTCAGGCTGCTGACTCAGCCGGCAACCACGTTCGGCGGCCGCTACGTGAAACTGACCGGCGCGCGCTGCGAGCCCAAGCCCGTGCAGCGGCCTCATCCCCCTGTGGTCATCGGCGGACGCGGCAAGACACGGACGCTTCGGACGACGGCCAAATGGGCGCAGCAGTGGAACGCTATAACCCGCGATCCTCCTGACTGGCTTGATCTCAAGCAGGCGCTGCTCGGGCACTGCGCCGATCTCGGGCGCGACCCGGCCGAGATCACCTGCTCGGTCAATGTCAGGCTAGACTCCCCCGGCGACCTCGGCGCGGTCGCCGAGACCGCCGCCGCTTACCGCGACGCCGGCGCTGACCTGATCATCGTCGGCCTCCCGCTGCAGGCGACGCCTGACCTGCTCACCCCGCTCGCTGACGTGCTCGCCCCGCTAGCTTGAGGTTGCCAGTGACTAATCCGGCTCACAACGGCCAGCCCGTCGTGGAGATCTACACCGACGGCGCCTGCAGCGGCAACCCGGGCCCGGGGGGCTGGGGAGCCGTGCTGAGATACGGTTCGCGCACCAAGGAAATCTGCGGCGGCGAGCGAGCGGGCACCACCAATAACCGGATGGAGCTGATGGCCGCCATCCAGGCGCTCGAGAGCCTCACCCGCCCGGCTACCGTCCGCCTGCACACCGACAGCGTCTACCTGCGCAGCGGCATCACCAGCTGGCTCCCGAAGTGGAAGCGCAACGGCTGGCGAACTTCGGACAGGAAACCGGTCAAGAACGCCGACCTCTGGCAGCGCCTCGACGCCGCAACCCGCACCCACCGAGTCGAGTGGCTCTGGGTCAAGGGCCACGCAGGCGACCCGGGCAACGAACGCGCCGACGCCCTGGCCAACCAGGGCATGCGCGAGGCGTCGGGCCGCCCGTAGCGCGAGGCGTCGGGCCGCCCGTAGCGCGAGGCGTCGGGCCGCCCGTAGCGCGAGCGCCCGTAACGCGAGCGCCTTAGCCTCGCTGACAAGGCGGCGAACCGGCCAGCACAACGGCACCAGCACTGGCCTTCGGACTGAACCCGCAACAGTAACACGGGTCACATGATTTCAACCGCCCGCTTCTGCGGCAGAATACGCGTATGCAACCTTTGCAGTTCCGTGTAATGGGTCGGGCGTCAGCTGTGGCTCTGCTGACCCTTGGCCTGGCACTGTCGGCATGCAGCAGCAACTCGAGCTCATCGGTGAAGCCGCCCGCGACCTCGACCACCGCTCCCACGCCGCAAACGACGTCCACGTCCGCGCCCGCCCCAGCGGGGGGCGAGCCGACGAGCGGGCCCGGCGCGACGAAGGCGATCGAGACCAACTGGGAGAAGTTCTTCAACGCGAAGACGCCGGTCTCGCAGCGCCTGGCGCTGCTGGAGAACGGGTCCAAGTTCGCCCCGGTCATCAAGGCCCAGGCTGGCTCGACACTGGCGCTGGCGGCCACCGCGAAGGTGACTCACGTGACGCTGACCGGCACCGGCCAGGCGTCCGTCACCTACAACATCCTCGTCGGCGGCAACCCGGCGCTGTCCGGCCAGTCGGGGGTAGCCGTGTACCAGGACGGCGTCTGGAAGGTCGGCGATACCAGCTTCTGCGGCCTGCTCCAGCTGGAGAACGCCGGCAAGTCCAAGGGCCTGCCCTCAGCCTGCAAGGGATGACGGGTGACCGAGGCCGCGTTCGCCGCCACCGGCACGCCAGCCGTGGCGCGCAGCCGCCCGATTGCGCTGGCCACGCTGTGCCTGGTGCTGTTCCTGACGTTCCTGGACACGACGATCGTCAGCGTGGCACTGGCCAGCATCCAGACCTCCCTCCGCGTCGGGGTATCTGACCTGCAATGGGTGGTCGGGGCCTACGCGCTGACCTTTGCCAGCGCCATGCTGATCTTCGGCATGATCGGCGACCAGTTCGGCCGCAAGAAGGTCATGCTGATCGGCGTGGGCGTCTACTGCGCCGGGGCGCTGCTCAGCGCCCTCGCCAGGGACATCGCTCCCGGCTCGGCGATCGCGATCTTGCTGGCCGGCCGCGCGGTGATGGGCCTCGGCGCCGCCGCCAGCGAGCCGGGCACGCTGTCGATGATCCGGCACGTCTACACCGAGTACCACAGCCGGAACCGCGCGCTCGGCGTCTGGGCGGCCGTCTCAGGGCTGTCGCTGGCGCTCGGCCCGGTGATCGGCGGAGTCCTGGTCGGCGTCTGGGACTTCCGCGCGATCTTCTGGTTCGACGTGACGTTCGGCCTGGTCGCCCTCGCCGCGGCAATCATCTTCCTGCCGGAGAACGCCGACCCGGACCCGCGCCGGATCGACATCGCCGGCGGCATGTTCGGAGCTGCCGCCCTCGCGGCGCTGATCTTCGCGGTCATCCACGCGGAGACCGCGGGGTTCGCCGACCCGGTAGTGATCATCTTGCTCTGCGTCAGCGCCGTCGGTGCCGTCGCCTTCCTGTGGCGCGAAAGCCGCGCTGACCACCCGCTGCTCGACCTCAGGTTCCTCAAGGTAGCCCCGTTCGCTACGCCGAACGTGGTAGCGTTCGCGGCGTACTTCGCCACTTTCGCGATTTTCTTCTTCACCGCCCTGTACCTGGTGGAGGTAGCCGGCTTCACCGGTTACCAGATCGCCGAGGTGTTCTTGCCGATGACGGTGCTGATGATCGCCTCTTCGGTGCTAGCCGGGCGATGGGCGGCGGTGATCAGCATCAGGTGGCTGCTGGTCGGCGGCGCCGCGATGTTCGCGGTCGGGCTCGTGCTGACCAACGCCGTCATCCAGCCCAGCCCGCAGTTCGGGGCGCTGACCGCCTCGCTCGCGCTGACCGGCATCGGCATCGGCACCTGCGTCGTGCCGATCACCTCGTCGGTACTGAGCGCCGTACCGCCGGAACGCTCCGGCATGGCCGCCTCAGCGACGAACACCAGCCGGGAGGTCGGCGCGGTGCTCGGCGTCGCGGTGCTCGGCTCCCTGGTGTACGGCCAGCTGCAGACGAGCCTCCTGGCCAGGCTGCGCGAGCTCGGCATCCCGAAGACGCTCTGGCAGTTCATCATTACGGGCGTGGAAACCGGACGGGCGCCCTCAAGCGGCAGCACTTCGGCATACCAGGGCAAGCTCGAGCAGGAAGTGATTCACGCGGCGTACTCGGCGTTCCAGTCCGGGCTGCACGTGGCGCTCTTCTTGTCGGCCGGGCTGATGTTCGCGGCGGCGGTGCTGGCGCTGGTGACGCTGCGCGGCCGCCCTGGCCGCGCGGTGCGCGCGGGCTAACCCCGGGGCGGCTAACCCAGGGGCGGGCTACCGCCGCCAGGCCCGGCCGTCCCAGTGCAGGATGCGCGCCCCGGAACCGGCCGAGCCGACCGCCCACACGCTGCGCGCCCCCGTCGCCGACACGCTGAACAGGGAGTTGCAGGTCGCTGGACTCGGACTCGGCACCCGCCTCCGCCGAGCGCCGCCCCGGTGCACGATCAGGGTCTTGCCGCCCGCGAACCCGACCGCCCAGACGTTTCGGGCCGAGGGCGAGCTGACGCCGGCGAGCACCCCGCGGACGGCCAGCCTCGCCGGAGGCGGGACCGTGCCGTGCGCGGCGGCTGCGGACGTCGGCATTCGCAGGTGGGGCACCCAGCTGCTGCGCAGACGACAGCTGGGTGCCCCACCTGCGAATAAATCTAGGGATCCAGACCGTTTTTCTGGCACCTAACCGCCCACACCGGGGCACTCAAACCATGGCGGACAGGCCGACGTACAAGGCAGCGGCGAGCGCGCCAGCGGCGGCGATCACGGTACGCAACGGAACGTCCCTCCGTACCCCGCGGCTCCGCAGGCCTGGCGACCACGCCTCGCGTCGATTATCGCCCGCCTGAGCCGGCCCGCCGCACACTATCCTCGGGCCATGAGCCCCGGACGACGCTGGCCTCTGGCCGCATGTCTCGCCGCGGCAGCGATCACAGTGTCCGCGTGCGGCGGTACCGGTGGTCCCGGCGCCGGGACCGCCGGGACCGCCGCGTCCGCCGCGTCCGCCGGGACAACCCGTACGGCTCAGGAAAGCCCGCGCCGGGCCCCGGCGCCGAGCCCTCCCCCAGCTCCCCGGGCTGGCGACGTTCCCTTGCCGGTCGCCAGGGGCGCCGGGAGCAAGCCTCAGACCATGGCGCGGCCGCGGGCAGGCGGCCGGGCGTTCCGTGCCATGGTGACCGACCTCTGGCTGGCGGTCAGGACGGGGAGGCCGTCACTGGGACGGATGGCGTTCTTCCCGGCAGGTGCCTACAAGCAGGTCAAGGCCATCGCCGACCCGGCCGCCGACTGGAAGGCCAGGCTGTGGGACGACTTCGCGGCTGACGTCAGGGCCGCGCACCGGCTGCTCGGACGCCACGCCCGCACGGCCAGGCTGGTCAAGGTACTCGTCGCGGCCGGCGAGGCGGCCTGGATCGACCCTGGCGCCTGTTTCAACAGCATCGGCTACTGGCACGTCGCGAACTCTCGCGTGGTGTACAGGGTGGGCGGCCAGGAGCGCTCGTTCGGTATCGCCTCGCTGATCTCCTGGCGCGGCGACTGGTACGTCGTCCACTTCGGCGGCGTGGTGCGCCCGGCCGCCGGCATGGTCGACGCCCCGGCGGCGGGCCCGGGAACGGTCGGCCCGCAAGGCGGCTGCTGAGCCTCGGGCGGGCGGCGTCAGACCGCCGGCAGTACCTCGGCGGCGATCAGCTCCAGGTGCTCCAGGTCGTCCAGGTCGAGCACCTGCAGGTACGCCCGCTCAGTGCCGATCTCGGCAAACTGCCTGAGCTTGGTCACGACCTCCTCGGGCGTCCCTGCCAGGCCGTGCTGCCGCAGCTCGTCCGGCTGCCTGCCGATCGCGGCTGCCCGCCGTGCCACCTCGGCTTCGTCGCGACCGCAGCACACGACCTGGGCGATCGAGTAGGCCATGGAGCCGGCCGGCCTAGAGGCGGCCCGCACCGCCGCCCGCACCCTTTCAAACGCTGCCTGTGTCCCTTGCACGCCGTCGAACGCCGCGTTGTACTCATCGGCGTAGGCCGCGGCGAGCCTGGGTGTCCGCTTCTGGCCGCCGCCGCCGATGACGATGGGCGGCCTGGGCTGCTGCAGCGGTTTGGGCAGTCCCGGCGAATCGGTGACTGTGTAGTGCTTTCCTGTGAACGAAAATGTGTCACCCGCTGGCGTCGACCATAGCCCGGTGATGATGGCCAGCTGCTCTTCCATCATGCCGAACCGGTCACCGAGGCCAGGGAACGGGATGCCGTAGGCGGCGTGTTCAGCGTCGAACCAGCCGGTGCCCAGGCCAAGCTCGACCCGCCCCGCGCTCATCGCGTCAACCTGTGCCACGGCGACGGCCAGCGGCCCGGGGAGGCGGAACGTGACCGGGGAGACCAGCGTGCCGAGCCTGATCCTGTTTGTCTGGACGGCGAGGGCGCCGAGGGTGATCCAGGAGTCGGTCGGCCCTGGCAGGCCGGATCGGTCGCCCATCTTCAGGTAATGATCCGACCGGAAGAACGCGTCGAATCCCAGTCCCTCGGTCGCCTGAGCCAGCCGGAGCAGCGTCGCATAGTCCGCGCCCTGCTGGGGCTCGGTAAAGATCCGCAAGTGCATAACGGTCATCTTGCCGTACGGGGCCGGCCCTCATCCGCCCGGGCTGGCGAGCTTATCCAGACCACCAGCCGGGACGGCAACCTGGATGCGGCGGGACGAGTTTCGCGACCGTGCCCGCCGTCTGCTTACAGGAGTGAAGACAGCTCATGTACGCGGCGCTAGTACCGCGAGGCACTCGACGTGGTGGGTCATCGGGAAGGCGTCGAAGGCGCGCAAGCTGGTCAGCTCCCAGCCGCGTTCGCGCAGGTAAGCGATATCGCGAGCGAGCGTTGCGGGGTCGCAGGAGACGTAGGCGACGCGGCTGAGCGCCGGGTCCTGGCAGAGAGCGTCGATGAGCCGGCGGCCGGCGCCGGCGCGGGGCGGGTCGAGCACGGCCAGGTGCGCGCCCGCCGGGCCGGTCCCTTCGAGAACGCCGGCCGCGTCGCCCCGGCGGACCCGGGCCCAGGGCTGGTCGCGCAGGTTGTACCGCGCGTCACTGACCGCCGCAGCGTCCTGCTCGATGGCGATCACCGTGCCGGCGGGGCCCACGGCTTCCGCGAGCACGCCGGCGAACAGCCCGGCCCCGCAGAACACGTCAAGCGCGGTCTCGCCTGGCTGCGGCCTCAGCGCCGCGAGTACGGCTGCGGCTAGCACGCCGGCGGCGGCCGGATGCACCTGCCAGAACCCGGTCACTGCGACGCGCCAGTCCCGGCCGGCGGCGTGCCTGGTCAGGAAGCGCCGCTGGCCGCCTGCGCGGCCAGCGGCGAGCACGGCGCGCTCGCCATGGTGCGGCGCGGCGGCGACATCGACCGCGCGTGCGCCTTTCCAGTTCTTTCTCGTGACGTCTGCCTGCCGCACCAGCGGGTGGGCGATCAGGCAGTCCGTGATCGGGACGATCTCGTGCGACCGGTGCTTGCGCAGGCCGGCCTTGCCGTTGCCGTCGACAGCGTAGGTGACCCTGGTCCGCCAGCCGAGGCCGTCGGCCGTGCCTGCCGCCGGCAGCGGCTCGACGACGACCTGGCGGTCCAGGCTGGCGATCCGCCTGAGCTGCTGGCCGATCACCTGCGCCTTCAAGTCACGCTGGGCGTCCAGGCTGGCATGCTGCCAGTCGCACCCGCCGCAGCCATCGGGTCGTGCGTAGGGGCAGGGCGGCCTGACCCGGGCTGGCGAGGCGGCGATGACCTCGGTCGCGTCCGCGCGCGCTAGCTTGGCAGTAACGTCGGTGATGACGGCGCGAACGCGTTCACCGGGCAGGGCGTGCCTGACGAACACGACCAGCCCGGGACTGTCCCGCTCGCCCAGCCGCGCGACGCACCAGCCGCCGTGCGCGACCTCGCCGATGCTCAGATCGACGATGTCACCGACGGTAACTGAAACTGCGAGCTGATCTGTCACCCCACCATGGTGCCGTTGACTCATCCGCCGGACGCGGACGGGGCACGCTCCGGCTGCTGACCGGTGACGACGGCGCCGGTACGATCATCTGCGTGGACCGGGCAGACAGCGTCGGACACCGCCTGCCGGAAGGGCGATCATGCACATCGTGATCATGGGATGCGGCCGGGTGGGATCAACCCTCGCGCACATCCTCGAAGACCATGGCCACTCGGTGGCGGTTATCGACCAGGATGTCGAAGCCTTCCGGCGGCTGCGGCCGGGCTTTCGCGGCTCGAAGATCACCGGGGTCGGCTTCGATCGTGACGTGCTGATCGAGGCCGGCATCGAGAAAGCGGACGCCTTCGCCGCGGTGAGCAGCGGTGACAACAGCAACGTCATCGCGGCCCGGGTCGCGCGGGAATCGTTCGGCGTGCAGAGCGTCGCGGCGCGGATCTACGACCCGCGCCGTGCCGAGGTGTACCAGCGGCTCGGCATCCCCACGGTGGCGACCGTGAGGTGGACCGCCGACCAGATGCTGCGCAGGCTGCTCCCGGAAGGCGTCGCGACCCTGTGGCGCGATCCGACCGGCTCGGTCGTGCTCGCCGAACTCGCCTGCTGCGAGGACTGGCTGAGCGAGAAGGTGACCGCGCTGGAGGCGGCGGCCGATGCGCGGATCGCGTTCATCACCCGGCTTGGCCAGACCCTCATCCCGAGCCCTTCGACCGTGCTGCAGCAAGGTGACGTGCTGCACGTGATCGCCAGGGAGAACGACCTCAGCCACATCGCCTCGGTGTTCGCTAAGCCTGCCGGGGAAGGGAAGGGAAGCCACTAATGCGGGTCGCTATCGCGGGGGCGGGCGCCGTCGGCAGGTCTATCGCCAAGGAACTGCTCGAGAACGGCCACGAAGTCCTGCTGATCGACAAGAACTCCAAGGCGATCAAGGTGTACAGCGTCCCCAAGGCCGAGTGGCTGCTCGCCGACGCCTGCGAGATCAGCTCGCTGGACGACGCCTCCCTGGACCGGTGCAACGTTGTCATCGCCGCCACCGGTGACGACAAGGTGAATCTGGTGGTCTCCCTGCTGGCCAAGACCGAGTACGGGGTGCCCCGCGTGGTCGCCCGGATCAACCATCCGAACAACGAGTGGCTGTTCAACGAATCCTGGGGCGTGGACGTCGCCGTGTCGACTCCGCGGCTGCTGTCCGCCCTGGTCGAGGAGGCGGTCAGCGTGGGCGATCTGGTCAGGCTGATGACGTTCCGCCAGAGCGCGGCCAGCCTGGTCGAGATGACCATTCCTGACGACGCCCCGCTGGCCGGCCAGCGCATCGGCGCCATCACCTGGCCGGCCGACACGGCGCTCGTCGCGATCCTCCGCGACGGCAGGGTCATCGTGCCGAACAGCGACGATCCGCTGGAGGCCGGCGACGAACTGCTGTTCGTCACCAGCGAAGACGTGGAAGCCGAGCTAGGCCAGTTGCTGGCAGGCGGCTTCCGCTAGGGGCATGCCCGCCCGCTGGCCCTCCAGCCTTGCGGCCCCGCCGGGGCTGCCGGCCCTACCTGATGCTGTCCCAACAGGGTGCTGAATTAGCGAGGCCGGGCGTCGGCCTGTCGCGGTTGCCGTGCCCGGCCCGGGTTTCATGATCGGGGAGACTTCACCGCGCTTTACGGGGACCCATTTCACAGCGGGGAAAGTTCACCGCTCATAGAAGAGAAAACGCTCCCGGACACGAAAACTCACCCCGCAGCAGCGGACAACCCTCCCCGAACCCCGCCCCGAGCGCCGACAACCCACCCCGAACCCCGCCCGGACACCGACAACCCACCCCGAACCCCGCCCCGAGCACCGACAACCCACCCCGAACCCCGCCCAGAGCACTCAGAACCCGCCGCGATCATGGCTAGCAGCAGACGCCGATGCGGGAAGCCCGCGCCGCTTAGCGGGTTTCGGTGATTTCCGGGCCCCTGACGAAGGGGTCGGGCAGGTACCAGTCCGGGTGCTCTTGAGACATTTGGTCTTCGAGCGCCCGGCGAGCCTCTTCGGGGAGCCTGATCTCGAGCTGCTCGCGGGGCGGGGCAGGGTAGTCACCGCGTACCACGACGACATCGCCGAACAAGGCGTTGAACGGAGCGCCGAGATCGGCATCGCTCGCAGCCGGGCCCGAGATCACGCCGCGCAAGAACCAGCGCGGGCCGTCGAAGCCAAGGAATCGCACCGGCTGCAGCTGACCGCCGGAGTCGTCGCCTTCCTCGCCGATCGGCACTTCGGCGGCGAGTTCGGCGCCGAACTGGCCTACCGCTTCCGCGCAGTTGCCACCTGAGTCGGCGATGTTCGCCGCGATCTCGTGCCTGACCTCGTCCCACAGGCCGCCGCTTCTGGGAGCGGCGAAAGCCTGCAGTTGCATGCCGCTGTCCTCGTGCACCACGGCGACCCAGGCGCCCTGCTCTTCGGCGACGTTGATCTGGACGTCATAGCCCTCCTGCACCGGGATCAGCAGACTGCCGCAATCAATCCGCTCGGTCGCCGGGAAGTTGTCGGAAATATCCCACGGACCGCTCCGGCCTGCCAGATCTTGCTCATCATCGACGGGATCTGGATCTCTGGCCAGCCCCGCTGAGTCCTCGCCATCGCGGCGGCGACGTCGCAACACTCGCCCGCTCCTGCCTGTCTTCGGATTGCCTACTGATCGGCGACCTGGCCCGGCTGGCCTGACTGACCGGACTGACCCGGCTGACCCGGCTGGCCAGACTGGCCCGGCTGGCCCGGCTGGCCGCAATGACCTGAATGTCCGCCGGTCGAGCCGTGACCGCTCGCGCCTCTGCCTGATCCGGGGAGCACGGCGACCTCGTGGAAGACCGGACGCTCAACTCGCTGGATTACCAGCTGGGCGATCCGGTCGCCGCGCGTGAAGCGGACCTGGCTGTGCCTATCAGTATTGAACATGATCACCTTGATCTCACCACGGTATCCCGCGTCTATCGTCCCCGGCGTGTTGACTAGCGTCACGCCGTAATCGGCGGCCAGACCCGACCGGGGATGGACGAACGCCGCATAACCGTCGGGCAGCGCGATGGCGATCCCGGTCGGCACCACGACGCGCTCGCCCGGCTTGAGTTCCACGTCCACGGCCGTGTACAAATCGACGCCGGCGTCGCCCGGATGCGATCGGCCAGGGACCGGCAGGCCGTCATCGAGCCGCACGAGCAGCACGTCTACCCCGCTGTTCATGTCTGTACGTCCTGCTTATCGCGGTCGCGTCCGCTGTTACGGCCGCCGCGCCCGGCTCGCGGGGCGTCGGCCGACTGGTCCCGGTGGCGCCTGGGTTCATGGCTACTGCGCCACGCGGCCGACACGACAGCCGCTGTCGGCACGGCCACGATCGCGCCTGGAATGCCAGCCACGATGCCGCCCACCGCAAGCACGATGATCACCTCGAGCGGATGCAGCCGGACCGCACGGCCGATCACGAGCGGCTGGAGCAGGTGCGATTCCAGCTGGTTCTCCGCCAGGAACACGGCCAGCAAGATCACCGCGGCGAGCCACCCCTGCGTCGCCAGGGTCACGAGGATCGCCACGGCACCGACCACGAGGATGCCGACCAGCGGCACGTAGGCGGCGAGGAACACCAAGATCGCGATCGGCATCACCAGCGGCACGCCGAGCAGCCACAGGGCGATCCCGATCAGCACCGCGTGGATCATCGCGATGATCGTCGTGCCGTGGATGTACCTGACCAGTGCGTGCCAGGCCGCCGCGCTTGCACGGTCGGCCCGGTCGAGCGCGTCAGGCCCGGCACCGCGGAACCGCGTGAAGCCCCGCACCAGCCTCGACCACAAGAAATCGCCGTCCTTCAGCAAGAAGAACGTGATGAAGATGGTCAAGATAATCCCCGTCAGCAGTTCGATGAAGTACTTGCCGCCCGTCAGCACGGTGCCCGCGACCACGGTCTTGTGCTGTTCCAGGTAATTGAGCAATTTGTTGGAAAGCTGGTTGAAGTCCTTTCCGTTCAGCCTGAAGGGCGGCCCGGCCAGGTACTGCTTCACATCGTGCACG
The DNA here is from genome assembly GCA_035716545.1 of Streptosporangiaceae bacterium. Classification (GTDB taxonomy): domain Bacteria; phylum Actinomycetota; class Actinomycetes; order Streptosporangiales; family Streptosporangiaceae; genus Chersky-822. Next base: position 71,360 of record DASTJM010000109.1, read on the forward strand.
GTGTGCACGACCTCGGCCGACAGGCGAGGGTAGCCAGCCTGCACCTGGTTGGCGATGAGGATGCCGACGCCGGCCAGGATCACGATCGCGACCAGCAGCGTCACCCAGGTCGCCGCGAGCCGGGGCAGCCCGGCCCGGGAAAGCCGGCCGACGAGCGGCTGCAGCAGCGCGCACAGCAGCACAGCGGCGATGAACGGCAGCACGAGCAGCCGCAGCGCCACCGCCACCTTGAAGCTCAGGTAGACGATCGCGGCGATCAGCAGCAGCCGCCAGGCCCAGGCGGCGGCGGTACGCAGCGGCATGGGCACGTGCTGGTCGGCGGCACGGAGAATGGCCGGCCCGAGCCGGCGGTCCGCTCCGTCGCCGTTTCCGCCTGGCGGCTCGGCGGCGGTTGAGCCGGCGGCCGGAGCCGAAGCGTGCGCGGCACCCGATGTTCCCGGCGCCCCCGAGGGCAGGGCCGGCTGGGCCGCGGCGTCATCAGGCGGCAGCGGATCAGCACCTGCCAGCAACGGCGGGGCCGAGGCGGCGGCCAGCGTGGCGGCAGCCGGGGCCGCCTCGCCGGCGAGCCTGCTCCGGATCAGCGCGCCGGAGCGCCTCGTGCGTTCGGCAGCGGCAGCACGCAACCTGCCTGCCAGGCTCCGAGCGGCATCTGCCGTTCCTCCACCGTCCGTGCTCATCCCTCCATGTAACCAACTAGCGTGTTCTAATGCTGCTCTACCGAGAACGACTCAGGGTGCCGGTCACGTGGTGGCTCGCCGGCGGAGCGACCGTGCTCATCCCGGGAACCACCTTGTGGGCCGGGTTTAGCGTAGTCACCGGGCTAGCTGTCTACCTCGCCCTGGGCGCCCTAGTCGCCGTGGTCATGCTGACCTGGGGCAGGGTGACCATTGAGGTGACTGACAGCGCCCTCGCCGCCGGGCGGGCGCGGCTGCGCCCTGACCAGGTCAGCGAGGTGTCGGCGATGGACGCCGCGCAAAGCGCCGCGCTGCGCGGCCCGAGCGCCGATCCCGCTGCCTACCTGCTGATCAGGCCGTACCTGGCCGAGTCGGTGTTCGTGGGGGTAGCCGATGGGGAAGGCTGGCCCTACTGGCTGGTGGCCACAAGGCGGCCCGCTGAGCTCGCGGCGGCGATCAGGAAGGCCGCCGAGGCTGCGGCGGCGCGCGCCGGCAGTCAGGTCACATGGGATGATGATGCCCTTGACGATCATGAGGCACCCCGGCGGAGGGACGGCAATGCCCGGCAAAAGCAGTGATTACGGAAGCAAGGCGATCAACGCGCTGGCGGGAGCGGCCGCCGCCTTCGTCGCGCGCAAGCTGATCGTCTTCGCGTGGACCAAGGTCACCGGCAAACACCCGCCGGATGCCGCCGAGGACCCGCAGGTCGCGATCGGCGAGGCGGTCGCCTGGGCACTCGTGGTCGGCGCCGGGGTGGGTGTCGCGCGGGTGCTGGCCGTCAAGCTCACCACCCGGCAGGGCAGCAAGCGGCTGGCTTCGGCGCCGGACGCCGACGTTTGAACGCCTGACGCCTGAGCAGAACCTAGGCTGATCCAGTGCACTCCAATGACCGCTCCAGACTGGCGTTCAAGGTCGGGTACGCCGTCCGGCACCCGACCAGGATCGCCGGCTACGCCAAGCGCCGCGCGAGGGATGCCTGGCTGCGCATGCATACCGACGACCACGTCAGCTACTACCGGGCGGTGATGCGCTCGGATGCCGCGCGCAGCCGCGAGGGCGCCGTCGGCAGCCACACCCACGAATCGTGGCTGGAGCTCGGGCAACTGCAGTTCGACTTCGCGGTCGCGCACGGGCTCAAGCCCGAGATGCGGATGCTGGAGATCGGCTGTGGCAACCTGAGGGCCGGACGGCTTTTCATCGACTATCTCGAGCCGGGCAACTACTACGGCATCGACATCTCGCCCGACATCCTGGTCGCCGCCCAGGACACGGTCGCCACCCAGGGAATCGCCGCCAAGCTGCCGCACCTGACTTTGGTGAAAAACCTGAAGCTGGCGTTCCTGCCGGATGCGACGTTCGACTTCGTGCACGCGCACAGCGTGTTCTCGCACTCGCCGATCGAGGTCATCGATGAGTGCCTCGCGCATGTCGGCCGGGTGATGACCGCCGATGGGTTCTTCGATTTCACCTTCGACAAGACCGAGGGAACCGAGCACCACGTCCTGCATGAGGACTTTTACTACCGGACGCAAACACTGATCGACCTCGCGGCAAAACATGGCCTTGAGGCGAGGTTCTCCGATGACTGGGAAGCTACCGGGCACGATCAGTCCAAGATCAGGGTCACCAGGCCGCTGAGCAGTTTGTAGACGGGCACGCTGAGCTGTGCACGCTGAGCTGTGTGCGGCACCGCGCCGTTCCGGGAGGGGATATGGCTGAGCCGCGGATCCTCGCGATCGTCCTAGCCGGAGGGGCAGGCAAGCGGCTTGCCCCGCTCACCGATGACCGGGCCAAGCCCGCCGTCCCGTTCGGCGGCCTGTACCGGCTGATCGATTTCGCCTTGTCGAACCTGGTCAACGCGGGCATCAGGCGCATTTGCGTGCTGACCCAGTACAAGAGTCACAGCCTGGACCGGCATGTCACCACGACCTGGCGCCTGTCCAGCCTGCTGGGCAACTACGTCACGCCCGTGCCCGCGCAGCAGCGGCTCGGCCCGCATTGGTACACAGGCTCGGCGGACGCGATCTATCAGTCGCTGAACCTGATCTTTGATGACAAGCCTGACATCGTGGCTGTGTTCGGCGCGGATCACGTGTACCGGATGGACATGAGGCAGATGATCGCTCAGCACCGGGCGCACGGCGCCGGCGTCACGGTCGCCGCGATCCCGGTGCCCCGCGAAGAAGCGACAGGGTTCGGCGTGATCCAGACGGCCGCCGACGGCAGGACCGTCGAGGCCTTCCTCGAAAAGCCCGCCGACCCGCCGGGCCTGCCGCACTTGCCCGGCCAGTCCTATGCGTCGATGGGCAACTACGTGTTCGATACCGCCGTGCTTGTCGACGCGCTGCGCAAGGACGCCGTGGACGACTCCAGCAGGCACGACATGGGCGGCGATATCGTGCCGATGCTGGTCGGGCAGCGCTGCGCCCAGGCGTACAACTTCATGGAAAACGAGGTGCCAGGTGCCGAGCCCCGCGACGTCGGCTATTGGCGCGACGTCGGGACGCTCGACTCCTACTACGAGTCGCACATGGACCTGTGCGCGGTGCACCCGACCTTCAATCTCTACAACGACCAGTGGCCGATCCTGACCCACATACCGTCCCAGCCGCCAGCCAAGTTCGTGCATGACAGCGGCGACCGGGTGGGCCGCGCGATCAACAGCGTGGTCAGCAACGGCGTGATCGTCTCGGGCGGCCTTGTGCTCGACTCGGTGCTTTCTCCTGGCGTGCGCATCAACAGCTGGTCCCGGGTCGAGCAGTCGGTGATCATGCATAACACCAGGATCGGCCGGTACGCCGTGGTCAAGAACGCGATCTTGGACAAGAACGTGGAGGTCCCCGACAACGTCGTCGTCGGCGTCGACAAAGAGCACGACCGCGCTCGCGGCTTCGTGGTCTCGGCCGGCGGCGTCACCGTGGTCGGCAAGGGCAAGGTCGTGGTTCCCTGACGGCCGAGGCGGCCGGCGATCCCTTCGGCAAGGTCAACGTCGCGCTGCTGACCAGCCAGTAACCGCTCTGCACCGAACTCACCGGTTCGCGGCCCGCCGCCGGGGCGCCGGGCGCCGCCTAGCCCCGGTTACCGGCCTCAGGTGACCGAGCCCGCGGCCGCGCCGGTCACCAGGTCGCCCCACTTGGCCCGTTCTGCGTCGAGATCCAGCGGCGCGATCATGTCGCCATTCGACGTCTCGCGCTCCCAGGCTTCCGCTGGAACCCGCCACATCACCTCGAACTCGATCCCGCTCGGATCCTTGGCGTACAACGACTTGGACACGCGGTGATCACTCGCCCCGACGAGCGCGCCGCGCTCGACCAGTTTGGCTCTGACCTCGGCCAGCTCGGCAAGCGTGCCAACCTCCCAGGCCAGGTGGTAAAGCCCGAGGTAGCGTCCCTCCTGCGGAGTGCCGCCGGGCACTGCGAAGAGGCCAAGGTCATGATCGTTAGCGGTCCCCTGCGCCCGCAGGAACGCGGCCCGCCCCGGAATCTCCGTCCGCACCTCGAACCCGAGCGCGTAACGGTAGAACTCGACGGACGCGGCGAGATCGCCGACGTAAAGGACAGCGTGGTTCAGACGGCGGACGGCCATGTGCACTCCCGGGTCGGATGTTTCAGTTACGACAATGCCGTGCGCGTCAAGGAGATTCCCGCCGCGCCAGGCCGGTCCGCTCGGCCACCGCGAAGTGGTCGTTGATCAGCACCACCCGCCGCCCGGCCGCGTCGAGCAGCGAGGCCGCGATGGCGGCACGGTACCCGGCCTGGCAGTGCACCCAGACCTCGTCCGAGGGCACCTCAGACATTCGCCACTCAAGCTCGTGCAGCGGTATGTGCAGCGCGCCGTCGACCCGTGCCGCGCGCCACTCGCTGTCCCTGCGCACGTCGAGCAGCACCACCGGCCGCTGCTCCCTGACCGCCGCGTACCCGGCGAAATCCGTGACCTCATAGCTCGCCAGCGGCTCGCCATCGGCCCAGTCCGCGGGCGAACCGCAAGCCGCCGACTCGATACGGTCAATCCCGATCCGCACCAGAGCGCGCTGAGCCGCCGCGACCTCGGCGGCGGAGTTGCCGATGAGCGTGAGCGGGGCACCCCACGGGATGAGCCAGCCCAGGTACGTCGCCAGGCTGTCGCCCAGTTCGAACTGGCGCGCGCCCCGCAGGTGCCCGGCCGCGAAGACAGGCCGTTTCCGCAAGTCAACCACCCAGTCGCCAGCGTCGATCCGGCGCCGCAACTCCCCGCGCGTCGCCGGCCTGGGCGGTGACAGGTCCGGCGCGGGCGGCCCGGCGGCGTTGGCCGGCCCCATGTGCGCGTAGTAGGCGGGGTAGATGTCGAGCCCGGCCAGCGTCGTGCTGACGTAGTCGTCCTCGGCCAGCGTCAGCGCCGGGTTCACCAGCAGCTCGGCTCCGATCGTCGAGACGGCGCCCGTGGCCTGGGTGGCCGAGCAGAAGCTGCCGAAGCCGTGCGTCGGGTACACCATCGCGCCGGACGGCAGGTCAGCCGCGAGCCGCCTGGCCGAGCCGTGCTGCGCACGGGCGAGCGCGGCCGCATGCTCCGTCCCGAGCAAGTCAGTCCGCCCGGTCGAGCCATTCAGCAGCGACCCGCCCGTGAATACGGCAATGACCTGACCCGCGTGTTCGAGCACATAAGCCAGATGATGAAAGGTATGCCCCGGCGTCGCGATCACCCGGAGCAGCATGTCGCCTACCTTGACCTGATCGCCGTCGCCAACTCCGACCCGGTCAAACGCCACCGTGTCGGCGCGGTTGACGTGGTAGTCGGCGGAAACCTCGCGGGCCAGCGCCAGGCCGCCGGTGACGTAGTCATTGTGCAGGTGCGTCTCGAAGACGTGGGTGATCCTGGCGCCGTGCTCCTCGGCCGCGGCGAGCACCCGGTCGATGTCGCGCTGGGGATCGATGACGAGCGCGACGGAGCCATCGGTCGCCAGGTAACTCCGATCGCCAAGCGACGGGGTCTCTATAGTTGCGATCTCGATCACGGCGCCCCTCCTCTTCCACCCAGCCCGTCGTCCGGCTAGCAGTTGCCCGGCCGGCCGCATCGTCGCGCCACCCTTCGTCCCCAAACGTACGCCGGCCTGCCTAACTTGGCACAGGACGGTCATCTGTCACGGGTCCCGCCGGCCCCGTGTAGATCCCGCGCGGACGGATCGGCACGTTGATACGGCGGCACAGCAGGCTTCCGGCATGTCATGGAGGGCCTGGGCATCGACGTCAGCGCCGGCGAGAACCTGATCTTCTCGCTCGTCCAGTTGTGCGCTGCGGCGACAGGCAAGCCGCTGACCGACGACGAGCTCACGCTGATCGCCGCCTATCCGCGCGAGCTGGCGCTGCTGTTTCCCGGGCAGCTGTCCTGGGTGTCCTAAGGCAGCTGCTTGCGATCCCGCATCCGGCGGACCCTCGCCCGCTGATTGGAATCGAGCATGGCATAGCCGACGACCGGCACAGCCAGGGCCGCCAAGATGAGCACGACAGGCACCCATAGCGGAACGCCGACGATCAGCAAGATGATCGCAACAACGATCCCGCCGACCGCCAGTTGCCACTTACGCGACATAACCGGACTCCTCTACCCTGCCGGGACGTTGCTCCCGCTCTTCCGCGTGGCCAGCACGTTCAGCCACTTCCGCCACCTTCACGGTAGCGCGCTCTGCGTGTGGTATCACCCGGGCACGATCACTGCGTCGGTTGCGAGATGATGGTGCCCGGACTCCGGGAGGATCACATGACGCTGGCAATGCCGATCGAGCCTGCGGCGAACGAACTGCTGACGCGGGACGCGTTTGCCTTGCTGCTGGCGATGATGCTCGACCAGCAGGTGCCGTTCGAGAAGGCCTTCAGCGGACCGTACGAGCTGACCCGCCGGCTCGGCCACGAGCCGACTGCCCGCGAAGTCGCCGAGTTCGACCCGGACGCGCTCGCCGACATCTTCGCCGAGCGGCCGGCGCTCCACCGGTTCCCGCGCGCGATGGCCGGGCGGGCTCAGGAGCTCGCGAAGATCATCGAGGACGACTACGAAGGCGACGCCCGCTCCGTCTGGGGTACCGCCGCCGACGGCAAGGAACTGGCGCGCCGCCTGGCGAAGCTGCCCGGATTCGGCAAGTACAAGGCCCAGATCACGATCGCCCTGCTCGGCAAGCAGCTCGGCGTCCAGCCTGCCGGCTGGCGCGAAGCCGCTGGCCACTACGGCGAGGAAGGCTCGCGCTACTCGGTCGCTGACATCGCCGACGAGGAATCCCTGCTCGCCGTGCGTTCGTACAAGAAGCAGATGAAGCGCGAGCGCGCCGCCTCGGCTGGCTAGCGCCTGCGGCGACCTTTCGCTCAGGGCGGCGCGGCCGGAATCCGCCGCCCCCGTGACCAGCTAGCCGACGACCCGGCGCGGCCGCATCGTCACGTACCAGGACCGGCGCTGCGCTGCGCGCGCCCGCCAGGTATCGTCTGCGCTCATGCCAGACAAACAGCCCGCGCTGCCAGCAGACCGGACCGCCACCGTGCATGTCCTGCACGAGGGCTATGCGCGCGAGGCCGATGACGGCCAGCACGTCGGCGGCACCGTGACGCTCATCACTGACGGCGACACCGTCGTCATCGTGGACCCGGGCATGGTCGCCTCCCGCGGCGCACTGCTCGCGACCCTCGCCGGGCGCGGCATCGCGCCGGAAGCGGTGACCGACGTGGTGTTCAGCCACCACCATCCGGACCACACTGTCAACGCTGCGCTGTTCCCGGCGGCCCGCATTCACGACCACTGGGCGATGTACGTCGGCGACCTGTGGCACAGCCGGGACGCGGAGGGGACCGCGCTCAGCCCGTCGATCAGGCTGATCGCCACGCCGGGGCATACCGACCAGGACATCAGCACGGTCGCCGCCACCCCTGACGACGTCTACGTCTGCACGCACGCCTGGTGGACGGCCGCCGGCCCGGCGAAGGACCCGTTCAGCCCCGACCTGGCCAGGCTGGCCGCGAGCAGACAGCGCATCCTGGACATGGCGACGGTGATCATCCCCGGCCACGGCCCGAGTTTCCGCCCGGGCCCTGACACGCCGCGCTGAGGCAGGTGGGGCGCCCTGCCGCCGGGCGGGCGGCGCCGACATCGAACAGGTCAGACCGCGTCGCCCTTAAGGGAAAAGGCTGCCAGCCGCCGCGACGCGAGCGCGAGCGCGACGCAGGTCACCACGGCCCCCATCACCAGCGCGGTCGTGATCCCCAGGTGCGCGTGCAGCGGCTGGCTGTCGGCGACCGCGTTGGCCACGCCGAGCGCGTACTGGTCCACCGAGAGCAGCCGCACGCCGCCGACCAGGTTCCCCAGCAGTCCCTCCCAGACCAGCAAGTACAGCAAGCCGAGCGCGATCGCCCTGGTCGTGAGCACGGACAGCAGCACGAACAGCGCGTTGTAGACCACGCTGGCCACCACGGCCCCGGCGAGCAGCCCCAGCGCTAGCGAGCTGCCAGGTCCGGTCGCGATCGCGGTGGCAAGATACTCCCCCACGGCGGCGAACGCGGCCGTCAGCAACACCGCTGCCGCGAACTTGGTCAGCACCACGGCCGACCGGCGTACCGGCGTGCCGAGCAGGCTGATCACGCTGGCGTCGTCGATCTCGGCGCCGAGCACGCTCGTGCCGATGATCAGCGCCGTCAGCGGCACTACGACCGTGAAGCCGAAGTCGCCGAGGAACTCGGGCGGCCAGACGGGGCTCCTGGCCCGCCAGCTCAGCAAAGCGGATACCCCTATAAGGATGAAAGGGGTGATCGCGAAGATCAGTGTCCGCTTCCGGCTCAGCGTTGCCCGGACTGTCAGCCGGAACACGATCGGGTTGATCAGTTCGAGATTCATGGATGTCTCCTCGGGGGTTACGACGCGACCAGGTAGCCGAACACGCTTTCCAGCGACTCGTCGGCCGGCAGCAGCTCGCGGAGCCGGACTCCCTGCTCCCGGCTGACGCCGGCGATTTCCCTGGTGAACTTCCCGTAGTCGGCAGTGCGCACGGTAAGCCCGCGCGGCGTCACCTCCACGCCGGTGACCGCGTCGCTGCGGATCAGGGCACGGGCGAGTTCCCGGTCATCCGATGAGCGCACCACGAACACGTGCGGGCGGCTCGTCATCAGCCGCCTGATCGCCCGGAAATCCCCCGAGGCGGCCAGCCGCCCGCCGACGATCACCTGAATGGTGCCCGCCAGCCGCTCGACTTCCTCGAGAATGTGCGAGCTGAACAAGATCACCCGGCCCTGGCCGCCCAGGGTTTCGAGCAGGCTCATCAGGTGCAGCCGCTGCCTGGGGTCCATTCCGTTGAACGGCTCGTCGAGCACGATGATCTCCGGGTCGTGCACCAGCGCGGCGGCGACCTTGATCCGCTGTGCCATGCCCTTGGAGTAGGTCGAGATTCGCCGGCCCGCGGCCTCGGCCAGGTCCACGATCCCAATCGCGCGGCGCGCCGCCGCGGGCGCGTCCGGCAGCTTGTGCAGCCTGGCGATGGCGGTCACGAACTCGCTCCCGGTGAGGAACGAGTACACCGTGTCCCGGTCGAGTACCAGCCCGACCCGGCGCCGCAGCTCAGGGTTGCGCCAGCTCTGCTCGCCGCCCACGGCGAGCGTGCCGCGCGACGGCTCGAGCAGGCCAGCGACCATGTGCACGATCGTCGACTTGCCCGCGCCGTTCGGGCCGAGCAGGCCGGTGACGCCGGGCCCGATCGTCATCGTGACGTCGTTGACGGCCACCACGTTGCCGTACCAGCGGGACACCTGGCGCAATTCGATGCCGGTCATGCGACACCCACCTTCCGGTACCTCGCGACCAGTCCGCCGATCCCGGCGGCGCAGAACACCACGAACATCAGCGCGTAGAGCGGCCCTGCTCCGCCCGGGTCTGGGACGATGCCGTGGCTTGTGCCGCCCAGCCATTGCCGCAGGCCGTCAAGCACGGTGAACGGGCTGATCAGCCCGGCACCATTGGCGAGGCCGGCGCCGCCGCCGCCCGGCTGGCCGGCGATCTGCACGAGCAGCTTCGCCAGCGTCAGCGTGAGCAGGAAAAAGATCGCGACCGCGCCGGTCGCGTAGGCACGCCGGCCGCTGAGCGAGGCGAGCAGCAGGCCGAGCCCGGCCAGCACCAGCGCCCAGGCCGCGCCGAGGGCCAGGCCAGGCAGCAGCGCACTGGTCTCGTGCCAGATGGCGCTGCCCGAGTGCAGCTGCACCACCGTGCCGAGGTAGAGCAGCAGCAGCGGGATCTCGATCATCGCCAGCAGCGCCGCGATAAAGGCGGCCAGCTTGGCGACCGGATAGTCGATCCGCTCGATCGGCCTGGCGAAGTACAGCGGCAGCGTGTGGCTGCGCAGGTCGCGGGAGACCACCTCGGGCGCCTGCGTCGCGATGAAAATGATCAGCACGAGGATGCGCAGCGACGGCAGGTAGGTGTCGTAGCTGATCTGCCTGGCGTGCTGGCTGCTCAGCGCGATGATCGCCGCGTCGACCAGGGCCGGCAGGCACATCAGGACGAAGGTGATCAGCGGGACGACCTTGGCCTTGGCGCCCCGGCCGAAGCCGAACGCGCCGCGCAGGCTGTGCCAGGTCAGTGCCCTCAAGATCTCGGCCCGGCCGAGCCTGCTGCCCTCGTAGGCCCGGTACCCGATGTTGTGAATGACGCCAGCGCTATCTGCGGACATTGGCGGCAGCCTCCTGCGATTCGTCGCTGAACAGTTCCTCGACCCGGTGCCTGCGCTGCTCAAGCCGGTTCAGCGGCAAGCCGAGGTCGGCGACCGCGTCCCGCACGATGTCGCAGCTGTCCTCGCCGGCCAGCTCGACGATCAGCCCGCGCTGGTAGCTCACCGGCCGCAGGCCTGCGCTGCTCAGCTCGGCGAGCAGGAGCTCGCCGCCTTCGTCGACCTCGACCAGCAGGAACTGGCTCGACCTGGTGAACGAGCTGATCGTGTCGGCGCGCAGCAGGCGGCCGCCGTCGAGCGCTACCAGGTGGTCGCAGATCTGCTCGATCTCGCCGAGCAAGTGCGAGGCGACCAGGATCGAGATCCCGAACTCAGCGCCGATCCGGCTGATCAGTTCGAGCATCGCGACCCGCCCGGCAGGATCGAGCCCGTTCGTCGGCTCGTCAAGCAGCAGCAGTTTCGGGTCGCCGACGAGCGCCTGAGCGAGTTTCACCCGCTGCTTCATGCCGGCGGAATAGGTGCCGACCTGGCGGTAACGCTCCTCATAGAGGCCTACGTGCCGCAGCGAGTCGGCCGCCCGCTCCTTCGCCGCCGTGGCCGGCAACCCCGACATGCGGCCGAGGTGGGTCACGAACTCGGTCGCGGTCACTTCAGGTGGCAGGCAGTCGTGCTCGGGCATGTAGCCGGTGTGCGTGCGGATCTGCATGCCCTGCGCCGAGCAGTCGTACCCGAGCACCGCGGCGGTGCCGCCGCTGGGCGGCAGCAGCCCGAGAAGGATCTTGATCAATGTGGATTTACCGGCGCCGTTCGCGCCAACAAGCGCTGTAATGCCAGGCGGAACGGCGACACTGAGGTCATCGAGGGCCAGCACCGTGGCCCCATACCGCTTGGTCAGCTTGCTGACCGTGATCACCGGCTTGGCGGGAATCGTCGTCACGGTAGCTACTGTCCTCGCCGGCCCGCCGGCTGTCATCCACCCCCAGGCTGATCCACCCTCCGCCGCGAGTACCGTCTTCACGGCCGGCCGGCACCCGAGCGTCATCATCGGTGTCGATGCGGCGATCAAAAATGGCGTTTCCGTCATTGGCCGGAAAGGAGAAAAGCTATCCTGACCCGGATAGCTTGAGGACAGTCAAAATCGGTGCTGGCTAAGCTGGGCACGCGCGACGAAGTCTGGAGATTCTTACTCCGTGATTCGAAATCCGGGTAGCATAGTACAGGCGTCGCCGTCAGCTAAGGTAGCGGACGCATCGGCTCAGCTCGCGGCAGAGTCAGCTGCAAGTCAGTCATCTAGCCAGGTAGCTGAAAGTAAGCAGGCGGCAGGGTACGGATTGTCGCCCTGGGGTCCCTGGCTGGCGTCGGGTTTAGCGCTGCTGCTTGGTATTTGGCAAATATCTCAGCTGTCATACACCCAGGATGAAGCCGCCACGCTTTCTGCGGTGCGCCGACCACTCGGCTCGATGATGTCAATGCTCGGGCACATCGACGCCGTTCACGGTGCCTACTATCTGCTGATACACGTTCTAGCGAAACTAGGCACCTCGGAGGCTGTCCTCCGGATGCCCAGCGTAGTGGCAATGGCGGCAGCGGCGTGGTTCACGGCCGCGCTTGGCCGCGATCTGGCGGGAGCGCGGACAGGACTGGCCTGCGGGCTCTTGTTCGCGGTATCGCCAGTCACGACCGAGTACGCCCACGACGCCCGGCCATTCGCCCTGGTAACCTGCCTGGCCGCGCTGGCTAGCTATCGGTTTGTCAGTTTTGTCAGGACTGGAACGCGCCGGGATGCCGCGTGGTACGGCGCAGTCTTAGCGGCATGTGGCCTGATGAACGTATTCGGCATGCTTCTCGTCGTGAGCCACGCCGTGACGCTTGCCGCGAGCCCGGTACGAGCGGATCGGGTGCGTCGCTTCGGCTTCGCCGCGGGCGCGGCGACTCTTGTGGTTTCGCCCGTCGCATGGCTGGCCGCCACTGAAATAAGCCAGGTCGGATGGGAGCGCAAACCAAGTGCGTACATCGTATTCGGGCTTCTGACGAGCTTGGTTGTCGCCGGGATCGCCGCCCGGGTCGCTGTCCGAGGCGCCCGGTCATCGTCCGTCCAGTCGTCGGCAACGCTCGGTACCGCGCCGCTTATCAGGCTAAGCGCAGCCTGGCTGCTCCTGCCATTGGCGATCTTGCTGATAGCGTCGCAGATTCCGATCCCGGCGGCGCCAGGCGCATCGATAAGCGCATCCGCGGGGGCCGGGATTTGGGAACCCAGGTACTTGCTATTCTGCATTCCCGGTCTTGTGCTATTCGTTGTCGGTCTAATATCCAGGCTAAACGTTAAGATAAGCATAATCGTTACATCTGCCGTCATGGCCGGCGCTGTCGCCGCCCAGCCGCTTGCGCGGCCCGCGACGAGCTCAGACGACATCAGAGCCGTGGCCACGCTATTGCAAGCCCGGTCCCGCGACGGCGACGCCGTCGTCTTCCCGGACATCGCTAAGCGCTTGATAAAGGATGCGTACCCGGCGGGTTTCACGCATGTGACCGATGTCGGGCTTGACAGGTCGCCCGCCGCCCGGAACTCGCTCTACGGCCTCAACGCCAGCCCGCGCATCCTTTGGCAACGGCTGGCTGGCACCAAACGAGTTTGGCTGGTCACCTTCCCGGTTCCACGGCCCGGCAGGTATTACGGACATGCGACCAGACCGCGCGCCTTTTGCCTGGAACGCACTTGGCGATTCCCTCTTAATATGGTCAGGCTGTATCATCGCTGCAGGCAGTAACCGCCATTATCGCTACCATGCGATTACGAAAGTATCTCTGCTGGACCCGTGAATCCAAAATCCGCATGCGTCCGCAGCGAATTGGCCGCAGCTAGGAACCAGGACTCGTACTCGTGACGGGCGACGACGATCTCGACGCCGACGGGGACCAGGTTCCGATCGGGCGCAGCATTTCGGCTAGCTCAACCGGGCAGTCAACATCCGCGTCATCACCGTCAAGCAGTACGAGGACCCCACCGGGTCCCCGGACCCGGGCAGCCTCGCCAATGCCATCCGCGGCAGATCGTGGAGAGTTTTCCGTCGTTCCAGGGAGTTTTTTCGTTCCGGGGACACTTTTCAGTTCATAAGGGTGAAAAGTGTCCCGGAAACGAAAAGACTCCCCGGTAAGAGCGAGAAGTCTCCCGTGAATTCAGCCGGGCAGCGGCAAGCGGGCCGGTGACGGGCGTGCCCGGCGGCGAGTCCGGATGCGGCCAGCCGGCCCGGCGGCGGCGAGTCCGGATGCAGCCAGCCCGCCCGGCGGCGGCGAGTCCGGATGCAGCCAGCCCGCCCGGCGGACCGGATGCAGCCGGCCCGGCGGCTGGCGGGAGGTCGCGCCTCGATGTGGCAAGGGAGGCGAGGGAGGACAGCCGTGACTGGGTGGATCGGGACGGCGGGGGCGGCCCGGCGCCTTGGCATCAAGGCAGGCCAGTCTCCACGCGTACGTCAGCCGGGGCGCGCTGTCCGGGCGTGAGGCCCCGGGGAGCCGGGCGACGGATGCGCGGATCCATGTGGTGTATTGGGTATCGATCCGCCTATCGATGTTTGCCAGGCGACTGGGTATGCGCGACCGGGAGGCTGCTGAATTTGCGGCCACCTGGCATCAGCCCACCGCAGTCAGGTCCCGGGAGTAGCGGGTTTCATGACCGCGCAATGTGCGGGCAAGTACATGGTCAAAACCGGCCGCCGACAGCATCCAGCACCACCACATTGCCTGGCCGGGCACCCCCTGCCCCCAACGGCCGGCGGGCTGATGGCCGATTTTCCGCGAGTACCATTTTCACGACATGCCGGATCGCCCCCGAGCCCGCGTCCTCATCACCGCGTTGCTCCTGCTGCTGACGGTCGCCGGGATCCGCGCCATCGGGCCGGGAGGCGACTGGGGCAGGCATGCTGGCGACATCCTGGTTGTCGGCCTTGGCCTGGAGGCGGTCCTGGCGGGCCTGCTGATCGGATTGCGCTGGCGGCGCCAGCCAGCGGAAGGGCTCGCCTTCCGCCTGAACAGGCTGGTCACCGGCGGTCTTGCCGCCATCATCATCGCGGTAGCGGGCGCGATCATCCTGGGCGGGTACGACAACTCGCCGCATAACCCCGACAAGCTGCATCCGCCGCGCTTCGCCCGTCCCCGGCTCAAGCTCCCGGACAGAGTGCACCGGGTTCGTTTCGTCAACCCGAACTACGGAGCGCTGCTCCGCGATGTCCTCGTCGGCTTGCTGGTCGCCGCGATCATCACGATCTTGGTCATCGCCTGGTGGCGGCGCAGACGGCCGGCACAGCTCGGCCCGGTGCCCGAACTCGAGGTCGGCGAGGCCAGGGCGGACCTCGCCAGGGCCGTCGAGTCGGGGCGCGCCGCCCTGCTCGAGCTCAGCGACGCCAGGGCGGCGATCATCCGCTGCTACGCGGCCATGGAACAGAGCCTTGCCAATGCCGGAGCCGAGCGCGGCGCGGCCGAGACCCCGGACGAACTGCTGGGCCGGGCGGTCCAGGCCGACCTCGTGCCGCGCGCACCGGCCGAGCTACTGACCGCCTTGTTTTACGAAGCCAGGTACTCCGCCCACGACATGCCCGCCAGCCAGCGCGACGCGGCCGAGCAGGCACTCGCCGAGATCGCCGCCGTGCTGCCCGTGGGTGATCCGGCATGAGCGGCGGCGGGACCCAGGCGAGGGGCGGCTTCCGGGCCGGAAGCGAACCCAGAGCCGGAAGTGAACCCAGAGCTGGAAGTAAACCCAGAGCCGGGTGGTCAAGCGCGCGGCGCGAGGTCGCCGTGGCTGCCTGCGGCCTGGCCGCCGTTGCCATCGCGACCGCGCTCGCCGTCGGCCTGGCGGCGGCGAGCATCGTCGTGCTTGGCGGCGCGGCGATCGCGCTGGTCGCCGCGCGCACGCTGATCGGCCCCTACAACCGGGCCGCGCCGCCCCCGGAGATCGCCCCCGACGCCACCACGACCTCATTCCTGGGGTGGTGGCGCACCCAGACCGACCTGGCCGACGCCAGCAAGTCGATGAGCACCTGGGATCACGTCATCAAGCCGCGGCTGCAGCGCCTGCTCGCCGCCAGGCTGGCCGAGCATCACGGCGTCAGCCTGGCCGCCGACCCGCAGGCCGCCAGGGAGATCTTCATCGGCGAGAACACCAGGGGCGGCGCCGCCCTGTGGTACTGGATCGACCCCGAGCGGCCGGGTATCGGTGACGCCGAGGCGCGAGCGGGGATTCCGCCCCGGGTGCTTGCCGCCCTGATTCAACGACTGGAGCAGTTGTGACGCTAGAGCAGACCCTCACCCCGGCGGAGAGCTCGCAGCGCTGCGCCGCGGTGCTCGCCGAGCTCGGGCGCGCGATCATCGGCCAGCGTCAGGCACTCGAGCTCGTGCTGACCGGCATCCTGGCCGGCTCGCACATCCTGCTCGAAGATCTGCCTGGTCTCGGCAAGACGCTGACCGCGCGGTCATTCGCCCGGGTGCTCGGACTCGATTTCACCAGGATCCAGTTCACCCCTGACCTGCTGCCGTCCGACGTGATCGGCGCGCCGCTGTACGACCAGCGCAGCGGTGAGATGGTGTTCAGGGCCGGCCCGGTCTTCACCCAGCTGCTGCTGGCCGACGAGATCAACCGGACGCCGCCGAAAACCCAGGCAGCGCTGCTCGAGGCGATGGGCGAGAACCAGGTCAGCGTCGACGGCCAGACCCGGCCGCTGCCAGTGCCGTTCATCGTGATCGCCACCGCCAACCCGATCGAGTACGAGGGCACCTACGACCTGCCCGAGGCACAGCTCGACCGGTTCGGCATGCGGCTGCGGTTCGGTTACCTGCAGCCAGACGACGAGGTGCTGATGCTGCGGCGCCGGATCGACCGGGCCGCGCCCGAGGTCACGCTGACCCCGGTCATCACCCCGGGCGAGCTGCTGGCCATGCGCGACTCGCTCGAACGGGTCGAGATCTCACCAGAGCTCGTCGAGTACGTCGTGGCGCTGATCGGCGCGACGAGGGCGCACTCGCAGATCCAGGTCGGCGCCAGCCCGCGCGGCGGCCTGTTCATCATGCAGCTCGCCCGGGGCCAGGCGGTGCTGCGCGGCCGCGACTACGTCATTCCCGACGACATCAAGGCGGTCGGCGTGCCCGCGCTCGGGCACCGGATCACGCTGCGCCCGGAGTTGTGGGCCCGCAAGGTCAGCGCCGACGACGTTATCGCCCGGGTCCTGGCCAGCGTTCCGTTGCCCCGCACCAGCCCGGTAGCTTCCTTTCATCCCTGAAGTCTTATTAATGATGAACGGAGCGCACGTGCTGACCGCCGGACCTCGAAACGAGCTGCCGACGTCCTGGCAGCTTTCCGGCCATGGGCGCCGGCTGGTCACGCTTGCGCTCGCCGGGCTGCTGATCGCGGTGATCACCAGGCGCGCGGAGTTCGCGGGGCTGGCGGCGCCGGCGTTGCTGCTGCTCATCGTCAGGTCGCCGGCGCTGGGAGCGGTCGGCGTCGAGTTCGCGGCCGGCGCCGAGGTGATGACCGAGGGCGAGCAGGGCGCGGTCGTGCTGCGGATCAGCTGCGACGGGGCCGGGAGCCTCGCGGCGCGGCTGCGGCCGGCGCCGCACATCACCGCGGGCGAGGCTGAGCTTGGCGCCGACGGGTGGTTCAGGCTGCCGTTCAGGCCCGAGCGGTGGGGCCGGCGACAGGTCGGCACCGTCGAGATCGTCGCGTTCGACCGGTGGCGGCTGATGGAATGCCGCCTGACGACGTCGGTGCCGCGGATTGTCTGCCACCCGCTGCCGGCCACGCTCGAGTCGATGGTGGTGCTCAGCAAGCTGCCAGCAAGGCTCGGCGAGCACGTGTCCAGGCTGCCAGGCGAGGGCATCGAGTTCGCCGGGGTGCGTGAGTTCGTGCCAGGCGACAGGCAGCGGCGGATCAACTGGCCAGCCACGACGCGGCGCGGCTCGCTGCAGCTCAACACCTTCACGGCCGAACGAGCCCAGGTCGTGGTCTTGCTCATGGACGTCAGCACCGACGTCGGGGAGGCGGGCAGCAGCTCGGCCGACCTGGCCGTGCGGGCCACGGCGGGGACGGCGGCCAGATACCTGGCAGCCAGGGACCGGGTCGGGCTCATCAGCTTCGGCCGTGACCTGCGCTGGATCAGCCCGGCAGCCGGGCGGCACCAGGCTGAACGGATCATGGGCCAGATCACCAGCGGCCCGGTTGTCGGCCACCCGCTTGACGTGATCGGGTCGCTGCCGCACAGTGCGCTGCCGCCAGGGGCGCTGGTCATCGTGTTCAGCCCGCTGCTGAGCCTGCGGCTCATCGAGGCGCTGCGCGATCTGCGAGAACGGGGATTCGCCGCGATCGTCGTCGACGTGCTGACCGCACAGCCAGGGGCTGGCCTCGGGCGTCACCGGGCGACGGCGGACCTGGCCAGGCGCATCTGGCGGATGGAGCAGGACGCGATCAGGTTCTCCCTGCGCGAGATCGGCATCCCGGTCGTGGCGTGGGATGGCACCTCGCCGCTCGACGTGCCGCTCGGGCCGTTTGCCAGGCGGGCGGTGATCACCCGATGATGACGCGACGAGAGCGCCGCAAGCTGGTGTTCGTGACTGCCCTGCTGCTGGCCGGCGTGCTGGCGTGGACCGCGGTCCCGGCCGCACGGGCAGCGGCGCTCGCTAAGCCGTCGCTGATTGCCGGTGCCTGCTGCGGCGTCGGTGCCGTGGTGCGGCTGGCGATCGGCGATTCCGACAGCGTGCGCCTGCGGGGGGCTGACCTGTATGCGGCCTGGCCGGTGCGGCTGTGGCGGCAGGTCGCCCCGGGGGCCGCCACCGTTCCGTGGGCGCAGCTGACGATCCTGGCGGTGCTGGCCTGCGAGGCGCTCAATCCCCGCCGGCCCTGGCACACTGTCGTGCTCGGGTTGCTGCTGATCGCGTTCTTGCTGGCGATGCACCTGGCCGAAAGCCGCATCCGCCTCGGAGTGCTGCGCCCGCAGGCGCCCATGCTGGCCGGCGGCGTAGCGCTGGCCGTGCTGGCCGGCGCCGCGGCTGCTTTGCCCGCCGGCCCGGCCGCGACCGGCTATGGCTGGCTGGCGGCGCTCTCCGCGATCGCCGCGATCATCGCGGCCGCGCTGGCGCTACCTGTGTAGCTGGTCCTGGTGACCGTCCTGACGGCCGGGCTGGTCGTAGGGCCAGGCGGTGTAGGGCGCGGCCTGCCTGGCATGCGGCGGCCTGCTGTTGCGCTTGCTCACCTCGGCCAGCCAGGTGAAGGTGGCCGCGGCCAGCAGCAGCAGAGCGCCGATTAGCCGGCCGCCGACCAGCCAGTGCCAGCGTTGCGACCAGAAGATCGTCGCGTCCCACAGGAAGTGCACGACGATCAGCGGCACGATGCTGCCGCTGCGCAGGAACAGCCAGGTGAATACCACCGCCCAGACCGCTATGCCGGCGACACCGGGCCCGTAATAGTCGTGGTAGGAACAGCGCAAGAGCACGGCGACGATGAGGATTTCGGGGAGCGGCCGGTTCGCCTGCCTGAGCGTGGTGACGACGAAGGCGAGCACCACGCTCTCCTCCACCACGCCAGCGGCGAGCGACGCTGACGTCGCGTACAGGAGGTAGCCGTAGTCCTGGTGGGCAGGCTGGCCGAGCTTGCCGGTCGCGAGCACGCCGGTGATGAGGCCGCCGGCGACCAGCGCCACGATCGCCCAGACGCCCATCCTGAACGCGGAGCCGCCCGCGACGCCGCCCTTGGCCGTTCTCGGCAGGCCGAACCCCAGTGACCTTGGCGTGATCCCCCGCCTCGACGAGAGCAGCACCGTGACCGCGACGGCGAGTCCCGCCATGGAAATCTCGGTGACCGAGGCAGGCACGTAGACCGCCCAGCTCCCCGAAGGCGCCGGGTACCTGCGCGCCAGCGTCTCGCCGCCGGCGATGATCCCGGCGGCGAAAAACGCGGCGAAGACGGCGAGCACCTCACCGTAGGCGCGGCGGACGGAGATTCGGCTGGCCGCCGGCGGCGGCTGGACCGACCACCAGCGGGCTCGCGGGGGCCGGCCAATTGGCCCTGGCCAGGACGCCGAGTCAGCAGATTCGGCTGACCCGGCGGGCCCGGCTGACCCGGCGGGCTCGGCGCTCGCGCTCATCTGACCCTCGTCTCTCGATCAGCCCGCCGCGTTGTTCTGGCCAGCACTGCCGGGGTTCCCCGGGAGTCCCCCTGGGCCAGCGCTGCCGGGGTTCCTCGCGGGTCGCCCCCTTCGGTCAGCACTGCGGGGTTCCAAGGGTCGCGCCCTGGGCCAGCGCTGCCGGGGTTCCAGGGTGGCGCCCCCTGGGCCAGCACTACCTGCCTGCCGCATACCCCTGCATGCCGCGGGCATTCGCTCCCGCGTACAGCATCCCGCGATCCCTGGCGACCGCGCTGATCCGGCCGAGCGACCACGAGGGCGAGACTGTCACCTCGTGACCGCGTTCGCGCAGGTCGTCGATCACCTGGTCGCCGTGCCTGTCCTCGATGGTGAGCGATCTGGGGAGGGCGCCCCTCGGGTAGAACGACGACGGGAAGTGATCGGTGTGGTGGTTGGGGAAGTCGATGGCCTCCTGCAGGTTCATGCCGAAGACCACGTGGTTGAGGAAGAACCCCATCGTCCACTGGTCCTGCTGGTCGCCGCCCGGCGTGCCGAAGGCGAGGTAAGGCTCGCCGTTCCGCAGCGCGAGGCTCGGCGACAGCGTCGTGCGCGGCCTGCGGCCGGGAGCCAGGCTGCTCGCGAAGCCCGGGGTCAGCGCGAACATCTGCCCCCTGGTACCCAGGCAGAAGCCGAGGCCAGGGATGATCGGCGAGCTTTGCAGCCACCCCCCGCTTGGCGTGGCGGAGACGAGGTTGCCGAAACGATCACCCACATCAAGATGGCAGGTGTCGCCAGGACCGAGCGCCACCGTCGCCAGCGTCGGGTCGCCCATGCTGGAATTACCAGCGGCGTGCCCCTTGCCGAAGTTGCCGTTCGTGCCTTCCGGCGTGTCGCTGAGGCCGAGAGCGGCGAGCACATAGCCGGGCAGTTCCGGCTTCCGGCCCGCGGGCGAACCAGGCACCAGCTCGCCCGAGGCCTTGTCGGTTACCAGCGCGCGCCGCTGAGCGGCGTACTCCGGGTGGAGCAGGCCGGCGACCGGCACATCGGATGCCCTCGGATCGCCGTACCACGCCTCGCGGTCGGCGAACGCCAGCTTTCCGCACTCGGTGATGGTATGGACCAGGTCGGCGCTGCCGGCGCCCATCCCCGCCAGGTCGAAGCCGTCGAGCAGGCTCAGCTGGGCGAGGAACACCGGGCCCTGGCCCCACGGGCCGGTCTTGCAGACGGTCAGCCCGCGGAAGTCGAAGGTGACCGGCGATTCCACGCTGGCGTGCCATCCGGCGAGGTCGTCGAAGGTGATGAAGCCCTTGTGCGCGGTGCCGGTGACGTCCATGATCTCCGCGGCGGCGGCGAAGGCATCGATCGCCTCAGCTACGAAGCCTTCGTACCAGGCGCGCCTGGCCGCTTCGATCTGGCCCTCGCGGTCCTGCGTGGCTGCTTCGGCTTCTTCCAGCACCCGGGCGTACGTAGCGGCGAGCGGCTTGTTCGCGAAGCGGCTGCCTGGCTTCGGGACGCCGCCGCTCAGGTAGATTTCGGCCGAAGACGGCCAGTGCTCGGTGAACGTCTGTGCCATCGACTCGATCGTCCCGCTCGCCGTCGCCAGCAGCGGGTACCCGTCGCCTGCGTAGCCAATCGCGTAGCTCAGCACATCGCGCAGCCGCATAGTCCCGTACCTGGCGAGCAGCAGCATCCAGGTGCCGAAGGCAGCGGGTACCGTCGCGGGCAGCAGTCCGTTACCAGGCACCAGGTCGATCCCGAGCTCGGCGAACGCCTCCAGGTTCGCTGCCGCGGGCGCTACACCCTGGCCGTCGAGTACAAACGTCTCGCCCGTCGACGCGCTATGCCCGATGACGGGCACCTCGCCGCCCGGACCGTTCAGGTGAGGCTCGACTACCTGCAGTACAAGCCCGGTCGCCACGGCGGCGTCGAACGCGTTGCCGCCGGCCTCGAGCACTGCCATCCCCGCCGCCGAGGCTAGCCAGTGGGTGGAGGCGACCATGCCAAAGGTGCCTGCTAGCTGCGGTCTTGTGGTGAACTGTTGGATGCCTGCCACGCTACTCCGATCCGTAATGAGGGGTACCTTTGGGCATACCCGCGCACACCGGTCTCAGTCGTGCTGCTCATGCTTTCTGCAAACCAGCTTAAAAAGGACTATTGCTCTATGAATACCACAGCGCCTGGCACCCGCTTGCTGCTCGCCCTCCTAGCTGTCGGTCCGGTCGCCGCGCTGGCCACCGGGTGCGGGACGAATGCGGCCTCGACTCCGGGCGGCACGACCACGACTGTCACCATCGCCCCGTCGTCCGGCGGCGGCCAGGCGGGTTCGAGCGCGCCGCCGGCATCAGCGAGCACCTCGCCCCCGCCAGCCGGCCCGTCGGAATGCACCAGCTCCGGGCTGCACGTGGCTGTCGGCCAGAGCAACGGCGCGGCCGGCACGATCTATTACAACCTCGACTTCACCAACGTCTCCGGCGCGGCCTGTTTCGTCCAGGGATACCCGGGCGCGTCGCTGGTAAGCGCGGGCAGCGGCGCAGGCAGCCAGATCGGCGCTGACGCCAAGCGGGATCCGGTCACCCCGTCGAAGCAGATCGTCCTCGGTGCCGGGCAGACCGCGCACGCCGTGCTCGGGGTCGCCGAGGCAGGCAACTTCCCGGCCTCGAAGTGCAACCCGGTGACCGCTCACTGGCTCAAGGTGTTCCCGCCCGACCAGACGGTAGCGGCCTACGCGTCGTTCGACGTGATGACCTGCGCATCGACGTCCGTAGCGACAATGCGCATCACCGCCCTGAGCGCCGGAGCGTGATCCGGCCCGCGGAGGCAGCCGGGCAGCCATCGGGGGCCTTGCGTCCGGGTGCGGTTCTCGCCGGTTACCGGCTCGAGGAGCGGATCGGCCGGGGCGGCATGGCGACCGTGTTCCGCGCCACCGACGAGCACCTCGGCCGGCAGGTCGCGCTCAAGGTCCTGGCCCCCGGGCTCACCGCCGACAGCGCGTTCCGCAGGCGCTTCATCCAGGAATCGCGGGCGGCCGCCGCCGTCGAGCACCCGCACATCATCCCGGTGTACGAAGCGGGCGAGGTGTCCGGGATGCTATTCATCGCGATGCGATACGTTCGCGGCGGCGACGCCCGCTCGGCCCTGCATCGCGATGGCCCGCTGCCCGCCGCCCGGGCCTGGGGGATCGCCTCCCAGGTCGCTCGGGCGCTCGACGCCGCGCACGACCGGGGGCTCGTGCACCGCGATGTCAAGCCGGCCAACATGCTGCTCGATTCGGGCAGTGGCCGGGCCAGAGCCGGGCCTATCTTGGCTGACCACGTGTATCTCACTGACTTCGGCATCAGCAAGCAGGCTCAGGCACCCGGGCTCGGACTGACGGTGACTGGCCAGATCATCGGCACGCTGCAATACGCCGCACCCGAGCAACTCGACGGCCGGCCGGTCGACGGCAGGACGGACTTGTACTCACTCGCCTGCTCGGTGTTCGAATTGCTGGCCGGCACTCCCCCGTTCCGCATGAGCCAGGGCCCAGCCCTGATCTACGCCCAGATCTCGGCGCCGCCTCCGCCCATCACCCAGGTCAGGAAGGACCTGACGGTCGCGGTAGACCGCGTGCTTGCCAAGGCAATGGCAAAGTCCGCCGCCGACCGTTATGCCACGTGCGGCGGATTCGCCGCCGACCTCGGCCGGGCACTGCGGCTGGTTCCGGGCCAGATCGAGGCGGTCGGGCAGGGCCTGATGCCGCCGGTAGCCAGCACCAGGAAGGCCGCCACCCCACCGAAGCCGGCCAGAGCCGCGGCCGGCGCGGGCCCCGCCGGCGCGGCCGACACGGCTCAGGCGGCCGACACGGCTCAGGCGGCCGACGCAGACTCCGCGACCGCTCCAAAGGCCCCGGCCGCCACCGGACTCGCCACCGCTTCCGCGGCTTCGGCCACGTCGGCCACTCCGGCCACGCCGGGCACGCCGGGCGCCAAGCCGTCGATGCCGCCCGGCGGCCTGATGCGCCCCAGCGGCGCGGAGCCTCCCACCCGCAAACGCGAGCCCTAGCTCCCCGCCGAGACCCCGGCTTGCCGCGCTGATGCTGGTGTTACCGGTGATGCGGGTAGCGCCAAGTGGGGCGACTGAACCTCGCACGGGCGCTGACGGGGTTCGAGTGCGGAATCGAGGTGGAGAGTTTTCCGTCATTCCCTGGAGCTTTTTCGTTCCGGGGACACTTTTCACCCCTATGAGCTGAAAAGTATCCCGAGAATGAAAAGACTCCACGGTAAGAGCGAGAAGTCTCCCGTGAATTCAGCCAGGCGGCGGCAAGCGGGCCGGTGACGGGCGAGTCGGATGCGGCCAGCCGACCCGACGGCATCGGGTGTCACGGCATGATCGTGGAGGTTGGGTGTCAATGCGCTCGCAGGCGCCGTCGCCCGACTGGCCCAGATGAACCTCGACGAATCATGATTACCCGGCATGCCACAGATGAGCTGGCGACTCGCGATATCCGGTAGGTTGCCGCTCATGGCAGAGATCAACCCTAGGCTGCGCGCCATCCTTGACATGGATGTGCCCGTGGTGCGCGAGTACAGCGGCAGGCATGAGTACGACGGCAAGATCCAGGATCTGTCACCGGACGGAGTCCGCGCGGCCCTCAGCCGGCTTGAGGCGGCGATGGCCGGCAACGCGGACGGTGCCCTAGGTGATGAGCACGATGAAGCGCATCTCGCCGTCTTCGCCCGCGCGATGCAGGTGAGCTTCGGCGAGCTGGAGCTTTACCGCCGGATCCCGTACTTCCATATTGCCAACATGGATCTGTCCTGCTACGAGCGCGAGTACGCCGGCGCGGCTGAGCGCGCCCGCGCCCGCCACGAGCACCTCGCGGCCTGGCCCGACGCCGTGGATGCCGCGATTGCCGCGCTGGACCAGGTATCCGCGCCCGTGGCGAAGATCATGACCACCGCGGTCCGCGGCCTGGGCGCCGGCATTCCCGCCGATGCCGATCAACGGACACGCGAAGCCGCGCTCAAGGCGCACGCACGCCTAGTCAGCCACATCGATGACGCCGCCGAGCACGGCCACCCCGATGCCGCCCTCGGCTCCGACGCGCTGACCAAGCTGATAGGCAGCAATGACGGCATCGAGGTGAATCTGGGTCAGCTCGCCGAAGGTGCGGACGCCGAGCGGGACAGGCTCCGTGCCCGGCTGGCCGACAGCTGCGGGCAGATCGATGCCAGCCGTCCGCCGATGGAGGTAGCTCGCGAGCTCACCAGGCAGCACCCGGACGCAGAGGGCGTGCTCGAAGCCGCCCGGGTGTGGACCGAGCGCGCGATCGCGTTTACCAGGGAGTCGAACCTGCTCCCCCATCAAGACGGTGAGTGCCACGTAGCCCTTGCTCCTGAAGCGCGGCGCCTGTCCATGGCGATGATGTCCAGCGCCGCTCCGGGCGAGGCCGACGCACCCTCGATGTACTACATCACCCCGCCAGATCCCAGCTGGCCGGCGCACGAGGCCGAGGAATGGCTCGAGGTCTTCAGCGACGCGACGCTGCCGGGCATCACGGTGCACGAGGTTGCCCCAGGTCACTTCTCGCATGGCCGGACTCTCAGGCGGGCGCCGACCGAGGTCAGGCGGACGCTGCACTCCGAAGCCTTCGTGGAAGGCTGGGCACACTACGCGGAAGAACTGTGCGTCGAGGAGGGATTCTGCGACGGCGACCCGAAGTTCGCCATCGGCGTGTGGCTGGAGGCACTGGTAAGGGTCACGAGGCTGGCGTGCGCGATCGGCCTGCACACAGCGGGCATGAGCGTCGAAGACTGTGCCCGCCGGTTCGAAGCCGACACGCATCTGTCCGGCCAGGCAGCGCTAGCCGAGGCCGCCAGGGCGAGTTACGACCCGACATACGGCCGGTACACCTGGGGCAAGGTCGAGATCATGAAGCTCCGCGAGCAGGCGAGGCATTCCTGGGGCAAGGACTTCTCGCTGCTGCGCTTCCACACCGCCTTGCTGGACCTGGGCTCTCCGCCGCTCGGGCTGCTAGGCGCGGTGCTGCGGCGTCCCTAGACCCGGTGCGGCGCCCCGGCAATCTCGAGCCGGCGCACCTGTAGGGTCTGACCATGACCCAAACCGGCGACCTCGACTCGCTTTCGTCCCGGGAACTGCACGACCTGGCGGTCCGCCGAGCGCGGCATCACCTGGATCTTGCCTTTTTGTGGGAGCTGCTGCGCGCGCTGCCGGCCGGTGAGGCCATCGCCGGGCATCCTGATCATGCCCGCGCGGACGTACTCAAGCTGTCGGCGCTCATCGGCGATGCGATCGATGCCGATGACAGCAGCATCGAGGACGCGCTGCGCCCGCTTTACCTGGACTATCTCACCAAGCACAAGGCCGATCTCCCCGCTCTCCAGGAGCAGCGGGGAAAGTAGGTCCTCCTGTAGCTGAGGGACCCCGGCAAGCTGGTGCGCTCGCCAGGGTCCCTCAGCACTTCGCGGGCACGAGGAAGGCCTATGCCTGCCGGACGGCCTCGACCTCCAGGTGCAGGTCCACCTTGTCGGCGACGACGACGCCGCCGCCTTCGATCGCGGCGTTCCAGGTCACGCCGAAGTCCGCCCGGTTGATCTGCCCCTTCGCGGTGAAGCCGGCCCGGGTGCCGCCGTAGGCGTCCGGCCCGAATCCGTTGAGCTCGAGCTTGAGCGGCACAGAGCGGGTGATGCCCTTAAGCGTCAACTCGCCGTCCAGGATGAAATCGTCGCCGTCGGGGCGCAGCCCGGTTGAGCGGTAGGTCATCTGCGGGTGGTTGTCGGTGTCGAAGAAATCAGGCGAACGCAGGTGACCGTCTCGCTGGTCGCTGCCAGTGTCGATCGAGGCGAGGTCTATCTCGGCGGTGACGCTCGATTCCAGCGGATTCTCGGCAGTCACCAGCTCGCCAGCGAACTTCGTGAACTTGCCGCGCACCTTGCTCACCATCATGTGCCGCACGGAGAAGCCGACCTCCGAGTGCACGGCGTCGATCGCCCAGGTACCAGTAGTGTAACCGGGGATCGTCCCGGCCAGGGTCTGCGTCATTTCTAGCTCCCGGTTGTCGTTGTAGGTTGCTGTGCTTCGTCGTGTCACGGCGCTTCGTGGTGGGCGCTCGCTGCCGGACGCTTTGCGCGATGGCTCTGTGAGGCAAAATTGTTGAACAAGCAACTACTATCACGGAGACCTAGACTTGTCAAATGTTCAACTAGTTCAGTAGCCTTGACTTGTGCCTACGACGACACCCTGGCTAACCGCGGAGGAGCAGCGCATCTGGCGCTCGTTCCTGACCGCGTGCCAGGCGTTGTTCGGATCCATCGATGCGCAGCTCCTGCACGACTCGGGGTTGCCGCACGGCTACTACGAGATCTTGGTGCACCTGTCCGAGGCACCCGACCGGGCGCTTCGGATGAGCCAGCTCGCGACTGCCTCGACATTCAGCAAGAGCAGGCTGTCCCACGCCGTATCCAGGCTTGAGGAACGTGGCTGGGTGATCAGGCTCGACTGCCCGACCGACAGGCGCGGACAGGTCGCGCGGCTCACCGATGAGGGGTATGCCATGCTCGGTGCGGCCGCGCCTGGTCACGTTGAGCAGGTAAGGCGGGCACTGATCGATGCGCTGACCCCAGAGCAGGTACGCCAGCTCGGCGAGATCAGCTCCGCGATCGCAGCGGCGGCCAAGTCGTCCTGCGCCGGCTCCGAAGGAGTCAGTGCCAGCTGCGCCGACTCGGAGCATGATGCCAGCTTGGATGATCCGGGCTGCGGCGGCGACGCCGGGGACCGCGATGCCGACTTCTAATGCGGCAACGGCTATCCTCCATAGGCGGCGGCACCAGGGTGCCGCCGTCTATGGACATCCGGCTGTCAAGGGAAGGCAACGATGCCACACTGCTCCCGACCTAGGCTGTCCCGGCCTAGGTCCCGGGCAAGCAGAATGGCCCGTCGGGCCGGTGGCCTGATCGTCGCCGTGCTGGCGCTGGCTGGCTGCGGAGAGCAACACGCCCCAGCGCGTTCCATCCAGGTGACGAGCGCCTACGTCATGCAGGGCAATGGGACAAAAGCGCCGGACGGGTATCTCGTCATCGCGAACTCGGGCCCGGCCGATCAACTGCTGGCAGTACGGAGCAGCGCGGGCGGGAGGGTTCTGATGCTCGGCCCGCACAGCGCAGTCGTCCCAGCAGCCGCCGGACTACGCCAGCTCACGATCCCTGGCCACCGGCTCACGCGGTTCAACCCTACGGGCATGCACCTGGAGATCCTCCATTCGGGCCCGTTGCACCAGGGCACCTACGTCGCGCTGACTCTCGTCTTCGCGCACGCGGGCACGCTCCACATCTTGGCGCAGGTGAACAACCCGCAGACAGCCAGCAGCGGTTACTTCGGTCTTTGAACTGCTCAGGCCTCCAGCGAACAGGCCGGTCATCTGGCCCGGCGGAGGCCGTCACACCCATCTTCGGGCTACCGACGACCAGCCGTTGTGCCCGGTCCATCCTCGGGCTATCGACGGACGGGCAGGGTACGCGGAGTGCGGGATCGCAACATGATCGTGAAAAATTTTCCGTTGTTCCGCGGATTCTTTTCGCTCCGGGGAGCCTTTTCAAGAACTCATAGGGGTGAGAAATTTCCCGCGAGTGAAAAGACTCCCGGGAGGAGCGTAAGTAAGAGCGAGAAGTCCCCCGCGAATTCAACCAGGCGGCGGCAAATGGGCCGCTGACGGCGTGCTCGACGGCGAGTCCGGACGCCGGGCGCCACCAGGTAAGTTGCCCCGGGGGAAGTTGCGATATATCGTCTTGCTGTCAGCGTCTTCCGCTGACGGGGTACGTGGAGGGACGATGACCGCAGGATCAGGGATCAGGATCGGCGACGCAGACCGCGAGGCGACCGCGACCAGCCTGCGCGAGCACTTCAGCCATGGCCGGCTGACCATGGAGGAGTTCCAGGAGCGGCTTGATGCCACCTTCGCCGCGAAGACCGACGTCGACCTGGCAAAGGTCACCGAGGACTTGCCGCAAGCGAATCCTTATGCGGCACCCTGGCCACCTCAGCCCGGATCACCCCGGCCCTGGTCATCCCGGCCCTGGCCATCCCCGCCCGGCACCTTCGGCATACCGGGCCCGGGCCGGTCAGGCGGGTCATGGAGCCGGCCGGGTCGTGGCACCGCCTTCGGAGGCGCTCGCGCCTGGCTTCGCATCAGCTCCGTGCTGGTTGTGCTTGGGGTGATCCTCGTCGGGGTTTCGGTATCACCGCTCGCCTTCGGACCCAGGTTGCTGCTTGTCGTGCTGGCCGTGCTGGCCTTCGTGCGAAGGATCTTCCGCTGGGTCGGAGGCCGCCGCCGCTGGTAAGCGCCGCCGCTGGCGGCGCCGCCACCCGGGGTGGTACCACCCTGGCGCCACCACCCGGGCCGCTACCCACCCTGACACCACCACACGGGCCGGCACCCACCCGGCGCGTTACGCCCGGTCAGGGACGCGCAGCGGCACAAGCAAATAGCGGAAGGCCGGTATCGTCCCAGCCACCTCGGCTCTGGCCTCCCCCGGGCTGACCCAGGTGATCAGAGCCGGCCGGGCCGCCGTGTTGAACTGGAGTCTGATCCGCCCCTCGGCGGCCGACTCATCGGCTTCCCGATCGGCTTCGCTACCGGTCGCCCCGGTGACCGGCTCGTCGCTCTCGGACGTCGCGCACACCGACGCGGCCACGAGACCGTCAAGCAAGTAGACGGGGTTGAACGAGATCGCGGGCTGGTCACCGACGAAATCCGCGGCGATTGTCTCGGCGGCCCGCGCGCGTCCCTCCGCGTGCGCCTCGATCATCACGCGGCCGTCGCCAAAGGTCAGCCTGACCGGACCGGCCCGCTCAGCGACCAGCGAGGCCCGCCTGACCGCTTCTATCACCGGCCCTGGCGCCAGGTCCGCGCGGCAGTTGAAGTCACCTGCAAGCCTGCTCTGGTACTTGATGAACTCGCCGCCGATGAGTCGCGCGGTCAGCCGTCTCTCCGCAACCTCGAAGCTGATCAGGCCCTCCGCGGTGTGCGGCCGGTTATCGTCGCCGCCGCGACCGTGCTGCCCGGAGCTGCGAGCGGCCCGCTCGCCCGCGTCGAACGCGAGCGTGACCGGCTTTGCGGCGGCCATCATGCGCGTAGCCTCGACCATGATCCTCGCGGGAACGAGCGCGACAGCCCTGAGGTCAGGATCAGCGGGCACCACCGGCACCTGCCTGGCGGCCAGCCGGTACCTGTCGGTCGCCGCCAGGGTCAGCAGATCGCCATCCACGTCGACGAAGATGGCGGTCAGCATCGGCAGGGTGTCGTCGCGGCTGGCCGAAGACGCGACCTGGCTCACCGCCGCGGCCAGGGCGCCCCCGTCGACGGTGCCGATGGCGGCAGGAGATTCAGGCAGGGCTGGATAGTCATCGGCCGGCAGGCACACGAGGCCGAACTCTGCGGTGCCGCACACCAGATTGAGCAGGTCCGCGTCGCGTGAGCACTCAACTGGCCTGGCTGGAAGGCTCCTGGTGATCTCTGCGAGAAGACGGCCAGGCACCAAGGCAGTGCCGGCCTCGATAACCTCGGCATCGACGCGGCACCGCGCGGACACCTCGTAGTCGAAGCAGGAGATCGTCAGCCGCTCCCCCTCGGCTTCCATGAGCATGCCGGAAAGCAGCGGCACCACTGGCCGGGACGGCAGCGCCCTGGAGACGAAAGCCACGGCCTCGCCAAACGCATCGCGCCCGACCCTGAACCTCATGCTCGCCTCCCAGATCCTGACCGCACCGCTCCTGGCCGCACCACTCCCGGCCGCACCGTTCCCCGGCCGCGCAACTCCGGTTATCCCTGATGGGTCACTCTGGTCCCTAATGCTCGCATTGGCTACCGACACTCTCCGCTGGCGCAGCAGGCTGCCGATGGCCGGACCAGGGCGCACGCGGACTGTCGGCCGGCCAGATGACCCCGGCCCTCCGCCCAGCCCTCGGCGGGCACGGTGGCGAAGGGCCGGCGTCACTAACCAGGTGTCAGACGAGCCCGGGCGGAGCGGCGGCCAGTGTCGTCTCGATCGCCTTGGCAAGAGCGCGAGCAGTCTGCGCGGTCAGTTCGACCGCGACTCTAGCCGAGGGACCCTTGTCAGGATTCGCGAAGTCGATATTGAGCGTGTGATCGGCCGGAGCGTGCACGGGATGATCGAAATAGACATTCACTTCGCTCAGCCCGAACCATCCATTGGCGCCTTTGCCGCTTCCCGTAGCCTGGATGCTTTCAGTGAGATATGTGCACATGTCGCCTCCCTAATTTGGGCGTCAGCTCGCCAGGTGCTTGCCGAAGAATTCCCAGATGAGTTCCCAGCCCTTGGTGGCGGCGTCGACCCGGTAAGAAGGGCGGTCAACCGAGAAGAACGCGTGGCCGGCGCCATCGAACGTATGGAACTCGTGCGGCTTGCTGAAGCTGTCAAGCACGCCGGAAAGCTCGGCGGTCTCAGCTGGCGTCGGGAACTGGTCGTCGGCGCCGAACAGGCCGAGCAGCGGGCACGACAGATCCTTCGACATGCCGATAAGCGGCTTCATGCTGGACGGCGCGCCCTCGGGCACGTTGACAACCGCACCGCCATAGCAATCGACCGCAGCCTGCAATGGCAGGCTGCAGGCGGACAGGAAAGACTGCCGTCCGCCTGAGCAGTATCCGATGACGCCGATCTTGCCATTGCAGCCAGGCTGGCCGCGCAGGAACTCAGCCGCCCCGGCCACGTCTCCGACCAGCCGCTCGTCAGGCACGCCGCCCTTGGCCCTTGCCGTGGCGGCGGCGTCGTCCGGGCTGGCTCCCGGAGCGTCGCGGTGGTAAAGGTTCGGCATCACGGCCAGATAGCCGTACGCCGCGAACCTCCTGGTGATCTCCTTCGTCGAAGTGTCGTAGCCGGGCATGTGGTGGATCACCACTACGCCGCCGAACGACTCGACATCGCCAGGACGCGCGACATATGCCTCGATCTCGTCACCATTGTGCCCGGAGATCGTAATCGTTTCTGCACTAAGCGATTCTTTCATATCGCCATTCTCCTTCGTGCGCTATTTAGATTTGACTGTTCTCGGGAAATAACTAGATAATCGCATGACCCTGGCTTGCGGCGATTCCGCTGGTACAGAACCAGGTCAGCAGGGAAGATAGCTAGATGCCGGGTCCTTCTGAACTCTCCGAGGGGCCACATCCGGAGGAAAGGCATTTCGATGAGTTCGGCCTCCTATGGACTGGTACTCATATTTCTCGGGGCAGGCTTCGCCCTAGGCTGGTATGCGAATCGGTCCTATGCGGCGCACGGAGACATCAAGTCCACTAAGGCCAAAATACCCGGATACCGAAAAGCACGGCACCGCAACGGGATCATTACCGCCCTTCTTGCCTTCATCATCGGCGTCGTGGTGTTCGGCCTGCTGAACCCGCACCGATGAGCGTGGCCGCGCCCCGGCTCTGGCCCCTCGCCTCACGCAGGCAATTCGACCGACTGCGGAAAGCGGAACAGATCGGCAGGGTCGGCGGCAGCCTTGACGCGCTGGAGCCGGGGGTAGTTAGCACCGTAGTAGGCACGCTGCCAGTCTGCCAGGTCAGGGTCGGCATAATTCTGGTAGGCCTGGCCGCTGGCGTACGGGCGCATCGCGGCGTGCAGCCCGGCGAGCCAGGCTCGCTGGCGCGCCACTTCGGCCGTGCCCGCCCCGGCTCGATCACCGGATGCCGTCCATGAGGTGCTGTACTGCGCCAGGAACAGCGCGTCCCGGTGCACGAACGCCGTAGCGCCCGGCCTCACCCGGTTGATCGCCCCGCCGCACGCGTCGAACGCCACGCTGCCCGATGCGCCGGAAGCGCCCGCGACCTGTCCCATGAGCTGCACCTGGTCGATCAGCTGCCGGATACCTCCGGCCGGCAGTTTGCTGGTGAAGAAGTCCGACTTCGCGTACTCCGGCGGCCTGGTCAGCACGCCCGCAGGGTGCTGCGAGGGGAGATGGCACGCCTGCACCGACTGCTCCGAGCAGCCGGCCTCGACCAGCATGGCTGTCAGGAACTGCTCACTACGAATGAACGCAGTGCCCGGGCGCGATCCTGTCGCGGAATAGAGAGTCTCAAGCGCGGCCTCGAGCTGCCGCGTTCCTCCAGCGCAGGTACCGCCGACGCTGACCCGCGGCTCACTGCCGCCGGGCTCGGCGCTCAGGTGCAGGTTGGACCAGAGCTCGTCAGAGGCGAAGGGCGCCCAGTCCTGCCACGCGGCGACGACGTTCGCCGCGGCCGCCCACGGCCAGGTCAGGTAGAACAGCACCAGATCGGGCGCGGGGCGCGTCCTGAACGTGAAGGCCGTTACGACGCCGAAGCTTCCGCCGCCCCCACCGCGACAAGCCCAGAACAGGTCGGGCTCCATGCTTGCATCGCATTCGCGCACCACGCCGTCCGCGGTGACGATCTGAACGCCGATCAGGCTGTCACAGGTGAGCCCGTACAGGCGTCCGATCACTCCGACGCCGCCACCGAGCGCCAGCCCGGCCACCCCCACCGTCGGGCACGAGCCGGCCGGCACGGTGACCCCTTGGCCGGCCAGCTGGCTGTAGAGGTCGATCAGCAGCGTGCCCGCGCCCACCCTGGCCGTGCCGGCGGAAGCGTTGAGCCGGACCTGCGCCATCGGCGTCACGTCGAGCACCAGGCCGGAGGTCGTCGACCAGCCGCCATAACTGTGCCCGCCCGAACGCACGGCGACCGGCAGCCCGAACTTGCGCACGAACTCCAGGCACGCGCTTACCTCCTCCGGCGCCGAGCAATAGGCGATCGCGCCCGGCCTGCTGTCATCGAACTTCGGGTCAAACAGCAGCCGAGCGGCGGCGTAGTCGGGGCTGCCGGGCCTGACCAGCCGGCCGCCTGCCAGCTCCCGCCGCAGTGCCGCCCAGTCGGCCGGCCGAGGCGGCTCTGCTGGCTCGGCGGAACGAGGCGCCGGCCTACTCACCGGCGAACCGCCTGCCGGCGCCGCTGCCTGACCCCGGCGCCGCCCATCGAGCTCTGCGAACGCCGCGACACCAGCCCCGGCGCCCATGGTCAGCCCCGCAAGCGCGAGGAACTTGCGCCGATTCGGCCTATAACGCCGTCCCAGATCCGCCATCGACCGCCGCCTGCCTGAGTTCCCGGATTGGCTCGTCCGACCATGAGACCGTCCGATAACCCGTTTGGTTGGGCAGGACGTCACTCCGCCAACAGCCGCCGGCCCAACGGCCCGCCGACCCGCCGGCCCGCCGGCCCTTAACGGGGAACCTTTTCACAGCAGGGAAAGTTCACCGGTCCCAGGACGAAAAATGCTCCCGAACACGACAACTCCCCCGGCAACAGCGGACAACGCTCCCCGAACCTGGCCCGGACACCGACAACCCACCCCCAACCTGGTCCTGACACCGACAACTCACCCCCAACCTGGCCCCGAGCACTCAGAACCGCCCGCGATCATGGCTGGCAGCTGACGCCGCTACCGGAAGCACCCGGCGCGGGCGAGCGCCGGCGCAGACATCGCCGTGACCTGAGTGCCGCCCGCGCGGATCGCAGGACGGGTTAAGGAAACCGTGCGGGAGCATTAGGGTACCTGCCAGAGAGCCAAGAGGGCACCTTTGACTACCTGAGGGCCAAAGGGAACGGGCAGTATGAGTTCCAGCCGATACCGCGATACGGGCACTGGACATGTTTCATGGGGAAGGATGCGGTCCGCGATGTTCCCGGCCATAGTCGACGCTCTGAGAAAATGACGGAGCTGGAAGGGAGGCGGGGATGAAGCTGCCCTAGCGCATCGGTTCGGAGAAACTGACGTTCGCGGCACCGACGTTCACGGCACCGACGTTCACGGCACCACGTTCACGGCACCACGTTCACGGCACTGACCTTCACGGCAACGGCGTTCGCGGCACCGAGGGAGGAGTTCGGGTGGAGGAGCACTTTGACGTCGTGGTGGTCGGCTCAGGCTTCGGCGCGTCCGCGGCGGCCTGCCGGCTGGCACAGGCGGGACGGTCGGTGCTGGTCCTCGAGCGCGGCCGCAGTTACCCTCCCGGTTCGTTCCCGCGCAGCCCGCGCGGTGTGGCCGCCAATCTGTGGGCACCGTCCAGCGGGCTGTACGGGATGTTCGACGTGTGGGCGTTCAGCGGGATCGAGTCCGTGGTCTCCAGCGGCCTCGGCGGCGGCTCGCTCATCTACGCCAACGTCATGCTCCGCAAGGACCCGGCCTGGTTCGTAGACGATGCACCCGACCGGCCGCCGCGCCCGTGGCCGATCACCTACGCCGACCTCGAGCCGCACTATGAGGCTGCGGAGGCGATGATGGGGGCGCAGCGCTACCCTTTCGACCTGGCCCCCTACTCCGATACCGCCAAGACCGAGGCGACTCGCTACGCCGCCGAGGTGCTCGGCCTCGACTGGCAACTGCCGCCGCTCGCGGTCAGCTTCGCCAGCCCGGGCCAGGCCCCTGCTCCCGGGCAGCCGCTAGCCGAAGAGCGGCCCAACCTGCACCATCAGCCCCGGACGACCTGCCGTCTCTGCGGCGAGTGCGACCTGGGCTGCAACGACGGTGCCAAGAACACGCTGGACTATACCTATCTCTCCCGTGCGGTGGACGCGGGCGCCGAGATCCGCACGCTGTGCGAAGTCCGGCGGATCGACCGGTCCGATGGCGGGCGCGGATACCGGATCGGCTACCTGCGGCGCGAGCTCGGCAACGGCCGCGCCGCGAGTAATGTCTTTGTCACCGCGGACCGCCTGGTCATCGGAGCCGGTACGTACGGCTCGACCTACCTGCTGCTGCGCAACCGCGCCGCGTTCCCCGCGCTAGGCCCGGCTCTCGGTACCCGATTTTCCGGCAACGGCGACGTGCTGACGTTCCTGCGGCACAGTCAGCGCGAGGTGGAGCACACCTCGGTGCCAAGGCCGCTGAACCCCGCGTACGGCCCGGTGATCACCAGCGCCATCCGGATGGCGGACACTCTCGACGGTAACGGGCCCGTGGGACGCGGCTTCTACATCGAAGATGGCGGCAATCCGGCTTTCCTCGACTGGATCGTGCAAGCGGCCGGGGCACCATCGACGAGCGCTCGCCTGGCCCGGTTTGCCGCTCAGCGGGTCTGGGCGCATCTGCGCGGCCGCCCGCTGTCGAATATCGGCGGGAACATTTCCCGGCTTTTCGCCGATGGGGTGGCCTCGTCCACCTCGATGCCGCTGCTCGCCATGGGCCGCGACATACCGAACGGAACGTTCCGGCTGCGCGACGGGAACCTGGAACTGGACTGGGCTACGCGCAATTCGGCCGCCTATTTCGATCGCGTCGAGACGACCCTGAAGCAGATCGCCGGGGTTCTGGGGGCCAGGCTGGCTAACACTCCGTTGTGGATTTTCAGGCGGCTGATCACGGTCCACCCGGTGGGCGGCGTTCCCATGGGAGCCAGTCCCGATCACGGCGTGGTCGACAAGTGGGGCGAGTCCTTCGCCTACCCCGGGCTGCACGTCGTGGACGGATCGGTCATGCCTGGTCCGGTGGGCGCCAACCCTTCTCTCACGATCGCCGCCTTTGCTGAGCGAGCGGCCTCGCACATTATCGGGAGTGACCCAGCATGACCTACTCACTGGCATTCACCGAGCGGATGACCGGCGCTTTCGGCTTCGCCCAGACCGGCTACCTGGCCGGATACAAGGCAGGCCTGGCTGCCGGCAACCGGCTGCGGTTCCGGCTCACGATCGCCGCCGACGACGTCGACCGCTTCCTGGCTGACCCCCGGCACGCCGCGACGGCCAGCGGGTACGTGGGCTGCGAGCCGCTCGGCGGCCGGCTGCCCGTGCTGCAAGGCGCGTTCAACCTCTTCGTCGACGAGGGACCGGCGACCCGGCACATGCTCTACCGGCTGTATTTCGCGGACGGGACCGGCCGGCCGCTGACCCTGGCCGGCTTCAAGGATGTGCGACCAGGCCCGCTGACCGCCGTGTGGCCGGAGACCTCTACCCTCTACGTCCGGATCCTGGACGGCCACGTCCCGGTCACCGACGGAGGGGCCGGCGGTGCGGCCAGCGGGGCAGGCGGCGGTGCGGCCAGCGGGGCCGGCGGCGGTGCGGGCGGTGGAGCCGGAGGCGGGGCGGGCGACGGCGGCAAAGCCCACGGCGGGGCGGGCGGTGAGGCCGGCGGCGGGGCGGGCGGCGGCGGGGCAGAACCGACCGGCGGGCTGGTCGGGTCAGGAATCTTGCATATCCCGCCTGCTGACTTCGCCTGGCAGCTGACGACGTTCCGGGTGCACGGCCCGGCCTGGGGAGGCCGGGCACGGGCGCTCGACAGCTTCGGGCAGCTGTTCATGAGCGAGCTCTGGCAGGTGTTCGGCCCGGCGAGGCAACTGCGCCGTCGAGTCGGCGGCAATCCGAACCTGGAACCGAGCCGGGGAGCGCACCGTCATGGCTGACATCCGCTACGTGATCATGTCCGACCTGCATTTCGGGGCCGAGAACAGCATGCTGACCTCGCTCCGTGAACGCCCTGCTCACGGGACGGACAGCGGCTTCTCCGCCGACCCGCAGCGGCCGAGCCCGGTGCTGGCCGGGCTCATCGACGGCCTGCGCGCGCTGACCCGCGATCAGGACAGGCCGCCGACGCTCATCCTGGCCGGCGACGTCCTGGACCTGGCCCTGTCCCCGGACGAGGTATCCGCCACCGTGTTCCGCGGGTTCGCGCACCTGGCGTTCAGCTCGGGCCCGCCGGTCTTCGACCAGGTCATCCATTACTTGCCAGGAAACCACGACCACCACCTGTGGGAGACGACCAGGGAGAATCAGTACGCGGACTACATCTGTGCCCAGCCCGCCGACGCAGAGCTGTCCGCCCCCTGGCACACCACCAAGCTGGCACCGGGCGCCGAACGCCCCATGGCGAGCTCAACCCTGCTCACCGGGCTGATCCGGAGCCAGCCGGGGTGCGGCGCGGTCAAGGTCGGGGTCTCTTACCCGAATCTGGCCCTGCGGACCCCCGACGAGCGCCGCTGCCTTGTCGTCAGCCACGGGCACTACACCGAGTCCATCTACTCGCTGATGTCACAGCTCAAGGACATCCTGTACCCAGGCCAGCGCCGGAGCGGGCCGCAGGACATCGACCTGCTTGAGGAGGAGAACTTCGCCTGGATCGACTTCCTGTGGTCAACGCTGGGCCGATCCGGCCAGGTGGGCACCGACATGGGCCGTATCTACGCCGACCTGACCAGTCCGGCCGACATCGATGTCCTCGTGTCCAACCTGGTCTCTGCCCTGATCGCGAAGGGCAAGGGACCAGCCTGGCTGCACCCGCCCGAGCGGTGGGCGCTGAACGCGATCTTCAGGCGAGAGGTCAACCGGGCTGCCAGGAGTGAACGGGGCACCCCCACGGTGGCACTGACCTCGCAGGGCCAGGCGGGACTGCGGACCTACCTGGAGGGCCCGGTGCGTGACCAGCTACGGCGGGAATGGGGGCACGTGCCGGAAGATATCTCGTTCGTGTACGGCCACACCCACAAGCCGTTCGTCGGCCGCTGGACCCTGGGCGGATTCCACGCACCGGTCCAGATCTTGAACACCGGAGGGTGGGTCGTAGACACGGCCCTGCCCGCGCCGGTCCAGGCAGGCGTGGTCGTGCTGGTCAGTGACGAGCTGGATGCGGCCTCGCTGCAGTTCTACCGCCAGGGCGATGCGCCCAGCCCGGTGCAGCTGCTGCCACCGCCAGCCGGCGAGACTCAGTCGGCCTGGCACACCGAGCTGCGGTCAAGAATCGACCAGGGCGCGGAGCCATGGGCGTCGGTGTCCGAAGCGGCCGCCCAGATAGCGGCCCAGCGGCACCGCCTGCAGGCCGCCACCGTTGCCATCCGCAACCTCACCCGCCCTCGCTAGCGCGCGGCCCGCCGGCCCTGATCACTGACGGCGCGAGGCCGGCCCGAGGCCGGGTGGCCGGAGCCGTGATCCCGCGCAGATTACAGGAACTTGCCCATGCCGCCGGCCACGTCGATCGACGCGCCGGCTATGTAACTGGCACGGTCGCTCGCCAGGAAAGCGATGAGACCTGCGACCTCCCCGGGCTGGCCGAACCGCCCCAGCGGCACTTCGGCGGCGGCGAGCCGGCCGAAGAAGTCCTCAGCGGGGACCTCCGGGGCCCGGCGCCGGTGAATGTTCTCCCACTGAGGGGTCTCCACGAGCCCGATATTCACGCTGTTGACCAGGATGCCTTCGCGGCCGAGCTCAATAGACAGCGCCTTCGACAGGCTCAGGCAGGATGCCCTGTTGACCGACGACGCGAGGAACGCGGGATCGGGGTAGCGAGCATAGACAGCGTTGATATTGATCACCCGTGCTGCCTGACTGCGACGCAGATGCGGGAGCGCGGCCCTGGTGCAGCGGATCTGAGCGAACAGCTTGACCTCGGTATCGGCCTGCCAGTCCTCGTCAGTCAGCGTGGCGAACTGGCCAGGTCGCGCCCCGCCGGCGTTGTTGACCAGGATGTCGAGCCCGCCCATCGCCGCTACCGCGGATTCGACGAACGCGATCACCTGATCGGGCGCGGTGACGTCGCACACCAGCTCCGTGACCTGGCCGGACAGCTTCCTGATCTCGGTAGCGGCCGCCTGGAGCTCGGCGGCGTTCCGCGAGCAGATCGTCACCGCCGCGCCTTCGGCGGCCAGTTCGGCGGCTATCGCCTTGCCCAGTCCCTTTGATCCGCCGGTGACGATCGCCCGGCGGCCGGTCAGCCCGAGATCCACTAGGCCACGTCCGCCGACCCGTCGGCCACCCCGGCGGCCGCGCTGCCGCTCACCGCGTCGCTCGCCCCGCCGATGTTCGCCTCGGCCAGCTTGAGCAGGCTCTGGCGGGGCGGGCTGAACACATCGATCTCCTCACAGGCGCTGTCGGTGGTCCAGGCAGCGTGCGGCACCCACGACGGAACGACGGCGACGTCGCCCTTGCGCATCGTGCGCACGTCACCGTCCAGGTCGAAGACCAGTTCGCCTTCGACGACGATCACGATCTGCTCTTCCTCGTGCACGTGGCGCGGAGCCACGGCGCCCGGCGCGAAGCTGACGAAGTTCGTCAGCGTCCGCTGCCCGAGCACGGGCCGGAATCCGAGACCCGGCGCGAACTCGACCGGCCCCAGCAAAGGCACGTTCACATACCGGCCCTGCCCGGCGGGCTCGCCGAGAGCCTCGGTGGTGAAGTGACTCCCGGCGTCGCTCATCTGTCCTCCAGAGCTGTCTTGAGCACCTCGCCGATCCGGCTTATGCCCTCATCGATCAGTTCGTCGTCAACCCTGCTGTAGCACAACCTCAGCTGCGCATGGCCGTCGTCACCTGGGTAGAACGGCCGCCCCGGCACGTATGCCACCTTCCTGGCGCGGGCCGCCTCGGACAAGGCCGCGGTGTCCACGCCGTCCGGGGCGGTCACCCAGTAATAGAAGCCGCCCTGGGGAATTGCCCAGGTCGTGCCGTCGGGCATGTGCCGAGCCAGGGCCTGCCCGGCCAGCGCCGCCCGCCGCGCGTACAGCGCACGGGATGAGACGATCTGCCTTTCCATGTGCCCGCTCCGGCCGTATTCCTCGAGCAGCCGCTGGCCAAGCGCGCCTGAGCACTGGTCGGAATTCTGCTTGGCGACAACCAGCCGGGCGATAATCTCTGCCGGGCCGGCCGCCCAGCCAAGCCGGAAGCCAGGGCTGAAGACCTTCGAGAAAGTCCCGGCCTGCAGCACGACATCCGGGGCCAGCGTCCACAGGCTCGGGGGCGGGGCCTGCTCGAAGTAGAGTTCACGATAGGCGACATCCTCCAGGATCAGGAAGCCGTAGCGGCGGGCAAGGGCGACAAGCTCCTGACGCCGCCGCAGGCTCATCGTCAGCCCGCTGGGATTGCTGAACTCAGGAATCGTATAGAAGAGCTTCGGTCGCCAGCCGGAGGCGAGCTGGCTGGCCAGAACGTCGACGCGCAGTCCCTCGGCATCGACGGGCACGCCGCGCACCTCGGCCTCGTAGCCGCGGAAGGCCATGATGGCGCCAAGGTAGGTCGGCGCCTCCACGGCAACGAGATCGCCTGGATCGAGGTAGGTCTTGGCCGCCAGCTCCATGCAGTCGATGCCGCCGCTGGTAATCATCAGCTCGCCTGCACCGGGTGCCCGGCCTTCGAGCGCTTCGAGCCGCCCCGCCACGTAGTCCCGGACGCTGGCGATCCCCTCGGTCGCCGAGTATTGCAGCGTGACGCCAGGATCGGAGGTAATGAGCCGCGAGGCGATCTCGGCCAGCACGCCGGCCGGGAAAGTCGCCGGGTCAGGGAAGCCGCCAGAGAACGTGATCACGTCGGTCGCGCCGGCCAGGGCCAGGATCGCGGTGATCTCCCCGCCGCCGAGAGTTCGGGTACGCCGGGCTATCCGAGCATCCCAGTCGTGCCGTTCAATGGCTGCCGTCATCGCGCTCACCTCTTGACTGCAAAAATATTACAGATGAAAAAGTGCGCCGAAGTTTATCTTACATTAGTAAGCTAATGTAGCGCATAGTAGCTCGTACCACTAGGTACTGGGGCAGGCGACCTGGCAAATGGAATCAGTCACGACTCCGCTGGCCGGGCTCGCCGATGTCTCGGATCACCCTACGCCGGCCGTAGCGGTAGACGAGTCCGACCTGGCGCTGCTGCGCGCCCTTGCCCGCGACGCACGCCAGTCTCAGC
Organism: Streptosporangiaceae bacterium; assembly: GCA_035716545.1. Classification (GTDB taxonomy): domain Bacteria; phylum Actinomycetota; class Actinomycetes; order Streptosporangiales; family Streptosporangiaceae; genus Chersky-822. The sequence continues at coordinate 112,480 of DASTJM010000109.1, forward strand.
GCTCGCTTGCGCGCGCCATCGAGATGTCGCCTCCCGCCGTCGCTGACCGGCTGGCCCGGCTTGAGCGCAGCGGCGTGATCCGGGGTTACCGCGTCGACATTGACTGGGCGGCGCTCGGCTACCCGGTCGTGGTGTACCTCGCGGTTACCGCCGGACCCGGCATGGACCTGAGCGAGATCATCAAGGCGATCAGCGACCTGCCGGAAGCCGAGGATATGAGCGTCGTCACCGGCGGCCTTGACCTGCTCGTCCGGCTCCGGGTGCGCGATCATGCGCACCTGCGCGATCTCCTGCTCACCAGGATCTTCAAGATCACCGGCGTGCAGCGGACGGAGACCTTCCTGTCGCTTGCCGACGTGGAGCCCGCGAACTTCGCCGCCGGGATGCTCAGGCAGATAGGCAACCGCCGCCCTCAGGGCTGAGGCTACTGGCGAATGGCAGCGCCAGGCAGCTGGCTGAGGTCGCGCAGGAAATGAGCAGGCTGCAATACCCGCGGGGGCCGCCAGGTCCTGCCGTTCCACTGGCTGGCGTTGCCGGCCGCCGAACCGCCTCCGACGGCCATGCAGCCGGTGCGGCTGCCGCACCATAGCTCTCTCTGACGTCCCGTTCCGCGCTGAGGCGATCTCGGGCCATTTGGTACCGCCCCAGGCCGGCGTCTGCCTGGCGTTATTCGCCAGGCAGAACGACTTGCGGGCGTGCGGGCGCGCGGGCGTGGTCGGACAGCATCGTGGTACTCCTCGCCGCTGTTCGCGGCCGACTCGGGTGAGCAGCGTGGCCCTGGTTGATGCTGTCAGGACGACAGCAGACGGGAACCCGTTGCTGACGGGGCCGGGTCAGTTTCAGCAATATGGTCCTGCTTGCCGCTGTCCCCAGCCCGCTGCCAGCGCGATGCGCGGCGTGGCCCCGCCCGCTGCTGCCGCGATTGTCTTTGAGGCGGCGACACCGATCCGTTGTGTCAGTTCATAGTGGCTCCGGCCCAGATAACGTGACGGTAACGGACCCGGAGCCCGCCCTGAAAAGTCCCCGCGATCATGAATCGGCCCCTGGCCCGGTGCAGGCGGGGCACCCTGCTGCTGCCTGAGCCACAGCAGGGTGCCCCACCGGCACAACCTGGCCCGGGTGAAAAATGCCGCAGGCCCCGCCCGGCTCGCGGACCGGCCGACCGCGGCGGAGAGGCGGGTTGGCGGTTAATATTCTTCGTATGTATACCCTCAGTATCTACTCTCAGATATTATCCCTGGCATGACCGTTCCACTGACGTTGCTGGGGTTGCTTGAGCGCGAGCCGAGCCACGGTTACGAGCTGAAACGCACCTATGACGCCTTCTTCGGCCGGGACAAGCCGCTGCCATTCGGGCAGGTCTACTCGACGCTCGCGCGGCTAGCCCGCGATGGCAAGGTTGCCGGCGGCGAGACGGAGCCGGGCACGGGGCCTGACCGCAAGTGCTACGCCATCACCGAGGTCGGGGCACGCGAATTCGACTCGTGGCTGGCCGCGCCGGTCGAGCCCGAACCGCGCCTGCAGACTGTCCTGTTCGCCAAGGTCGTGCTTGCACTCATGCTTGACCGTCCGGCTGAGCAGTACCTGGATACCCAGCGCGCCGCTCACCTGCGGCGCATGCATGAGCTCACCGAGCTGAAGCGAGCCGGCGCCCTGATGGACACGCTGCTCGCCGACCACGGCCTGTTCCATCTAGAGGCCGACCTCCGATGGATCGACGTGACCTCAGCCAGGCTCAATGCGCTGGCGGAAATGGTGCGTGCGCTATGACGTCCCTGACCCACTCCGAAGTGCCAGCTGGCCGCTGCCTGATCGATGCCCGGAACGTGCGCAAGTGCTTCGGCCAGACCACGGCTCTTTCCGGTGCGACGCTCTCCGTGTCGGGGGGCGAGATCCTGGCGATCATGGGTCCGAGCGGCTCGGGCAAGTCCACGCTCCTGCACTGCCTGGCGGGCATCTTCACGGCAGACAGCGGCGAGATCTGGTTCGACGGCGATCGCCTGGACACGCTGAGCGACGCCAGACGCACCGAACTGCGGCGGACCGCCTTCGGGTTCGTCTTCCAGTTCGGCCAGCTCGTGCCTGAGCTGACCGTGAGCGACAACATCGCACTCCCGCTGCTGCTGAACCGAGCCGGCCGTAAGGCGGCTTACGCCAAGGCGGATGCCTGGCTGCCCCGCCTGGGCCTAGACGGCCTCGGCCGCCGGCGTACCGGCGAACTGTCGGGCGGGCAAGCGCAGCGCGTCGCCCTGGCACGAGCACTCGTCGCCCAGCCGAAAGTCTTGTTCGCTGACGAGCCCACTGGCTCCCTCGACACCCTGGCCGGCGAGATGGTGATGGACCTGCTAGTCGGTGCCGCCCGCGAGGAAGGCACGACGGTAATCCTGGTGACGCATGAAGCAAGGGTCGCCGCGCACGCCGACCGGCAGGTGCTAGTGCGCGATGGCAAGGTGGTCGGTCTCGCCGACATGGGCATCGAGGTCGCGCCATGATGTACGGCCTGGGTCTGCGGCTGACCCTGCGCAGCGGCAGGGAGCCTTTCGTCCGGCTGGTCGTCACGGCGGTGGCGGTAGCCATCGGCGTGGCGATCATGCTGGCGGTACTGGCCGACTTCCATGCCTTCACGACCGCCAGCAACCGGCCGTCCTGGGAGTCGACGCACGGCCGCCCGCTCAGCAGCGCCTACCAGGCGGCGGCGCGGTCCGAACTGTGGAACTACAGCAACGACATCTATCAGGGCCAGACGATCGAGAGGCTCGACGTTGCCGGGCTCGGTCCGCACGCACCGCTCCCGCCTGGCATCGCCAAGCTTCCCGCCAGCGGGGAGTACTACGCATCGCCCGCCCTTGCCGCGCTCATCCGCAGCGTGCCTCGAGATCAGCTAGGCGACCGGTTTCCCGGCAGGCTGGCGGGCACTATCGGGCAGCAGGCGCTGACCGGGCCGGACGAACTAGTGATCTATCTGGGCTACGCGCCGGCCAAGCTGGCCGCCTTGCCAGCCACGAGCCTGGTGAGCGTGATCGCCACCGCTCCCGGCAAGCAACTCTGGACGCATTACTTCCGCGACGCGTTCGTGGTCGGAGCGATCGCCTTCCTGTTCCCGATCCTGATCCTGGTCGGCACCGCCACGCGGCTGGCGGCCGCCAGGCGGGAAGAGCGCTACGCGGCGCTGCGCCTCGTCGGTGCCACCTCGGGCCAGATCAGGGTCATCTCCTCGGTCGACGCGGTGATCAGCGCGCTGCTCGGCGCGATCCTGGGCATTGCCGTATTCCTTGCGCTGCAGCCCTGGCTGGCGAGCACCGCTCTCACGAGCCAGCGTTACTTCGCCGGCCAGGTAACTCCGACGGCCGCTGGCTATCTCATCGTGCTCATCGGCGTGCCGGCCGCCTCGGCTATCTCGTCAGTGTTCTCGCTGCGGCGGGTGCGCATCTCGCCGCTCGGCGTCACGCGCCGGGCAACGCCGCCGCCGCCGACGGCCGGGGCGCTCGCGCCGCTTCTCGCAGGCGTCGCGCTGGTCTGCGCCGGACTGCTCCAGACCAGCTCGCAGCGAATCGGGCCCGCGACCTATCCGGGGCTCATCCTCACCCTCATCGGCCTGGTCACGGCTGGGCCGTGGCTCACCGCGCAGGCGGCACGGCTGCTGACGCGAGTCACGGCCGGGGCGGCGGCGCTGATCGCACAGCGGCGGATTGGCGACAATCCCAAGGCCGCATTCAGATCTGTGCGAGGACTCGTGCTCGCGGTATTCCTCGGCACAGTGCTCGCCGGGCTGCTGCCCTCGATAGAGGCGGTCACCGCCACGCCGGGCGCCAAGGCGCTCGGCACCGTGCTGCTCGATGGATTCACCGCCGCGCCAGTCTGCGGCAACAACGCCAACTGCAACGGTAGCGACACGCGCCCGGCAAGCCCGCTCGCGCGATCATCGGCCCGGCAGTCCCGCATCGCGATGGCAGGATTGCCGCCGTCGGCGGCGGCTACGGTGCTCAGCGGGCTCGCGAAGATCAGCGGCGTCAGCGCGATCCCCATCTACTCGCCGCCGCAGTCAGGCGGTCCGGGCTTCGACCCTGCTATCGGGGTCATAAGCTGCGCCGGCTTGCGCGAGCTCCCGCTACTCGGACAGTGCGCGCCGGGACGCGCAGCCGTCGTGGTGATATCCGCGCAGCTCTTCAGCGACAATCCGCGCTTCAGCACCCAGCCCCTCGCCAGCACGTCAAGCCCGGGATTCTCGGCTGGCCTGGGCCATCTGTACCTGCAGGCACTGCTGGTCAGGGCGAACAGTCCGGCGACCCTGGAGCGCGTCCGAACCTACCTGGTCACCCACGTCACGCAGTCCGCGTCCGGTATAGCCCCGCGAACCTTCGGCGAGGCCGTGCAGGCCCGCGCCGTAGTCACCGATACCATGCAGCGGCTGCTGTATATCGCCGTCGTCCTCACCCTGATCGTGGCCGGCTGCAGCCTCGCGGTGAGCGTTGGCGGCAGCCTGGTCGAGCGCAAGCGCGCCTTCACCCTCATGCGGGTGACCGGCACGCCGACATCGACCCTCTACCGGGTCGTCTTCGCCGAGGCCGTGCTCCCGCTGGCGGCAGCGACGGTTGTCGCGGCGGCGCTCGCCTACCTCATCGCCGCGCTGACCGTCAGCAGGCTGGCACCGGCAGGCACGCCAGTGCCGGTACCGGGTCAGGGCTATTTCCTGACGATGGGAACTGGCCTGATCGCCTCGCTGCTGGTCATCCTCGCGGCTCTGCCGCTGCTCGGCCGTATCACCGCTCCGGACTCGATGCGCTTCGAATAAAAGCCCGTTAACGTCGGTCTCCTATGACCGCAAGCTAGCTCTGCCGGAGCGCCGGCATGGGGACTGGTATCGAGTAGGTGCTTGACCCCGTGCCGACGCCGCCCTGACAGGTGTCGGGCGGGAACGTGGTCGTGCCGCGGACCGAGGGCTGACCCGCCGCCCAGAACATGTAGCCGAGCATTCCCTGAGTGGTGCCGGCACCGGCTGGCGCGGCGTCCTGCACGAAAGTGCCGGTGGAGCTTTCCAGCGAGGCGGAGAAGTTGTCGCACTCCGGCGTGAGCTGCGATGTCCCAGCTATGTACACGCTCCCGGTGAACTTCGCCGGCGCGAGCGGCGGCACCGGCGGGGCGTACCGCGGCTCGCCGCTGATGTGCTCCTGCCACTGTTCTTCCTGCTTGCTGACGGAAAGCTGCTTGTTCGCCACCATCGCGTTGGCGTAATCGAGCACCGGATTGCTTGTCATCAGCCAGTTCTGCGTGGCATAGCGGTCAAGCACGGTCAGGTACTGGTCCCCGGCGGCCAGGTCGATGGTGAGCCGGGCCGCTGGGTTCGAGCCGGTGGCGTCGTACGATTCCTGGGAGCGGTACGCGGTGATGAACGCTTGCAGGCCGGTCAGGTTCGGGCTCGTGTTGTTCTCGTAGTCGATCTCGATGCCGACGCCGAGCTGCCTGGCAACCGCGGCCGCGTCGAGGCCGAGCTGGGCGGGGTTCTGGGACAGAGCAGTATCCCAGTCGCTGGTATAGGTGACGCCGCCGACCGACAGCATCACCCTGATGCCATGACTGGTGAAATAGCTCACCACCGCCGAAGTCATCCCGGCCGGCACGCCGTCGACATCGCCGGCGTCGGTAGTCTGGTCGAGGAGTTTCAGCGGGTTCACGAACGCCAGCACCACCAGGTTGACCGAAGGGGTCCCGTCGCCCCGGTCGATCAGCCAGTGGTTGTCCGCGTCGAACGTCGTCATGTCCGGGGCGCTTGCCCAGGTGCATTCGTCCGTGCCGCACAGCCAGGCTCCGTACACCTGCAGCTGAGTTGAGGCCCGCGCATGCGGAGGCGGAGCGGCAAGCGCCAGCAATGTGGCTAGCACCGTCGCCACCGCGCCGACGATGGTTTTGTACCGCCAGTGTGCGGCTCGTCCTCGCATGTGCTCCTCCGCAGGTGGTGCAGCCGGAGTGGTCGGCTGGCCTGCCGGACAACTCTTAAGAAAGTTTCCTATTAATTTCTTTTAACACAAGCCAGCGAAACCGTCAACGACGGCCGTGAAGTTCGGCGGCACCGTTGCCGGCCGGGCTGACCTTCAAGGTTCACCCCCAACGGCACAGCCACGATTTCCGGAAAGCCAGGTAAGACAGCGTTACGCGCTCAAGATCACGGCGAAGAACACCCTGGGCAGCGCCCGGCAATCCTTTACGATCACTGTCAGGCAATCCTGAGCGGGCACGAGTCGTTCCCGCCCGGTCGGCCTAGCAGCGCCGGTCGCACCTTGAGATGCCCCCTGGCCAGCCTGTTCAGGCATCGGTGCTGCTACCGCCCGCTCGCTAGGAACTGGACGGTCAGCCCGGCATCACGCCCGCGCTGAGACCAAGTTACGCCGGCAGCGTCCAGGCCTCAGCGGGCCTGGCATCGGGGGCACCAGACTGTTCCGCGCCCGGCGACCCGGTCGCGGGCGAGCAAGGCCGAACAGCGCGGGCAACGTGCCTCGTCCTGGTCACGCCGGCCGGTAAGCCAGCCGCACCTGGCAGGTACCTGGCCAGTGGGAATGGCCGCTCGCAGCACCTCGCGCATGTGCTCAAAGAGCAGGGCTCGGTCAGCTGGACCCAGCTGGCCGACCGGGCGCCTGGGATGGACGCGGGCCTGCCAGAGGATCTCGTCAGCCAGCAGGTTACCGAGGCCAGCGATGACCGACTGGTCGATCAGCGCCGCCTTGACGGCCCGCCGACCCTGACCAAGCGCACTGTCGAAGTCCGTCCGCGCCACCGTGAGCGCGTCGGGGCCAAGGTCCGCGAGCACGCGGTCGATGTCGCCCTGCCGTTGCGCCAGCGCGATGCCCTGCAATTTGCGCATGTCGCGGAAGCGCAGTTCGCCGCCGGGCACCGACAACATCACGCGGTCGTGCCGATGCCGCGGCTCGCCCGAAGCGGCCCAATGCAGCTGCCCGGTCATCCCGAAGTGCATCAGCAGAGCGGGGCCGTCAGTCGGGACGATCAGCCACTTGCCGTGCCGGCCCGGCTCCCCGAGTCGCCGGCCACGCAGGGACTGCTGCAGGCGGCGGGCGCTGACCCCGCGCAGCACTCCGGCGTCGGCCACCTCGACACGATCCACGCGCCGCCCGGCACCATGTTCTGCGAGTACCGTCCGGTAGCCCTCGACATCCGGCAACTCCGGCATGACAGTGCCGTTTCCCGGCCTCGTCGCAGCTAACCTTCCCAGCGCGAAGCACCCCGGCCAGCAGAACACCCCGGCCAGCAGAACCCCCGGCCAGCAGAGCGCCGACAGCAACATGACCCGGCCTGTTGTCGTTACCGGCGCAGCGCCGACAGCAACATGACCCTAGTTATTGTCGTCCCGACAGCGGTGCGGGTCACGTTGCTGTTCGCCCTCGCCTGTCGCCGTGCCTGTTTCTTGACCACGTCCGTCGACGGCGGGTGCCGGCGTGCCTGGCCGCGCTCCTGGCGGGAGGGTTTTCGCGTGCGGGAGGGTTTGTCCGTCGCCTTGGTGGAGGGTTTTCGCGTGCGGGAGGGTTGTCCGTGGTCTTGGCGGAGGGTTTCCGGGTGCGGGAGGGCTTTCGTGCTCCACGACGAAAAGGCTCCCGCACCTGAAAACGCTCCACCGGAAGCCCGACAACTCTCCGCACTAAGGTCGACGGCTTCCGCCAGCCCGGCAGTCCCACGCCAGAACCTCCCGCACAGCCCGGACTGCCAGACCTCGGACAGCTGACTCCCTCGACGTCGTTGTGGTCGCGTTCCCCCTTCGCCCAACTTATCCGGTTTCACTACTGATGCGCACCTTCAACCGGCCGTGTGCTTCCCCGCTGGCTGGCAGAAGATCCACGCTGACTCCGGTTTCGCGCGATAGCGGGATGTCGCTTCTTGAGAGCGGCGACCTCGGAACGCCAACGACATGAATGCTCGAATCGACCCCATTCAGCACCATGGGTGCGCGAACCATGCGGCCCGGCTGGGGCCGGGTGAGCGGGCAGCCTGGTCGTGCCTGGCAGGTGACGACGCAGGGGGTAACTGCCTGTCCGTTAGGCGCACTACACGAGGGTTGTCGCCCGGAAGATCAGGCTGACCTGCGATTTCCGCCCGATGGTGGTTGCGCTAGGCGAGGCCGGTCGCTTGACTAAGCGGCGGTCAAGTTGCCCGGGACCCACAGGGGTGAAGTCAGATGGTAAAGAACATCGCGGCCTGGTCTGGCGTGCTGGCGGCGGTCACGCTCGCGGCCTGCACCGGCTCGGCAGGTAACCATAGCCCGGCGGCTACCGGGAGCCCCCCGGCGGCTACCGGTAGCCCCCCGTCGGCGCCGGCGAGCGCGCCGGCCGGTCAGGCAGCTCAAGCCCAGGCTCTGCAGCGGACCTTCGTCGGCGTCATCGGCCGGATGCTGCCCTCTGTAGTCGAAATCCGGACCAGCGGCGGGCTCGGCTCCGGTGTCGTGTTCGACTCCGCCGGGGATATTGTGACAAACGCCCACGTGGTGGGCAGCTCCCGGCAATTCTCCGTACTGATCTCCGGGGCGGCGGCGCCCAGGACGGCGACCCTCGTCGGCAAATACGCTCCCGATGATCTTGCCGTCATCAAAGTCGGCGACGCAAGCGGGCTGCGTGCCGCCGTCTTCGCCAACTCGGCGAAGCTTCAGGTCGGCGACATCGTCCTCGCGATCGGCACGCCGCTCGGCCTGGAGAGCAGCGCCACGGAAGGCATCGTGTCGGCCGTCGGACGCACGGTATCAGAGCCTGCCGGCGAGGGATCACCCGGCGCGACCTTGCCGGACACGATCCAGACTTCCGCGGCGATCAACCCCGGCAACAGCGGCGGCGCCCTGGTCAACCTGGCTTCTCAGGTCGTCGGCATCCCGACGCTGGCGGCTACCGACGCCCAGCTCGGCGGCGCCGCCGCTGGCATCGGCTTCGCGATCTCGTCCAATACTGCCAAGCTCATCGCCACTCAGCTGGTCAGGACAGGTAAGGTCACCAACTCTGGACGGGCCGCGCTCGGCGTTCAGGTTACGACCGAGATAGGGCCTCACGGAGCGCCGGCAGGTGCCGCGGTAGCCGCTGTCACCAAGAACGGCCCCGCGGCCAAGGCCGGCATCGTTACCGGCGATGTCATCACCGCGGTAAACGGCAGGCCGACACCTGACGCGCAGACGCTAGCCCAGGTGCTCGCCGGCCTGCGCCCTGGCGACGTGGCCAAAGTGAGCCTTTCCCGCGCCAACGGCACCAAATCCGCGCTCAATGTAAGGCTGGGCCAGCTGCCCGCCAGGTAGCCGTCCCCGGAGGCCGCGGGCAGCTATTGCTTGAATGCCTTCCTTACATTCTTGGCAGCGTCCTTGACTTGCTCGCCAACCTGCCTGCCGGCGCCTGCGGCACGCTCAGCCTGGCCCTTGGACTCCAGGTAGGGGTCCCCGGTTGCCCGGCCCATGCCCTCCCTGGCCCGGCCCCCCGCCATCTTGAAACGGTTACGAAGCTTATCCATGAAACCCATGTCCGACCTCCTTCAGCGAGACACCAGTCCCGGCTACCCCGCGCAGAACTCCCGAACCATCCCGCGCGCGGGCGGCCGCCTCGCTAGTCGGGGGCGGTCTCGTTAGTCGGGGGCGGCCTCGCTAGTCGGGGGCGGCCGCTAGTCGCAGAGCGCCTCGCTGGTCGCGCGGGTGGCCGCGTTAATCGCAGGGGGGCCTCGCTAGTCGGGGCGGCTGCCTCGGTAGTCGGGCGGCGGCCTCCCTAGCCCCAGGGCGGGTGCCGCGCTAGTCGGGGGCAAGAGCTGGCCTAGCGGGCCGAGGTCAAGGTTGAGGTCCTCGGGCACAGCCCGAAGTGGTCGAGGAAGTCGACCAGGGCTATGCGTTCGCCCCGGACGACGGCCGTACTCGCAGGCTGGCCGGCTCTCGCAGGGGCCTCGGGGCTCCAGGCCGTTTCCGCCGCTCATGCCGTCTCCGCCGGAGTGATGCCGGTGAACGAGGGAGGCCAGTGCGTCGTCCAGGTCCGGCCGGTACTCGCCGTCCGGCAGATCGGCTTCGTCGCCAGCCAGCGCCTTTCGTCCCCGCCTGCCAGCGCCCCGCGCAGCGTCGCCTGTCTTAGCCGCTGCGGCAGCCGGATTGCGGATGGTTTCCGCACGCTCGTGCAGAGAGTCGGTCAGCGATTCAATACGGCCGTTGACGGCGGCGGCCGCGGCCGACTTCCCGGCATCGAGCAGGTCCCCGCGCACTGTGCCGGCGAATTCACCGAACTGAGGAGCGACCTTGCTGAGCATTTCTGTCGAGCCAAGGAACTTCGCGCCTCGCTTCAGTGCGGCGCCTCCGACGCCGCCGAGGCCGCCGCGGCCGCCAGCACTGCCGCCATCCGCATCTTGCGCCGCCGGCCTAGCAGCTAGCCGACTCCGATGGCCATCGCGACTTGGGTGCCGCCTTTCATCTCCGCCCCTTTCCTCAGCCTGGTGCAGGGGCCTGCCATCAGGCCGACGCTTTAGGGCAGCACCAGATAAGCGGCGTCCCCAGGCCGTTTGTCATGAAGTTCCGCTTGTCATGAAGGTGTGGCGCTACCCGGTGAGTTCCGGCCAAAACTCCGGCTCGTCACGGCTCCTCACGTGCTGGCCGGAGAGCGAAGCTTCGCGAAGGCAAAGGCGAGGGCGCTGCCGTCGGCGACGGACCGGGCGTGCTGGTCGGCCCGCCTGATGGCGGCGGGCTGCTGCTGGGACCCTGGCTTGGTGCCGGTGATGGCGGACTCGTCGGACTGGGTTTCGCCGTACTGGTCGGCGGTGGAGCAGGAGCGGGGCTGTGCCCCGGGCTATGGCCGGCCTTTCCGGTAGGCCGCGGATGCGGCACTCGCCTGCCCTGATGGTGGAAGTTGTTCGATGCGGGGGTGCCAGGTCTCATCGGGCCAGGGCTCACTGGCCGGGATCCGAGCACGATCACGACGCTCCCGAGCGGCAGCCGACCGGCCGGACTGACCGCGATCACCAGGCCAGCCGGCACGCTGGCAGAGCGGCGCCACAGGACGCGGACCACGAAACCCATCCGGCGCAGACGCCTTTCGGCAAAGCTGACTGGCTGGTTCCTGAACGCCGCGCCGTCAACTTGTGCGGTCCGGTGCCCTGTATTGACCTCGCCCTGAGCCGGAAACAGGTGCTTGCCAAGCTGACCGGACATGAGAAAGGCGGACGCCACTACGGCCACGGCAGCGACCGGGACAAGCAAGAGTTGCCTCAGCCGGCGTGGCTGCGACATCGCGGGTTTTGCCGGCCGCCGCGCCGCGGCCGCGGCTAGCTGAGGCGGACGCAGACGAGGTCCGGCCGCGACGGCGGCGCCCTGAGCGTGCCGTCACCGGGGACCGGCTCTGTCAGCCCGCAGTCTGGTGCCAGCTAAGCACGTGCATTTCCCGCCAGGTTGATCCCGATGGGCTCGCAGAGGCCGACATCCGGGCGAGAGCTATCGGAGCCGGGTAGTGCGAGGACCTCCCATTCCTGCGGCCCAGCGGGCCCGCATCGCGGCTTCGACGCCGCGATGCCGGCCCGGCTGGCGGTGAGTTACCTGGCGAGGAACTCGTCCATGGTCTGGACTTGAGCATGATCGCTGGTGAAGCCGAGCTCGGGCAGACCCCAGGCGTCTTCGATGGTGCGCAGCAGCGAGTAGTGGTTGTAGGCGGCGTCGCTGACGAAGTGGCGCGGCCCGCTTGGGTCTATCACGATCGCGGGAACCAGCCCGCCGCCGTAAGTACCGCCAGGCCAGGCCGGACTGATGTCAGGGTCGCCCGCGGGCAGGACGGGTGAGTCGCAGCAGCCTGCCGGGGAGTCCCAGCCGCCATTGACGGCGTTGCCGGTGAAGTCGCCCTCGTCGGCGACGATGAAGATAGCGCTGTGCCTGGTCCAGCTGCGGCTCGACATGATCGTGGTCACCGTCGACTGGACGAACGCGTCGGCGTTCTTCTTCAGATGGATGTCGGCGGGGTCGTCATTTGTGCTGTTGAACGGGCAAGGCGTTTCCGGATGGCCAGGGATCGCGTCGAAGACTCCGCCGTGCATGTCGTTGCACTCGTCAGGCGTGATGTACACGAAACGGGGTGCGTGCCGGCTGTTCAGGTCACCGGCGAGGTCGGTGTAGGGCTTGATCTTGGCAAGGTCGGCCGGGTTGCCGCGGACGTCATTGAACAGGACGAACGGGTTGTGCTTGGACGCGTACAGCGGGTCGGCGCTCGATGGCCAGAAGTCGGCCATCTGGTCGCCGGCTGGCATCGCCTCCATGTAGGCGCCCCACGAGATGCCGGCCGCGTCGAGCTCGTCGGCCAGATTGGTGTGGTCGAACCGGTCGGCCGGGTTGTCGTTATTGCTGAACCAGTTGGATCCGCTGATCATCGCGACATAGTTGGGCTCGCTCGGGTGGGTCACCCCGAAGTAGCGGGCCGCCTCGCCATAGCGTTGCGCGAGCGAGGTGATGAACGGAGCGTTGGCATCGCCGATGACGCTGTGCTGGCTGTGGTTCTCCAGCACGATGATGAACGCCCGGTCGAGCCGGACATGCTCGTGGTCGTGCGACTGGCCGCGGGCAGCGGTCGCGGCGTTGGCGGCGCCCAGCGCGCCGAGCGCCGCGGCCAGGCCAACGGCACCGGCGGCGGCCGCCAGCTTAAGCCCGGTCATTTTCATCGCCATTGTTGCCTCCCTGTGACAGGGCCGCACCTAACCGGCCATTTGCGAAGTTGCGTCTAACAAGAAGGCATACAGAAGGTGAACGTCAAGTGTCTGACGCGGAAGCAGTCGGAGAAGACGCTCTCCGCAGGAAGGCCGCGGCCCTGCTGAAGCCGTGGTCGACGCGCTGTCCGGCGAGCTGTTTCTGGTAGGAGCGGTGGCGGGCCTCTTCCCAGTCCTGTGCCCTGGGCGACAGCGCGGAAAGCTCCGGTCGCGGAACCGGCCTCCACATCCAGTCAGCTACCCGCCCGGCGTCGCGGCCCGGCGTGCCAGGCGGCTGCTGGATGAAGTGGTCGTGATCCCTGGCGTAGCCAAGCTGGTTACGCACGAACCGGAGCCCGGCGAAAGTGTCCTCGATCGCCTGACGCTCGCTGTCGTCATAGGTGGCGAGCAACTGAGCGTAGGTGTCGGCGTGATAGCGCACCAGGCTGGCATCGACCATGGTGACCCACCACACGGCCTCGCTGATCACCGTGAAAGCGTGCCGCCGGTCCCAGGCCCTCGCCCGCAGTAACCGGTCCGTGGCGTGCCGCATCGCGGTAACGGCCCAGTTTAAGGTTGCCGAGGCGGTGGGGTCGATGGCGTTCCCCCGGTTCCACGCGATCCTGCACCTCGCGCTGCAGAACCGGGCGTGCTCGCGCTGCGGCATGAATTCCGTCCCGCACTGGACGCATCTGCGGATATTGGCCACCGATTCCATGTTAAGTGCGCCTAGCGTCATTGCTGCCGCGCTGACCTCCCGCAAGACGCATCATGTCAGGTTACGGAAACCCTACATTCACCGTCTGTTCATCTTTAAGTCGGCTCCTGGCCGGGTGTGCTGGATAGCTTGCGCCCGAGGGACGAATTTGACGCACGAGATTGGGGCGGCAGTGAAGGACGGCGGCGTGCGGGGCAGCGGAGGCGGGCCTGCGGACCTGGCCACCACCTTGGACGAGGCGTCACTGAGCAGAGTTCACCTGCGCGCGGTTGTGGCGTCCGGGATGGGTTTCTTTACCGACGCCTACGACCTGTTCGTCATCGGGATCGCGTCGGCCCTGCTCACTAAGGACTGGGACCTGAGCTCGGGCAAGCTGGCGGTGCTGAACAGCACGATGCTGGCCGCCGCTTGCGCGGGCGCGTTCGTGTTCGGCCGGTACGCGGACAAGGCCGGCCGCAAGCGGGTGTACTGGCTGGTCGCGGTGATCATGATCGCCGGGGCACTCGGCTCGGCCTTGTCGCAGTCCTTCTGGATGCTGATCGCTTTCCGCTTCGTGCTCGGTTTCGGTGTCGGCGGCGACTATCCGGTGAGCGCCGTCATGGTCAGCGAGTACGCCAACAGGAAAGACCGCGGCAAGCTGGTCGGCATGGTATTCGGCACTCAGGCACTCGGGCTGATCGTCGGTCCGCTGGTAGCGCTGACCCTGCTCGGATCTGGTGCCAGCGACGACACCGCGTGGCGGGTCCTGCTCGCGCTCGGCGCTGTCCCCGCCGCCGCAGTCATGTACCTGCGCCTCAAGATGCCCGAATCACCGCGCTATCAGGCCCAGGTGCGGAACCGTGTCCGCCTGCCCCAGGCAGGACTCCGGGCCTTCCTAGTCAGCCGCAGGTGGCTGATCACCCTGGCGGGGACCGCCGGATGCTGGTTCCTGCTTGACTACGCCTATTACGGCAACACGATCTCGACGCCGCAGATCCTCAGCCTGATGTCGCCCGCTGCCTCAACGATGACCAAGATCGCCCTGCAACTGGCCATCTTCGTGATCGCCGCGGTGCCCGGATACCTGCTGGCCATCGCCAGGCTCGACCGGATCGGTCACCGTAAGCTGCAGATCGTCGGCTTCGCGATGATGGGCCTGTGCTTCCTGACGATTGCCGCGATCCCCGGGATGACCACCGCCGTGGTCCCCTTCCTCCTCGTCTACGGAGTGAGCTACTTCTTCACCGAGTTCGGTCCCAACATGACCACCTTCGTCCTGCCGAGCGAGCTCTTCCCGATCACCATGCGCACGACCGGGCACGGGATCTCGGCCGGCATCGGCAAGCTCGGCGCCTTCATCGGCGTCTTTCTCTTCCCGCTATTGCAAGCCGCGCTCGGCCTGCGCGGCACGCTCTTGCTGACCGCCGCGGTCTCGGTCCTCGGGCTGTTCCTCACCCTCGTCCTGCCCGAGCCCGCCGGCCGCAGTCTCGACGACATCGCCGCCGGCCCGCTGTCGGCACCGGCACCGGCACGGGACCGGCAGCCGGCCCCGACCTCGTGAGCGCCGGGCCAGCAATAGCAGTCCCAGGCTACATTTTATAGGATGTAATCAGTTATACTGATATGCATCCATCGGTGCATTGTCAAACATCGGTGCTGAGGTTATGCCTGATTATGGGTGAATCCGCGCTGGCTGACCAACTTGATCGAATCAGATCCGGGTACGTCGACACGCCGGTGGTCCCGCTGGACCACGATCTGCTCGATCTGTTCGTCAAGCTCGAATACTGCAATTTCAACGGCAGCATTAAGGACCGGTCCGCGTATGTCATGCTGCAGCGGGCAGTCCAGCGCGGTGAACTTACCCGCGACACCGTGGTTGTCGAATCGTCGTCGGGAAACCTGGCGGTATCCCTGGCATGCCTGTGCCAGCTGCTGCGCCTGTCGTTCGTCCCGGTGATCGATCCCAATGTCAATGCATCCACCGAGCAGCTTCTGCGATCCGCGTGCCAGCGCGTGGAAAAGGTTGCCGAGCGCGACCCGACCGGCGGATTCCTCAGTACCCGGTTACGACGGGTCGGCGAGGTCAGGGCCAGCCTCCCCCGGACGTACTGGCCGAACCAGTATTCGAACCCCGATGCCGCGGACGCGCATGACCTGCTGACCGGCGCGGAAATATGCGGCACGTTCGATCGGCTCGACTACATCTTCATCGGCGTCGGGACGGCCGCGACCATTGCCGGCATCTCCAGGCGGGTCAAGCGGCTCATGCCCCGGACCAAGATCGTCGCGGTCGACAGCGCCGGCTCGGTCATCTTCGACCAGCCCGCCGCTCCCCGCTTCATCCCTGGTATCGGCTCAAGCATCCAGCCTCCGCTGCTGCGGGACGCCATCATCGATGATGTCGTCATCGTCAGCGAAAGGGAGACCGTCATGGCCTGCAACCGCCTCCTTCGGTGGTTCGGGCTGTTCGCGGGCGGGTCGACAGGAAGCGTGTACGCGGCAATCGAGAAGTACTTTGCCTCGTACCGGGGTCCTGCGCCCTCAGTGCTGTTCCTGTGCGCGGACCGCGGCGTCGCGTATGCCGACACTGTGTACAGGCCTGGGTGGCTGGAGAGCAACCTGCGATGAGAGAGTGCTGACGTGCGTTCCGCTGACTTGCTCTGGCCGGTTGCCCAGGAGCTGATGGACGGGATCCGGCGGCACCGTCCCCGCGACTGCCTCAGCGCCTCGGGAGCGGTGCAGTCCTGGCACCGGATGACCGGGCGGTTCGCGGAGGGCCGCTTCAGCGCGATCAGCGCCCAGCAGGGCACAGCGACCTCCGCCAGGTACCTGCTGCCTCACTGTCTGGCGCACTACGCCGTCTCCGGCCTCGACCCGCGGGTGGCCGCCGCGACGCGACGCGAGTCGCCAGGGGAAGCCGTCGCGCCGGGCGAGCAGGTCACCATGCCGGGGTGGATGGACATTCCGGCCGTCCGGTCGGTGCTGTCCGGGATCGACGAGGCGGCCCGCGGGCACGATCGGCTGGTTGCCCGCGTCGTCATTGATTTCGACCTCAGCGAGCAGGACCTGGTTCTCGCCGAGAACGCTTTGGCTCGCCAGGAAAGCCGCCTGCTCAGCTATCTCACCATCCGGGTCATCGCGCAGAGCGGCCGCCGGGTAGCCACGGGCTTGCACACGCCAGGAGCCAGCGACCGGCTGGACAGCATCGATCCGGTGAGCTGCGGAACGGAGGTCGCCAGACGCGCGGTGGCTGGCCTTGACGCGCGGCCGGCTCCGGTGGGCCATCTGCCGGTGGTCGTGGCGGGCGGCCGGGGCATCGTGATGCTGCACGAAGCGTGCTGTCACCCGCTTGAGGGCGACGAAGTGATCCGCGGCTCGGTCTACGCCGGCAGGATCGGCGAGCGCATCGCCTCGCCCCTGGTCACGATCACAGATGATCCCACGCGCCGCGGCGGCGTCGGATCGTATGCCTGCGACGACGAAGGCGTCCCCGCTTCCCCGACAACCCTGATCGAGGCAGGGGTGCTGACCGGCTACCTGACGGACCGGCAGTCAGCCGCCCTGCTGGGCCAGGCGTCCAGCGGAAACGGCCGGTGCAGCACTGTCTTGCAGCCGCCGCAACCGCGCATGAGCAATACCTGCCTCGCCGGAGGCCCGGCGGGAGCCGGCGCCATCATCTCATCGACGAGGTACGGCATCTATGCCCAGCACGTCGGCGGCGGTGAGGTCGTCGAGTCGACGGGCGAGTTCACCTTCCGGGTGACGAACGGCTTCATGATCGAGAACGGCCGTATTACCGATCCCATAGCGGAAACGACGATCTCGGGGACGGGCACCGACGTGCTGATGGATATCGACGCGGTGGCCAGTGACTCGTCGGCAGGCGCGGCCAAGTGCGGCAAGTTCGGTCAGTGGGTACCGGTGGGCGTTGTCGGGCCGACCTTGCGTGTCCGGTCGCTCCTGGTGGGCGGGACGAGCCAGTGAGCCGGATTACCGAAGTCCTCAATGAAGAGGCTGCCCGCCGTAACGCGGACTCCGAGGCGTGGGATATGACTCACGAAACCGAGGAGGTGGTCTGCCGGAACGGGCAAGCGGACCGGCGCGCCGCCATATGCGCCAGCGCCGTCGCGCTGACCGTGTGGCGGGACGGGCGGGAAGGGTATGCCGCCCAGTCTCCGGCGACCGGTACATCGCTGGTTGACATGGCGCTCGCGGTGGGCCAGGCGCTGGGATCCGGAGCATCATCGGGCACTAATCCCCCGCGCCCGTCGCCGGGCCCGGCGTCACGCCAGCTGACCCTGCCGCGGCTGAGCCTGGACGACGGGCACGCCTCCGACCGCCTGGCCAGCCTGACTACCAGCTTCCCCGCCGAGATCGAGTTGCGCGCCCGGGTGGATCAGTACCGGGTGGACCTGCACCGGGCCGGCACCGAACCGCTCACGTACGCGTCGGGGACGTTCCGGCTCCAGGCGCAGGCGACCGTCCGCGCCGGCCGGGTGGGCTTCGCGAGCCACCAGATGTCCGGCCGCGCCGCGGAACGCGTGATGACCAGGGCCGAGCAGGAGGACCTGCCTGAGCTGGCGAGGCTCGCCTCGGTGCTCGCCTCGGAACCGGTGCGCGACCTGTCGTACGATCACATGCTTCTCGACGGGCGGGTAGTGGCCGCCCTGCTGTCGCTCGCCATCCCTGCCTTTCAGCTTGACTCCGTTCTCGAGGGACGATCGCGGCTGGCGCGGCGGTCAGGAGAGCAGGTCGGCGCCCGCGGCCTCTGGCTTGCGGACGATCCCGCCTCCGCTGACAGCCCCCTCCTCATTCCCTGGGACGACGAAGGTACCGAGTGCGGCCCGACCGTGCTGCTCCAGGACGGTGTCCTGCAGGGTTTCCTCAGTTCACGCCGCACCGCCGCGGCGCACGGCTCGCCCAGTACCGGCTCCGGCCGGCGCGGTACCGCCGGCGAGATGCCAACCGTGCAGCATGGCTTCCTGGTCTTGCGCCACGCCACCTCGCTCGGCCACGACCCCAGGGAAGACGGGACCGTGCTCTACGTGGCGCAGGCGAACGGAGCGCACACGTCCAACTCGATTACCGGGAACTTCTCGGTGGGAGCCAACGCCGTCGTGGTCTCGCCCGGTCACGAACTGAACGCTGGCAAGATCACCCTTGCCGGCAATGTCTTCGACCTGCTGCGGAGTATCGAAGGACATGACGGCCGTGTCCGGGTCAGCGGCAGCAACCGGTCATTCGTCGCCACGCCTGGCCTCTGGGTCACCGGCCTGGTGGTCGGGCGGTGAGGTGTCCGGCACGTCGCGCATCTTCCGCAACGGCGAGAAGAACAGCAAGAGCCCCGCCGCCCAGGCGCCGGCCGCCGCTACCCACAAGGCGCCTCGCACGCCGATGGTGGCGCCAAGGACGCCGCCCAGCACGCCGCCGACCGGCTGCGCGCCCGTGACAATCCACCGCGCCGTGGCGTTGACCTGGCTGAGGATCTGCGGCGAGCAGGTTGCCTGACGGTAACTCACCTGCGCCACGTTGTAGATCACAATGCCAACCGTCGTGCCTCCCCAGCCGCAGGCGAACAGGATGACTCTCCAGCCTGGCTCGGCGAGCGGAATCAGCAAGCCGGTCGCGCCGAAGACCAGCATTGAGGTCCAGATTATGCGCGCGCTGCCGACCCAGCGGGTCAGCCGGCCAGCCGCCAGGCCGCCCAGCCCACCGCAGAGCGTGGCGCTAGTGAGCAGCAGGCCGGTATACGCCGGACTTACCTGCAGCACCCGGATCAGGAACACGATCTGGACCGCGACAATCACGCTCAGGAAGAGATTGACCAGACCAGAGCAGGCAACGATGTTACGCAAGATGGGATGACGGAACAAGAATCCGAGCCCGGCCTTTATCTGACTGAGCATCGCCGGCCTCGGGCTGCCGTCGAATGACCGGGAGACCCGTGGTTCTGGAGCGCGAATCAGCAGCAAGGACCACGCCGAGAAAGCAAACGAAATCGCATCGACCGCCATGGCTCCGGCGGCGCCGAGAACACCCACTAGAGCACCACCGAGCCCAGGCCCGCCGACCTTCGCGAGCTGATAGCTCGTAGTGAGCTTGCCATTGCCGTCCATCAGCTGGTCGCGATCAATGAGCAGCGGCAAATAACTTTGGTACGCGATATCGAAGAACACGCTGAGCAGGCCGGTCAGCACGGCCGCGATGTACAACTGCGGCAACTTCAGCAAGCCGAAGGCGGCCGCGAGCGGCACTGAGCCGATCACCAGCATCCGCCCGGCGTCGCAGCCGAGCATCAGCCGCCGCTTGGCCCAGCGCGATACGACCACGCCGGCCGGGAGCGCAACGACGATGAATGCCACGGTCGTCGCCGCCGACAGCAGCCCGACCTGGAACGCGGACGCCTTGAGCACCACGACGGCAGTCAGCGGCAGCGCCAGTTTCGTCACCGCGGAGCCGAACTCGCTTATGCTCTGCCCGCTCCATAGCAGCAGGAAGTCCCGCTGCCGCCATAGTGTCCGGCGGGTGGCCGCCGGGCTGGACTGATCGAGGCAAAGTTCAGGCACGTCAGAACCTTGCCGGCGGGCGCGGGCGGTATCCGGCGCGCCACGGCGTCGTGCGCCAGCGGCGGGCGAGTGCCAGGGTGAGCTGTCGTCGCACAAAAGTGTATAATAACCAAACTATCGGTGAATGATTCGCCAATCACGCCTGACGGAACACCCTGTACCCTAGCTCGGGCGCGGATCGGCTGGCTGCCGGTCGACCGAACCACAGCGGCCGGTCGGACGACGACCTGAACGCCTCAGTTGACCCCGTATATCATATTTTCATATTAAGGCTTGAATCAGTAATCATTCTCGCCCCTGCCCGGATCCCCTCACAAGGCTAGCGCCGGCGGTTGAAGGAGAGTGAAAATGCGTGCCTGCCAAGGCGCGAACGCCAATAGTAGCCGGGCCGGTGCCGGAGCAAGGCGGCTGTTGCTGGTCGGCCTGGGCTCCCTCGGCCGGCCATATCTCACGAGCGCTCACCGGCGCGGGCTGACCTGTGCGATCGCTGATCTGCCCGGGAACATGGAACGGGCTCGCGGCATGCTGCGTTCCGGTGATGCCTGGTATCCCGTGCCCGAGTCGTCAGCTGAGTGCTGGTACTCGGCCGCCGCGTCGGCCCTAGCGGACGGGCCGGTCGACGCGGTGATCGGATTCGGTGATCCGCAAGTCAGGACGGCGGCGCTTATCGCCGCTGAGTTCGGCCTGCCAGGCCCCGGGCTGCTGGCAGCGTCAATTTCCAGAAACAAGCTGCTCAGCCGCGAGCTATTCGCCCGCAAAAACGTGCGGCAACCTCAATTCGCGTTCGTCCGCGACGCGCATGAGGCCGTGGAATGGGCGGCTGGGCATTACCCCGTAGTACTCAAGCCGCTTTCAGGTCAGGGTAGCGCCGGGGTCCGGATAGCGATGGCCGCGGAAGAGGTGCAGCAGTGGGCGGGCGAGGAGACGTCTCCGGATAGATTCCTGGTCGAGCGCTACCTCCCTGGCCCGGAGTTCAGTTGTGAAGCGGTAGTCGCTGAGGGTCGCGTGCTATTTGCGAATGTCACCGAGAAGACGACGACCAGACCGCCTTACTGCGTCGAGCTGGCACACCATATACCCGTTCTGGACGCCGCGGTCGTCCAGGCGGCTGAGTCGCTGACGCGCGAGGTAGTCGCGGGGATCGGCATGACAGCCGGAATCATTCATGCCGAGCTGAAATCCGAGCCCGATGGCGCCTACCTCGTCGAGTTCGCGGTGCGCATGCCGGGTGACCGGGTCATGGAGCTGATCCGGCTGGCGACCGGAGTCGATTTGTTCGACGCGGTTGTTGATATCGCGCTCGGGGAGAGGCCTGAAGTGACGCGTTCCCGCAGCGACGCCGCCTGCGTCTGGTACCCGTACGTCACGCCAGGACAAGTGACGGCCGTCGATGGCCTGCCGGAGCTGAGCACGCTGCCTGGAGTCCTCGACCACCACATAAAGATCCAGGTGGGCAGCGAAGTCCGGCTGCTGCGATCTTCGGCCGAGCGCGTTGGCTGGGTGATCCTCACCGGGGCTGATCGCGCTGAGCTCGCGCACCGGCTTGACGCGGTGCGAGACACCCTGGCTGTCACGGTGGCGGCTCCGGGCGTCACGCCGCCCGCCAGGGACCTCACGCTGTCAGGGCACGGCCTGCCTGCCGGAGGTCGCTGATGAAGGCACTGGTACTTAACCGCTTCCCGCTGGCTTCGACGCCGTATGCGCGGTGGCTAGGTGACGACGCGAAGGTCAGCCTCATCACCTCGGCCAGGGCGCTCAGCTGCGATCCCGGAGAGCGGCAACGGCAGCTCGCCGGCTACCAGGAAGCCGTCGTGCTCGATGACTACAACGACAGCCCGCTCATCGAGCACGAAGCCCTGCGGCTGCAGGCCCGACATCACTTCGACCACATCATCGCCATGTCCGAATACGACCTGCTCAGAGCCGCGCGGCTGCGTGTTATCGGCAAAATGCCAGGACAGGACGTCGAGAGCGCCATGGCCTACCGCGATAAGGCCAGGATGAAGGAAGTCCTGCGAGCGCACGGCATCCCTGTGGCCGACTTCACGCGGGTTGAGAACGCGGCTGATCTGCTTCAGTTCGCGGACCGCATAGGCTTCCCGCTGGTCGTGAAGCCGCGGCTGGGAGCCGCCTCGGTGGGATTCAACCGGGTGGATTCTGAGGCTGGCCTGGTCTCCTACCTCGCCAGCGAGCCGGCTTTCCGCGGCGACGCCGATGCCGGGCTCATCGCCGAACGATACATCGACAATCAGCTCTATCACGTCGACGGCCTTGTAGCTGACGGTGAAGTCGTCTTGTGCTGGCCGGCCGCGATGAGTTCCACCCTTGGCCTGTATGAGGAAACGCCTATCGTCAGCTCGCTGCTGGCGGCCGACGATCCGCTCCGCAGGCCGTTGCAGGACCTGACCAGGGCCGTGCTTGACGCCTTGCCCTCACCGCCATGCCTGATCTTCCATGCCGAATTCTTCCGGACTCCAGCTGGCGAGCTGCTCCTTAACGAGATCGCCAGCCGTGTAGGGGGCGGGCGGATCAGGGCCGTCATCCAGCTCGCTTTCGGGGTGGACCTCAACGAGTACTACCTGCGCAGCCTGGTGAAGGGCAGCCACCAGGCGCGTCCGCCGGCAGTGCCTTCGCTAATGGCGGGCCATATACTGTTCCCGCTGCGGCCAGGGTGCCTCATCGCGGCACCGTCAGCCTGTCCGGTCGAAGGAGTGCGGCTCTCGTACACCCATCAGGTCGGCGACACGCTGACTGGCTCGTCATCATCGGTGGACGCATTGCTCAAGGTGACCGTGACCGGTGCTGCCCGCGCGGACGTGCTGGCCAGGATCGGCCAGGTCAGGCGATGGTATGCCGAGTCCGTAGTCATCGATCCGGCCGCCGGCGCGGAGCCCGGGGGCTCAGGAGCATGAAGAGCCTGATCGTGCCCGTCTACTGCAATCGCAGCAAGGCGGGAAACCTGCGGCTGCTGCGGCAGTTCGCTGATCGACACGACATCGGCCTGGTCGCCATCGCGAACCGTCACGACGATGTCCTCGAGCGCTTCTTCGACGACGTACTGGTGGTGGGCTTCTCGCGGCGATCCGATGTGCGGGATGCCTTCAGCGCGTGGGCCGGCTCGCACGGCGGCACGGCCGGCGTATTCTGCCTCGGCGAAGACGAGGTCCCGCTGTGTGCCGACCTGTCCGCGCTGACGGGCCTGCCCGGCAACGACGCGAAGTCGGCCCTGATGAGCCGATCCAAGCACGCTATGAGGCTGGCACTGCGCGATACCGGAATGCCGATGCCACGCTCGTTTCCTGTCCCTTCGCTGGCGGAGGCACGACGCCTGCTCCGCGATGAGTTCGCCGGTGGCAGGGCCTTTCTCAAGCCCGTCATCGGGACCGGCAGCATGCACTGCCGCGAGATCGCCTGCGAAGACGATCTCGCGGCCGCCTGGCCGGAGCTGTTCGAAGCTTCAAGGGCGACAGCCGCGGCCGATCCCCTGTACAGGGAAGTCTTCGGCGCGGGTTACTTCATGCTCCTGGAAGATCTCATCGGTACCTTCGGCCTGCCCTCGGAATCGGTACTCGGCAGCCGGTTCCCGGTTCACGAGCTCAGCGTGGAGGCGGTTGTGGACGGCGGCCGCGCCTACGTCTACGGCATCACCGACAAGCTGCTCCCGCCGGGAGCCAACGGACGCGAGCACATGTGGCGCTCCAGCCGGCTGCCGGCGAAGCTGCGGCGGACGCTTAGGCAGCGGGTGAGTGACATTGTCGCGGCCTTCGGCCTGCGACTCGGTGCCGTGCACGCCGAGTTCCGCATCGAACCCGCCCGTGAGCGCGGCGATGCCGTGATAGGCGGCGTGCCCGTGCAGGCTACTTTCCTGGAGGCCGCGGCGCGAATGGGCGGTGCGTACATGCAGTCGTTCTGGTTGCGCTGCACCGGGTTCGATGCGATCAGCTGGCTGGCCAGCCAGGCATGCGGCCTGCCCGTCGACCCTCCGGCGATCACCGTAGCTCATCCGGCGATCATGGTGAACCTATGGCCGGCAGCCTCTGGCACCTTGCGGGGCGTCAGCGGGCTCGACGAACTGCGGGCTGTCGCCGGCCGGTATCTCGACGAAGTCGTGGTCTACGACGAGATCGGCGACCGGGTCGAAGGCGGCCCTGGCGCTGAGCGCGGTATCGGGCACGTGGCGTTCCGGGACACCGGGGTGAACGAATGTACCGACCCTCGATCATCCGCGGACGCCTCTTATGACCGCCTCGAACGTTTGTACCTGCATGCCCACGACCATGTGCGCGGTCTCACCTGATAGCCGGCCCGCCGTTCAGGCGGTCGGGACGGCGGCCGGAAAGGTCAGGACTTTGGCCGTGTCCTGGTTCTCACGGCCGAGTAGCATTACCTCGCGACCGTCGGCAGCGGCCCGCCGAAGGCGCAGCAGCACTTCCCTGTTCGTCTCCCGGGGATCCACCGGCATGTTGCCGACCAGGTAGTCAGCGGCGCTGCCGAGCCCGGCGGCGGCTGCCACGGCACGAGAGGCGAGGAAAGTCTGGCTCATGCCCGCGAGCCGGAGATTGGCCTCGATCAGTCGTATCCGCGGTCCGTCCCCGCTGAGCACGAAGCCCTCCAGGCTCAGCAGCTCGCACCCGGGCGGCCTGGCGGCGAGCGCTATCTCCGCGAGCTCAGGGGCCAGCGCGCGAAGCGCTTCCCGCCCGTCGGCGCCGAGCGGGCGGGAGCCAAAGGCAACGCCTGCCTCCTTGGCGCTGGCGTTGAGTATCTCCACGCGCGGGGCCGCTTCAGACCCGGCGATCCGGATCTGCACGGTAAAGTGCCACAGCGGGCGCTCGCCCATCACCATGTCAGCCGCGATTTCCAGTGGCGCGAAGAAGCGCTTACCCAAGGGCACCGCACCACCTGTTCCCACTATGGCGTTCAGTTTTGCCCGCCGCTGCAGCGACCCGATCTGAGCTGCCGCGTCGCGCGAGGACTCGACAACCGCGACCGCGGCACCGCCGATACCGTCCGCCTTGACGAACACCCGCGCCGTATGACGCAGCAGCTCGCGCACGGCCCCCACCGCCTTCTCCGGGCTGCGCGTCAGGTATCCCGTCGGGAGCATCTGACGAGCGGTGTCGCTCAGGGAAACCGCGGGATACAGCGCGGAGCGCTCGAACTTGTCGGTGATCGCGTGCCGGGCCGACATGGGGACGCCGAAGCGCTCGAGCTCATCGTGCGCGACTCCGCGCAAGGGCGACGTGTAGACACGGTCCCCGACCAGCGACAAGAACGCCGCACGCGTGAGCTTGTCGCGGCAGCCCTCTCGCCACCGGACAGCCGGCGTCACCGGCACTGGCTGGCCATGGCGCAATGCATGCCCAATGGCCAGCGCCGTATCGCCGGCCAGAGACCGATCGCAGGACCTCAGGTCCTCAACGACGTACGCGGACGCCAGGCTTGCGGGGCTGAGCGTACCTGCCTGCACCCAGAGCGGGAGCAGGTCGTCCTGCAAGGACATGGCGCTCGATGAGATGAGGGTAATGTCGCCAGGGCCTGCCGTGAGGGCGCCCATAACCTGCAAGTAGTAAAGAGTCCGCTGATCTATAATCAGCAGGTGGCCGCAGCGATCGCACAGCTGTACGAAGTTACCGCCAGGACGAGCGAAAAAGGACCAGTCGAGAACGCGATTCGTGTGACGGAACCATCGGAGAAGCCCAGGCTCCCAGCTCATGTCCACCGAGCCCGCGTCCGCCTGAACCGCCGTCACCGGACCTCTGCCAGGGCCTGTCGGCGGGAGCGCGTGCCGTATCCGGCTGAGCCTGCCGGCCAAGCTGGCATCGACCGCGGAATTAGCAGCCATCTATGCGAGATGTTACCTGAATGTCTGGCAGGCAGCACAGGCGGCCGGGGCGCCAGCCCCGGGTCTTCGGATCGAGCCGTATAACAGGCGGCACCGCGCGGCGCGCCGGTCACGCCAACGACCAGGCTGGCGGAACGGAATGACTAACGAAATACTGCGCGAAATACTGAGCAGACATTATGACTTTGGCAGCGATTTAACGGTATGCGAGATCGGAAGCGCCAGCGGGTCCACCAACAAAGTCTCGCTGCTACGGATCTGGAGTCCGGCTCGCCATCCTCGTGAAGCCGCGGTGAGGCAGTACGACGCTGAATCACCGCGGTACGAGCCCGAGTCGCTGGTGATGGAGTCGGCTGTGCGCAAGCTCGCGCATCAAGCCGGCCTGCTCGTCGATACGGTGATACCGGCCCGGTCTGGCGACGACCATGTCCGGGCGGGCCGGTTTGTGTACTCGCTGCATCGCCTGCTACCCGGCGAGTCCTTGACGTGGGAGCAATGGCCAGCCTTTCAGTGGCATCGGACCGTACCGGAATGCCTCGGCGGATTGCAGGCATTGTGGGACGAGCGAGTCGGCCGCACCACGGCCGGTGAACTGCTCGCGCTTGCCCCCAGCGCCGAGTGGGCGCGTATCGGAGGGCAAGGCGATCTCAATAAGGCACTCATCGAGACGTTCGTCGAGCAGAGCCGGATCGGCCCGCGCCTGGATCTGACCGGACAGACAAACGCGGCACGGGTCGACTGGGCAACCGGGGTCGTCGAGCAGCACGCGGCAACCTGGCCGCGTTTCGCCCGGCTGTTTGGCCTGTGGTCATCGCGACTCAGGCACTGGGCAGCTGAGTCCGGCGAACGCCGGGCCGGTCAGGACGCACCCTGGTTGCAGCACGGCGACCCGAGCCCGACCAACACCTTTTTCCTTCCGCAAGTGCGGGAGTGGCGGGCAATGGGCGGCATCACGGACTTTGAACTAGTTCGGTTTGCCTCGTACAGGTCAGACCTGGGCGTTGCGGGAAGCTTGCGGCTAGGCGATACTCCGGGCGGAGCGGAATTGCGGCGCGTCCTGGCTGGAATGGAAACGGACATTCCGCTTGACTTGCGGCTGCTCGAACGCTACCTAGCTGGTTATCAGGCCATGACCAGGAATCAGCATGACCTCAGCCCGGATGAGATTATTGCCGGCCTGCGGAGCAACGTGCTCGGGCTCGCGCTGTGGTCCGTCCAGATGATGAGAGCCGGTCACCTGGACGACATGCAGCTCGCGATCTATCTCGCTACCCAGCTGCACCGTTACATGGCCAGGAGGGCCACGCCAGCAAGGGAATTCCACCAGGCGGCTCTCCGTGGCTGCCGCGCGGCGGCGGCTATCAGGCAGGAGATACGGGAAAAGTTGTCACCGGCGACAATGGGAGCGTAGATATGACAGCGCTATTCTTCACCTCCGGTCACGCAGAGTGGCTGGAAAGGCTGCCCGAGTTCGGGCAGGACATCGTCCCGGTCGTGAAGAAGAAACACCTGGCACGTTATGCCGGCCTCAGTCCCCTCTACACGGTCGAGGACCTGTCCAGTGTGGACTCCATCCTGGCGGTGGGACAGCGACTGGCGGTACGGCACCGTGCGTCACGCGTCCTGACGCTTACCGAAGCGGCCATGGTGCCGGTGGCCGCGCTTCGCGAGAGCCTCGCGCTTCCCGGGCAGCCGGTGGCCGAGGCGCTGCGATTCACCAACAAGTACCTGATGAAACGGTGCCTCAGGATGGCCGGCATTCCCGTCGCGCCCTTTGAGCTCGTCGCGCCGTCTGCCGCGACGACTCCGCGCGTCCCGATGCCCCCGCCGCTGATAGTCAAGCCGGTCGCCGGGGCGGGCTCGGTGGGCGTATGCCAGGTCCTGGACGGGGCCGGCTGGGATTCGTGGTCTCGCCAGCACGCGGACGGCGGCATCTTCCTCGCTGAGCCCCTGGTCGAGATGGACAGCGAGCTGCATGCCGACGGCGTCATCATCGATGGTGAGGTGCGCTTCTGCTGCGTGTCGCAGTACACGAATCCATTGTTCGAATCGTGCGGGAGCATCGTCGGCTCCTATGTACTGCCAGAAGCCGATCCGAGGACGGCACGGGCCCGCGACCTGCACGGCGAGGTCGTCGCCGCGCTGGGGCTCACCAGCGGCGTCACTCACATGGAGCTCTTCGACACTGCTCGCGGGCTAGTGGTGAGCGAGATCGCGAGCCGGCCCGCCGGCGGCGGCATCGTACCCGCGGTGGCCCACGCTACTGGAGTTGACCTTGTGCAGGCCGCCCTGGCCTTGCAGCTCGGCGCTCCCGTCAAGCTGCCGCCGGCCAGGAGGCGCACGTCGCTGGCAGGCTGGCTCGGCCTGCCCGCCCGGCGCGGCAAGGTCAGTGAGCTTACCCCGGCCGGCGAGCTGACCCGGATTCCCGGCGTCGTCGACGTCACTTCCCATTACGAGGTCGGCGACGTCATCGTCGGCCAGACCACCTCGACCTTTCACGCGTCGACTCTGCTATTCGAGGTTGATGACGTTAGCGAGCTCAGGGCTTTTCAGCGCTCGGTGGCTGAGCGTTACCGGCTAGTCGTGACCTGACATCGATCGCCTGCGCTGTCCGCGTCGACCATCGGACAACCTGCCCCGCCCGCGGCGGCCTCGCCGCTGGCCGCAACCGCGAGACGGCGACGCGCAGGTCCTGAGCCAGCCCGCGATCACGATGCCGGAACATCGTGCCTCCGGCGGCCTGCGGTGCGGCCCACACGGGCTGCTCACCTGACTCCAGGCGGCTCAGAACCTCGATCAGGAGGCTGATGCCGCTCTCGGCGGCCCGGCAGTACAGATGCTCGTCGTTGTCGCGCGGGAACATCTCCGGGCGCACCGTCGCGATCACCGGTCCGCCATCCAGCGCCGCGTCGAGCAGGTGGATCGTGCTGCCGAGCCGGTCCCAGGCCCGATCCCGGTAAGCGAAGAACACCGTATGGTTGCCCTTGTACCACGGCAGGCAGCCTGCGTGCAGGTTGAGAGCACAGCCAAGCGACTCAAGTAAAGGCTGCCTGATCAGCGAAGTTCCGCAGACCACGGCAATGTCGAAGCGCACCTCTTCCAGCGCCGCGCGCGCCGCGGGATCGTTGACCGACTTCACGACCACCGCACCTGTCGCGGCTGGCGTTGCGGTGGCGAAGAAGCGGCGGCGGTAACGATCACGCAGCGTCAACCGCCGCCAGGCCCGCTGACAAGCCCGCGCCCGTCCGGTACGGGTACGCAACCGCGGCGGCGTCCCGGTCTCCCGGACGACGGCGACCACGCTGAAGCGCTCAGCAATCCGGCTGCAAAGGTAGTCGTATTTCGGGCCAGAGCCCAGCAAAAGGGCCACCCGCAGCGAATCACCGACGGCTCGCACCTCACGAGGATAAGGGAAGCGCAGGCTCGGCTGGCTGCTGTCAGTTGGTTCGGGGATGTGCCGGGCTGCCGGGTGCCGGGGCGTGCAGGGGTGCCGGGGTGGTGGACGAGCAATGCCTGGCGGTTGCCGCTGCCGGCCACCGGACGCAACATGACACGCACCGGCCGCCAATGACCAGGTTAGGCTCTCTGAGTGGCTGATCTGACCCAGGATGAGGCAATACAACGGGCCCAGACTATCGATGTCGAGTCGTACGACATTTTCCTCGACCTTACGGCCGAGCCGGTGCTTTCCAGGACCGAGATCCGGTTCCGGTGGCTGCGTCCCGACGCGACCACTTTCGCTGAGCTGCGGACGCAGCGCCTGCGAGGCGCGACGCTCGATGGGGTGAGGCTGCCGCCGCCGGAGGACGGCCGATTGCGGCTGAGCCGGTCCGGCGGCTGTGGCCAGGCGGTCCTGGTGACCGAGGCCGAGGCGGGGTACTCGCAAGAGGGTCGGGCGCTGACCCGGTTCACCGATCCGGCGGACGGCGCGAGTTACGTAATGGCCATCTGCTACCCGGACTGCGGACCTGAGCTGTTCTGCTGCTTTGACCAGCCGGATCTGATCGCGACGTTCCGGTTCGCCGTGCGCGTCCCCGACGGCTGGGAGTGCGTAGCGAACGGCCAGCTCACCCGGCGCGAGGGCGACGTGTGCACGTTCACGCCAGTCAGCGGGATGCGGCCGTACGACCTGACGATCTGCGCCGGGCCATTCCCGGCAGCGGCGCGCACGCAGGCACGCGAGACGGAAGTGACCGTCCGGCACCGGCACTCGCTACTTGGCCAGACGGCGGTTGCTTCCCTGCCTCAGTTCACCGGCTATGCCCGCGATGCCATCGCCTGGTACGCGGATAACCTCGGCGTGCCATGTCCCTATCCCGGGTACGACATCGTGTTCATGCCGGACCTGCCAGTCATGGCGCTGTCAGTCCCTGGCCTGATGGTGGTGAACGAGAGACTGCTCGGGCGGTCGGCCGAATCCGGCGGCCAGCACAGCGCGATGATCTGCGCACATGAAGTGGCGCATCTGTGGTTCGGCTGCCTGGTGGGACCTCGGTGGTGGGACGACGTGTGGCTGGACGAAGCGATCGCCACCTATCTGTCGTACGCCGCGCTGGCCGCGATCGCCGGCATCAGCGAATCGCTGTCGTGGACCGGATTCGCCTACACGAACAAGCCCGCGGCCTATCAGGCGGACGACCTGCCAAGCCGGCAGCCGGTGTCGTCTCCGGTAAGCACGGCAAGGCAGGGCCGGGATAAGCCGTACGGCATCTTGTATGTGAAAGGCGCCAGCGTCATCCGGTCCCTCGCCGCGCTCATCGGCGAAGACGCGCTGAGACGCGGGCTGAGCGACTACCTGAGAAGGTTCGCCTTCAGCACCGCGACAACGGATGACCTGGTCGGGTGCTGGTCCCGGGCCAGCGGGCAGGACCTGGCCGGCTGGGCGGAGCAGTGGCTGCGCACCGAGGGCGCGACCACGATCTGGCTGGACGAAACCGGCGCTGTCATCCAGGACGTACCGCGCCGGCAGCGAATCGGCATCGGGCTCTACGACGCCGCCGGCGGCGGGCGCCTGCGGCGCCGCTCCCTGATGCACGCGGAACTCGATGCGGAGCGGACCGCGGTGCCTGGGCTTACCACCGCTGACGCGGTGGTACTGAACGACCAGGATCTCTCCTACACCCGGACCGGGTTCGATGCCAGGTCCGCTCAGGTGCTCACCGCGGCCGCCTGCCAGCTGGGCGATCCGCTCAGCGAGGCCGTGTGCTGGAACGGGTTCTGGCTGCTAGTCACCAGCGGCGAGCTGCCAGCCGCGCAGTTCACGGAGATGGCATGCCGGCGTCTGCGGGCAGGCGGGCTGCCCGAGGTGGGCACCGAGATATTGCTCAGCCGCGCCGTCGAGACCGCCGACGCGTGGGCTCCACCGCGTCAGCGTGCTGGCCTGCGGGAACAGATTGCCGATGCGACCCGGACCGCCGCCGGAGATCCGCGCATGCTCGCGATCGGTTTTGCTGCCAGCGCTCAGACCGGCGATCAGCTCGCCAGGCTCGGCGCATGGCTGGCCGGGAAAGACCTGCCCGAAGGGCTCGCCATCGACGCCGAACTACGAACGCGGATCTTGTTCACGCTCGCGGCTCGCGGGCTGGCGCGCGGCGAGGACATCGACACGCTGCTGCGGCTCGACCCCGTCACCGGCGAGGTGAACCGCGCGACCTGCCTGGCTATGCAGCCGGACCTGGCAGCGAAGGAAGCCGCCTGGGCAGCGGCCCTTTCCCCGGGCGAGCCGATCAGGATCGCGCAGGCGTGCGCCACCGGTATCTGGGTGCCAGGGCAGGAGGAGCTGATGGCGGGTTACCGCGACCGGTACTTCGCAGCGGTACTCCCCGCGCTCGCCGCCAGAAAGCCGCGGCCAAAATCACGGCTGAGCCGCCTGCTCTTTCCTGTGACGCTCATCTCAGAGGCAACCATCGAGACGGCAAATGCGGCCCAGCCAACGGATGATGTCCTGCGGCTCGCCGTGGCCGAACAGGTCACGATCATGCGCCGCCGCCTCGCCGGACGGCAGCGTTAGCCGAGGCGGCAAGGCCAGCGCGGCGGAGGACGGCGCGGCAAGCCCGAAGGGCCGATGCCGGCGCGGCAAGGCCAGCGCGGCGGAGGACGGCGCGGCCAGCCCGAAGGGCCGATGCCGGCGCGGCAAGGCCAGCGCGGCGGAGGACGGCGCGGCCCGATAAGCACCGCGAGATTAGCGCTGCCCAGTCAGCCTGGGTCAGGCCCGTGGCGCGTACTCGACCGAGCGGAACGGCCAGGCCCGTTCTAGCCAAGCGCGGACCGTGCGGTAAAGCACGGGGTCGAGCTCGGCACAATCCGCGCGTACCCAAGAACTAACGGCCGCATCGTGGTCCCCCGTGCTGCCGCCCTGCCTCTCACCGCGCGGAGGATAGATGTACACGCAGCCGATGACTTCGCCGGTGCCCGCGCTGAGCACGGTGTATGTGAACCCGCGGCGATCGCCGAAGTCCTGCGCGTGGCGTTCGAGGTCCCGCAGATTCTCCGCCAGGCTCATCTCGTGCGGCCAGCCCCGCCCGGTGAATCCCGGCGTCGCCTGGATGTGGCTGATGCTGGCCGTCCAGGCCGCGTAGTCCGCGGCATTGTGCTCAGGCCCGAGCGGTTCAAGCCGGAACTCACCGGCTGTGAGCCCGTCAGGAACCGCGAAATCTACCGGAACGAAACGATCATTCATCACGCGATGTTAGCCGGGCAATCTGAGCGCCACCACGCCGAGCCGCGGCCGGCGCCCCGCCTGAGTCCGAGTCGCGGGCGTGCCGGGACCGCCCGCGACCTGGACGTCTCGCTGGCGAGCAGGATGGGCGATCATCGGCGATCCCGGTGGAGCGTTTTCAGGTACGGGAGCTTTGTCGTCGTGGAGCACGACGATCCTCCCGGACACGTAAACCCTCCACCAGAACCACGGACAACCCTCCCGGCCGCGAAAAACCTCCCGCCAAGGGCGCCAACCCCGGCCCAGCCCTGCCAGGGCACGACCGCAAGTGCCCGATGACGCCAATTACTCACGGTGATCGACGTCCGCAATTGACCGGCGCATGTACGGTTCGATCTGGCGCGCCGGCTTGCCGGTTTCGCTGATCAGCGACCGTGTAAGGAAGAGCCCTGCTATGGGCGCGGTTCAGCCCGGGCAAGGTCTGGCTGACGCCGTAGCACCGCTGTTGCTCTGTTCTGGCACACCCAGTAGAACTAAACGATGGGAAGACAGGCAGTCGTCGTGCTGTACGTGCTCGCGCTGGTAGCCGTCGTGGTCGTCGTGGACGTCCTATTCTTCCGGCACGAGTTCTGGGAGCGGCTGCTGGTCAACATCGGGATTGTTCTGATATTCGCGGCGTTTTACCTGAGGTTCTCCAAGCGTCCGTAAGCGCAGCCCGCCACGACGCGGTGCCTGGCTTCGGCGTACCTGGAATACCGGCTGTTCCACCCGAATGTCCGGCCTGGTACCGTCCTCCTCCCGCAATTAGCGGACCAGAAGGCACCGTGCCTGCGCTACAGACTGGCGGCCGGCTTGACTGGCGTTCGGGTCGGCTCGGCTGGCCGGACCTCTTGCAGCCGGTCGATCCTGGCCAGCGCGGGAAACAGACGGCTCCAGGCAAGGGCGATGCCGATTGTGATCAAGCCGCCGCCAACGACGGCGGGCACGGTACCGGCTAGCGACGCGGCCACGCCGGACTCGAACGCGCCGAGCTGATTGGATGCGCTGACGAACACCATTTCCACCGCCGACACGCGACCGCGGAGCCGGTCCGGTGTCGCCAGAGCGGACGTCGTTGACCTGATGTTCATGCTGAACATGTCGGCGAAACCCCCGACAGCCAGCATGGTCAGCGACAGCCAGAAGACCCTGGACAGGCCGAACACGACAATGCTCGCACCGTAAATCCCGACCACGGCCAGCAGGAGGCGTCCGGCCCTTCGCAGCAGCGGCCGCCGGGTAAGCAGCGCTGCCGCGAGGAGGGCTCCCACCGCCGGCGCGGCCCGCAGGATACCCAGGCCCTCCGGGCCTGCGTGCAGGATTGACCGGGCGAAGACCGGCAGCAGGGCCACGGCGCCGCCGAAAAGGACGGCGAGCAGATCGAGCAGGATCGCTCCGAGCAGGATCTGAGTCCGGCGCACGAACACAAGGCCCTCAAGGACACTGCCGAAACCGGGTGCGGGCTGCGGTTCCGGCCGACCCGGCGCAGCCGCCGGCCCGGCGGTGATCATGACAACGGCCGCCGAAGCAAGCAGGCACATGGCCGCCGCCAGGAGATATACCAGCACGGGTGAGACACCGTAGAGCACACCCCCGGCAGCCGGGCCGAGCACCATGGCGGACTGGCCCGCGATCGACCGCAGGGTCATGGCACCTGGCAACAGGTCAGCGGGAACAAGTGCCGGCGGCATGGCCCGCGCTGCCGGAGTCCCGGTCGCCATCACCACGCCCGCTCCGGCCGCGAGCGCCAGGTAAGGCAGCACCGAGGTCACCGCCGAGGCACTCAGCGCTGCCAGGCCCAGGCCAACCGCTGCCCCGGCCACCAGCGCAAACGCGAACACCAGCCGGCGCGGCAGCCGGTCCGCCAGATGCCCGGCCGGAATGGCCAGCACGAACATGGGCACGAACTCAGCCAATCCGATCCAGCCAAGGTCAAGCGGGCTGTCGTGCTGAGCGTAAACCTCCCAGCCGATAGCCACCTCAAGCATCTGCAGGCTCAGATTCATGCCCAGGGACCCGAGCCACCAGAGCCGGAAATCGCGGTTCTCCAGCGCCGGACCAAGATCAGCCAGCCGCGGCCGCCTCATGCTGCCTGCCAGCGCTGCGGCACCTGACGCTGAATCCCTGACCTCCGGTATTACCGCAAAGACCGATTAAGCCAAGTATCACCTACGACCAGCATGGTGATGCACCCGGCCGGCTGACAGCCCCGCACGCTGTCGCCGCTCCGGACCGCGACCAGGTCCAGCTGCCCGACCCATGGGAAGCCGGCAGCGAACTGGCCGCCGAGCTGTGGGACGGGTGGGATGCGCCGCTCTCCAGCCGCCTGGCCTATCCCGAGGTCAGGGCCACTGCCCCCGGTCAAGGCAACCGCCCGCCCCTCGCGCACCGGACGATATCGCCGCGCTATCGGCACTGGCACTGGCAACGCCGAAAAGGAGGAAAGAAAACGTCCGGCTATTCACCCACGTATAGTCGTCAAACGACGCCGCCCGTGACCCTTCAGGGGAACTCGTCCGGACCGTCAAGGACCGGTCCCGCCATTGCCGGCCCGGAATCCGGATCAGGAGGCCGGCCCGTTAGCGGCCGAGCTGATCTAGGCGAGCAGCGCGCCGTCGGCTGCGGCTGCCGCTTAGCGACCCAGCCGACACACTCGCTGGCTCAGGTCCAGATAACGCGACGGTAACGAATCCCGAACCCGCCCCGAAAAACTCCCCGCAATCCATGAAACTCGGCCTCCGGCCCGGTCCGGTGGGGCACCCCGCTGCTGCCCGAGCGCAATGCCAGGAATTTAAGGGGGGTTCTGGGGCTGGTTTTTGGCTTGTCTGGGCTGGCTGGGGGT
>DASTJM010000110.1:0-51514 GCA_035716545.1 Streptosporangiaceae bacterium
TCGCGTGGCTGATGTGACTAGCCGGACACGAGGTCAGGGAGGTATTCGCGTCCGGGAGGGCTGACCGCAGTTCTGGTGGAAAGTTTACGGGTCCGGGAGGACTTTCGTGTCCTGCGACGAAAAAGCTCCCGTACCCGAAAAGGCTCCCCCGGGAACCCGAAAACACTCCTCACGGGCCCGACAATCCTCCCCCCCCCCCTCCCCTGGCGACCCTGCCGCCTGCTTACGCCGGCGGCTGCTGGCATCCGCCGGCATCCGCCGACGGGGTTCCTGGCGGTGGTTTGCTGGTTCCCCCTCCACCAGGGCGGAGGGGGAACCAGCGGAGGGGGCGGCCAGGGCGGACCACGGCCAGGGCGGAGGGGGCGGCCCGGGCGGACTGCGGCCAGGGCGGATGGGGCGGCCCGGGCGGACCGCGGCCAGGGAGGATGGGGCGGCCCGGGCGGACCGCGGCCAGGGCGGAGGGGCGGCAGGGCGGAGGGGCGGCCGAACTGGGCGATGGTTAGTCGCCTAGGGCGCGGTGCCTGGCAAGAGTGCGGTCGAAGATGCTGCTTACAGCCTGGCCGGCGCCGGCGCCGATGAGCGCGCCCGCGACGGTATCGCCTGGGTAGTGCACGCCGGTGTGGATCCGTGAGTAGGCGACACCGCCCGCTGCGAACTGGATGACGATGGCCAGCCAGGGGTTGTCCCTGCTCACGGCGGTGGCGAAAGCGAATGCCGAGGCGGAGTGGCCAGACGGGAAGGACGTCGACGACGGCATCGAGACCTGGCGTTGGCCTGGCACGCCCGCACCGACGCGGTCCGGGCGCCGCCTGGTGGACAGCGGTTTGACAGCCAGGTTGACCACAGCCGAGGTGACGCCTATGGAGAGCAGGCCGCGGGCGGCCGCGCGGCGGCCGGGCCGGCCGGTGAGGCTGAGCCCGGCGGCGACCCCGAGCCACAGCAGTGAACGGTTCGCTGACTTCGACACTTGCCGCATCGCGTGGTCTAGAGCCGGGGTCGGCACCTTGGCAATGGTTCCGTAGATCGCCTTGTCGACGTCGCCGGCCTGATGCAGGACGTCAGCCACGTACTGGGCGGCTGGCTGCAGCCGGCCGAGCCCGCCCAGATCGCGGAGCTTGCGCGCGAGCCGATCGGCAACCGGCTCGAGGGACGGGCGGGTCGCGGGATCACTCGCCGCCATCGCCGCATTTTAACACCGGGCCCGGGTAGCGATTTCAATCGTGGCGCCACGTACCGCGAATAGCTTGACGTCAAGACAATTCCGTGGCTACGCTGGCAAAGTAACTTGACGTCAAGATACTTCCGGTAGTTGTCCCCGGCCGGCACCGGCCTGGCACCCGCCGGGCCAGCGCACCCGTGAAGCCGGCGCACCCGTGGAGTCGGCGCACCCGTGGAGTCGGCGCACCATCGGAGCCGGCGCACCATCGGAGCCGGCGCACCCGCGAGGGCGGCGCACCCGCGGAGCCAGCGGACGCGGGCACCCGCGGCGCCGGCCTGAGCGCTACGACCGGGGCGGGCTAGGGCAGGATTGCCGCTAGGAAGCGGTGCCGCGGCGCGACGGTGCGCCGCGTGCGGCTAGCAGGAGGGCAGCACGATGACAGCGAACAGTTTCGGGGCTCGCGGCACGCTCACGGTCGGCGCCGGCACAGGCGGTGGCGCTGGCGGGACGAGCTATGAGATCTACCGCCTTGACGCGGTGCCCGGATCGGTCGACCTGCCGTTCAGCCTGAAGATCTTGCTGGAGAACCTGCTGCGCACCGAGGATGGCGTCAACGTAACCGCCGATCACATCAGGGCGCTCGCGCAGTGGGACCCCACCGCCGAGCCGGACACAGAGATCCAGTTCAGCCCGGCGCGGGTGATCATGCAGGACCTGACCGGGGTCCCGGCCGTGGTCGACCTCGCGACGATGCGCGAGGCCATGCGGGCACTCGGCGGCGACCCGGCGAAGATCAACCCGCTCGTGCCGGCCGAGCTGGTCATTGATCATTCCGTAGTAGCCGACATCTTCGGCCGGCCGGACGCGTTCGAGCGTAACGTGCAGATCGAGTTCGAGCGCAACTCCGAGCGGTTCGGCTTCCTGCGGTGGGGCCAGCAGGCGCTGCGCCAGTTCCGGGTCGTGCCCCCCGGCACCGGCATCGTGCACCAAGTCAACATCGAGCACCTGGCCAGGGTCATCATGACCACCGCAAGCGAGGACGGCACGAAAGCCGCCTACCCTGACACCTGCGTCGGAACCGACTCCCACACCACCATGCAGAACGGCCTCGGCGTGCTCGGCTGGGGCGTCGGCGGCATTGAGGCCGAGGCGGCCATGCTCGGCCAGCCGATCTCGATGCTGATCCCGAAGGTAGTCGGCTTCAAGCTCACGGGCGAACTGCCGCAGGGCGCGACGGCCACCGACCTGGTCCTGACCATCACCGAACTGCTCAGAAAGCACGGCGTAGTCGGCAAGTTCGTGGAGTTTCACGGCGCGGGCGTCGCGGCTGTCCCGGTCGCGAACCGGGCCACCATCGGCAACATGAGCCCCGAGTTCGGCTCCACCTGCGCGATCTTCCCGATCGACGGGGAGACGCTGACCTACCTGCGCCTCACCGGCCGCCCGGAGCAGCAGGTCGCCCTGGTCGAGGCCTACGCCAGGGAACAGGGCCTCTGGCACGACCCGCAGGCGGCAGGCACAGCACCAGCGACCAGATACTCCCAGCAGCTCGAGCTCGACCTAAGCACTGTCGTCCCCTCCCTAGCCGGGCCGAAGCGCCCGCAGGACCGGGTGGCCCTGACCGACGCCAAGAACACCTTCCGCGAGGCACTCGGCGCCTACGTGCACGCGCCCAGCCTCGACAACGGCATCGACGGCACGTTCCCGGCTTCCGACCCGGTCGCGCCCGCCGCGGACGGCCGCCCTAGCGCCAAGACCAAGGTCACCCTGGAAGATGGCACAGAGACCACGATCGACCACGGCTCCGTGGTGATCGCCGCGATCACCTCATGTACCAACACGTCGAACCCGTTCGTCATGGTCGGTGCCGCCCTGCTCGCCCGCAACGCGGTCAGCGTCGGGCTGGCTCGCAAGCCGTGGGTCAAGACGACGCTCGCGCCAGGCTCCAAGGTGGTCATGGACTACTACGAGCGGGCCGGCCTCACCCCGTACCTGGAAAAGCTCGGCTTCAACCTCGTCGGCTACGGCTGCACTACCTGCATCGGCAACTCAGGCCCGCTGCCCGAGCCGATCAGCGCGGCGGTCGACGCCAGCGACCTTGCCGTGGTCTCGGTGCTGTCAGGCAACAGGAACTTCGAGGGCAGGATCAACCCCGACGTCAAGATGAACTACCTGGCCTCGCCGCCGCTGGTCGTCGCCTATGCGCTCGCCGGGACCATGGACCTCGACCTGACCACGGAGCCGCTCGGCACCGGCTCAGATGGCAAGCCGGTTTACCTGGCCGACATCTGGCCGTCGCCCGCCGAGGTCGAGGAGGTCGTCGCCGGGTCGGTGGCGCCCGAGATGTTCAGCCGGGACTACGCCGACGTGTTCACAGGTGACGAGCGCTGGCAGGAACTCGACGTGCCGGCCGGTGACCTGTTCGCCTGGGACGACGCGTCCACCTACGTCCGCAAGCCGCCCTACTTCGACGGCATGCCCGCCGAGCCCGCGCCGGTCACCGACCTACACGGCGCACGCGTGCTCGCCGTGCTCGGCGACTCGGTCACCACCGACCACATTTCCCCGGCGGGAGCGATCAAGAGCGACAGCCCGGCCGGCCGATACCTCACCGAGCACGGCATCGAGCGCAAGAACTTCAACAGCTACGGGGCGCGGCGCGGCAACCACGAGGTGATGATCCGCGGCACGTTCGCCAACATCAGGCTGCGCAACCTGCTCGCTCCCGGCACCGAGGGCAGCGTGACGGTGAAGCTGCCTGAAGGCACGCAGACCTCGATCTACGAAGCCTCGCGCGCCTACATTGACGAGGGCACGCCGCTGATCGTGATCGGCGGCAAGGAGTACGGTTCCGGTTCATCGCGAGACTGGGCGGCGAAAGGGACCCTGCTGCTCGGCGTGCGCGCGGTGCTGGTCGAGTCATTCGAGCGAATCCATCGTTCCAACCTCATCGGGATGGGAGTACTCCCGCTTGAATTCCTCCCCGGCCAGAACGCGAGCTCACTCGGACTCACCGGACATGAGGTATTCGACATCACCGGAATCGAGGAGCTGAACTCCGGGCGGACGCCGCGTGAGGTAACAGTCCGGGCGGACGGCAAGGAGTTCAAGGCGGTCGTGCGGATCGACACCCCAGGCGAGGCCGGCTACTTCCGGCACGGCGGGATCATGCAGTACGTGCTGCGTTCCCTGCTCGCGGGCGGCTGACCGCCGGCCGTGGAACCGGCGCCGCGTCCGGGTAGCCGCCTGCGCGCAGGCGACCACCTCGTGTCCCTGCGCGGCGCGCTGCTGGTCGCCGGCATCCTCGCCCTCGCGTTCAACCTGCGCGGCTCGATCACGGGGCTGCCGCCGGTCTTTCCCGTGCTGACCCGGGCGACCGGGCTCACGCCGGGTTCCGAGGCTGCGCTGGCGGCGGTACCCGTGGTCGGATTCGCCGCCTTCTCCGGCATGGCACCGCTCGCGGCGCGCAAGCTCGGCGAGGAACGCGTGCTCGGCATCGCCCTCGCCCTGCTCGCCGCCGGGCTCGGGCTGCGCTCGGCCTGGCCGGGCGCTATGCTTTTCCCCGGCACGATCCTGGCCAGCTGCGCGATCGCGCTGACCAACGTCTTGCTGCCGAGCCTGATCAAGCGCCGCCGCCCGGAGCGGGCCGGGCTGCTGATCGGGCTCTATCTCACTACGCTCACGACCGGCGCCGTGCTGGGCTCGCTGATCGCGGTGCCCGTGTTCAACGCGATGAATGCCAGCAGCGGGTCCGGCGGAGCCGTCAGGCTGACCTATGGCATCTGGGCACTGCCCGCGCTGATCGCCGCCTGCGTCTGGCTGCCGCAGCTGCGGTTCCGCACGGTGCCGGCCGAGGGCGGCAGGCCCAGCGTGCTCGCGATGGCAAGGCACCCGCTCGCCTGGCAGGTCACGCTGTTCATGGGCTTGCAGAGCTTGTCCTATTACGCCACGCTGTCCTGGTTCCCGACGATGTTCCAGGAGCACGGGATCAGCGCGACGGCAGCGGGTAACCTGCTCGCGCTGATGAACGTCGGCAACGTGATGACCGGCCTCGCCGTCCCCGTGCTGGCGCAGCGGGCCAGGGACCAGCGGATGCTGGCCGTCGCGGCTGCCCTCGCCATCATCGCCGGGCTGATCGGCGCGGTGTTCGGGCCGAACTCGGTCGTCGTGGTCTTCGTCTGCGTGCTAGGCCTTGGTCAGGGTGCGTCGCTCAGCCTCAGCGTCTTCCTGTTCACCGCGCGCACGGTCGATGGCCAAGGGGCGGCGGCGCTGTCCGGATTCGCCCAGGGTGTCGGCTACGTGATCGCGAGCACAGGGCCGCTGCTGCTCGGCTTCCTGCACACGGTGACCGGCGGCTGGGCCGTGCCCGGACTGACGCTGCTTGGCGCGGGCTTCGCCCAGCTTGGCGCCGGGGTGCTGGCAGGGCGGGCGCTGACGATCGGCGGTCCCGGCCAGCTGGCGGTGACGCATAACCCTCAGGATGAACGGATGTCATCGCGCTGAGCTAAGCCTGAAAGGCCGGTCAGCTTCGCGCTGAGGTCCCAGAGCCTGCGGGCCAGGTCTTCGTCCCGGGCGGCGCGAGACGGCTGCCGCAACCGCTCGCTGACGTAGTACCCGCCGCTGCGCCCGGTCACGTCCGGAGAGCTGGCCAGGTAGACAACGGTCCTGGCGCCTCGTTCGGCCGACTTGATGAGCGGCGCCATCACCTGGACGCCGTATTTCATCAGCGGCCCGCCCGAGCGGCCGAAGCCGGTCCGCACCGTCCCTGGATGCAGGCAGTTGGCCGTGACCTCGGTGCCCGTCAGCTTCCTGGCAAGTTCGGCGGTAAAGAGCACGTTCGCCAGCTTGCTGTCCGAGTAGGCCATCATGGCCAGATAGCGCCGCGGCTCCGCCACGGTGTCGAGGTCGATCTTGCCGCCGCGATGAGCGGTCGAGGAGACCGTCACCACCCTGGCCGGCCTGCCCGCGCTGGTCAACTTGCCGAGCAGCAGGTTCGTCAGCAGGAACGGCGCCAGGTGGTTCACGGCGAACGTGTGCTCGATGCCGTCCTCGGTCATCAGCCGCTGACCGACCACCAGGCCGGCGTTGTTGACCAGCACGTCGATGCGGGGCAGCTCGGCCAGCCTGGCGGCGAGCTCCCGCACCTGGCGCAGCGACGCGAGGTCGGCCAGTTCGAGGCTGGGCTGCTCGCCGGCGGCGGCGGCACCGACCTCGGCCAGCGCGGACTCGCCCCGGCCGCGATCCCTGGCGACCAGGACCATGGTCGCGCCGCGCCTGGCCAGCTCGATCGCGGCCGCCTTGCCGATCCCCGAACTCGCGCCGGTGATGACGCAGACACGTCCGGTCAGGTTTTCCGTCACTTAAGTTGCTTTCTGTTTACGGTACGTCGCCGAAACCGTACACGGCGGCGGCGCTGCCGGCTGGCGCGGCGGCCTTGCCAGCGCCCCAGGTGGCGTCCCGTCCTCCGACGTGCGCGCAGGCCAGGACCTCATCGGCGGAGGTGTTGCTCACCTTGGCCGTGTGCCAGTGGCCTTTCGGGCCGAGATCGAGCACCGCCGAAGGCCCGAGGCCGGGATTCGCGATCACCCACAGGCCGCCGCGCCCGTCCCTGCACATGCCCGTGGCGGGGACCAGTCCTGGCATGGTGAGGGCTGACCAGCGCCGGCCGTCGAAGTGGCCGAGTTCGGGCAAGCCGGCCACGGAGCCGCCTACCCACACGTTAGAAGGCCCCAGCGCGAGCACGGCGGTGTAGGCGAACCCGCCGAGTGCGGCAGGCGTGACATGCCGCCAGGTCGAGTTGCTGTACTTAAGCAAGGCGTTCCGCGTGCCGTGAATGCCGCCGATTCCCCACATCACGGTCGGCGAGGCGGTGGCTGGCGAGGCGGTGGCTGGCGAGGCGGTGTTTGACTGCAGCGTGCCTGGCGGGACCGTGCTTGGCGGGACTGGGCTTGCCCGCGCGATATCGGCGGCCATGCCCTTGACGTGGGTCCACGTCGTGCCGGAAAGGTGCCAGGTGCCGGCGCCAGCCCGCTTGCTGCTCTTTGCGCCGAATACCCAGACGTTGGCGCGTGAGATCGCCACAATCCCGGTGAACTGGGCCTTGGTGCTCCAGTGCCCTCTGGGCACCGCTGTCCAGCGCGTCCCGTCCCAGTTGATGACCGTGCCGTCCTGCGCGGTGACCGCCCAGATGTTGGTGGCCGAGGTGGCGCTCGCCGCGGCGATCCAGCTGTGCAGTCCTGGCGGGAGGTCAGACGCGTGCCAGCCGCCGTTCTGCCGCCGCTCAGCCTTGGGCACGCCGTTGCCGGCGAAGTTCGATCCGCCGAAGAACCAGGCAGCGCGCCCGGCGACGAGCACGACGTCGTACCGGCTTCGGTTGGTGGCAGGCGGGAGATACCTGGTTGCGAGCTTGAGCTTCCATGCCTGGCTGGTTTTAGCGGCAGGGATCGCGCGAATGGCCGCGACGGCCGGAACCGCCGTGAGCACGGTGGCGGCGGCAAGCGCCGCGACCGCAGCACGCACTGGGAAGGTGTCGGGGAGAATGGCGGTCTCCGGGGGTAAATCGATGCCTGTTTCGGACAGCGAGTCTAGAGCCATACACTAAGACAAGGTTGTTCCTCGCCTGGCAAGGTTAGCCAGATACCAGATATTCAGGTAGTCGTAGCGAACGGGCCACGTGGCGCACACGCCGCAGGGCTCGGGAAATAGACTCTGCTGGGTTCGCATGACTTAGGGGCCTGCAGGCCGGCACGGTACTGGCTGCCAGTTGTGCTAGCTGTCAGCTGTGGTAGCTCAGCTGTGCTAGCCGCGAGCACCGTGTCAGCGATGACTGTGAGGAGCGCACCAGAATGACATTGCTCGAGTCGGTCGGGAGCCCGCGGGATGTCAAGGCGCTCCGCCCGGACCAGCTTGCGGCGCTTGCGGAGGAGATCAGGACATTCCTGATCGAGGCTGTCTCGCGGAACGGCGGTCACCTGGGACCCAACCTCGGCGTCGTTGAGCTCACCATCGCGCTGCACCGGGTCTTCGACTCGCCCGAAGACCCGATCATCTGGGATACGGGCCATCAGTCGTACGTGCACAAGCTGCTGACCGGCAGGCTGAACGGCTTCGGCAAGCTCCGCCAGCGCGGCGGGGTTTCCGGCTATCCGAACCGGGCCGAGTCCGAGCACGACTTCGTCGAGAACTCGCACGCCTCCACCAGCCTGTCCTACGCGGACGGCCTGGCCAAGGCACTGGCGCTGCGCGGCGATTCCCGCCGCAGGGTCGTCGCCATCATCGGCGACGGCGCGCTGACCGGCGGGATGGCCTGGGAAGCGCTGAACAACATCGCGGCCGCCAAGGACCGGCCCGTAGTGGTCGTCGTCAACGACAACGGCCGCTCCTACCAGCGCACGATCGGCGGACTGGCCGACCACCTCGAAGCCGTCCGTGTCTCACAGCGCTACGAGCAGGTGCTCGACCTGGTCAAGACGACGCTGTCGAACACGCCGCTGGTCGGGCCGCCGCTGTTCGAGACCCTGCACGGGATCAAGAAGGGCCTGAAGGATTTCCTGCAGCCGCAGGTGCTCTTCGAAGACCTCGGCCTGAAGTACCTCGGGCCGATCGACGGGCACGACGAGCAGGCCACCGAGAGCGCGCTGACCAAGGCGCGTGAATTCGGCGGACCGGTCCTGGTGCACGTGATCACCCAGAAGGGCCGCGGCTACGCGCTCGCTGAGGAGAACGACGAGGACTGCCTGCACCAGGTGCAGCCCGGAGCCCAGGTGCATGTGAACGGCGCGACCAGGCCATCGTCGGCAGCCGCGGCAGCGAGCAAGCCTGCCCAGGCAAAACGCGGCTGGACGAGCTACTTCACCGAAGAACTGCTCGCTATCGGGGCGCGCAGGCCCGACGTCGTGGCGATTACCGCGGCG
This sequence comes from Streptosporangiaceae bacterium, assembly GCA_035716545.1. Taxonomy (GTDB): domain Bacteria; phylum Actinomycetota; class Actinomycetes; order Streptosporangiales; family Streptosporangiaceae; genus Chersky-822. The sequence continues at coordinate 9,073 of DASTJM010000110.1, forward strand.
ATGCTGCATCCGACCGGGCTCGCGCCGTTCGCCGAGGCGTACCCTGACCGGGTCTTTGATGTAGGCATCGCCGAGCAGCACGCCGTCACCAGCGCCGCGGGCCTGGCGATGGGCGGCATGCACCCGGTGGTGGCGATCTACGCCACCTTCCTCAACCGTGCCTTCGACCAGGTGCTCATGGACGTGGCCATGCACAAGCTCCCGGTCACGTTCGTGCTGGACCGGGCTGGCGTCACCGGCCCGGACGGAGCCAGCCATCACGGCATGTGGGACGGCTCGATTCTCCAGCTCGTGCCAGGCATGCGGATCGCGGTTCCCAGGGACGGCACGAGGCTGACCGAACTTCTGCGCGAGGCGGTGTCGGTCAGCGACGGCCCGACTGCGATCAGGTTCCCGCGCGGCTCGGTCAGCGCGGACGTGCCCGCGATCGGCACCGCCGGCGGCATGGACATCTTGATCAGGCCGGAATCCGGTGAGCCGGCCGGACCCGGCGACCCGATGGCGCCCGCCGGGCCAGGGGAGCCGGGACCCGGTTCGCGCGGCGACGCCGCCGCGGCCGACGTGCTGATCGTGTCGGCGGGCCCGATGGCCAGCGTCGCCGTCGGCGCCGCGCGCCGGCTCGCCGACCAGGGCATCGCCGTCACGGTCATCGACCCGCGCTGGGTCAAGCCGCTGGACGAGGCGCTCGCCGGGGTCGCCGCCCAGCACCGGCTGGTCTGCACCATCGAGGACAACGGCTTGGTCGGCGGGCTCGGGGACGCGGTAGCGCGGCTACTTCGCGACCGGCGCATCGACATCCCGGTCCGGACGTTCGGCCTGCCGCAGAGTTTCCTGTCGCACGGCGAACGGCCAGAGATCCTGGCCGACGCCGGGCTCACCCCCCAGGCGATCGCCTTGTCGATCACCGAGGCGGTGGCGGGGCTCACGCCGGAGCTGGTGCCCGAGCGCCAGGCGTAGGGGGCCAGCGCGGGCACCTTGGACCACAATGCCGTCAGCGTGGCGGCAAGGTGACCGCGGGCGTACCGGGGTGGCTGCCGGCGCGGGCCTGGCCGGCTGACCGCGGGCACGGTTTTATCGCCGCGAGCGAGTTGGCTGAGCAACTCGGCCGGCACTGGCCACATTCCGAAGGGAGGCGGCAACCTTGCCGTATGAGTTCCAGATCGTGATCGACAGCCAGCGGCCGCACGAACTGGCTGACTGGTGGGCAGAAACGCTGGGCTGGGCAGTCGAGCCCCAGGACGAATCTTTCATCAAGAAAATGATCGCCGAAGGCCACGCGACCGATGAGGATACGGTCAGCCATCAAGGCCAGCTGCGATGGCGCGACGGCGTCGCGCTCAGGCACCCGGACGAGCTGGCGGGCGGCGGCACGAGGCCGCGGGTGCTGTTCCAGTTCGTTCCTGAGCCCAAGGCGGTGAAGAACCGGCTGCACCTGGACCTGCGGTCCGGCAGCGACGACACCGAAGCCGTGGTAGCGGCACTGACCGGGCGCGGCGCGACGGTGCTGCACACGGGCTCGCAGGGACCGCACGTCTGGACCACGCTGGCCGATCCGGAGGGCAATGAGTTCTGCGTCGGGTGACCAGCCACCGGATTGCCGCCAGCACTGTGTCAGCGGCACTGTGTCAGCGGCACTGTGTTGTCACTAACAGGCGGCAAGCCTGGCAGAATCGCGTTATATGAGAACCCTCACCGTGGCCGTGATCGGATCAGGGCCGGCTGGCCTGTACACAGCCGAGGCGCTGATCAAGCAGGGGGCTGCTATCGACCCGCCGTGCGCCGTCCGAGTGGATGTGCTCGATCGCCTGCCCACGCCGTACGGGCTGGTCAGGTACGGCGTCGCGCCTGACCACAAGTCGATCAAGTCAATCGCCGACTACCTGCGCGGGGTGCTTGAGCATGAGGGAGTCAGGTTCGCCGGGGCCGTGCACCTCGGCGACGAGGTGACCAGGGATGACCTGCTGTCCTGCTATGACGCGGTGGTCTACGCCACCGGCGCGATGCGCGACCGCCGCCTTGGCATCCCTGGTGAGGACCTGGCGGGCAGCTATGCCGCGACCGACTTCGTGAACTGGTACTGCGGGCATCCTGATGTGGATCCGGACAGGTTCATCCTTGATGCCGAGTCGGTGGCGGTGATCGGCGTCGGCAATGTCGCGGTCGACGTGGCCAGGATCCTGATCCGCGAGCCCGAGGAATTGCGCGAGACCGACGTCAGCCAGCCGGTGCTCGACGCGCTGCTCGCGAGCAAGGTCCGCGAGGTGCACATGATCGGCAGGCGAGGGCCTGCACAGGCGAAATTCACCACGAAAGAACTGCGCGAGCTGGGTGAGCTGGCCGGCGTGGACGTGGTCATCGGCGACGGCGAGGCCGACCTCGAGGCGTTCGACGCCAGCGGCGAAAGTGCCAGGCTCGCGACTGCCGACCGGCATGTGCGCGGCAACTACAAGGTCATCAGTGACTGGGCGGGCCGCTCGCCGTCAGGCGCGCCGCGGCGGCTGACCCTGCGCTTCTGGCTGAGCCCGGTCGAGATCGTCGGCACCCAGCGAGTCGAAGGGCTGCGGCTCGAGCGCACCAGCCTGGGCGCCGACGGACGGCTCACGGGCACCGGGCGGTTCGAGACGCTTGGAGTGCAGGTCGTGCTGCGCAGCGTCGGCTATCAGAGCGTTCCCCTGCCCGGGGTGCCGTTCGACGACCGAGCGCACATCGTGCCGAACTCCGAAGGCAGGGTGGTCGGGTCCGATGGCCGGCCGCTGCCGGGAGAGTACGTGGCCGGCTGGCTCAAGCGCGGCCCGACCGGCGTCATCGGCACGAACAAGTCAGACGCGGCCCAGACAGTGCGGGCACTGCTTGCCGATCTGGCGGGCGGGCCAGGCCCGGACGACGCGCCGCTGCCGAGGGCCGGCCTGCTCAGGCTGCCGGCCGCCTCAGAGGGGGAGGCCGATGGCGGCGACGCCGCCGCGGGTCCGGACGCGCCATGGTCCGCCAGGTTCGGTGCCCTGCTCGCCGAGCGAGGCCTCAAGCCGGTCAGTTACGCGGACTGGCTCAAGATCGAGACGGCCGAGAAGGATCTCGCCGCCTCGCTCGGCCGGGGCGCCCGGGTCAAGCTCGCGAGCCGCGCTGACATCCACGCTGCCTGCGGCCTGGCCAAGCGCTGACGGCCTTGCCACCTGGTACCAGCCAGAAACCGTCAGCTCGCTGACCTGCGGTCAGGAGCCCCTTGACGGGCGAATACGGCGGTTCTGCACGCAGCGCCGGTGTTGTCCTGGCCTTCGATGACTGCGGCCGTTACGGTAAGGCTTGTGCACGTGCGTACACCGATCCGCCGGACAATCACGGTGACCAGCTCGCTGACTGTGCTGGCCGCGCTCTGCGCCGTTGGCACGGGGACGGGGACAGCCCTGGCTAACGGCACTGCCCGGGTCAGGCAACAGATCACGGTCAGCGCCACCTCGCACTCCGCTACCTCGGCAACGTTCGTCGCCTACGAATGGACGGGTCATCGCTGGGTGCGGGAGTTCGGTCCCTGGACCGCGCGCGTCGGTTATCACGGCATCGCCAGGCGAGGGACCAAGCGGGAAGGCGACGGCAAGACGCCGTCGGGCACCTATGGATTCCAGTTTTTCTTCGGCGTGCTAGCCGATCCTGGCGTGGCCTACAGTTACCGGCGCGCGCACCGTTACGACGTGTGGGACGACGATCCGTCCAGCCCGCGCTACAACGAGTGGGTCGACGACCGGCATCACGACCCGGGCGCCAGGCCAGAGCCCATGGATCAGAAGCCGGTCTACGACTATGCCGCCGTCATCGCTTACAACACCGCGCGGGTGCCGGGCCGGGGCAGTGCCATCTTCCTGCACGTGAGCTCCGGCTCACCGACGGCTGGGTGCGTCTCCCTGCCGCGCGGCGAACTCCTGCGGGTGCTGCGCTGGCTGCGCCCGGCCGATCATCCGCGCATTACGATCAAAGCCAGGTAGGGGCGGCCCTAGCCGGAGATCAGCGCCTTGAGCAGGTCGCGGGTGCGGTGCCGGTCGGTGCCGGTGGCGAACTCGCCGGCGACGAAGTCGGTCACCCCATCGTCGGCCAGAGCGGTGATCGAGGCGGCGACCGTGTCCTCGTCGCCTACGATCGCGACGTCAGCAGGGCCAGCCGCACCCTCCCGGTCCAGCATCGCCCGGTAGGAAGGCAGGTGGCCGTAGATCTCGAACACCTTGCCCGCGCGTGCTCTGGCGGCTTCCGGGTCGTCGGTGACGCACACGGGCAGCATGCAGACCACGCGAGGGGCGGGCCGGCCCGCTTCCGCCGCGGCCGCGTTGATCGTCGGGGCTATGTAGTCACGTACGGTCGCGGGCCCGGTCATCCACAAGATGGTCCCGTCCGTCCGCCGGCCGGCGAGCTTGAGCATCCGCGGGCCCATGGCAGCGAGCAGCACCGGAACCCGGCCTGCCCGAGGCGTGGACAGCCCGATGCTCGCCCGCATCGTCTTGCCCTCGAATTTGCAGTGCTCGCCGTCCAGCAGCGGCAGCAGGATCGACAGGTACTCGCTCATGTGCACGGCCGGCGCGTCGAAGCTGTAACCGTACATGTCCTCGATGACGATCTTGTGCGACAGCCCGATGCCGAGAGCCAGCCTGCCCTCAAGCGCCAGGGCCGTCGTCAGCGCCTGCTGGGCCATGACAGCGGCGTGCCTGGGGTAGGTCGGCACGACCGCCGTGCCGATCTCGATACCGTCGATGCCCTGCCCGGCTACGGCGAGCGCGGTCAGCGCGTCGAGCCCGAAGATGTTCGCCATCCACACCGATGCAAGCCCGTCGTCGGCGGCCCTGCTCAGCTCGTCACGCAGCCTGCTGAGCGCTTGCTGTCCATCGGGTTGGGGCAGCGATGTTCCGATGTGCATCGAGAGTTCTCCGTTCGGCAGATGCCAGCCAATCTTCGCTGGTTAGCCTGTAGCGCCGCAACTAGCCCGCACTGATCCGGGAGCCGGCCCGTGCAGTGACCGGTATGCCGGGGTATTCGATCAGTACAGGCTTGGGGAGGATAGCAATATGGACTCGGGGAAGGACAACTGGAAGCGCGGTGCGGACACCGATATATCAGCACAGATCGTCGCGGAGCTAGCTACGGCCAGCCGGGAGCAGGGGGATAGCGCCGAGCGTGCCGCGGCTGCGCTGGCCGGGATAGGCGCGGATACCGTGCCGGACTTCGAGCGCCAGATGCTGGCCGCTGACCTTCCCGAGGACCGGTACCTGGACCGGGAGGAGAGCTGGCTGCGTTTCAGCCAGCGGGTGCTCGAACTGGCCGAAGACCCCAAAGTCCCGCTGCTGGAGCGGGTCAGGTTCGAATCCATCTTCGCCAGCGCGCTCGACGAGTTCTTCATGGTGCGGGTCGCAGGCCGGATCAGGCGCATGGCGACCGGGCTGCCGGTGGAGAGCGTGACCGGCAAAGCGCCCGATCAGATCCTGGAGAACACGCTGGCAATGGCGCGGGAGCTGGCCGCCAGGCACGCCCGCTGCTTCAGCGAGCGGCTGCTGCTCGCGCTTGCCGACGCCGGCATCGAGATCTTGCGCTGGAAGGAGCTGCTGCCAGCGGAACAGGCCAAGCTGCAGCAGTTGTTCAGGGAGCGGATCTACCCGGTGCTGACGCCGCTCGCGGTCGATCCAGCCCACCCCTTCCCGTTCATCTCGGGCTTGTCGCTGAGCCTCGCTGTCATGGTCGCCGATCCGAGGTCCGGCCTGACGCTGTTCGCCCGCGTCAAGGTGCCGCCCCTCCTGCCGAGGTTCCTCACCGTGTCGCCGAGCCGTTTCGTCCCGCTCGAAGATGTCATCGCCGCCCACCTGGACGATCTCTTCTCTGGCCTTGAGGTCATCGAGCACCATGCTTTCCGCGTCACCAGGATCAGGGACCTCGAGATCGACGAGGACGTGACCGAGAACCTGCTGCAGTCGCTCGAGCGAGAGCTGATGCGGCGCCGGTTCGAGCCCGCGGTCAGGCTCGAGGTCGAAGAGTCGATCTCCCAGGAGGTGCTCGACAAGCTGGTCACCGAACTTGGCGTGGACAGCCGGGCGGTGTACCGGCTGCCAGGGCCGCTCGACCTGACCGGCCTCTCCGCCATCGCTGACCTGGATCTGCGCAGCCTCAAATACCCCGCGTTCGTTCCCGCCGAGGGAGCGCTGCCGCACGACCGCAGCGTCTTCGCCACCTTGTCTGAGCGGGACGTGCTCGTGCATTTGCCATATGACTCGTTCACCGCGAGCGTGCAGCGGCTGGTGGTCTCGGCGGCCGCTGATCCGCGCGTGCTCGCGATCAAGCACACGCTCTACCGGACCAGCGGCGACTCCGAGATCGTAGACGCCCTCATCGATGCGGCAGAGGCGGGCAAGCAGGTCGTCGTCGTGGTCGAGATCAAGGCACGAGGCGACGAGGAGGCGAACATCGCGTGGGCGCGGAAGCTGGAAGAAGCTGGCTGTCACGTTGTCTACGGCTTCGTCGGCCTCAAGACGCACTGCAAGATGGTGCTGGTCGTCCGCGAGGAAGCCGATGGGTCGCTGCGCCGGTTCTGCCACATCGGCACGGGCAACTACCATCCCAAGACCGCCCGGCTCTATGAGGACTACGGGCTGCTCACGGCCGACCGTCAGGTCGGCGAGGACATCACGGACCTTTTCAATCATCTGACGGGGTATAGCCGCCGCACCGAGTACCAGCGGCTGCTCGTCGCGCCCGCCGGGCTGCGGTCCGGGCTGATCAGGCAGGTCGACGAGCAGGTGCGGCTGGCGCGGGCAGGCCAGCCATGCCGGATTCAGATGAAGTGCAACGCGATCATCGACGAGGCGATCATCGACTCGCTGTACCGGGCCTCGATGGCCGGCGTGCCGATCGACTTGTGGGTGCGCGGAATCTGCTCGCTGCGGCCCGGAGTTCCTGGCCTGTCAGAGACGATCAGGGTGCGGAGCGTCGTGGGACGCTTCCTTGAGCACTCCAGGATCTATGCCTTCGGGGCCACCGCGGGCAACGATGACGTGTGGATCGGCAGCGCTGACCTCATGCACAGGAATCTCGACCGGCGGGTCGAGTTGCTGGTCCGCGTGACCGATCCGGCGCAAAAACGCGAGTTGCGCAGCCTGATCGACCTGGCAATGGATTCCGGGGTGGCGTCGTGGTGGCTCGGGCCCGACGGCACGTGGACTAGGCACCACCTCGATGAGTCGGGTGCTCCGCTGATGGACCTGCAGGACCACCTGATCAGGTTCCGCCAGAACAGGGCGGCCGACACCGACGTCTCCGTCGCTAAGAAGCGGCTTGGCCCGGAGCGGCAGGCAGGTGCCTGAGGCCTCCGGCGATGACCAGATCCGGGCCGCCGGCGCGCTAGCGTGGCGGCCTGGGCCAAGTGGCCCGCAACTGGCGCTGGTGCACCGGCCCAAGTACGACGACTGGTCCTATCCCAAGGGCAAGAGCGAGCCTGGTGAGCACCCGCTGATGACGGCCATCCGTGAGGTGGCGGAGGAAACCGGGCTGCGCGTCGTGATTGGCCGGAGCCTGCGTCCTTCGGTCTACGAGGTAGGCGGCCGGCCCAAGTACGTCCGTTACTGGGTCGCGCGGGTGACCGGGTCGGCTGGGTTCATGCCAGGTCACGAGGTGGATCAGCTGGACTGGGCGGATGCCGCTGAAGTCGCGTCGCGGCTGTCCTATCAGCGAGACGTCGCCTTGCTTGATGAGTTCGGGTCGCATCCGGCGGACTCGGCACCGCTGATCCTGCTCCGGCATGCCGAGGCCGGGGTCAGGTGTGCGGGCGCTGCCGACCTAGAGCGGCCGCTCGGCGAGCAAGGAACGGCCGATGCGAAGCTGCTCGCCTCGCTCCTGGCCGCGTACGCGCCGCGCCGGGTGCTGAGCTCGGCGGCGGAGCGCTGCCTCGCGACGGTCAGGCCCTATGCGGAAGCAGCCGGGCTGGCAATCGAGATCGAGCCCGCGCTGACCGTAGCCGGAGGTCGCCAGCCGGGCGCCGAGGCCGCTCGCTTTGCCGAGTGGCAGGTGGCGGAGCTGGCTGCATCGGGCGAGTCCGCCGTCCTGTGCGTTCACCGGGAGAACCTGCCGCGGCTGGCTAATGCGGCCAGGGCCGCGCTCGGGACCGGCCCCGACGATGGCCCGCCTTTGGCCAAGGGCGCGTTCATTGTGCTGCAGTCGGCGGCGGGGAAGCTCGTGGGTGCTGAGCGGCACGACCTGGTCAGCTAGCCGCTGGCGGGATCCTGGATGGCGCGGTCGGGCCGAGGTCGAGGCGAGGCTGGCTGGGGTTGCCGGGCTGGCGTCCGCGAGGCTTGTCTGTGATCTTGGTGGGGGGTTCCGGGCTGGCGTCCGGGAGGGTTGTCCGTGGTCGTGGTGGAGGGTTTCCGGGTGCGGGAGGGTTGTCTGTGGTCGTGGTGGAGGGTTTCCGGGTCCGGGAGGAATTTCTTGCTCCACGACGAAAAAGCTCCCGCACACGAAGATGCTCCACCAGGAACCTGACAACCCTCCCGACTTAACGCTGGCACAGGCCCGAGCGCCGGAAGTGGCGCGGCGGGATGTCCTGGCGTGCCGGTGCGGACCGTCGCCTCTGGTGACGAGCTGTCCGCCGACCTGGAGCCGAAGTGGTCGCGAGGCAGGAGTCCTTGGGCCGTGTACCTGGACTTCTTGATGGCCGCTGTCAGTGACGTTGACTGGCCGGTCGATGGCCCAAGGCTGGCGTCGGCCGGCCCGTCGATGGCCCAAGGCCGGGCCCTCATGCACAAGGGCTCGTCGCGATCAAGGAACGTGGCTGCCTAGGCGGCGCTGTCGTAGCCGTGCGATAGGACTTGTGACTGAGCGATCAGTGCCGAGCGATCAGTGCCGAGCGATCAGTGCCGAGACCCGCCGCAAGGGCGATCGGCAGGTAAGCGTACGGCAGCGAACGATCGAGAACGGCCGGCGACGACGAACAGGAGCGCAGCATGCCAGATGACGTATCCACGGTGGTTGAGAACGAGCTGGCCGAGCTCGCGGAGCAGTTAACAAACCCCGGCGAGTCGGAATGCATTCGCTGCTACCTGCTGCGAATGGTGAATGAGTTCGGGTGTGACGGCACGCACCGCTGGACGATCAGGTGGCGAGACCTGCGGGCGGCGCAGCCGGGCGGGCTGCTGCGGCAACTCCAGCTGCGCGGCGGCTGCTGCTGTGACTGCGAGGTATTGCTGAACGTCTTTCCTGACTACCCCGACTCGATCGGGCCGTTGCCGTGCGCAGGCGTGACTCGTCCTGGCTCGGCGAAGCCCTGCGACCTGCGCTCGCTGCCCCGCAGCGCGTAGTTCCGCAGCGCACGCGTAGTCCTGCGGCGCAGCGCGTAGCTCCGCAGCGCGTAGCTCCGCAGCGCGCGCATAGTCCCGCAGCGCGTGGCGACGGCGTTCGTCAGGCCTCGTCCTTTTCGGTGTGCCCGATCAATGCCATGGCAATGGGCATGGCGGTCAGGCCGATCTGCCAGGGCCTGGCCCCGTAGCGTCGCAGTTCTGAGGCCACCGACTCTTCGCTGACCGGCTCAGGCGGCTGCCAGGCCAGTCGGCGCACGGCCTCTGGCGCGAGCAGGTTCTCCGCAGGCAGATGCCAGGCATCGGCGAGCGCTGCCACCGCGGCCCGGGCGGCCGTGAGCCGCTTGGCCGCGACCGGGTCGCGCTCTGCCCAGCGGTGAGCCGGGGGAGGGCCGTCGCCGGGCGGTGCCGAGGACTCGGGCAGCAGTTCGTCGCCCATGGTCGTGGCCCGCCGGATCGCCCTAAGCCATTCCTGGCCGTACCGCCGGGCGCCGCGGCCCGTGAACCCGGTGATCTTGGTCATTTCCTCCATCGTGCCTGGCGCGGCCCGGGCGGCGTCAATGATCGCCAGGTCGGACAGGATTCTGGTCGGGGAGATGTCGCGACGTTGGGCGATCCGGTCCCGCTCCTGCCAGAGTTCGCGCACGACTGCCAGGCTGCGCCTGCTCCTGACCCGGTGGATGCCCGAGGTACGGCGCCACGGGTCGGTGCGCGGCGCAGCCGGCTTGGCAGCGAGCACGGCCTCGAACTCCTCCTCGGCCCAGCTGGTCTTGCCTTGCTCGGCAAGCTGCTCGGCCAGGGCATCTCGCAGTTCGACGAGCACTTCCACGTCGAGCGCGGCGTACTTGAGCCAGTCAGGCGGCAGCGGTCTGGTCGACCAGTTGGCGGCCGAGTGACTTTTCTCCAGGGTCAGGCCGAGCACTTCGGAGACCAAGGTCCCGAGTCCGACCCTGGGATATCCCAGCAGCCGGCCGGCCAGTTCAGTGTCGAACAGGCGGCGCGGCCGGTAGCCGAGGTCGGTCAGGCACGGCAGGTCCTGGCCAGCCGCGTGCAGCACGGCCTCCGTGTCAGCGAGCGCGGCGTCGACTTCGGAAAGATCGGAGCAGGCCACCGGGTCGATCAGTACGGTGCCGGCGTTGCACCTGCGGAACTGCACCAGGAAGGCCCGATGCCCGTACCGGAATCCGGACGCGCGCTCAGCATCGACCGCGACGGGACCGGTGCCAGCCTGGAGCCGGCCGGTTGCCTCGGCGAGCGCCGAGGCGGTGGTGACAAGCGGTGGCAGCCCGTCTCGCGGTTCGAGCAGCGGCACGCTCACTGGCGGCGCCTAGGGCGGAGCGCGGGCGAGCGAAGCTGTGGCGGGGGCAGTTGCGCGACACCGGCAGACGCTGGCGGCGCTGGCGGCATGCCGCACGCAAGGCACAGAGCATCGACCCAGGCGGCGGCGTGCCGGTCAAGAGCGAAGGCATCCCGTCCTTCGCTGACCGGCGACCACGAGGCACGCATTTCGAAGTCGGTCACGACGGGCTCATCAGCTTTGGTGCCGAAACCTTCTGTAACCACCCTGGTGACCGAACCGCTCGATGCCGCGTACCTCGCTAGCCTAGTGTCGAGCGCCTCAATCAGCCAGCTCCAGCCAACCTGGCCGATGAACTGATCGGCGGCTATCTCCGGGTCGAGTTCTGCCCGGAGATACGCGATGACCCGAAAAGGCCCTGCCCAGCCCTCCTGCCCGGCCGGATCGTAGAGCAGCACGAACCGCCCCGCACCAATCTCGGCGTCGGCGATCTCCACGGTTGCGGCGATCGCGATGGCCTGCGGAGCCAGTCGGCGTGGCGGTGGCTCGCTGTCGAAGCTCAGCTCGGGCCGCGCGGCTCTGACTGCCGCGATGCCTGCCTCTACCTGCGCCACCGCCAGCCTGAATGCCGAGCTGCCCGCCGGATGCCGGTCATCAGGCACAGCGGCGGGCCTCAGCGTCCGAGGCGGCGGCATGACATCCTCAGGCGACCCGCTCAAGCGATCCGAGCGAGCCCGCGGGCGCGGCGGCGGCAGGCGCCAGATCGATCAGCAGGGCTGCCCCGCAGTCTGTGCACACCCATTCGGGGCAGATCCCCGTGCTGACGTCCGGACAGCGCCCCGGGTCTGGATGGATCTGGATGAATTCGCGACGGCAGCGGCAGCCGGGGCAGTCACGGAACGTATTATTCATCTGCTGCTCCTGTCTCGCTCGACTTAGGTCCGCTCGACGGATACGCCCCCATGCATCGATGCTGACACGGACCTGACCGCATTCCGAGGATCTTGAACGGCGTGTCATCTGGGCGTTTCGCCGCGAACGCGCCATGAGCGCGGTAAGTGCGGCGCGGACACCCACCCGCGGCCGCTTGCGGACACCCGCCCGTAGGCCGCCAGCGCCGCCCTCCCGCGGCCCGCCGCGGACACCCGCGGACACCCGCCCGCGGCGGCCCGCGCACCCCTTGTGAGACGATCCCAGTCGTGAACAGCCAGCCATCGGAGTCGATTTTCATCAGGGCATGCCGCAGGCAGCCGGTCTCGCACGCACCCGTCTGGTATATGCGGCAAGCGGGCCGTGCGCTGCCGGAATACCGCGCATTGCGGGCAGGCATCCCGATGCTGGACGCGTGCTCGAACGCCGAGACGATCACCGAGATCACCTTGCAGCCCGTTCGCAGGTACGGCGTCGACGCGGCGGTCTTGTTCAGCGACATCGTGGTGCCGCTGCGCGCGATCGGGATCGAGGTCGAGATCAGGCCAGGCGTCGGGCCAGTGATCGACAAGCCGGTTCGGGGCGAGGCAGAGATCGCGGCGCTGCGCGGCCTTGACCCTGGCGATGTCCCGTTCATCACCCAGGCCGTCGGCATGCTGACGGCTGAGCTTGGCGGCACGCCGCTGATCGGCTTCGCCGGCGGCCCGTTCACGCTGGCCTGTTACCTGATCGAGGGCGGCCCCTCCAAGAATTTCGACCGGACCAGAGCCTTGATGTACGGCAACCCGCAGCTGTGGCGATCGCTGCTCAACCGGCTGGCCGACATCACCATCGCGTTCCTCAAAGTCCAGGTAGCGGCCGGAGTGTCGGCCATTCAGCTGTTCGATTCGTGGGCGGGCATCGTCAGCCCGCAGGATTACCAGCGCAACGTCCTGCCTTTCAGCTCGCGCATCTTCGCCGCGCTCGGCGAGACCGGCGTGCCGAGAATTCATTTCGGCGTCGGCACCGGCGAGTTGCTCAGGCTGCTCGGTGAGGCCGGTGCCGACGTCGTCGGCGTCGACTGGCGGGTGCCGCTTGACGAAGCGGCCTTCCGGGTCACCCCCGGCAAGGCACTGCAAGGCAACCTGGACCCGGCGGTCATGCTGGCGCCGTGGCCAGTGATCGAAGAGCGCGCCAGGGAAGTGCTCGCGAAAGGCCGGACGGCCGAGAGCCACATCTTCAACCTTGGGCACGGCGTGCTGCCCGAAACCGACCCTGACATGCTGACCAGGCTTACCGACCTGGTGCACTCAGTCCCGGCCAGGCTGGCCAGCTAAGCGGCGGCCAGCCCGGCAGCGGCGGGCTACGCAGCGGCTGGGGGCGTGCGGCGCCTGGCGAGCCTGCGCCGCCCCCAAACCGCAATACCGCAGATGAAAGCAACCGGCACGGCGAACGGGAGCACAGTGCCGAGCGCGGTCAGCAGCCAGGTCACGACAGCCTTGAGCGCCCGCCAGCCGATCAGCAGGCCGGCTGTAAGTCCGTGATGGACCTTGTCCGCCTTCGTCACGAAGATGACACGGTGGCCGAGCAGCGCGACGGACACGGTCGCGTACGTCGTCTCGTGCGCGAGGGCTCGCTGCTGTGCCAGCAGCGCTTCCAGCGCTGATTCCTCGGAGTTGATCTGATCCTGTACCGACAGCAGTTGCCCGACGTTGCCGGCCCGGCCGAGCAGTTCGCGTAGCTGCCTGATCGCAGCCTCGGCTGACGCGGCCCGGCTCGACACGTCAGCGACCTGCTGAGTGACGTCGGTTGCCTGCTCGCTGAACGAGAGCTGGCGGCCAAGGCCAGACAGCTTGGTGAGCACCGCCCGGTACTCGGCCACGGGGATCTTCACCTGCAGGCTTATCCGGTCGATTCCGGCGGCTCCGCCCCGGCCTGCCCGCCGGGTCTGCTGCTCGTCGGCGACGTACCCGCCTACCGCGGTGACGTCGCCGGAGGCCTGCGCGGCGGCGCCAGACACGTCCTTGACACGCAAGGCGAGGTTCGCCGTATAGACGATGCTCTGGCTCGGTGCCAGCTTCGCCAGGTCGGTGGCCCCGCTGCCCGCCGTGCCAGCAGCCCCGCGCGCGGGCTCCAATCCGAAGGCCGGTCCGCTGGCCGCCTTCGGTGCTGTCCCAGGCGCGGCGGGCGTGGCCACACGCGCGGACGAGCAGGCCGCGAGTAGCAGGCCCGCGCCGCCGATCGACCCGCAGATCACGAGCAAGTCGCGCAGCGAAGTGAGGCTGCGGCCGGTAGGAGCCGGTAGAGACCTGGTTCCACGTGCGTGGCGGGCGCGGCAGAGCGCGATGGCTGTGCTTGCCAAGGCTGAGCTGGCGCCGGTACTGCGAGAGGAGCTATCCATGCTGCTCCGACGCAAATGGCTCACCAGCCGGTTTCACCGTCGCTGAAATGGTGGCTTACGGTTACCAAAGCGTTGCGTAAAAGCCGTCGCCGTAGCGACTCTCACCAGATCGGGCCTGATCAGGCCCGATCGTGCCCGGTCAGGCCTGATCAGGCTGGGCCGGGCGGTGATCCGGCACCGGCTCCGCTGCGCGATGATGTGGCTGTGACCTATCCGAAGATCGAATTGCACGTGCATCTTGAAGGCACGGTGCGGCCAGCAGCGCTGCTGCGGATGGCCAGGCGCAATGACTACGCCCTGCCCGCCAATTCACCGCGGGAGATGGCTGCGCTCTACGAGTTCGAGGACTTCACGCATTTCCTGAAGGTGTGGGCGCTCACGACAAATGCACTGCGAACTGAACAGGACTTCAGGGAAGTGGTCGTGGACTACGCGGCCGAGGCAGCCGCGCACGGCGCGATTTACCTGGAAGGCATCTTCAGCCCGGCCGAAGCGGTCGCGCGGGGCATGACGTGGGAAGAGGCATTCGCGGGCTGCTGCGACGGAGTTCAGGAGGCGCGCGAGCGCTACGGCATCCAGGTCGCCCTTACCCCGGACATCCCGCGCAACTACCCGATAGAGGCGGCCGAGCTCACCGTCACCTACGCGATCGCCAACGCCAGCCGCGGGGTCGTCGGGGTGGGCCTTGGCGGGTCGGAGGCTCACCCGCCCGCGCCGTTCAAGGCCGTCTTCGCCCGGGCCAAGGACGCCGGACTCGGCTCTGTGCCGCACGCCGGCGAGAACGGCGGTCCTGTCTCCATCAGGTCCGCGCTGACCGCCTTGGGCGCGGACAGGATCAGGCACGGCATCAGGGCGGTGCAGGATCAGGCGCTCGTCACCGAACTGGCCGAACGCGGCATCGTCCTCGACGTCTGCCCGACCTCCAACCTGCGCACCGGAGTCGTGTCCTCGCTCGCCGAGCACCCGCTCCCAGCCCTGCTCGCCGCCGGGGTCAGCTGCACGATCAACACTGACGATCCGGCGATGTTCGGCACGGACCTTGGCACCGAGCACGCGGTAGCGCTAGCCCTAGGCGCTACCGCCCGTGCCAGCTATGAGGCAGGCGTGAAAGGAGCGCTCTGCGACGACGTTACCAAGACCAGGCTTCGCCAGCTCGGCGACGAGTTCGACTGGTCGGCCGCCACGGAACAGGCGACAGCATGATCACAGGCGACAGCATGACCGCAGCCGACCGGATGACCGCAGCCGACCGGATGACCGCAGGCGACGACATAAGCGAGCGGCAACCGCGGCGAGGTCACGTCGTGATCGTCGGCGGCGGGATCGCCGGCCTCGCGGCCGCTTTCTTCCTCCGTGATCACGTCGCGGCCGTCACCGTGCTTGAAGCGGCCTCGCGGCTCGGTGGCAAGCTGGCTGTCAGCGAGATCGCGGGAATTCCGGTTGACGCCGGTGCCGAAGCACTGCTAGCCCGGCGGCCTGAGGCCGTCGACCTGATCACGGCGATAGGCCGGGCAGACGATCTCGTCTACCCGGGCACCACGACGGCCCGGATCTGGACCCGAGGTGTGTTCAGGTCGCTGCCGAGGCGGCAGTTCATGGGCGTGCCCGGGGACTTCGGCGAACTCGCCGCCAGCCAGATCCTGTCCGAACGCGGCCTGGCCAGGGCACGCGAAGACGTCAAGCTCCCGGCCACCAGCAGGCAAGGCGACATTTCCGTGGCCAGCTATGTCGGCGCCAGGCTCGGCGCCGAAGTCGTCGACCGGCTCGTCGAGCCCTTGCTGGGCGGCGTCTACGCGGGCCGCCCCGACCAGCTCTCTTACGAGGCAACGCTGCCGGCCCTGGCCAGCGCCTCGAACCAGCACAGCTCGCTCACCGCCGCCGTAACCGCGCTCCTCGGCCCCCTGCCAGACCAGTCCCCGCCAGACCAGTCCCCGCCAGACCAGCTCCCGCCGCACCAGCTCCCGCCGCACCAGCCCTCGCCAGTCTTCACCACGCTCGCCGGCGGACTCGGCACCTTGGCGGAAACGCTCGCGACCGCCAGCGGCGCCACCATCAGGACCAGTGCGACGGTACGCAAGCTGGCCCGCACGGCCACAGGCTGGCGGCTCACCGTCGGCCCGACGATCGCCGAGGAGCACATCACCGCGGATGCGGTGATCCTGGCCCTGCCAGCCAGGCCGGCCAGCCGGCTCATCGCCCAGCTCGACGGCGGGCAGGCCAGGACCACAGCGGCGAGCCTGGCGGAGATCGAGTACGCGAGCATGGCGATCGTCACTCTCGCCTACCCGGCGAGCGCCTTCCCCGAGCCGCTGACGGGCAGCGGCTACCTCGTGCCCGCTGTCGACGGCCGGCCGGTCAAGGCAGCGACCTTCAGCACGATCAAGTGGCCGCACCTTGCCAGGTCCGGGGAACCGGTGGATGTCGTCCGGTGCTCGGTTGGCCGGATCGGCGAGGAAGGCGTGCTGCAGCGCGACGACGCCAGCTTGATCACGCTGGCGGCCGGTGACCTGGCCGCGGCAACTGGCGTCACCGGATCGCCGGCCGCCTCCCGGGTGACCAGGTGGGGTGGCGGCCTGCCGCAGTACACCGTCGGGCATCTGGACCGGGTCACCAGGATCCGCTCGGGCGTGACCACGATTGGCGGTGGCCTGGCGGTCTGCGGCGCCGCCTACGATGGAATCGGAGTTCCAGCCTGCATAGCATCGGCGCGGCTCGCCGTTGACGAGGTAGCCGGCTTCCTGGCTGCAGCCAAGACCGCGCCGCAGGCCGCGGACACAGGTACAGGAGAATAAGACCATGGCAGACGAGCAGCAACGGCGGAAGGCCCGGGAACTCAACCAGCTGATCAGGTACACGATGTGGTCGGTGTTCCGGGTGGCTGACCGGGACGCGATCGACCGGGCCAGCAGGGAAGTCCTGGCCAGGGAGGTCTCGGGCCTGTTCGAGCAGGCGGCAGGCAAGGACATCATCACTCGAGGCTGCTACGACGTGCAGGGCCTGCGAGCGGACGCTGACCTGATGTTCTGGTGGACGGCACCGAACTCCGATGACCTGCAGGAGGTGTACGCGAGGTTCCGGCGCACCGAGCTAGGCAGGGCGTGCGAGCCGGTATGGTCGGTGATGGCGCTGCATCGCCCGGCCGAGTTCAACAAGAGTCACGTTCCGGCTTTCCTTGCCGGAGAAGAACCCAAGAACTACGTGTGCGTGTACCCGTTCGTCCGGTCCTACGACTGGTACCTGCTCGACGACGCGGAGCGCCGCACCATGCTGGCCGAGCACGGCCAGATGGCGCGCGAGTACCCCGATGTCCGTGCCAACACCGTGGCGAGCTTCGCGCTAGGCGACTACGAGTGGATCCTCGCCTTCGAAGCCGATGAGCTGCACCGGATCGTCGATATCATGCGGCACCTGCGTGGCGCCGAGGCACGCAGGCACACCAGGATCGAGATCCCGTTCTACACCGGCAGGCGTAAGGCGGTGGGTGAGCTGGTCGCCGCGCTGGCATGACCGGCTCGGACAGCTTGTCTGGCATGACCGGCTAGGACAGCTTGTCTGGCATGACCGGCTAGGCCATCTTGTTCTGCCCCATTCGGCTCCTGGATCGACGCGACGGAACTGGATGGAGGCCGGAACGTTCAGCCTGGAGAAGGCGGAATGTCGAGCGGGCCGCTGTGCTTGGCGTCTGGGTCGCGAGGGTCCCCAGCGATACGGGCGGCAACGGGCAGAGCGTCGCCGAGCTGGCGGTGCTGCTATGGCGTCGATGGCCCCAAAGACAGCGTTCGCAGGAACCTTAGAGACTGCTCGGGGGAGTGTGCTGTCCGGAGGCCCGGCGGGCGGGTCGCGCGGGAGGATTTCCGGGTCCTGGGCGGAGGATTCCCGCGTTTGGGAGCGTTGACCGGCGTAACGGGGAGGGTTGTCGGGTTCCTGGCGGAGCGTTGTCGGGTGCGGGAGTTTTTTCGTCGTGGAGCACGAAAGTCCTCCCGGACCCGGAAACCCTCCACCAAGACCACGGACAACCCTCCCGGGCAGTTGCTGACCCTGCTCTGCCGCCCGGACGATTGCCAGGGCGACGGCGGCGCTCGGCAACTGGGAATCCCGGCAGACCGTAAGCTCGCTGCTCAGATCGACCATCGCGATCGTCTTCCCGGTGCAGTCCGGCGACGAATTCGTCTTGCCTGCCTGCTTGCTATAGCGATGGCTGGGGCCGTTGCGCAGCGCAGGCAATCGGCGGGCTGGCGGACAGCAGCAAGGAGGACCACGATGCTGAAAACGGCCTAGTACGTACATCAGCAACGTGGTCCTGCCTGATGTCGTCCCCACAGCAGCAACGGGTACTCCGTTGCTGACCCGCACTGGCCGCCAACAGCAGCAAGGAGGACCATCATGCTGTCCGGCCAGGCCGGCGGCCGCGCACCCGTTCGCGGGGAGCGCCGGCGTCGCTCGGGGAACGTGGCGTGGCGGGAGAGTGTGGCGTGGCGGGGCAGTGTGGCGTGGCGGGAGAGCGTGGCGTGGCGGGGGAGCGTGGCGTGGCGGGAGAGCGTGGCGTGGCGGGAGAGCGTGGCGGGGGATGTGGTGTGGCCGGATCGGGGGAGGCCGGAGGGGATCAGCCCGACTTGGCGAGGAATTGCCTGAGGCGGTCTAGAGGCCAGGCGTTGATGACGTCGTCGGGGGTGAGCCAGCCGCGCTGGGCGGTGCCGACGCCGTAGCGGAGGTAGGCCAGCGCGGCGACGGCGTGCGAGTCGGTGTCTATTGCGAACTTGACGCCCGCGTCCCTGGCGGCCTTGATGTGATCGGACGGCAGATCGAGCCGGTTGGGCTGGGAGTTGACCTCAAGGGCGGTCCCCGTGCGCGCGCAGGCCAGGAACAGCTCGGTGTAGTCCACGTCGACCGGGCCGCGCCGGCCCAGTCGGCGTGCGGTCGGGTGACCGATGACGTGGACGTGGGGGTTCTCGCACGCCCGGATGAAGCGCCTGGTCATCTCGGCCCTCGGCTGGTCGAAGTGCGAGTGCACGGACGCGACGCAGAGGTCGAACCCGGCCAGGATGTCCTCGGGCCAGTCGACCGAGCCGTCGGGTGCGATGTTGAGTTCGGTGCCGTGCAGCAGGGTGACCGGCTGACCGCCGCCGGCGGCCAGTTTGGACTCAAGATCCCGCACCTGCGCGCGCTGTTCGAGCATCTTTTCCAGCGTCATGCGCTGCATGAACAGGTTCGGAGCATGATCGGTGATCGCGAAGTAGGCGTAGCCGCGGGCTCGGGCGGCGGTCACCATTTCCGCCAGCGTGCCGACGCCGTCGGTCAGGTTGGTGTGGGAGTGCAGGTCGCCCTTGATATCGTGCACCTGGATCAGCTCGGGCAGCTGGTGTTTCAGCGCCAGCTGGACCTCGCCGTTGTGCTCGCGCATGGGCGGCGGCACCCAGTCCAGGCCGAGCTGCCGGTACACGTCCTCCTCAGTCCCGCTGACGATGAGGTCACCGGTCTCGGCGTCGAACAGGCCGTACTCAGACAGTTTGAGCTTCTTGCGCACCGCTATCTCGCGCACGGCCACGTTATGTGCCTGCGAGCCGGTGAAGTACTGCAGGGCAGCGCCCCAGCAGTCGGCCGGGACAACGCGCAGGTCCACCTGAATGCTGCCGGCCCGCCCGGCGCGCTCGGTGCTGATCCGGACAGAGGTCTTGGTGTCGCCGCGGGCGACCACCGACTCGACTTCGGGAAGGTCGGCAAGAGCCTGCATCAGCGGGCCCGATTCACTGGCCGCGGCCAGGATGTCGACGTCGCCGATCGTCTCCCTGAACCGGCGCAGCGAGCCGGCGTACTCGCATCTTTCGCAGCCCGGCAGCGCGCCGATCACGGCGACAACCCGGCCGGCAATCTCGGCGGCTACGTCGATCGGTACTCGCTGGCCGGTGCTGCGCGCGATCTCGATCCCGCGCGAGAGCTTCTCCTCGCTCTTCGCGCCGAAGCCACGCAGGTCGCGCAGCCTGCCCTGGTCGATCGCGGCCTCAAGTTCATCGACCGAGCTGATGCCGAGGTCGGCATAGAGCTGGTAGGCGCGTTTCGGGCCGAGCGCCGGGATCTTGGTCATCGCCCTGACTCCGTCAGGGATCTTGGCCCGCAGCTCGTCGAGCTGGCTGATCGTCCCCGACTGCCGGTACTGGACAATTTTCGTCGCGATCGACTTGCCGACGCCCGGGATCTTCCGCAGCCCGGCTTCGTCGAGATCTCCCACGTCACCGCTGTAGCCGGCGATGGACTTCGCGGCCTTCTCGTAGTTCCGTGCCCGAAATGCATCACCGCCGGTGATCTGGAGCAACTCGGCATACTCGGTCAGCAAGTCGGCGATTTCGTCGTTGACCCTTGACATGATGGCATTGTCCCACTGGCGTTTTCCCACCTAGAGAGGTCACCGATGCGACTGGCCGGCCCTGACGGCTATTGGGTGAGCGATGACCCCGCCCTGCTCGACGTGCCCCGCGTGCACCGCTGGATCAGCGAGGAGAGCTACTGGGCGAAAGGCCGGTCCTACGATGTCATGGCCCGCGCGATCGAGCAGTCATTGGTCCTAGGACTCTACGCGGCCGATGGTACCCAGGTCGGGTTCGCCCGGCAGGTGACGGACCGGGCGACCTTCGCCTGGCTGTGTGACGTGTTCGTCGACGCTGAGCACCGCGGGCATGGCCTCGGCAGCTACCTGGTCCAGGTAGCCACCAGCCACCCGGCCGTCAGAGGCATCCGCCAGGTGCTCAGCACCGCGCCGGAGCGCACGCTGTACAGGCAGTTCGGCTTCGACTGGCTGGCAGCGCCCGAGCGCTGGATGGAGCGGCGGCCGGACTAAGACCTCAGGCCCGTCTCCAGCTCGTCCCTGTGGCTGTCCGCGTGCCGCGCCGCGATGATCGCCAGCCTGCGGACCCGGCCTTCGCCAAGTTCGAGATGGGCGGGATCGAGCCCGCTGACAAGGCTGATCAGAACATCACCCGAGGTCTTCAGGTGGTCGAGCACCTGTGACCGGGTGATCGCGCTGGCGCCCGCGGCGTGCGCAGCGTTGAGTTCGTCGACAATGGCCAGGTTGATCTCGGGCGACCCGCCCGAGAGAGTCTCGGTCATCCATCCGGCCAGGTACTCGTAGGCGTGCGCCACGTGGTCGGCGATGACTCCCGCGGGGCGCGGGTCGCCGTCGGCCGGAGAGGTGAGCCATTGCTCGTCGGTGCACTGCCCGATGAAGTCACCCAGTCGCTGGCGTGCCGCGTCGATGGCGGCGGCGTGCTGGGCTGAAGTCAGATCATCGCTCATGAGCCGCAGCCTAGGAGCAGGTACCGACACCCCTTGAGTACTCACCCAGGCGAGTGGGCAGATACTGGCTGAATAAGCGTAGATAGGAGAGCGTGATGACCGCGGTGAGCGAGGCCAGGCCGGGCACGGCAGTCGAGGAATTCGAGCGTGAACGGCTGCACCGCAAGCAGCAGCTGGCCGCGGCGTTCCGGATCTTCGGCAGGTTCGGCTTTTCCGAGGGAGTCGCCGGGCACATCACCGCGCGCGACCCCGAGCATCCCGGCCGGTTCTGGGTCAACCCGTTCGGCATGAACTTCCGGATGATCAAGGTCTCTGACCTGATCTGCGTCGACCACGAGGGCAACGTCGTCGAGGGAGATCAGCCCGTGAACAAGGCGGCGTTCTGCATCCACGGCCAAGTCCACGCGGCCCGGCCTGACGTGGTTGCCGCGGCGCACGCGCACTCCGTGCATGGCAAGGCCCTGTCCAGCCTTGACTGCCTGCTCGACCCGATCACCCAGGACGCCTGCGCGTTCTTCGAGGACCACAGCAAGTACGACGACTACCGCGGCGTGGTCAACGACACCGAGGAAGGCCGGCGGATCGGCGTCGCGCTCGGCTCGAACAAGGCGGTGATCCTGGCCAACCACGGACTGCTGACCGTCGGCGGGTCGGTCGCCGAGGCCGCCTGGTGGTTCGTCACCATGGAACGGTCCTGCCAGGCGCAGCTGCTCGCGATGGCGGCGGGCAAGCCGCGGCTCATCGACCGGGACACCGCGCTGCTGGTGCGTGAGCAGACCGGGAACCCGCTGGCCGGGCAGTTCCAGTTCAGGCCGCTGTGGGACCACATCCTCACCACCGATCCAGATCTGTTTGACTGACCGGATGCAAGGACTTCGATGTCACCGTGCGGCTGGCCGGGCTGGCACCTTCCTGGCCGGGGCTGGCCGGGCTCGGCCAGGAAGGTGCCAGTCAGGAGGCCGCTGCAGAGCCTTGCGGGCCTCCGCCTTACAAGGCGTCCACGTTGACCACGATCGCTTCCTGGGTGGAGCGGGCGATCACCACGACGGCCGCCTCGCCTGACGGGTTCTCTTCGCGATGCCGCACGTGCGGCGGTACCCAGACGTAGTCGCCCGGCTCAGGCTGGAGCCTGACCAGGTCGCCGCTGTCTGGGTCGCGGTACACGAACACCGGACGGCCTGAGACGACGTAGATGCCAGTCTCGGAGTCGCCGTGATGATGATCTCCGGAGTTGACGCCCGCTGGCAGCACGGTACGCCCCATCCACAGCGAGCGGGCGCCAACCAGGTCACCGGAGATTGCGGCCGTCCTGACCATCCCGGCGGTCTGAGCGGTGGCGCTCGAAAGCTCGCCGCCGCTGATCAGGGCCAGTCGGCCGGCGGCCGGCGGCCTGGCCGGCGGGGGAGTGGCCGGCTGGGAACTCACCCGCTCACCACGCTCACCCGCTCACCACGCTCATCCGTCCGCCGGCTCCAGCGTCAGCGACACCGAGTTGATGCACCAGCGCTGGTCGGTGGGCACCTCGTAGCCTTCGCCCTCGAATACATGGCCGAGGTGAGAGTCGCAGTTCGCGCACCTGACCTCGGTCCTGACGGTGCCGAACGAACGGTCTTCGAGCAGCACGACCGCATCGCCTTCGGACGGCTGGTAAAAGCTCGGCCAGCCGCAGTGCGACTCGAACTTAGCGTCCGACCTGAACAGCTCAGCTCCGCAGGCGCGGCACCTGTAGACGCCGCGAGTCTTGGTACTGGCGTATTCACCCGTGAACGGGGCCTCGGTGCCGGCCTCGCGCAAGACGTGGTACTCCTGCGGAGTAAGGCGCTCGCGCCATTCGTCCTCAGACAGCTGCGTCTTTCCCATAACCGCAGACTACCTGGCCGGAGTGAGATCCCCGCAAGGCAGCCACCGTGAGAGACCGGAACTCAGTTCGGGTTCAGCTCCTGGGTGTCGCTCGGGTCCGCCGGATCGGACGGTGCCGCGGACCCGAGCGGCGCCGCTCTGGGATCGGACGGTACCGCCGGCTCGAACGGCGCCTCCGCGGGATCGGATGGTGCCTGCTTGCCCAGCGTCAGCTTGGGCATGCGCGAGAACGACCGGCCCGCGACGTCGTCGTCCGGGTTCAGGCACCTGAAGGTCTGGGCGGCCGCCGCTGCTGCGAGCAGTTCACCTACGAGGAATACCCAGAAGTTCGACCAGCCGAGGAACCCCATCAGCATGCCGCCGAACGCGACTGCCGGGTTGAACGCGCCGCCGCTGATGCCCCCTACCGCAGCCGCGCCGGCGGCGACGGTAAAGCCGATCGCCAGGCCGAAGAAGTGGTTGTTCGGCTGATCCTTGCTCGTCGCCACGTTCAGCACCACGTAGACCAGCGCGAAGGTGAAGAAGAACTCGGCTAGCAGTGCCGCGAAATTCGCGTGTGCTCCCGCCAGCGACAGGACATGCACGTTCGCGGGATTCGGATTCACTATGAACCTGGCCAGCCATGCGGCGAGGAACGCCGCGACCAGCTGCGAGATCCAGTAGGGGATGGCGTCGGCGAGCGTGATCTTGCCGCGCACCAGCACGCCAAGCGTCACTGCCGGGTTGTAGTGGGCGCCAGAGATGTGACCGCCCGCGTATACCAGCACCATGAGCACGGCGCCGATCGCCAGCGGCGCCAGGCCTGAGCCAGTCAAAACCGCGCAGCCAACTGTGAAAACGAGCCCGAAGGTCCCGATGAACTCCGTTACGTACTTGCGCATCGCCTCTCCCGCTCCGACATATGGCAATTAGCCGGTGAAGATCAGCTTGACCCTATCGAAGAGGAGCATAGCGATGACGGGTTCCGGCCGGCTCACCTCATCGTGATCATGGCCTAATCCGGCCGCTGATGACAGGGGATTGCGCGGTCAGGACTGGCCGGGCGGCTGGCCAGGTGATGGTCAGCCGCCAGCCCGCGCTCGGCCGCGGCACGTTGCTGGCCGACTAACCGCAGGCCAGGCCCCTCGCGGACCAGGGGGCGGCTAGCTGTGGAGATTCGCGCCGCTGGTGTCCAGCTGGTGCGCGGATGACGGCAGGCAGCGAGGGCAGATGCCCCAGAAAGTGACCTCGGCTTCGTCGATGGCGTACCCGGACGCCGCGGCGGGCTCCAGGCACGGCGCCTCGCCGATCACGCAGTCCACGTCGGTCACCAGGCCGCAGCGCCGGCACACGATGTGATGATGGTTGTCGGCGACTCTGGCCTCGTATCTGGCCGGGCTGCCAGCGGGCTCGATCCTCCGCACCAGGCCGGCGCCGGCCAGAGCGTTCAGCGCCTCGTAGACACCCTGCAGCGTCAGATGGCCAACCCGTTCCCTGGCCATCCGCGCGATTTCCTCGGTACCGGGGTGGTTGCCCGCCCGCACCGCCTCGAGTATCGCCAGCCGGGCTGCCGTCACGCGCAGCCCCGCCCCCCGCAGCCGCTCCGCATCAGTCACCGCATGACCTTAACAGCCAGTTTTGACGAGTTCAACCAAACGATCCACCCCTCAGAAGGCCACTTCGTACTCAACGGCCCTGGCCTCGTCGACGGGTAGCAGTTCCACCTGCACCACGTGCCCGGCAGCTACCACATCGGGCAACACCGAAGCAAGCACATCAAGCTCATGCCGCTCTCCCGTGACGATCAGCCGTGCGACCTCAGATTTCTGCGCCAGCCTCGCCTCTGACTTGGCCTTCCGAATCGCCCCGATAGCCGCGGCCGCTGAGTCGAGTCCAGCGCTATCAGCCCGTTCCAAATCCAGGGCGATAGCGTCTGGTCTCGACACAGCGGCCAAGGCACCAGCCTCCGGCCACGACGCACGGTGGATTGACCCTTCCCTCCACCACGACCACGCCTCTTCGCAGGCGTAAGGCAGCACGGGGGCCAGGAGCCGAAGCAGTACCGAGAGCGCGCAGCGCAGAGCCGTGACCGCTGACCGTGCCCCGTCCGGGTCCTGGCTGGCGCCGTAGGCGCGGGCTTTGACCAATTCCAGGTAATCGTCACAGAATTGCCAGAAAAACTGCTCGGCGTACTCGAGCGCGGAAGCGTGCTCATAGGCATCGAAGGCCGCCGTGCACCGCCGGACGAGGTCGGTCAGCTTGGCCAGCATCGCCAGGTCAAGCGGCTCGGTCACAGTTTCCCCGGCTCCGGCTGGCTCGCCGAACCCGAGCACGAAGCGGGTTGCGTTCAAAATCTTGATCGCTAGCCGTCGCCCGACCCTGAGTTGCGCCAGGTCGAACGTCGTGTCGACGCCAAGCCGGGCGCTAGCCGCCCAGTACCTGATCGCGTCGCTGCCGTACTCGCTCAGCACCCGCGCCGGAGTCATCACGTTGCCCGCGGATTTCGACATCTTCTTGCGGTGGGGATCGACGATCCAGCCGGAGATGGCGGCGTGCCGCCACGGCAGTTCGCCTTCAAGCACCTGTGACCGGAGCACGGTATAAAAGAGCCAGGTCCTGATGATCTCGTGCGCCTGCGGCCGCAGGTCCATGGGGTAAACCCGGGCGAACAGGTCATCGTCGGTGGTCCAGCCGCCGGCGATCTGCGGCGTGAGCGATGACGTCGCCCACGTGTCCATCACGTCCTTGTCGGCGGTGAACCCGCCGGGCCGGTCGCGCTGGTCCTCGTCAAAGCCGGGCGGCGGCTGCGCCGCCGGGTCGACCGGGAGCGCGTCATCCGGCGGCAGCAGGGGGGAGTCGTAATCCGGCGTGCCGTCCTGGCTCACCCGGTACCAGACGGGGACCGGCACCCCGAAATAGCGCTGACGGCTGATCAGCCAGTCGCCGGTCAGGCCCTTGACCCAGTCCTCGTACCGCGCCCGCATGTGGGGCGGATGCCAGGTCAGTTCCCGGCCGCGGTCGATCATCGCCTGGCGCAGTGCCTGATCGCCGTTGCCGTTGCGCACGTACCACTGGCGGGCGGTGATGATCTCGAGCGGCGTGTCGCCTTTCTCGTAGAACTTCACCGGGTGGGTGACCTGCTCCGGTGCACCACGCTGGGCACCGGCCCCGGCGAGCGAGGCGGCGATGCGGTTCCTTGCCTGCCTGGCTGACCGGCCCGCAAGCGCGGTGTAGGCTTCCCGGCCTTCCTGCGTCGTGATCCAGTCTGGCGTGCCGGCGAGCAGGCTGCCGTCCGGGCCTATCACCGGCCTGGTGGGCAGCGCCAGGTCGCGCCACCAGGTCACATCGGTCGTGTCGCCGAACGTGCACACCATCGCGATGCCCGTGCCCTTAGCCGGATCGGCCAGCCGGTGAGCGAGGATCGGCACCCTTACCCCGAACAGCGGGGTAGCGGCGAACGTGCCGAAAAGCGGCTTGTAACGGCCGTCGCCAGGATGCGCCACCAGCGCGACGCAGGCGGGGAGCAGTTCAGGCCTCGTGGTCGCGATGATGATCTCGTCGCCGTGCGGTCCGCTCGCCGCCCGGCTGTCCAGCGCGAAGGCCAGGCGCCAGTAGCTGCCGGGCACGTCGCGGTCTTCGATCTCCGCCTGGGCGACGGCCGTCCTGAACGTCACATCCCAGAGCACGGGTGCCAGCGCCTGGTAGGCGCCGCCCTCGGCGATGCCCCGCAGGAAGGCGCGCTGTGACAGTGCCGCGGCCCGGTCATCGATGGTGCGGTAGCTGGCCGACCAGTCCACTGACAGTCCGAGCTGGCGCCAGGCCTGCTCGTACTGGCGTTCATCGATCTCGGTCAGTTCGCGGCACAACTCGATGAAGTTGCGCCTGGACACCGGGAGCTGCGCGGCCTGCCCGGTCCGGCCTGGCCCCGGTGGCGCGAAGCCGGGGTCATAGGGCAGCGAAGGGTCGCAGGTGATGCCGTAGTAGTTCTGCACCCGCCGCTCGGTGGCCAGGCCGTTATCGTCCCAGCCTACGGGATAGAAGACTTCCTTGCCGCGCATGCGGTGGAAGCGCGCGATGACGTCCGCGTGGGTGTAGGAGAAGACGTGGCCGATATGAAGTGACCCGCTTGCCGTAAGCGGCGGCGTGTCAATCGAGTAGATCTGGTCGCGGCTCTTGGTCCGGTCAAACTTGTACTACACGCCCCGTTTCCCACGCATGCGACCACTTGTCCTCGATGCCGTCAATCGTCGGCTTGGCTGGCACGGCGTTTGCTGGCACGGCGTTTGCTGGCCCCGTGGCGATGCGAGGTTCGGCTGTCATGCCGAGATGATAACGCGCTGACCGGCTCGCCGCGCAACGCAAAATGCCGGTGTGCGCGCAGCCCGCGCCATCGGCTATGGTGCCGGGCGCAGCAATTCCAGCAGGCGCGAGGCGCGCTCGGCGGCCGCCCGGGGATCGGCGTCGGGAGCGCCGACCTGGGGATCCCAGTTCAGGTCGTAGAAGACCTCGGTGACGCCGTTGCTGGCCAGCCACTCGATGTCGGCCCGGATCTGTGCCTCGCTGCCGGAGAGCAGCAGCCTGCCGTCGGGACCGTTCACTGGCTCGCCGTAGCGGACCACGCCACGGCAGATGATCCGCAGCGATTCGGGAGCCCGGCCTGCCCCGGCGGCCGCTTCCCTGACGATCGCGATGCTCTCGCCGATCCTGGCCAGGTCGGCGCGGCTTGAGGTCACCCATCCGTCCGAGATCTGGCCAACGCGCCGAAGTGCCCTGGGCGCTGTGCCCCCGAGCAGGATCGGCGGGCCACCCGGCTGGACCGGTCCAGGTGCGACGAGCCCGCGCGGTATCGAGTAGAACTCGCCGCTGAACTCAGCTGGCTGGGCGCCCCAGATCGTCCTGAGTACCCGCACGTACTCTTCCATGCGAGCGCCCCGCCGTGCCATGGCCGCGCCTGTGCTGGCGAATTCCTCGGGCATCCAGCCGAGGCCGATGCCCAGGTCATGCCGGCCGACGGACAGAATGTCCAGGCTGGCGGCTTGCTTGGCCAGGTAGATGGGTGCGACGAACGGCGCGTTGATCACGGCGACGGCGAGCCTGATCCGGCTGGTCACCGCCGCCGCGAACGACAGCGCGGCCATTGGATCGAGCACGCTCTGGTAGACCGGATCCATGCCAGAGCCCTCAGGGACAAGCAGGCGCTGGAATGACCACAGCGAGGAATAGCCAGCCTGGTCGGCCTTACTGGCGAATGAGGCGATGTTCTCTGGGGTTGCCCACGCCCCTGACACTGGCAGGCCGAAACCGATCTTCATCTCGCCTAGCCTAGTGTCTGCCCGTCTTGACCTGCTTTTCGGCTGTCCCGGGGTCTGGCACCTCCCGCGTCTGCGACACTGGGAGGCGATGGGTGAGAGTTCAATCATCTCGCTGCCCACAGCCGGCCACAGAATGGAGCGGACCATGGAGTCCAACGTGCGGGTGTGGATCGCCACGCTGCACCAGTCCCGCGAAAGGCTGCTCGGCCTGGCCGGGCCGTTGTCCCCCGAGCAGGTCGCCGGGCCTTCCTACTGCCGTGACTGGACCATCGCCCAAGTGCTCAGCCATCTTGGCAGCGGAGCCGAGATCGCCACGACGCTCATGCTTCCGGCCGCACTGGGCCAGGCCGAGCCACCAGGCCCGGAGGCGTACCAGCCAATCTGGGACAGGTGGAACGCGATGAGCCCGGACGAGCAGGCGGCGGCCGGGCTCATGTCCGACGCGCAGTACGTGCAGGCACTCGACGGACTCAGCGACGACGAGCTGGCCTCGATCAGCTATCCGTTCTTCAACATGACGCTCGACGCAGTTGGCATCGTCAGGCTGCGGCTCGGCGAGCACGCGTTGCACACCTGGGACATCGCCGTCGCGCTCGATCCGGCCGCCGAGGTGTCAGCCGACGCGGTCCGCCTGCTCATCGACAACGTGCCTGCCTTCCTCGCACCGCGCCTTGGCAAGCCGCAGGACCCGCCGTTCCGGGCCAGGATCAGGACGACCGGGCCGGCGCGCGACTACCTGCTGAACGCCACCGCCGACGGCGTGACCATGAGTGACTGGGCGGGAGCGGCCGAGGCTGACGCGGCCGGCGCCGAGATCGCGGACATCACGATGCCCGCAGCGGCGTTGCTGAGGTTGTCCTACGGCAGGCTCGACACCGATCACACCCCGTCAGCCGTCATAGCCAAGCCGGGCGACCTCGAAAGGCTGCGGGCGATCTTCCCCGGCTTCTAAGCCGCCCGCCCGGGCCGGCGGGCACCCGCCCGGGCCGGCACCCGCACGGCACCGCCCGGTCAGCCGAGCAGTGCGCGGACCTCATCTCGCACCGACATGGCGCAACCCCAGGACAGGGTCACGCCGGCGCCGCCATGGCCGTAGTTGTGCACCACATGGCGATCGCCGGTCAGCGCTTCGCGCTCGAGCCTGACCTGTGGGCGCACCGGCCGCAGCCCGACCCGGTGCGCCAGCACGGGCACATCGGCCAGCCTCGGCTCGACTTCCGCGCAACAGCGCAGGATGTGCGCCGCCGTCTCCGGATCAGGCTCGGTGTTCATGTCGCCTTCGACCTCGGTGCCGCCGAGCAAGGCGGTCTCGCCGTGCGGGAACATATAGGTGATCTCGCGCGGCAGGTTGCGGTCGCCGACGAAGAACTCGGTGAGACCCGGGTTGGCGACCACGACGACCTGACCGCGCACGGCAGTCAGCGCGGCGTCGGCCACGAGCGTCTTCGCGCCGTATCCTGCGCAGTTCACGATCACTGGCGCCGCCGACTGCGCGCTGGCGTCAGCGAGGTCGCGCAGGGGCCTGCCGATCTGCAGCAGGCCACCGCCCGCGATCAACCGGTCGACCAGGTAGTCGAGGTAGGCAGCCATGGTGATGACCGGCGCCCGGTACCGCCAGCCAGTGCCGTAACCGGCTGGGAGCGTGGCAGGATCGGCGGCGGTGAGCCCATGGAGCCCGGCGGCGTATTCGGGCGGATCGGCGTGATTGCCGAGCAGGGCGGCCAGCCCGTTCAGTTCCCTGACTCCAGTGGCACTGTCGGCGGCGAGTTCACGGAACCGGTTAAGCGTCTGGATCCCCCACCGGCCGACCCGCTCGTCGGCGCCGACCAAGTGCGCTCCCCAGAGCGCGCCAGCGGCCGCTGACGTCGTGCGATGCGGCGGCTCGGCCGAGTAGTTCGTCACCGAAAGGCCGGCCTCGAGAAGGACCAGAGCGGTGGTAAGTCCCGTGACCCCGGCTCCGATGACGAAGACGTCGGGACTGCCTGTGCTCATACCGGGCAACGTACCCCAATATGGAGTGGCGGACGCAGGACGAGAATGGCCTTATGGCTGAACCTGACACCTGGGCGCCACTAGCTGACCGATTTGTCGACGGGTACGGCACTCTGCGCGGGCGGGTCCGCACCTACGTGATCGACGCGCACTTGCGCGCGCACCTGCCGCCACCGCCGGCGTCCCTGATCGACGTCGGCGGCGGCGCCGGCGATCAGTCGATACCGCTGGCCGCGCGCGGCTACGAAGTGACGATCGCGGACCCGTCCCAGGCGATGCTCGACCGTGCGGCCGCCCGGCTGGCATCCGGGCCGGCGCCGACGGCCAGCCGGGTCCGGCTCGTGCGAGCTGGCGCCGAGAACGCCGCGTGGGCACTCGGCGGCCGGCGATTCGACGGCGTCCTTTGCCATGGCGTGATCATGTATGTCGACGACCCGCGCCCGTTCACTTATGCGCTTGCCGGGCTGGCCGAGTCTGGCGGCATCGTGTCGCTCGTCGCGAAGAACGCGGCATGTCTCGCCGTCCAGCCTGCCCTGCAGGGGCGCTGGGCCGACGCGCTCACTGCCTTCGATGCCGGCCGCCAGGTCAACGGGCTCGGCCTCGACAGCCGGGCGGACACCGTGGACGGGCTCACGGCGCTACTGGCTGAAGCGGGAGTCGACCAGGTCACGTGGTACGGCGTGCGCCTCTTCACCGACGGCTGGACTCCGCCCGTCGCGGACCCGCCAGACTCTGACGATCACGCCTGCCTGGTCGAGCTCGAGGCGAGCCGCCGTGACCCGTATCGCCAGCTGAGCCGGCTGTTCCACCTGGTCGGCGTCCGTCGCTGAAACCTGGCGGCCCCGACGACGCTCACGCCCCTCATGCGGATGCGATCCATTTGAATCCGCTCATTCAGCGCTTATGCTGATCGTGCAATTTTCTTAAGGAGACGTCGTTGAGCCACACCACCGTGATTATCTTCGTGATCGTCCTGTTCGTCGTGGTGGCGGCCAACATTTTCCGAAGTTTCAGGCGAACGACGCAGATGATCAAGCGCGGTCCCGACTGGACGCCCGTGGATGGGTTCAATCCGGCACGCCCGGGCTCCAATGTCAATTCCAGTCACCACGCCGGAGCCGGCGGCCATCACGGGCACGGCCACCACGGGCACGGCCACCACGGGGGCGTCGGCGGAGGCGGCGTTGGCGGCGGTCATCACGGCGGCGGTGGCGGCGGTGGCGGCGACGCAGGCGGCGGCCACCACCACTGACCCCGGGTGGCCTACGCCATCACGAGGGTGCGGCTCGTTGGACTGACGACGGCAAATGCAGGGTCCTGTTGCTGTTCGCGGCCGGCTCGCAACAGCGGCAGGCAGTACCACCGTGCTCACCGGCCCGCGCTGGACCGGCAACCCAGAAGGCTCCCGGCCCGATAAACCCAACGCGCCGCGAGGACTCAACGACACCGCAACGCAACCGCATCGGCTAAGTCCGCCCTTGCAGCAACTCGCCGACGATCCGGGGCACGACTGTCCCGATGGGCTCGGTGATCACGGCGGCCGCCAGCTCGTCGTAGGGAGTCGGATCACGGTTGACGATGACCAGGCTGGCGCCATGCTCGACGGCGATCGCGCACAGTGAGGCGGCGGGTTCCACGGTGAGCGTGCTTCCGATAGCGAGCATCAGATCGCACTCCTGGGCCGCGCGGACCGCGCGCGCCAGCACGACGCGGTCGAGCGGCTGGCCGAACATCACCGTCGCCGATTTCAGGATCCCGTCGCAGCGCAGGCACGTCGGGTCGGCTTCGCCAGCCCGGACCCGGTCGAGCACGTCCCCCATGTCGGTGCGGTCGCCGCAGCCGACGCACACCACCCCGAACATTGTCCCGTGCAACTCCAGCACCCGCTCGCCCGGTGTTCCGCCGCGCTGATGCAGGCCGTCGACGTTCTGGGTGATGACCCAGGCATCAAGCTGCGAGCCGGCCAGGGCCAGCGCCCGGTGCGCCTCGTTGGGCTCAGCGGACCAGCCCGGATGCGCCAGCCTGGCCTGCCACGACCGGCGCCGCAGGTCAGGATCGCTCAGATACGCCGCGTAGGTGGAAAGCCGCTCGGCGGACGGGTTGCGGGTCCAGATGCCGTCCGGCCCGCGAAAGTCGGGGATGCCCGAGTCGGTCGAGATGCCCGCACCGGTCAGGACGGTCAGCCGCGCCACTCCGCGTGTCCACTGGTTGGCGTTCACGCTTGCCATTGTCATGGGCCGGCTGCTACCCGTGCGCAGATTCCCGGCCACCACCCGTTCCCTGGCCTGGCGGTCTCGATCCACCAGGTCGCGCCCGCCTCGGCGTACCCGGCCGCAAGGTCGGCCACCTCGCCAGGCCGGGCCGCGACCGCCGCCCAGACGGCCATCTCGTAACCGCCCGCCGGGCCCCGCATGCCCGCGATCTGGGCGCTGACCTCGGCGATTTCCGCTGCCGACGGCCTCACAAGCCCAGCGGGCCCGTACGTGATCGGCACCATGCCGTCCCACCGGGCCGCCCGCTCGATGGGCCGCCGGTTCGGCAGCACGCCAGCTATCCAGACGGGAATCCGGGGCCGCTGCACCGGCGTAGGGGTGAACCTGACCGGGTCGATCGTGAAGTGCCTGCCCTGGTAGCTGAACCGTTCCCCGCTCCACAACCCGGCGAGGATGTCAAGGCCCTCGTCGAGTAGCTCACCCCGCTCGCGCCGGCCGGCCGGGTCCCCGAAGATCCCGAAGTCGCCGTAGTCGGGCGAGCCAATGCCCACGCCGAGGATCAGCCGCCCGCCGCTGAGCCGGTCGAGCGTCGTGGTCTCCCTGGCCAGCTGCCACGGCCGGCGGCGCGGCAGCGGTGTCACCATCGTGCCGAGCTTGATCCTGGTGGTCTTCGAGGCCACGACGGCGAGCACGAGCCACGGGTCGACGATCGGCGGCCCGTCGCCTGAGTCGGAAAAGACCATGTGGTCCCACAGGAAGTAGCCGTCGAACCCGGCTCGCTCGACCTCGACTCCAAGGTCGGCCAGCCCGCCGGGATCTTCGCCGAAACAGGGGACCGCTATCCCGCGGCGCACTGAACCCATTGTCTTGAACGCATCCTCTCGGGCTGCTCGCCGTTTCTGGGTTGCTCAGGCTAGCCGGCTGGTCGCCGGGAAGTCGCCGCGGCCAGCCAGCAGCCGCTTGAGCTCGGCCGGCCCGCCAGTTCGCACCGCCAGGTGCGTCGGTGCCAGCCGCAGTTGCGCACCGCCGTCCCCGGCGAACGCAGCGCTGCACAATTCTGGCTCCACATTCGCGATCGCGAGGATGGCGCCAGCCCCGCCCATCGGGCCGGCCAGCGCGAGCAGGGCAGACGAGCCCACATAGGTCGCGCCGGCATAGTGCGTCAGCTCGTCAAGCAGCCGGTCGGCGCTGCCCGAACTGTCCTTGATGCCAGCCACGGGGAGCTTCGGCAGCGACTCGACAGGCACGCCGGGAGATGAGACCCAGGGCACGTGGTACGCGAGCACCGGCTTGCCGGCTGCCGCCTTCGCCACCGCGGCGTAAAACGCAGGCAGGTCAGGGTGCGCCCCCGAATCCCAGTCCGGTGGCGGATAGGCGAGCACGCCATCGGCCCCGGCCTCGACCGCGGTCTTGGTGAGGCGTACGGCGCCATCGGCCGACGCGGCTCCGGTCCCGGCCAGCACGGGCACGTCGTCCGGCAGAGCAGCCCGCACCGCCCTGATCAGCCCGACCCGCTCGCCGTCGGTCAGCTTGCCGGCCTCGCCCGTTGTCCCCGCTACCAGCACGACCCGCATCCCGCGCCTGGCCAGGTCCGCTGCGTGACGCGCGGTCGCCGCCTCGTCCACCGCCCCGTCCGGGCCGAAGATCGTCACGAGCGCCACGCCCACGCCGCTGAAGAGACGCGCCGCGTCTCCGTTGCCGCCGCTGCCGTTGCCTCTCCCGACGTTGCCGCCTCTGGTACTGCCGCCTCTGGTACTGCCGCCGCTGGTACTGCCGCCGCTGGTACTGCCGCCGCTGGCATTGCCGCCGCTGGCATTGCCTTCGCTGGCATTGCCTTCGCTGATGTTGCCTTCGCTGATGTTGCCTTCGCTGACGCTGCCTTCGCTCATGCTGCCTCCGCCGTCTTCGCCGGACCCTCGTCCCGCCGGACCCTCGTCCTCAGTCTGCGCTCCGTGCCGGACGGTCAGGTGGTCGGCTGTCCCTACTCCAGCGGCAGCCAGACTCCAGACGGCAGCCACCGCGTCTCTGATAACAGCTGCCACCGCCTGTACAGCCGTCATCGCGATCTCTATGCTACTCTTCGTCGACAATCGACAATAAAATATTCGTTGGGTGAATCAGCGCGACATCGAACGCAGCGCACGTCAGCGAGGTCGCGGGTCGGGCGCAGCGCTGCTGCCAGGACGACAGCAGGGGCCGCCCGCCGGAGGCCGGCCGAGCGGCGCCTGCGTTGCGGGAAAGGAGGGGCGGGTGAGCGAGCAGGGCAAGCGCCGCTTCGATGACCAGGTCGCGATCGTGACCGGAGGGTCGAACGGGATAGGCCGTGCGATCACCTGCGCCCTTGTCGACCAGGGTGCGTCGGTGCTCGTCGTCGACCTCGTGAATTCGGGATACTTTGACGGCGAACCACAGGTATTCACGGTGACCGGTGACGTCGGCGAGCAGGGGCTCGCCGGCGCGGTCGTCGCCGCGGCGGCCCGGCGATTCGGCCCGGTCAGCATCCTGGTCAACGACGCGGCGTCCTATCCGGACGGCGCGCTGCTCGACATGACGCCGCAGGCCTGGGACCGGGTCTTCGCCGTCAATGTGACTGGCTCGTTCATGATGATGCAGGCCTTCGCAAGGCACCGGGTGCGTGCTGGGGGAGGCGGTGCGATCGTGAACATCTCCACCGGGTCGGCCCGGAGTCCGCGTCCCGGCGGCGCCGCGTACGCGGCCTCCAAGGCCGCCGTCGAGGTCATGAGCAAGGTGTTCGCGATGGAGCTCGGCGAGCACGGCATCCGGGTCAATGTGGTCGCTCCCGGTTACATCGACGTGCGCGGCTGGAGCGATGCCTACCCCGACCGTGCTCCCGACGCACTCAGGCAGGCACTCGTCGAGGCGATACCGCTCGCCGTCAACGGCGAGCGCCGGGCTGGGCATCCGGCCGACATCGCGAACGCGGTCATGTTCCTGGCCTCGGCGGATGCCGCGCACGTGACCGGCACGGTGCTCGATGTAGACGGCGGATCCGGGGCGGGCCGGTTCACGCTGCTCTCACCCCTACCAGCGGAGAACGCCAATGCCCGCGGATAGCGCCGAGACCCGGCCCATCGTCCAGACCATCAATGTGTCCAGGTACTTCTCAGTCGGGCACGCATCGGTCGGCAAGTCCCGTCCCGTGCTCAAAGCCGTCGACGGCGTCTCGCTGGAAATCCATCGCGGGCAGACCCTGGCTCTGGTCGGGGAGACCGGCTCGGGAAAGACTACGTTCGGCCGGTTGCTTCTTGGCCTTTACACGCCGACGAGCGGCGACATTCTGTATCGGGGATCGAGCATCCTGGACCGCTCGAGCGAAGCGGCCAAGACGGTGCGGCGCCAGATCCAGGGCGTATTCCAGGACCCGTACTCATCGCTGAATCCGACGATGACGGTTGGCCAGTCGCTCGCCGAGGTGCTCAAGGTCCACAAGGTGGCGAGCCGCGCGGAGCGGCCCGCGCTCGTAGCCGAGTTGCTGCGGACCGTCGGGCTGTCGCCCGCGCAGGCCGCGCGGAGGCCGCAGGCCTTCAGCGGCGGCGAGCGGCAGCGGGTCGGCATCGCCAGGGCGCTGGCCGCGCGGCCGAGTTTGCTGGTAGCCGACGAGCCACTATCCGCGCTCGACGTCTCGATTCAGGCGCAGGTGCTTAACCTTCTGATCGCCCTTCAGGCCGAACGCGGGCTGACCTACCTCTTCGTCACCCATGACCTCGATGTGGCCAAGCACATCAGCCAGCGCACGGCCGTGCTCTACCTGGGCCGGGTAGTCGAGTACGCGCCGACCGCGGAGATCTTCACCGAGCCGCTGCATCCATACACCCAAGCGCTCGTCAGGGCCGCGCCCAAGCTCACCACGCGGCGCAAGGCGATCAAGCCCGCCCTGACCGGCGACATCCCGAACGCGATCGAGCGCCCGTCTGGCTGCCATTTCCATCCGCGCTGCCCGATGGCCATGCCAATCTGCGCCGAACGGGAGCCAGCACTGCTGCAACTCGGCGCGCCAGCCAGCGGCGGCCGGTCAGTTGCCTGCCACCTGCACGACAAGGAGGTAACGGGGGCCAGGGTCTAGCGCGCCAGGTCGCCGAAGCCTTCAAGGTAATGGTCGCGTATTGCCAGGCGAAGTTCGGCGACGTCGCCGTTGGCGACCGCCGCGAGCAGCGGCCGGTGCCGGTCGACCGCGTCGTCCAGGCTGATGCCCTGCCGCTCGATGGAGGACCGCATGAGCGCTCCCATCTGGCTGTTCAGCATCGACCAGAGATCCTTCAGGCGACGCCTGCCTGAGACCTCGATAAGCACGGCGTGGAACTTGGTGTCGCTCTCGACGACGGCATCCAGGTCGTCGGCGCGGGCCCCGGTGGCCATTTCCTCCAGCGCCTGGCGCAGGCCTTCGGCCAGTTCCTCGTGGTTCGGGCCAAGGCCGCCCATCACACTGGCATCTTCGAGCACGAAACGGGCAAAGCAAACGTCTTCGGCGTCCTCTGCGGACATCCTGGTGACGATGCTGTACCGGCGCGGCACGATGGCGATCAGGCCCTCAGATTGCAAGCTCCGCATGGCGTCGCGAATTGTGCCGCGGCTCACACCGAATTCAGCCGCGAGATTCGCTTCGACGAGGCGGGTATCCGCCGGAAGCTCATTATTGAGTATCCGGTGCCGCAGCGCGCGGCCCACTGCTTCGGGCAGCGACACGTGCTCAAGAATGGCGCCGGCCTCCTTCCGTGTCTGGCAGCCTGTCACCGTATGTTCAGCATAGAGGCGGTCAATCCGGTGTGACGAGCGACGTCCGGTACCGGGCGCAGTGCCGATGCCGGACCTGTCAAAACCGCTGTCATTCCGGGACCGTGGCCAGGAAGCGGGCTCGCTCCGTGCACGATGACTCCAATTGTGACCCAACCGTGCCGGTATCCGATGTTGTATCGCGCATCAATGTCGTTAATTGCGACGAGATCACCGAGGAGCAGGGGGAGATCGACTGGTGCGGCCTGGCTGGATGTGCGGGCAGGCGGGACCTGCAGGTCCAGATCCCAGGCGGCGGCCGGCCTGCCCAGGCCATTGCCCGCCAGCTTCGCCGGCAAGATCGCGCGAACGCTCACCTGGAGCCCCCGGGAATCTCGCGTGATCGGGAGCGCCTGAAGCAGCCCGGGGTCCACGTTGAGCGCCATCACGCCGGCGGGCACCGGATGTGCCGCGCCCTGGCCGGCGCTGCGGACGCTGACCTGGTCGCCTGGCCGCATCATCGGCAGGACTTCGGAATCGAAGCCGGCGATTAGCCTCCCGCTCTCACCCCGCTTGCCGATGACGGCACCCGTCGCCCCGGCGGCGGCACCGCTCCTGACCACAGCCTGATTGCCGATGCAGGAGTACAGTAGCAGCGCGTGGCGGGCCGCGTCGTCAGGGTGAACCAGGCAAGCGCCCGGGGCGACGTGATCGCTGCCAGGGGCCAGGGCGAAGTCGCCCAGGCGGACGCCGAGAACCAGGCCGCCGTCGCCGACCGGCACGTACGGGGCGCCATCGGCGTCGATCCGGTACGGGCTGTCACCGAAGGAGGGGTGCTCGACCACGCCAAGAAGATTGACCGCCACCGGGGCCAGTTGCGCGCTCACAGTGCGCTCGCCGCTCGCGGGGAGCTTTCGTGGTACCAGCTCGCGAGGTTCGCTTGCGGATCGTCGATTAGCTCGAACGCTTCAGCCGGGCCGCTGAGCAGCGAACTCGGACCCGGCCCGTGACCAAAGAGCATGCACTGGCCCGTTGAGATCACCCCGATGGTGAGAAAGCCGGCGCGGTAGCCCCGGCCGTATCGATGATCGCTATCCGCAAGCGCCACGATGTCGCCGATGCGCAGTGACTCCAGGCCGAGCGACAAATCGTCGCCCAGCCCGGCGTAGGCGCCCATCAGGTCGGTGTTGGCGTACTCGGAGATCATCCCGACCCCGGCGCCGATGGCCTCGGCCGGGACGCTCGCGGCGATATGCACGGCGAGGCGACCAGTGGCGGATGTCCCGCCTGGCATCGCGTCGATCAGTCCGGGTGAGCAATTTTTCACCGTGATTGTCGGGTGTTCTTCCAGGCGAAGCCCTTGCCCGACTGCCGTGATCGTGACCGGGTCGCCAACGGTAATGGAGGCGCTCACCTGCTCGTCGAAGCAAGTCAGGACGTAGGCGTGCTGGCCGATCACGTGGCCGGTCGCCCCGGCGGCCGGTCCTGAGGAGACCGTGACCTGGTTGCCGACGCAGGTGAGGAACTGCACGGCCAGGTTCGCGCCGGGGTCGCGGTGCCTGACCGAGGCGCCGGGTTCCAGGTGGTCGCTGGCGTAGCCGGTGGCCGGGTCGCCGCAAGCCACGCCGAGCGTCATGCCGCCCATGCCGGGCAACGCGAAAGGCTGGCCGTCCGGGCCTATTCGGTAGCCGTGCCGGTCAGCGAGCGGCGGCCAGACCTCACCAGTGAGCACCTGGGTGACCAGGCTGGCCGCGTTCGTGACCGCCTTCACGTCGCGGCCACCGCTTCGGCGTGGCTGGCGCTGGCCGCCGAAAGGGGGAAATCGACCCAAGCCCGCCGCCGGAACGATGCCTCGAACGCGTTGATCGTCTCCTGCACCAGCGCCGCCTGGGCGAAGTCGCCGGCCGTGGGGCCGTCACCGGTGATCTCGCTGATGAAATCGGAGACCAAGTTGGAGTAGAACAAGTACTCCCACGGCTCGCCGGAATGGCCGTTCACCGGAAAGTACTCAGCCGGGATCTCTGCTTCGGTGAACTCGACCGCGTCTTTCGTCGCCGTTTTGATCGTCTGGCAGATGCCGAACTCGTCTACCAGCCTCGCGATGATCGCGCCCTTCGACCCGTAGATGCGGGCCTCGATGCCGGGATAATTGCCGACGGTCACATACGAGGACTGGATCGATGCCAGGGCGCCGCCGCCGGGCGAACCGAACTCCGCGATCCACATGTCGCCGTCGTCGATGTTTGCCCTGGTCATCTGGCCGGTGTCGCGGATCATGCGGACGGGCACGAAGTTGCGCATCGTCCCGACCACCGATCGCAGCGGGGCATCGAGCCACCAGTGCATGATGTCGATGATCGGCGCTCCGTAACCTTCGACCGACGAGACGGCGACGACGGCGGGGTCGGCATCCGGGCTGACTTGGCGCAGGGGCGTGGCCGGGTCGATCCACTGGCTGTTCTGCTCAAAGCCGTTGAACATGTACGGCTCGCCGATGAAGCCCGCGTCGATCAGCGACTTGGCGTACTGGATGGCCGGCGCGTACCTGAACGTGAAGCCGACCTTGGTCTTCAGGCCTTTGGCCGCGGCAAGATCGGCCGCCTCCCTGGTCTTGCGGTAGTCCTGATGGACCGGCTTCTCGCACAGCACGTGCTTGCCCGCCACGAGGGCGGCGTAGCTGATCTCATAATGCGGCCGGTTGCCGGTGACGACGTCGATGACGTCGATGGCCGGGTCGCCGAGTAGCTCCTTGTAATCGGCCGTGGTGCGTGTCACCCCGAACTTTGCTGCCGCCTCAGCGAGCGCGTCTGGGTCGGTGTCCGCCAGCGCCACGACTTCGGCCCTGCCATCCCGCTGCCAGCCAGGAATGTGGGCTCGCCGGGCCCAGCGTCCTGTCCCCACTACCGCGACCGCGAGCTTGCCTGATGCCATCGGACTCATCCTTCGTTAGTAGCCAGCGGAGCTGTCGAACACGTTGCGCAGCGGCTCGCCGGCGAGCCAGCGCTGGAGATTGTCGATGAAAAGGTCGGTGATCAGCCCGTTCTCGGCCGCTACCGTGGACGCCGAATGCGGGGAAATGAGCACGTTAGGCAGCTCCCACAGCGTGGATTCGCTTGGCAGCGGCTCGGTCTGGAAGACATCCAGGCAGGCCCCGGCCAGACGCCCGGAGGCCAGCGCGTCGATCATCGCCGGTTCGTCCACGACCTGGCCCCGGGCGATGTTCACCAGTACCGCGGCGGGTTTCAGCAGCTCGAGTTCCTTGCGGCCGATGAGGCCGCGCGTCCTGTCCGTCAGCGGGCACGCCAGGATCAGCGCGTCGACGCCCGGCAGCACGGAGCCGATCTCGGTGTCGGCGACATAGGACATCACGCCTTCGACGTCGTACTCGCGGCCTGGGCGTCCGGCGCCGATCACCCGCACTCCGGCGGCGGCGAGCAGCTTCGCGACCTCCCGGCCGACGCCCCCCAGACCGACAAGCAGCGCGCTCGATCCGCGAAGCTGCCTGGTCGCATGCCGTTCCCAGTGGTGCTCGGCCTGCCATTTCGCGAGCACAGGTGCGCCTTTGGCGAAGTAGAGCAGCCCGAACAGCGTGAACTCCGCCAGCGGCACGCCGTGGACGCCGGCCGCCGTGGTGAACACGATGTCGCTGCTGATCAGCCCGGTGCGCTCGAGGAACCCGCCGATTCCCGCGCTCGTGCACTGGACCCAGCGCAATCTGGGGGAGTTCGCCCTAGTCCGCTCGGGCGCCTGCCAGTCGAAGTCGAAGCTGACGTCGGCCGCGGCCCGCAGCTCGCGCCAGCGACGCAGGTCAGGCTCTGAAAGCTCACGCCTAATGCCGCCGTGGTCGCAGCCGTAGCGCGGTGTCGGCAGCAACTCTGGCGCGTACAGCAGCCGAACCCGCGCGTCGGCGACCGCGATCCGCTCAGCGTGCTCCGCCTCAAGCGGCGAAGCGATCAAGACATGCACCGCGTCGGTCACCGGTTCGCCCACTCCAATCCCGCTGTCGTACCTTGCGTTGCCGCACGGTCGCGCCTGGTCGCGTCCGCCCGGTCGCGCCTGCGCGGTCGGTCGCGCCTGCGCGGTCGGTCGCCCCTCGCTGGGTCGCCCCCTCGCTGGGTCGCGCTTGCGCCCGGTCGCGCTTGCGCCCGCCCGGTCGCGCTCACCCGAGAGCCCGCATGGCCGGCCCGCGCTGAGCCCGCGCCCGCGCTCAGCTGTACCTGCACGGTCGCGCCCCGTGCTGGGTTCGCGCCCGAGTTCGGCTGTGCCCGCACGGTCGCGCCCGAGTTGGGTCACGTTCGCACGGTCGCGCCCGAGCTGGGTCACGTTCGCACGGTCGCGCCCGAGCTGGGTCACGTTCGCATGGTCGCGCCCGAGCTTGGTCACGTTCGCACGGTCGCGTTCGTACGGACGGTTGCGCCTCCTCTGTTATGTCCGCATCCGCACCGCGCGTTCGGTTCCACGTTTCACTAATTGTCGACAGTCAACGAC
Source organism: Streptosporangiaceae bacterium (assembly GCA_035716545.1). GTDB lineage: Bacteria > Actinomycetota > Actinomycetes > Streptosporangiales > Streptosporangiaceae > Chersky-822. The sequence continues at coordinate 50,853 of DASTJM010000110.1, forward strand.
TATCGCAAGCGATGGCTGGCCCGTCAAGGCGCCGGGCGGTTCGGCAAAATTCCAGGGCTTCTAGCCAGGATCGTGATCACGGGACATCACGTCGGCTGTGGAAACTGTCTCGTGGCACGGCGAGCAGGTGGCCAGCATCAACCTGGACACCGCGGATGCCGTGGATGCCGTGGATGCCGTGGATGCCGGTGGCCACAGCCTTCGGGCGCCGGGGCCGCCCGAACCGGGGCAGCGGCCGGGCGGAGGACGGGCCGTGGTCCTACGGTGTCTCCTATGTGGCTTTTGCCGGGCTTGCCGGGTGGATCTGCGTCCCACGCCGTGATGCCGCATGGGCGAGTCGCGCAAAGTGATACTGCTTCAGTCAGCGGCATTGCGCTGGCGGGAGTGTTTTCGTCTTCTAGGTGAGGAGCTTTCGTTTACGGGAGCACTTCCGTCATGATCGTGGAGTTGTCTCGGGCTCCTGAGGGAGCCCTTTCGTGTTGTGGAGCTGTTTCGTTGAATAGCACGGCAGGGCTCCACAACATGAAATCCCTCCACCAGGAACCCGAAGACCCTCCCCGGGAACCCCAAACCTCCCCCCGGGAACCCCAAACCTCCCCCCGGGAACCCCAAACCTCCCCCCGGGAACCCCAAACCTCCCCCCGGGAACCCCAAACCTCCCC
>DASTJM010000111.1:0-7354 GCA_035716545.1 Streptosporangiaceae bacterium
CGCCCACCCCGGCAGTGTCCGTGAGGCCGGCCTTGCCCCGGCTACTGGCCCCTCTTCAGCGGGCCGAGCTTGTTGAGGCGCCACCAGGTGATAACGGAGTAGAAGACGAATAGCGCCGCCATAGCGGCCATGTCGATGATCCACGCGTGCGCCGTGTGATTCCACAATGGATCGGCATTGTGCTGGGCGGTGAAGCCGCCGATCGTATTCAGGTCAGTGGTAGCGGCGTTCGCGGCGAAGCCCCACCGGGACGGGGTGAACCAGGCGATCTCCTCGATCCCGGCCTTGCCGTGGATCGCGAAGATGCCGCCGGTCGTGACCACCTGGACCATGACGAGCAAGAACACAAGCGGCATCGCTCGCTCGGCCGTACTGACTACCGACGACACCAGCAGGCCGATCGCCATCGAAGCGACGCCGACCAGCGCCACCGACAGCATGACCTCGGCCAGCGGGATCGGCAGGAGCGCGCCCTTCGGCGGGAAGGTCGTACCCGCGAGGCCGACCAGCACGAGCAGCACCGCCTGGAAGGCGCTGATCACGCCGAGCACGATGAGCTTGGAGCAGAGATATGACCCGGCAGACAGGCCGGCCGCCCTTTCCCGGGAGTAGATCGGCCGTTCCTTGACTATTTCTCGCACCGAGTTGAGTGCGCCAGCGAAGCAGGCCCCGAGGATCAAGATCAGCAGCACGGATTGAGCGCCGCTATTTATCTTGCCCGGTGGCGCGCTGAATCCGCCGGTGAGCGGGAAGAGCCTGACCATCGCGCCCAGGCCGACGATGACGCCGACGAGCAAGGCGAGGAAGCCCCGGTCCGAGGCGAGCACGGCCATGTAGCGCCTGACCATCGTGGACATCTGGGCGGCGCGGTTGCTCTGCTTGGGCGCCTGCACCGGCACCGCACCGGGGTTGCGGTGCTGGAGGGCGGCGCCCTCCAGGCCGGCCACGATGTACTGCTGGTAGTAGGTGGAGTTGCGGTACTCGGCCTGCCAGTCGCGGTTCGGCTCGGCCTCGAACATCTGGAATACCTCTGCCCAGCCAGGCTCGTTGAAGTGCTTGAGCCCGTCCTGCGGCGCGCCGAAATACGCGATCTTGCCGCCGGGCACGAGCACGAGCAGCCGGTCGCACAGGTTCAGGTTGGCGACTGAGTGAGTGACGACGATGACCGTGCGCCCGTCGTGGGCCAGTTGCGCCATCTGCTCCATGACGGATTTGTCCAGGCCAGGGTCAAGACCGGAGGTCGGCTCGTCAAGAAACAGCAGCGATGGCTTGGTCATCAGCTCAAGCGCGACGTTCACGCGCTTTTGCTGGCCGCCCGACATGGCGGCGGTCTTGGTCTCCGCGTGCTTGGTCAGCGCGAGCTCGGCCAGCACCTCATCGATCCTGTGCATGCGCTCGGCCTTGCTGGTGTCCCTCGGGAACCGAAGCTCGGCCGCGAAGCCGAGCGCCCGGCGGGCGGTGAGCTGAGTATGCAGGATGTTGTCCTGCGGGACCAGGCCTATCCGGCTGCGCAACTCCGCGTAGTTCATGTACAGGTCGCGATTGTCGTACAGCACGGTCCCGTGGTTAGCCGGCGCTATTCCGGTCAGCGCGCCGAGCAGGGTCGACTTGCCGGCGCCGCTCGGGCCGATCACGCCCATGAGGCAGCGCTCGCCCAGCGGGAATGTCACGTGGTCGAGCAGCACCCGGCCGCTCGGCAGCGTCACGGTCAGGTCGTGGGCGATGTAAGAGACGTCGCCTGTGTCGAGGAATTCCTGAAGCTCCTCGCCGACCAGCTTGAAGGTCGCCGGGCCGATGCCGATGATGTCCCGCTCGGTCACCGGCGCCGCACCGACCCGCTGGCCATTCACGAACGTGCCGTTGTGGCTGCCCAGGTCGTAGATCGAGTAACCGCCGCGCTGATCCCTGCGCAGCTCGGCGTGGTACCTGGACACGGACAGGTCGGCGACGACGACCTGATTGTCGGCGGCCCGCCCGATCTTGAGCAGCGTCTTGGGCAGCTGGAGTACCGCGCTCGGCTGCCGCTCCATGCTGAGGCGAGACTGGCCTACGACAGGGCCGTAGCCGGGATGCCCGGGGGGCGGGCCGAACCCGTCAGGCCGGCCGCCATGGCCGCCGCCGAGCCCGTGATCGCCGTGCACCTGCTGTACCGCCGGGTTGACGGGCTGCGGTCCTGGCGGCAAGCCGACGCCGGGGCTCGGCGCGTACTGGGTCGCCACTGGGCCACCGGGCATGACTGGCTGCGGTTGCGCCCGGACCGGTGCCGAGACGACGAAGGACAGCGCGGGACCGTCATTGGAGTGGCCGAGCCTGACCGCGCAGTTCCCTGAGATCGACACGCGCTGCACCCGGTTGCTGCCCTGGAAGGTCCCGTTGGTCGAGCCAACATCTTCGAGCAGCCAGGTGGAGCCGTCGACTCGCAGCACCGCGTGCCGCCACGACACGCGGGAGTCGTTCACGACAATGTCGGACTGGGGGTCACGGCCTACGTAGTAGCTACGGCCGGCGGACAGCGAGCGCTCCGCGTCAGGGGTGCGCACAAGCAGCGCAGGGCCCGCGGGCGAGTTACCGAACTCAGGCGTCATGGAGACACTGTAGAACGGTTTTACCTGCCAGATGTATCCAGCTTTTGGGGTCGTTCAGCTTCTGTGACCGGCTGGCTATGTCCCGATCTGGCTGGCGGGGCTACTTTATAAGGGTATCTAACTATTTGAGGGGCATGCCTCGTTCCCGGGTACCCAGTACTGCCGGCGCGGAAAACTCAAGCCACGCTACCTTGCCCTGCCGGACAGGTGAGTTGCGGGGGGGATGGTCAAACCGGATACTTGGAGCACTCGTCTGGCCGACCTGCCTAGTTCCTCAAGTTACCAGTGGCCACGATTGGCGGATGCAGGTTATCGGGGATATTTGGAAAATCTGGACATTACGACGATACGGGGAATGGCAGTGAAGCGACGGCTAGGCAAGCTCCGGCCACACCGGATCCCGTTGGAGGCACGGTGACCCAGGACAACCCGGGGGTGCCGGGCAGTTTCGGGCCAGGGGCGCGAATAGCTGGCTATCGGCTCGAGGAGCAGATCGGCCAGGGCGGCATGGCCGTTGTCTTCCGTGCGCATGATGAACGTCTTGACCGTACCGTGGCGCTCAAGATCCTCGCGCCGGCGCTGGCCGCCGACGAGGCGTTCAGACAGCGATTCATCCGCGAGTCACGCGCCGCCGCGGCGGTGGACGACCCGCACATCATCCCGGTCTTCGAGGCCGGCGAGTCGAGCGGCGTCCTCTTCATCGCGATGCGTTATGTGCGCGGTGGCGACGTCCGCTCCATGCTCGGGCAGCTCGGCCCGCTGCCGCCCGGGCGGGTCGCCGAGGTCATCTCCCAGGTCGCCGGCGCGCTCGACGCGGCGCACGCGCGCGGCCTGGTCCACCGCGACGTGAAGCCGGCGAACATGCTGCTGGATGCCCGCCCTGGCGGCGGGCGGCCAGATCACGTCTACTTGTCTGATTTCGGCCTCAGCAAGGCCTCGCTTCAGGCGACCGGGCTGACCGGGACCGGGATGTTCCTCGGCACGCTCGACTACATCGCGCCGGAGCAGATCGAAGGCAGGCCGGTCGACGGGCGTGCGGACCAGTACGCACTCGCGTGCGCCGCCTATGAGCTCATCACCGGGTCTCCGCCATTCGTGCGCAATGACGCGATGGCCGTGATGTACGCCCAGCTGACTGAACCTCCGCCGCCGGTCACGAGCCGCAGGCCAGACCTGTCCGCGGCGGTCGACCGTGTCTTCGCCCAGGCGATGGCTAAGCCGGCCGAGCAGCGGTACGCCACCTGCACGGAGTTTGCGCTGGCGCTTCGGGACGCGTTCGGTATCAGGCCGTACGACTCAGGTCCCGGCTCGGCTCCGTCGCATCCGATGACTCAGATCGTCGTCGGCGCCTCGGGTGACAGGGGGGCGGGAGGTGCCGGAGGCAGCCGGACTGGCAGCGCCGGCCGGGACCCGGCCGAGGCTACCCAGCAACGAGACAGCACAGCAGGCGGCTCGCCCACCCGGCTCGCCGGCGGCACCGGCCGGGATACGTCGCCGGACCTGACCGCGGCGCACTGGCAATCCCAGCAGGCATCGCACGGCGGCCAGCCCCCGCCTTATAGCGCCCAGCCGCCTTACGGAGGCCAGGTGCCGTACGGTGACCAAGGTGGCGGCCAGCCCCGCGGGCGGTCCCGGTGGCGGTCGCCCGGCGTGATCGCCGCCGCTGCCGCGCTGCTGGTGATCCTGGCTGGCGGTGGCGGCTACCTCGGCCTGCACCACCACAGCGGCAAGACAAGCACCACCCGCACAACGGCACTGACTCTGCCTGGGTGCACCACCACCGCCGCCAACGGACCGAGCCTTAAGGTCCCCAGCAAGCGGGCAGGTATCCAGGGCGGCAATCCATTCGGCATCCTGACGAGCCAGGACGGCAAGTTCGTCTTCGCCATCACCCGGACCACGTTGCAGGTGCTCAGCCGGGGACCCGGGCTCTCGCTGACAACTGCGCACAACTATGTCATCGCGGCCAGCGGCAGGCAGGCGGCTGGCGCGACGATGACGCATGATGGCAAGTACCTGCTTGTCGCGGCAGGCAGCGGTGTCACCGTGCTGAGCGCCGCCAGCGCCGAGGCAGGCGCCGGGCCAATTGTCGGTACCCTCACCGATCCGAACATCGGTAACGGACAGGCCGTCTCGGTCGCCGTCGGCAGGCAGGACAAGTTCGTATTCGTCACCTTGAAATCTGGCAATGTCGTCGCTGTCTTCAATCTTCGCAAGGCAGTATCGACCGGCTCGTTCGACTCGTCGGACTTCGTCGGCGCGGTGCCGATCGGCAGCAACCCGGTCGGGCTGACGATCTCGCCTGACAACCACTGGCTCTACGTGACCAGCAACACCAAGAACGATCCGCACGGCACGGGCCCGGGTCTGCTCAGCGTGCTCAACGTGCAGAAGGCGGAGGCGGACCCGGCTAACTCGATCAAGGCGCAAGATCTCGCCGGGTGCCAGCCATCGAGGGTCACCACCTCCGCGGATGGCGCGACTGTCTGGGTCACCGCCCGGGGGAGCAACGCCGTACTCGGATTCAACGCGCCCGCGCTGCGGACCTCGGGTTCGCGTCATGCGCTGATCGCTAAGGTGCCCGTCGGCCAGACGCCCATCGGGCTCGCTCTTGTCAACGGCGGTAGCCGGCTGGTTGTCGCCGACACCGACGTCAATCACACGTCGCGACTCGCTGACAACCTGGCCGTCGTGAACGTCCCCGCAGCGCTGGGCGGGAAGCCGGCCCTGCTCGGCTTCATCCAGAGCGGCGATCTGCCGCGCGAGTTCGGTGTCGTTCCGGGCGGCCGCTACCTGCTCGTCTCGGACAACGGCTCAGCGCAGATCCAGGTGGTCGACCTGAGCAAGCTGCCCTGAGACGTAGCCTTGCGACAACCCCGGAAGAGGTGACCAGCTTGTCCGGCAACTACGGCAATTACCCCAACTACGGCAATTATGGCGACCAGGTGCCGAACATGTATGCCGGGTATCAGGTGCGCAAGCGCAAGCGCACCGGCCGCAAGGCGCTGACGTGGGTCATCGTCATCCTGGTGGTCCTGGTGGCGCTCGACTTCGGGGCGAAGGCCTTCGCCGAGAACGAGGCCGCGGTGCAGATCCAGAAGCAGGGCTTCCCCAGGAAACCGGGCGTGAGCATCGCAGGCTTCCCGTTCCTTACCCAAGTCGCCACGCGGCACTTCGACAAGGTAACGATCAGCTCTGCTCAGTTCCCCGCTGGCCCGGTCACGATCTCCAAGCTCAGCGTCACCGCCGCGAACGTGCGACTGAACTCCAGCTTCAACGGCGGAAGCGCTGGCCCGCTGAACGGCACGGTACTGATCAGTCTCGGCGCGATCGGTAACGTGCTCTCCGAAGCGGGGCCGCTCGCCGGATTCCTTGGCGGCGGATCACAGGGACTCAAGATCACGGCCGTCGGCAACAACGAGCTGCAGGGCAGCCTCAAGCTTGCCGGCGGCATCGTTAACGCCTCAGCGACCTGGCGGGTCGTGAACGCCGGCCCGCACGCTATCAAGCTGCACCTGGTCAGCAGCAGTGGTGACCTGCCGTCAGGGCTGCTGAGCAAGGCCGACAATATCGAGATACCGCTCTCCCAGCTACCCGCGGGCCTTACGCTGACCGGCCGCCTCAACGCGTCGTCCAACGGAATCCTCGCGCACGTCTTCGCCCGAACCCTCTCGTTCGGCGGTTAGCCGGGCGGCAGTTCGGTGTGTGGCTGCCCTTGGAAGCGGAATTTGCCACTCATGCCCGGGAATCGGCAATGACGATCTGGACCGGTCCGCCGAAAGCGAAGTGCCCGCCGTCGGCAGTGCGCACCCACTGGCCGCTGAGGGCGCTGAGTTCGGTCACCGAATCGCCGCGCTCGCTGGCGACCCAGATATTGGTGCCGTCATGCGCGAGACCCGCAGGTGAGGAGAAGCCTGGTGCCGCCCAGCGTGAGCGCCCAGGTCTAGAGGGGGATGCGCGTGTTAGCTGAGCTTCGGCTACGATGGCCGACGTTCCCGCCGGTGTAGCTCAGATGGCAGAGCGGCCGCCTTGTAAGCGGCAGGTCAGCGGTTCGATCCCGCTCACCGGCTCCACGACCCGGGTCGTCCGTCAGCCCTCCTGCCTGCATCAACACAGGAGGGCAGAGAATTCCAATGGTGCAGGCGCGACGCACAAGCCTCAAGTCCCCCACAAAATCCCCACAAGCGACTCGCGGGGCCGTTCGCCCCGCCAGGCGGGCAGACACCCGCGGCCCAGCGCGCAACCGGATCCTGGCAGGCGGGACCAATCGCGCAGCTACGCGAGCACGCCAGGGCCTTCAGCGGATCGGGACGTCTCGACTCAGCAACTTCCTGGCTCTCTGGGACAACCGCCGCGAGAGCCGACGTCGGAAGATCACTGCTGGAATCGCGTGCAAGCACGAGGTCGGCGCAGGGTTCGGTCGGTTGTTTGTCGATCATGCTGCTCCCTCGTTCGTCAGGAGGATCTGGGAAACGCATGTCTGGCCCCCCGTGCTTGCCGAGGTGCCGGGAAAGCCCGGCGCCGTAGCTGCCGGTGCCCTCCACCCCGATCAGCGTGACCTCGCCGAACCCGTCCAGCCAGCCCAGCAGGCTGGCATGCCCGGCCGACGTCGCCGGGAAGTCCCGCGTCCCGGGCAGCCCTCCGACAGGATCAGGAGCCGCGGCCACGTGAACCTCGGAGTGGGGGTCTACCCCGCCGGTGATGGCTCGTCTTTCTTCTACGATGGTCATTGCCGTCCCTTTCTGGTTAAGGGATGGCACGCACCTGCT
>DASTJM010000112.1:0-89939 GCA_035716545.1 Streptosporangiaceae bacterium
CGGTGTCGTTGAAGCGACACCGGGGTGCCCCACCTGTACGCAATCATCCGGGGAGATCACGGCGGGAGCCGCAGCGGAGTGTCACGTGCGGGCAGTCACCCCGGAAGGCCACCCCGGAAGGCCACCCCGGAAGGCCACCCCGGAAAGCCACGGCGGAAAGCCACGGCGGAAAGCCACGGCGGGGAGCCACCACGGAAAGCCACGGCGGGGAGCCACCCACGGAAGGCCACAGGGGGAGTCCTGACCCGGAATCACGCCGAACCACCCCCACGGGAAAACCACTAGTCTTGCCCTCCGCGCGAGCCGCTCAAACACACCGAAGACTGTGAGCTTCGTCACGTTGATTGAGATCCCAACACAGTGCCCTGTGCTCTTGACGTTTCGGCCTTCAAGAGCGATGCTGCCTTCAACCGTGAGTATCAGGGTGCATTAGAGTTGACCGGCGGTGTGTCCATCGACTACACTGCAAATTTGCGCTGCACCCACTAGTCCTCGGCAACATCGTAACCCATGCGGCGAGGCCGCAGGTCCTCTGGCGTGCGCGCGGAGACCGTTCAGCCACGAGCTCGGAAGGACCCCTGTTGGCAGCCTCGCGCAGCGCCTCAGCTATCGCTCCCGGTCCACATCGCATCTCTTTCGCCCGTATCAAGGAACCGCTCGAGGTTCCGAGCCTGCTCGCATTGCAGACCGACTCCTTTGACTGGTTGCTCGGCAACGACAGGTGGCGGGATCGTATAGAGGCCGAGCGGAAGCTCGGCATCAAGGACCTGTCAGAGCAATCAGGCCTCGAAGAGATCTTCGAGGAAATCAGCCCGATCGAAGACTTCACAGGGACCATGTCCCTGTCGTTCCGAGATCATCGCTTCGAGCCGCCGAAGTACTCGGCCGACGAGTGCAAGGAGAAGGACATGACCTTCTCCGCGCCCATGTTCGTGACGGCGGAGTTCATCAACAACTCGACGGGCGAGATTAAGAGCCAGACCGTGTTCATGGGCGACTTCCCGCTGATGTCGCCCAAGGGCACGTTCATCATCAACGGCACCGAGCGTGTCGTGGTCTCGCAGCTGACGCGGTCGCCGGGCGTTTACTTCGACCGCCAGGTCGACAAGACCTCGGACAAGGACATCTACAGCTGCAAGGTGATCCCGTCCCGCGGTGCCTGGCTGGAATTTGAGATCGACAAGCGCGACGCCGTCGGCGTCCGTATCGACCGGAAGCGCAAGCAGAGCGTCACCGTACTGCTGAAGGCGCTTGGCTGGGACGAGGCCCGCATCCTTGAGCGGTTCGGTGCGTATGAGTCGATGCGGGCGACCCTGGAGAAGGATCACACCACCAGCCAGGATGACGCCCTCCTCGACATCTACCGCAAGCTGCGTCCAGGTGAGCCGCCGACGCGCGAGTCCGCCCAGGCGCTGCTCGAGAACCTGTACTTCAACGCCAAGCGCTACGACCTGGCGAAGGTCGGCCGCTACAAGGTCAACAAGAAGCTCGGCCTCGGCCTGCCGATCACCCAGGGCACGCTGACCGAGGACGACATCGTCGCCACCATTGAGTACCTCGTCAGGTTGCACACCGGTGAGGACGAGATGAAGTCGGGTGACCAGATCATCCCGGTCGAGGTCGATGACATCGACCACTTCGGCAACCGCCGGATCCGGTCGGTAGGCGAACTGATCCAAAATCAGGTACGCCTCGGGCTGGCCAGGATGGAGCGCGTTGTCCGGGAGCGGATGACCACGCAGGACGTCGAGGCGATCACGCCGCAGACCCTGATCAACATCCGCCCGGTCGTGGCGTCGATCAAGGAGTTCTTCGGCACGAGCCAGCTGTCCCAGTTCATGGACCAGACCAACCCGCTGGCCGGGCTGACGCACAAGCGCCGCCTGAACGCGCTTGGTCCAGGGGGACTCTCGCGCGAGCGGGCCGGATTCGAGGTCCGCGACGTGCACCCGAGCCACTACGGCCGCATGTGCCCGATCGAGACTCCCGAAGGCCCGAACATCGGCCTCATCGGCTCGCTGTCGTCCTACGGGCGAGTCAACCGGTTCGGCTTCGTCGAGACGCCGTACCGCAAGGTCAAGGCCGGCAAGGTCACCGACCAGGTGGACTACTTGACCGCCGACGAGGAGGACAGGCACGTTATCGCCCAGGCCAACGAGCCGATCGCGGACGATGGCAGCTTCATCGGCGCGCGCGTGCTGGTCCGCCGCAAGGGCGGCGAGGTCGACTTCATCAAGCCGGACGAGGTCGACTACATCGACGTCTCTGCGCGCCAGATGGTGTCGGTCGCGACGGCCATGATCCCGTTCCTGGAGCACGACGACGCCAACCGCGCGCTGATGGGCTCGAACATGCAGCGCCAGTCGGTCCCGCTGCTGCGCAGCGAGGCGCCGCTGGTCGGCACCGGCATGGAGTACCGTGCCGCGACCGACGCAGGCGACGTGATCGTCGCGACCAAGGCGGGCGTGGTCGAGGAGGTCAGCGCCGACGAGATCACGATCATGAATGACGACGGCACCAGGACGACCTACCTGATCGCCAAGTTCCAGCGGTCGAACCAGGGCACGTGCTTCAACCAGAAGCCGATCGTGACCGGCGGCCAGCGCATCGAGGTCGGCCAGGTCGTCGCCGACGGTCCCTGCACCGACAAGGGCGAGATGGCCCTGGGCAAAAACCTCCTGGTCGCGTTCATGCCGTGGGAAGGCCACAACTACGAAGACGCGATCATCTTGTCCCAGCGTCTCGTGCAAGACGATGTGCTGTCCTCGATCCACATCGAGGAGCACGAGGTCGACGCGCGCGACACCAAGCTGGGCCCCGAGGAGATCACCAGGGACATCCCGAACGTCTCCGAGGAAGTGCTTGCCGACCTCGACGACCGCGGCATCATCAGGATCGGCGCGGAAGTCGTCACCGGCGACATCCTCGTCGGAAAGGTCACGCCCAAGGGGGAGACCGAACTTACTCCAGAGGAAAGATTGCTCCGGGCAATCTTCGGCGAGAAGGCGCGCGAGGTCCGGGACACCAGCCTGAAGGTGCCGCACGGTGAGTCGGGCCGGGTGATCGGGGTCCGCGTGTTCTCCCGCGAGGAGGGCGACGAGCTGCCCCCAGGCGTGAACGAGCTGGTCCGCGTCTACGTGGCCGCCAAGCGCAAGATCACCGACGGCGACAAGCTGGCCGGACGGCACGGGAACAAGGGCGTCATCGCGAAGATCCTGCCTGTCGAGGACATGCCGTTCCTTGAGGACGGCACCGCAGTCGACATCGTGCTCAACCCGCTCGGCGTGCCTGGCCGCATGAACGTCGGCCAGGTGCTCGAGACGCACCTTGGCTGGGTAGCGGCGACCGGATGGCAGGTCAACGGTGACGATGCCGAATGGAAGACCCGCCTGCGGGCGATCGGTGCCGGCGCGTCGGTGCCGGGGACGAAGGTCGCCACGCCTGTCTTCGACGGGGCTCACGAGGAGGAGATCACTGGCCTGCTCGGCGCGGCGCTGCCGAACCGCGATGGCGAGCAGATGGTCGGCGCGAGCGGCAAGGCCCGGCTCTTCGACGGCCGGACCGGCGACCCGTTCAAGGATCCGATCTCGGTCGGCTACATCTACATTCTCAAGCTGCTGCACCTGGTCGACGACAAGATCCACGCCAGGTCCACCGGCCCGTACTCGATGATCACCCAGCAGCCGCTTGGCGGTAAGGCGCAGTTCGGTGGTCAGCGTTTCGGTGAGATGGAGGTCTGGGCGCTCGAAGCCTACGGTGCCGCGTACGCGCTGCAGGAACTGCTCACGATCAAGTCGGACGACATTCTCGGCCGGGTGAAGGTCTACGAGGCCATCGTCAAGGGCGAGAACATTCCTGAGCCAGGCATCCCTGAGTCCTTCAAGGTGCTGATCAAGGAGATGCAGTCGCTCTGCCTGAACGTCGAGGTGCTGTCGAGCGACGGCGCGGCGATCGAGATGCGCGACACCGACGAGGACGTCTTCCGTGCGGCTGAGGAACTAGGAATCGACCTGTCTCGGCGCGAGCCGAGCAGCGTTGAAGAAGTGTGATCCGGGTCTGATCCAGAACACCGTGCTGCCTCACCACGGGCAGAGGGATTAGGGGATAAAAATCGTGCTAGACGTCAACTTCTTCGACGATCTACGTATTGGACTGGCCACCGCCGATGACATCAGGCTCTGGTCGCATGGCGAGGTCAAGAAGCCAGAGACGATCAACTACCGCACGCTCAAGCCAGAGAAGGACGGGCTCTTCTGCGAGAAGATCTTCGGTCCGACGAGGGACTGGGAGTGCTACTGCGGCAAGTACAAGAGGGTCAGGTTCAAGGGAATCATCTGCGAGCGCTGCGGTGTCGAGGTCACCAGGGCCAAGGTGCGGCGCGAGCGGATGGGCCACATCGAGCTGGCCGCGCCGGTCACGCACATCTGGTACTTCAAGGGCGTGCCCAGCCGGCTCGGTTACCTGCTCGACCTGGCGCCGAAGGACCTGGAGAAGGTCATCTACTTCGCCGCCTACATGATCACGCATGTCGAAGTCGAGTCGCGTGACCGCGACCTGCCTTCACTCGAAGCCAGGATCACCAACGAGAAGAACCAGATCGAGCAGCGCCGCGATGTGGACATCGAGGCCAGGCAGACCAAGTGCGAGAAGGACCTCGCCGAGCTTGAGGCCGCCGGTGCCAAGGCCGATGCCCGTCGCAAGGTCAGGGAGAGCTCGGACCGGGAGTGCAAGCAGATCCGCGACCGCGCGCAGCGCGAGATCGACCGGATCGAGGAGGTCTGGAGCCGGTTCAAGGGCCTCAAGGTCCAAGATCTCGAGGGCGACGAGCTGCTCTACCGGGAGATGCGGGACAGGTTCGGCCGCTACTTCCGCGGTGGCATGGGCGCTCAGGCGATCCAGGAGCGGGTCGGCAACTTCGACCTGGAGGCCGAGGCGGCCAGCTTGCGCGAGACGATCAGGAGCGGCAAGGGCCAGCGCAAAGCGCGGGCGCTCAAGCGGCTCAAGGTCGTGTCGGCCTTCCTCAACACCACCAACAGCCCGCTCGGCATGGTGCTCGACTGCATTCCGGTGATCCCGCCTGACCTGCGGCCGATGGTTCAGCTCGATGGCGGCCGGTTTGCGACCTCCGACCTGAACGACCTGTACAGGCGCGTCATCAACCGGAACAACAGGCTCAAGAGGCTGCTTGATCTGGGTGCGCCCGAGATCATCGTGAACAACGAGAAGCGGATGCTCCAGGAGGCCGTCGACTCGCTGTTCGACAACGGTCGTCGTGGCCGCCCGGTCACCGGACCAGGCAACCGCCCGCTGAAGTCGCTGTCGGACATGCTCAAGGGCAAGCAGGGCCGGTTCCGCCAGAACCTGCTCGGCAAGCGCGTCGACTACTCGGGCCGCAGCGTCATCGTGGTCGGTCCGCAGCTCAAGCTGCACCAGTGCGGGCTGCCCAAGGAGATGGCGGTCGAGCTATTCAAGCCGTTCGTCATGAAGCGCCTGGTCGACCTGAACCACGCGCAGAACATCAAGTCGGCCAAGCGGATGGTCGAGCGGGCCAGGCCAGTGGTGTGGGACGTGCTCGAAGAGGTCATCCGCGAGCACCCCGTGCTGCTGAACCGCGCGCCGACGCTGCACCGGCTCGGTATCCAGGCATTCGAGCCTCAGCTGGTCGAAGGTAAGGCAATCCAGATCCATCCCCTGGTCTGCACTGCTTTCAACGCGGACTTTGATGGTGACCAGATGGCGGTGCACGTGCCGCTGTCCGCCGAGGCTCAGGCCGAAGCGCGGATCTTGATGCTGTCGACCAATAACATCCTCAAGCCCGCCGATGGCAAGCCCGTGACCATGCCGACCCAGGACATGATCATCGGCATTTACTGCCTGACCAGGCAGGCGCCGGACGTTCCTGGCACCGGACGGGTGTTCGGCGGCCTCGCCGAGGCGCTCATGGCCTACGACAAGGGCGAGGTTGACCTGCAGGCCGAGGTCACCGTCCGGCTGCGTAACACGGCACCGCCGGTCAGGTCCATACCGTTCGAGGGCTGGGAGCCAGGGCAGCCGTTCAGGCTGACCACCACCCTGGGCCGCTGCCTGTTCAACGAGACGCTGCCCGATGACTACCCGTTCATCAACTACGAGGTCGGCAAGAAGCAGCTCTCGGTGATCGTGAACGAGCTCGCCGAGAAGTACCCGAAGGTCGAGGTCGCCGCGGCGCTCGACAAGCTCAAGGACGCCGGATTCCACTGGGCGACGCGAGCCGGGGTCACGATCGCGATCGAGGACGTTGTCGCGCCGCCCAACAAGGCGGCCATCCTCGACACCTACGAGCGCCGCGCCGACAAGGTGCAGCGCGAGTATGAGCGCGGCCTGATCACCGACGACGAGCGGCGCCAGGAACTGATCGAGATCTGGACGCACGCCACGGCTGACGTGGCGCAGGACATGGAGAAGGCCTTCCCCGAGACCAACCCGGTCTGGATGATGGTCAACTCCGGTGCCCGAGGCAACCAGATGCAGGTCAGGCAGATCGCCGGAATGCGCGGCCTGGTCTCTAACCCGAAGGGCGAGACGATCCCGAGGCCGATCAAGTCCAGCTTCCGCGAGGGCCTGTCCGTGCTGGAGTACTTCATCTCCACGCACGGCGCCCGCAAGGGCCTTGCCGATACCGCGCTGCGTACCGCCGACTCCGGATACCTCACCCGGCGCCTGGTGGACGTCGCGCAGGACGTCATCGTTCGCGAAGAGGACTGCGGCACGGACCGGTCGCTCGCGATGCGGATCGGGGACAATGACTCTGACGGCAATGTCCGCAAGCTGCCGAACATCGAGAACACCGGCACTGGCCGGACGCTGTCGGAAGACGTGCTCGGCCCGGATGGCGAGGTGCTCGCAACCGCCGAGGACGACATCACCGAGTCGCTGATCGACCTGCTCGTCAGCTCCGGCGTGGATTCGGTGCGCACCTACAGCGTGCTGGTCTGCCAGGCCAAGGTCGGCGTCTGCGCCAAGTGCTACGGCCGCTCGCTCGCCACCGGCAAGCGGGTGGACGTCGGCGAGGCGGTCGGCATCATCGCCGCCCAGTCGATCGGCGAGCCGGGTACTCAGCTGACGATGCGCACGTTCCACACCGGCGGCGTGGCCGGCCTGGACATCACCCACGGCCTGCCGCGTATCCAGGAGCTGTTCGAGGCCAGGATCCCCAAGGGCATGGCGCCGATCAGCGAGGTCGAAGGCCGGGTCAGAATCGACGAGGCCGACAAGGCGCGCAAGATCATCGTCACTCCAGATGACGGTTCTGAAGAAGTGCCGTACCAGGTCTCGATCAGGTCGCGGCTGCTCGTGGCCGACGGTGACCACGTGAAGGTTGGCCAGCAGCTCATCGCTGGCGCGGTCAACCCACACGAGGTGCTGCGCATCCTGGGCTCGCGCGAGGTGCAGCTGCACCTGGTGCACGAGGTTCAGGAGGTCTACAGGTCCCAGGGCGTGTCGATCCACGACAAGCACATCGAGATCATCATCAGGCAGATGCTCAAGCGGGTGAACGTCCTTGAGTCGGGCGACACCGAGCTGCTGCCAGGCGAGCTCGTCGAGCGGCCAAGGTTCGAGGAGATCAACCGGGCGGTGGTCGAGTCCGGTGGTACCTCGGCAGCGGGCCGCCCGGTGCTGATGGGAATCACGAAGGCGTCGCTGGCCACTGAGTCGTGGCTGTCGGCGGCATCGTTCCAGGAGACGACCCGGGTGCTCACCGACGCGGCGATCCACGCCAGGTCGGACTCTCTGGTCGGCCTCAAGGAAAACGTGATCATCGGCAAGCTGATCCCGGCGGGCACCGGCATGCAGCGCTACCGCGCGCTGCGCGTCGAGCCCAAGGAAGACGCGAGGGCGGCTGCCTATCCGGCAGCCACCTATGCCACTCCCGAGGTCAGCTACCCGTTCGGATCGCCCTCAGGGGAGTCGGTGCCGCTCGAAGAGTACGACTTCGGCGCGTACCACAGGTAAGCCCGCGTTTCGCGGCCCGAGGGGCGCGGTCCGGCGACTCGCCGGCCCGCGCCCCTCGCCCGATGAGGCCCATCTTTGGCCCATGGATGGCGTCCTGGCGCCACCTTTGGGCCATAGAGGGGCCAGCCCAACCGGTGCGTGTCAGGTCACGAGCAGGTCAAGGTGGGCTTGCGCACTCCTGCGATGGGATATTCTTGAGTCCGCTGAGGGCCAGGGAAGCCAATCGCTTTGACCAGCATGGTCAGTGTTGGATATTCTGGCTCTCCGTGCTCGTCTTGCGAGCACGCGCGTCCGTGAACCGCGGCAAGTGCAGCCAGAGATGGCCGCCAGTCGTGCGGGGCCGGATGTGTGCGACTTTCCTCCCCGGCACGGGCTGCCTCACGGCTCCTGGTGCGTCGTGAGAGCGACGACACGCCCGAGCGCGGGGGTCGGAGCCAGCAGACCACCGTCTGTGTGTGCGATGGTACGTCGCGCCCTGAGCAGGGATGAGCAGGGCGCTGCCGCCGCGCCGCGCAGCACCCGCACCAAAAGTACAACGCATAAGACCGACGCAGTAGAAGACGGAGACGCGGTGCCCACGATCCAGCAGCTGGTCCGCAAGGGCCGCCAGGACAAGGTAGGCAAGAACAAGACCCCGGCGCTCAAGGGCAGCCCGCAGCGTCGCGGGGTGTGTACGCGCGTCTACACGACCACGCCCAAGAAGCCCAACTCGGCACTCCGCAAGGTCGCCCGGGTCAGGCTTACCAGCCACGTCGAGGTGACGGCCTATATCCCGGGCGTCGGCCACAACCTGCAAGAGCACTCGATCGTGCTGGTCAGGGGCGGCCGGGTGCGCGACCTGCCTGGTGTTCGCTACAAGATCATCCGGGGTTCCCTGGACACTCAGGGCGTGCGTAACCGCAAGCAGGCCCGCAGTCGTTACGGCGCGAAGAAGGAGAAGAGCTGATATGCCGCGCAAGGGCCCAGCGACCAAGCGGCAGCTAGTCACCGACCCGGTCTACGGCTCGCCGCTCGTGACCGCGCTGGTGAACAAGGTGCTGCGCAACGGCAAGCGCTCGCTCGCCGAGCGCATCGTCTACGGTGCGCTCGAAGGCTGCAAGGATAAGACCGGCAACGACCCCGTCGTCACGCTCAAGCGAGCGCTCGACAACGTCAAGCCGACCCTCGAAGTGCGCAGCCGCCGCGTCGGTGGCGCCACTTACCAGGTGCCGGTGGAAGTCCGCGCCTCCCGCAGTACCACGCTCGCGCTGCGCTGGCTGGTCTCCTACTCGCGGGCGCGGCGCGAGAAGACGATGACCGAGCGCCTGATGAACGAGTTGCTCGACGCGAGCAACGGACTCGGCGCGAGCGTCAAGCGCCGTGAGGATACGCACAAGATGGCTGAATCCAACAAGGCATTCGCCCACTACCGCTGGTAGAAGGACATTAAGACCTTTTAGCGGAAATAGAGCTCTCCGCTAAATCGAGCAGGGAACGAGGATCATTACAGTGGCCGCCACAGTTACCGCCACGGAGCTGGCCAGGGTCCGCAATATCGGGATCATGGCCCACATCGATGCGGGAAAGACGACTACAACAGAGCGGATCCTTTTCTACACCGGCATCAACTACAAGCTCGGGGAAGTCCATGAGGGCGCGGCCACCATGGACTGGATGGAACAGGAGCAAGAGCGCGGCATCACGATCACCTCGGCCGCGACCACGACAATCTGGCGTGATCACACGATCAACATTATCGACACGCCTGGTCACGTCGACTTCACCGTCGAAGTGGAGCGCTCGCTGCGAGTACTCGACGGCGCCGTCGCCGTGTTTGACGGCGTAGCCGGGGTCGAGCCGCAGTCAGAGACCGTATGGCGGCAGGCCAACAGGTACGGCGTGCCACGCGTCTGTTTCGTGAACAAGATGGACAGGGTCGGCGCTGAGTTCCACCGCTGCGTCGAGATGATCAGTGACCGGCTCGGTGCCGTGCCGCTGGTCATTCAGCTGCCGTGGGGCGTGGAGTCGGATTTCCGCGGCGTGATCGACCTGGTCCGCATGCGGGGACTGCTCTGGAAGAGCGAGGGCAAGGGCGAGGACTACGAGGTCACCGACATCCCGGCCGATCACGTCGAGGCAGCCAGGGAGTGGCGCGACAACCTGCTTGAGGCCATCGCTGAGAACGATGAAGAGATGATGGAGCTGTACCTGGAGGGCCACGAGCCCGACGTGGGCCAGCTCATCGCCGCCATCAGGCGCGCGACCATCTCCAGCGCGGTCACCCCGGTGCTGTGCGGCAGCGCCTTCAAGAACAAGGGCGTCCAGCCGATGCTCGACGCGATCGTGGACTTCCTGCCCAGCCCGGTGGACATCCCCGCGGTTGTCGGTCACTCGGTTGGCCCGGACGCGGTCGACGTCGAGCGGGCGGCCGATGCGACCGAGCCGTTCGCCGCGCTCGCTTTCAAGATCATGTCTGACCAGCACCTCGGGAAGCTCACCTATCTGCGGGTCTACTCGGGCACGCTGACAGCGGGCACGCAGGTGCTGAACTCGACTAAGGACCGCAAGGAGCGGATCGGCAAGATCTACCAGATGCACGCCAATAAGCGCGAAGAGCGTCCGACGGCAATGGCTGGGCAGATCGTCGCGGTCATGGGCCTGAAGGACACCTCGACCGGTGACACGCTGTGCGACGCGACCAAGCCGGTCATCCTCGAGTCGATGACGTTCCCTGCCCCCGTGATCAACGTCGCCATCGAGCCGAAGACCAAAGGTGACCAGGACAAGCTAGGCATCGCGATTCAGCGGCTCGCCGAGGAGGACCCGACCTTCCAGGTCAGGACCGACGAGGAGACCGGCCAGACGATCATCGCCGGCATGGGCGAGCTGCACCTTGAGGTGCTGGTCGACCGGATGCGGCGCGAGTTCAGGGTCGAGGCCAACATCGGCAGGCCGCAGGTCGCCTACCGCGAGACCGTTCGCAAGAAGGTCGAGAAGGTCGAGTACACCCACAAGAAGCAGACCGGCGGCTCCGGTCAGTTCGGCCGGGTGATCATCGACCTGGCGCCGACGGGCGGGGACGGCGGCGGCTACGAGTTCGAGAACAAGGTCACCGGCGGCCGGATCCCCCGCGAGTACATCCCGTCCGTGGACGCCGGCTGCCAGGAGGCAGCGGAGTTCGGGGTGCTCGCCGGCTATCCGATGGTGGACGTGAAGGTCACGCTGACCGACGGCGCCTACCACGAGGTGGACTCTTCCGAACTTGCCTTCAAGATCGCCGGCTCGATGGCGTTCAAGAAGGCCGCGGCCCGCGCGGATCCCGTTCTGCTCGAGCCGGTGATGGCGGTGGAGGTCACGACTCCTGAGGACTACATGGGTGAGGTCATCGGTGACCTGAACAGCCGCCGTGGTCAGATCCAGTCGATGGAGGAGCGGGCGGGATCGCGCGTGGTGACCGCCAACGTGCCGCTGTCCGAGATGTTCGGCTACGTAGGCGACCTGCGCAGTCGTACTCAGGGCCGGGCGAACTACAGCATGCAGTTCGACTCGTACGCAGAAGTTCCGCCCAACATCGCGAAGGAGATAATCGCCAAGGCACGAGGCGAGTAGTCGAGTAGCGAGTAGTCAGCAAGCAAAAGCGCCAGACCCCCACGGGAGTGTGGGGGCCAATCGCAACGAGGAGAGACCAGTGGCGAAGGCCAAGTTCCAGCGGACCAAGCCGCACGTCAACATCGGCACCATCGGGCACATCGACCACGGGAAGACCACTCTGACCGCGGCGATCACCAAGGTGCTGCACGATAAGTATCCCGACGCCAACACCTTCAGCGCGTTTGACAAGATCGATAACGCAAAGGAGGAGCGGGAGCGTGGCATCACGATCTCGATCTCGCACGTCGAGTACCAAACCGAGAAGCGCCACTACGCGCATGTTGACTGCCCAGGTCACGCCGACTACATCAAGAACATGATCACCGGTGCGGCTCAGATGGACGGCGCGATCCTCGTGGTCGCGGCTACCGACGGGCCGATGCCGCAGACTCGCGAGCACGTGCTGCTCGCACGTCAGGTGGGAGTGCCCTACATCGTGGTCGCGCTCAACAAGGCCGACATGGTCGACGACGAGGAACTGCTCGAGCTGGTCGAGCTCGAGGTACGTGAGCTGCTCACCACCTACGACTTCCCCGGCGACGACGTGCCCGTCATCAGGGTGTCGGCGCTGAAGGCGCTCGAGGGCGACCCCGAGTGGGGCAACGCCGTTCTCAGCCTGATGGACGCCTGTGACGACTCGATCCCCGAGCCTGTCCGCGACACCGACAAGCCGTTCCTGATGCCGGTCGAAGACGTCTTCTCGATCACCGGCCGCGGCACCGTCGTCACCGGCAGGATCGAGCGCGGTGTCATCCACACCGGCGACGAGATCGAGATCATCGGCATCAAGGACAAGGCACAGAAGTCCACCGTGACCGGCGTCGAGATGTTCCACAAGATCCTCGACGAGGGCCAGGCCGGTGACAATGCGGGCCTGCTGCTCCGCGGCATCAAGCGCGAGGAAGTCGAGCGCGGCCAGGTCATCATCAAGCCGGGCACCAACACCCCGCACACCGAGTTCGAGGCTCAGGTATACATCCTGTCCAAGGACGAAGGCGGACGGCACACGCCGTTCTTCAACAACTACCGCCCGCAGTTCTACTTCAGGACCACGGACGTGACCGGTGTGGTGCACCTGCCTGACGGCACCGAGATGGTGCTGCCTGGTGACAACACTGAGATGAAGGTCGAGCTCATCCAGCCGATCGCCATGGAGGAAGGCCTGCGCTTCGCTATCCGCGAAGGCGGGCGGACCGTTGGGGCTGGGCGGGTTACCAATATTCAGAAGTGACGCTCGGTACCTAGGGGACTCCCGCACATGCCTGAACGGCTTGTGCGGGAACCCCTAGGCACCTCACTGACTCGCCCCAGGGCAACTCAGCGAAAAGCACAAACCCAGGCAGCACCGAGGCGTAAGGGATAACGAGGGCCAACGATGGCGGGAGAGAAGATCCGCATTCGGCTGAAGAGCTATGACCACGAGGTGATCGATAGCTCCGCGCGGAAGATTGTGGACACAGTGATGCGGACTGGAGCCAAAGTTGTTGGGCCTGTGCCGCTGCCTACTGAGAAGAATGTGTACTGCGTTATTCGGTCGCCGCATAAGTACAAGGATTCGCGTGAGCACTTTGAGATGCGGACCCACAAGCGGCTGATCGACATTATCGATCCGACGCCCAAGACGGTCGATGCCTTGATGAGGCTCGACGTGCCCGCGGGTGTCGATATCCAGATCAAGCTGTGAGGGACTGCACGGACATGACCAAGCAAGTCAAAGGGGTGCTGGGCACGAAGCTCGGCATGACCCAGGTCTTCGGAAGCGACGGGAAGATCGTTCCGGTCACCGTCGTGGCCGCGGGTCCGTGCGTCGTCACCGCGGTTCGGAGCGCTGACGCCGACGGGTATTCGGCCGTACAACTCGGCTATGGCGACATCGACCCCCGGCGGGTCAACAAGCCCAAGGCGGGCGTGTTCGCCAAGGCCGGCGTGACGCCGCGGCGGTACCTGGTGGAGTTGCGCACCGATGACGCGAGCGAGTACACCATCGGCCAGGAAGTCACGACCGACAAGTTCGAGGCCGGCGAGCTGATCGATGTCACTGCCACGAGCAAGGGCAAGGGTTTCGCTGGCGTCGTGAAGCGGCATGGTTTCTCGGGCCTCAGCTCATCGCACGGTACGCAGCGCAAGCACCGCTCGCCCGGTTCGATCGGAGGCTGCGCCTTCCCCGGCCATGTGTTCAAGGGACTGAAGATGGCCGGTCGCATGGGCGGCGAGCGCGCCACGGTACTCAACCTGACCCTGCACGGGGTGGACAACGACAAGGGCCTGCTGCTGATCAAGGGTGCCGTTCCGGGCCCGGCCGGCGGTCTGGTATTGGTGCGCAGCGCGGTCAAGGCACCGCTGCGCGCAGGTGGCAGAGAGGCAGGAGCACGATGAGCACGCCGGACGAGCCGCAAGACGCGATATCCGAGGCGCCAGAGACTGTATCTCCTGCCGCGCCCCAGGACGCCGTGTCGGCGAAGGCGCCCCAGGACGCTGGGCCAGCCGAGACTGAAGCAGAGGTCGAGGCCGTTGAGGCTGAGGCCGGGGAAGCCGAGGCCGGGGAAGCCGAGGCCGAGTCAGAAGAGCCCGCGCCGGCCGAGCCGGCCAGGCGGCGGGCAGCCGCCGGGTCAGAGGACAAGCCGAAGACGACCAGGAGCCGCGCGGCCGCACCCAAGCCGAAGCGGGCGGCGCCCAAGGTGGCCTACAGCCTGATCGACGCCGACCTTCCGGCGGAGGTCTTCGATACGCAGGTCAATGTGCCGCTGATCCACCAGGTAGTCGTGGCGCAGCAGGCGGCTGCCCGGCAGGGCACGCACGCCACCAAGACCAGGGGCGACGTTCGTGGCGGCGGCAGGAAGCCATACCGGCAGAAGGGCACCGGCCGCGCCAGGCAGGGCTCGACCCGCGCCCCGCAGTTCGCCGGCGGCGGTATCGTCCACGGGCCCGTGCCGCGCTCCTACGCGCAGAAGACTCCCAAGAAGATGAAGGCCGCCGCGCTCCGCGGCGCGCTGTCGGATCGCGCCAGGCACGGACTCATCCAGGTCGTCGACGGGTTCGTCGACGGGTCAGAGCCGAAGACCAGGGACGCGCTTGCGGTGCTGGAGCTGGCCACTGGCGGTCAGATCGGCCACAACGTGCTCGTCGTCGCCGAGACCACCGATCAGGTGACCTGGAAGAGCCTGCGCAACGCTCCCGGCGTCCACCTCATCGACCCCGGCCAGCTCAACACCTACGACGTTCTGGTCAGCGACCGGGTCGTGTTCACCACCGACGCGCTCGCCTCGTTCATGGCGCGGGCGGGCGCTGGCAACCGAGAGGATGCAGGGCAGTGAGCAAGATCTTCAACCCAAGGGACATCCTGCTCAAGCCGGTGATCTCGGAGAAGAGCTACGGGCTGCAGGACGAGTTCAACAAGTACACCTTCATCGTGGCGCCGCACGCCAACAAGACGCAGATCCGCCAGGCGGTCGAGGCGATCTTCAACGTCAAGGTCGCGGGCGTGAACACGCTCAACCGGCCGGGGAAGCGCCGCCGCACCAGGTTCGGCTACGGCAAGCGCCCGGACACCAAGCGCGCGATCGTCAGCCTCGCCGCGGGCGAACGGATCGACATCGGCGGCCTCGGCAGCTAGCCGCGCTGTCGCAACAGCGACGGTGCTGCAAACACATAGGGAGCTTTACCAGACATGGGCATCCGCAGGTACAAGCCGACGACCCCGGGAAGGCGCGGGGCGAGCGGCTCGGACTTCGCCGAGATCACGCGGAGTGAGCCGGAGAAGTCGCTCGTCAAGCCGCTGCACGGGCGGGGCGGCAGGAACGTGCACGGCCGGATCACGGCCAGGCACCAGGGCGGCGGGCACAAGCGCGCCTACCGGGTAATCGACTTCCGCCGTGCGGACAAAGATGGCGTTCCCGCCAAGGTGGCGCACATCGAGTACGACCCGAACCGGACGGCGCGGATCGCCTTGCTCCACTACTCGGACGGTGAGAAGCGCTACATACTGGCGCCCTCGGGCCTTCGCCAGGGCGATCTGGTGGAGAACGGCACGGGCGCGGACATCAAGGCCGGCAACTGCCTGCCGCTGCGCAGCATCCCGACCGGCACGATCGTGCACGCGATCGAGTTGCGGCCAGGCGGAGGCGCGAAGATCGCCAGGTCGGCCGGCTCCGGCGTGCAACTGCTCGCCAAGGAAGGCAAGCACGCGCAACTGCGCATGCCCTCTGGTGAGATGCGGCTGGTCGACGCGAACTGCCGCGCGACCGTCGGCGAGGTCAGCAACGCCGAGCAGGGCAACATCAAGCTCGGCAAGGCGGGCCGTAACCGGTGGAAGGGCAAGCGGCCGAGCGTGCGCGGTGTCGCGATGAACCCGATCGACCACCCAATGGGCGGCGGCGAAGGCAAGACCTCGGGCGGCAGGCACCCGGTGAGCCCGTGGGGCAAGCCAGAAGGTCGCACCAGGCGCGCGCACCGGCCAAGCGACAAGCTCATCACCCGACGGCGCTCGAAGAAGAAGCGGTAAGGAGCGGCACCGATGCCTCGAAGCCTGAAAAAGGGCCCGTTCGTCGATGACCACCTGATCAAGAAGGTGGACACGCAGAACACCAAGGGCACCAAGAATGTCATCAAGACCTGGTCGCGTCGCTCCATGATCGTTCCGGCCATGCTCGGCCACACGATCGCGGTGCACGACGGTCGCAAGCACGTGCCAGTCTTCGTGACCGAGTCCATGGTCGGTCACAAGCTCGGCGAGTTCGCGCCGACCAGGACTTTCCGCAGCCACGTCAAGGACGACAGGCGCAGTCGCCGGTAAGGGGCGGAAGCGCAGCCGCCGCGTGCCAGGCAGCCGATCCAGATACCTGCTAACAGAGAGCTTTGACAGAGAGGCAGTACCGATGGAAGCGAGGGCAAAGGCGCGTTATGTGCGCGTCACGCCGCGAAAGGCCCGCCGAGTGGTGGACCTCATCCGCGGGCTGCCCGCCGAGCAAGCGAAGGCAGTGCTCACCTTCGCGCCGCAGTCGGCGAGCGACCCGGTGGGCAAGGTGCTGGCCAGCGCTGTCGCCAATGCCGAGTACACCGGACGGGCGACGGAATCCTCGCTGGTCGTGACTGGCGCCTGGGTCGATGAGGGTCCTACGATGCGGCGCTTCAGGCCGCGTGCGCAGGGCCGTGGTTACCGGATCAACAAGCGGACTAGCCACATCACCATCGTGGTGAGTGACAAGGGCGCAGGCGCGGAAGCGGCCGCGTCGCCCGGTCGCGCTCCCGCGTCGAGACGCGGTCCCGTTCGCGGTACCGCCCGTGGCACGTCAGCTCGTAGCGCTCCGTCGCGCAGCACATCTGAAGAGAATGCTGCCGCTAGTAGTGAGGGGACCCGCTAGTGGGCCAGAAAGTGAACCCGCACGGGTTCCGGCTAGGCATCACGACCGACTTCAAGAGCCGGTGGTTCGCCGACAAGCTGTACAAGGACTACGTCGCCGAGGATGTCGCCATCCGCCGGATGCTGCAGCGCGGCATGGAGCGGGCCGGCATCTCGAAGGTCGAGATCGAGCGCGAGGACAAGGACAAGGTCAAGGTGTGGATCCACACCGCGCGGCCTGGCATTGTCATCGGCAGGCGCGGTGCTGAGGCAGACCGGATCAGGGGTGACCTCGAAAAGCTCACCGGCCGCCGGATCGAGCTGAACATCCTGGAGGTGAAGAACCCCGAGATCGACGCGCAGCTTGTCGCCCAGGGCGTGGCTGAGCAGTTGTCGAGCCGGGTGTCTTTCCGCCGGGCCATGCGCAAGGCAATGCAGACCGCTATGAAAGGCGGCGCCAAGGGCATCAGGGTCCAGTGCGCCGGGCGCCTCGGCGGTGCGGAAATGTCAAGGTCGGAGTTCTACCGCGAGGGCAGGGTGCCCCTGCACACGCTGCGGGCCGACATCGACTACGGCTTCTACGAGGCCCGCACGACTTTCGGCCGGATCGGCGTGAAGGTGTGGATCTACCGCGGCGACGCGGCGGCGACGCGCGCCGAGCGCGAGGCTGCGGCCACCATGCGGGCCGGGCAGCGTCCGGGTGGCAGGGACCGGCCGCCGGCGTCCGCTGGCAGGCGCGGCAGCCGCAGGCCAGGATCGCCCGACGGGACAGATCGGGGCGGGCGGTCGGGCGAGCACGACCGGCAGCAGGAAGCACGGGCCAAGGCCGCCGGTCCGGCCGGCACGTCAGCTACGACGGATCAGGAGGGTTGAGCCATGCTCATCCCCCGCAGGACCAAGCACCGCAAGCAGCACAGGCCCGACCGGTCCGGTGCGGCCAAGGGCGGTACCAGGGTCAACTTCGGCGAGTACGGCATCCAGGCGGTCGAGCATTCTTATGTAACCAACCGGCAGATCGAGGCCGCTCGTATCGCGATGACCAGGCACATCCGCCGTGGCGGAAAGGTCTGGATCACTATCTACCCGGACCGCCCGCTCACCAAGAAGCCGGCCGAGACCCGGATGGGCTCAGGCAAGGGCGCCCCCGAGTGGTGGATCGCGAACGTGAAGCCCGGCCGGGTGATGTTCGAGCTGTCTGGCGTGCCTGAGCAGGTAGCAAGGGAAGCGCTTCGCCGGGCGATGCACA
Source organism: Streptosporangiaceae bacterium (assembly GCA_035716545.1). Lineage (GTDB taxonomy): Bacteria > Actinomycetota > Actinomycetes > Streptosporangiales > Streptosporangiaceae > Chersky-822. Next base: position 18,207 of record DASTJM010000112.1, read on the forward strand.
AGCTGCCGATGAAGTGCAAGTTCGTCAAGCGTGAAGTTGGTGATGCGTGATGGCAGCGCTAGCCCGGGGGATCACCCCCGGAACCCCCGGGGGTGAGGGAAATGGCTAAGGGCCTCATGGCCGCCGACCTGCGAATGTCGAGTGAACAAGAACTCGAGACCAAGCTGGTCGAGGCAAAGGTGGAGCTGTTCAACCTGCGGTTCCAGGCCGCGACCGGTCAGCTTGAGAGCCATGGCAGGCTGCGCGCTGTCCGCAAGGAGATCGCGCGCATCTACACGGTCATGCGGGAGCGCGAGCTCGGCATCGTAACGCTGGAGCGGGAGGACGAAGTCGATGAGTGAGGCCACCCAGGCTCCGGCTGCGGCTCCAAGCCGCGGGTACCGGAAAGTTCGCGAGGGTCTTGTCGTCAGCGACAAGATGGACAAGACGGTCATCGTGATGGTGGAAGACCGGGTCAAGCACCCTAAGTACGGCAAGGTCATCCGCCGAACCAGGAAGTACGTCGCGCACGACGAAGAGAACGCCTGCGGCATCGGCGACCGGGTCGTGCTAACGGAGACCAGGCCGCTGTCCGCCACCAAGCGGTGGCGAGTGGCGCAGATTGTCGAGAAGGCCAAGTAGGACAGCCCGGCCAGGCCGGACCAGAGCAAGCAGGAGTTGACGTGATCCAGCAGGAGTCGCGGCTTAAGGTCGCCGACAACACAGGTGCCAAGGAACTCTTGTGCATCCGTGTACTCGGCGGGTCCAGCCGGCGATACGCGGGCATCGGCGACGTCATCGTGGCCACCGTCAAAGACGCCTTGCCTGGTGCGGGCGTCAAGAAAGGTGACGTGGTGAAGGCGGTCGTCGTGCGCACCCGCAAGGAGCGCCGTCGCGGCGACGGCTCGTACATCCGCTTCGACGAGAACGCCGCCGTGCTGATCAGGGATGGCGGGGACCCGCGCGGCACCCGCATCTTCGGCCCGGTCGGCAGGGAACTGCGCGAGAAGCGGTTCATGCGCATAATCTCGCTCGCGCCGGAGGTGCTGTGATGGCAGGCAAGGCCAAGGGGATGAAGATCAAGAAGGGCGACCGGGTCGTCATCATCGCGGGCAAGGACAAGGGCCGTGAAGGCACGGTCATCCTCGCCGACCCCGAGAAGCAGCGGGTGATCGTGCAGGGCGTCAGCATGATCAAGAAACACACCAAGGTCAACTACCAGGGTCGTCGTGGTGCCAAGGAAGGCGGCATCGTGAACCAGGAGGCCAGAATCCACGTGAGCAACGTGGCCCTGATTGACCCAGACAGCAAGAAGGCCGCCAGGGCCGGCTACCGGCAGGACGGCGAGAAGAAGGTCCGGGTCTCCCGGCCAAGTGGTAAGGACATCTGATGGCTGCGAGCAAGTCGGGCAAAGGCGCGAGCGCGTCGGGTAAGGGCTCGGCGGCTAAGGGCGGTGGCAAGTCAGGCGGCAAGGGCGGGTCAGGCCGGCCGGGCATGGCCGGCGCGGCGGCACCGGGCAAGGGCAGGGTCAACGTCAGCGTCGACCTGCCGGCCGAAGGCGGCGGCACCGCGCTCGCGGTGGCGCAGGCCGTTCCGCCGCGCCTGAAGGAACGCTACCTGGCCGAGATCGCGCCAGCGCTGCGCGAGGAGTTCGGCCTGTCGAACGTGATGCAGATCCCGACGCTCACCAAGATCGTGGTGAACATGGGGGTCGGCGAGGCAGCCAGGGACGCCAAGCTGATTGAGGGCGCGGTCAGGGACCTGACGCTGATCACCGGCCAGAAGCCGGCGGTCGCGCGGGCACGTAAGTCCATTGCCCAGTTCAAGCTGCGCGAAGGGATGCCGATCGGCGTGCACGTGACACTCCGCGGCACCAGGATGTGGGAGTTCTGCGACCGGCTGCTCTCGATCGCGCTGCCCAGGATCCGCGACTTCCGCGGCCTGTCCGACCGGCAGTTCGACGGTCGCGGCAATTACACGTTCGGACTAACTGAGCAGCTGATGTTCCACGAGATCAATCCTGATCAGGTGGACAGGCAGCGCGGCATGGACGTCACCTTGGTGACGACCGCGACGACCGACGAGCAGGGCCGCTCGCTGCTGCGGCGGCTCGGCTTCCCGTTCAAGGAGAACTGACAGTGGCGAAGAAGAGCATGATCGCCAAGGCGAAGCGCAAGCCCAGGTTCGAGGTGCGCGCCTATACCAGGTGCTCGCGTTGCGGACGGCCGCGTGCTGTCTACCGCAAGTTCGGGTTGTGCCGGATTTGCTTCCGCACCCTGGCGCACCGAGGCGAACTGCCAGGCATCACCAAGTCAAGCTGGTAACAGCACGGAACGCTACGTCGCAGGTCCGGGGGCCCGACATCAAGGAAGGCCTGGGAAACCGCGATGAGGAAGGCGCGCTAGCGCTATGACAATGACCGACCCGGTCGCAGACATGCTGACCCGGCTACGCAATGCCAATTCGGCTTATCACGATGCGGTGAGCATGCCGCACTCCAAGATCAAGGTACATATCGCCGAGATCCTCCAGCAGGAGGGCTATATCGCGGGCTGGCGCGTCGAGGACGCCGAGGTCGGCAAGAACCTCGTGGTCGCGCTTAAGTACGGGCCGTCGCGGGAGCGCTCGATCGCGGGACTCAAGCGCGTCTCCAAGCCGGGCCTGCGGGTTTACGCGCGCAAGGACAACCTGCCGCGTGTGCTCGGCGGGCTCGGCGTGGCCATCATCTCAACGTCGGCCGGCCTCATGACTGACAGGCAGGCCAAGAAGCAGGGCGTGGGCGGGGAAGTTCTCGCCTACGTCTGGTAGGGAGGCGGAAGATGTCACGGATCGGACGCATGCCGGTCAATGTGCCTTCCGGCGTCGATGTCACTATCGATGGCCGCGATGTCACGGTGAAGGGGCCGAAGGGCACCCTGAGCCTTGCCGTCTCGACCCCTATCGAGGTCAGCCACTCTGACGGCGTCATCACGGTCACCAGGCCGTCGGACGAGGGTGAGATCAGGGCGCTGCACGGGCTGTCCAGGTCGCTGATCGCCAACATGGTCACCGGCGTGACCTCTGGCTACGCCAAGACGATGGAGATTGTCGGCGTCGGCTACCGGGTGCAGGCTAAGGGCCAGAACCTTGAGTTCGCGCTCGGCTTCAGCCACCCGGTGGTCGTCAGCCCGCCGGAAGGCATCACCTTCAGGGTCGAGACGCCGACCAGGTTCGTCGTCGAGGGGATCGACAAGCAGCAGGTCGGCGAGGTCGCCGCTAACATACGCAAGCTACGCAAGCCAGATCCGTACAAAGGCAAGGGCGTGCGGTACTCAGGCGAGCAGATCCGCCGCAAGGCCGGGAAGGCTGGTAAGTAAGTCATGACTGGCACCAGGACCACGGCGCATGTGCACAGCAAGAGCCGCACGGCACGCCGCATCTCGTCGCGCACGAGGCGCCACCTGCGGGTTCGCAAGAAGATCTCGGGCGGTCCGGCCAAGCCCCGGCTGGTCGTCACCAGGTCGTCGCGGAATGTCTTCGTCCAGCTGATCGATGATGTGGCCGGCCGCACCCTCGCCTCCGCCTCGACGCTCGAGGCCGGGATCAGGAGCGCCGAGGGTGACAAGAAGGCCAAGGCACGCGAGGCCGGCAAGCTGCTCGCGCAGCGTGCGCGCGAGGCGGGAGTCGAGACGGCCATATTCGACCGGGGCGGCAACGCCTACCACGGCAGGATCGCGGCCGTAGCTGACGGCGCGCGCGAGGGCGGGCTGGCACTGTGATGGCCAGCAGGCAGACCACGGTGCTGCTTACCGAGGGCGGCATTCGCCTAGAAGCGGCATCCGCGGCGCTGGGCGCCGCGGGACGCCCAGCATTTTTTCATACTGAAAGAAGGACAATCTGATGGCAGCAGCTCCACGGCGCGGCGCTGGCCAGGGCAGCGGCAGCGGTGGCGGCGACCGGCGTGAGCGCCGCGATGACCGCCGCGGTGGTGCCGCAGACAAAGGCACCGCCTACCTTGAGCGGGTCGTCACCATCAACAGGGTGGCCAAGGTCGTCCAGGGTGGCCGGCGGTTCAGCTTCACGGCGCTCGTCGTTGTCGGCGACGGCAACGGCATGGTCGGCGTCGGCTACGGCAAGGCCAAGGAGGTGCCCGCGGCGATCGCCAAGGGCGTCGAGGCCGCGAAGAAGTCATTCTTCAAGGTGCCGAGGATCGGAGGGACGATCCCGCACACCGTGACTGGCGAAGACACCGCCGGAGTCGTGCTGCTCAAGCCGGCCAGCCCGGGTACCGGCGTTATCGCCGGCGGACCGGTTCGGGCTGTGCTGGAGTGCGCGGGAGTGCATGACGTGCTGTCCCGGTCGCTCGGCTCGTCCAATCCGATCAACGTCGTGCACGCGACCGTCGCTGCGCTCAAGGGGCTGTCGAGGCCCGAGGAGATCGCGGCGCGGCGCGGCCTGCCGATCGAGCATGTCGCGCCAGCGGCCATGCTCAGGGCGCGGGCCGCGGCTGCTGCCGCTCCCGAGCCGGGCAACTAGCTGTTGACAATGAAACCGGCCAACTAGCTGGGAAATAAAATGGCAGAGCTGAAGATCACCCAGACAAAGTCGAAGATCGGCGGTACCAAAGCGCAGCGCGATTCGCTTCGATCGCTCGGGCTGCACCGGATTGGTGAAACCGTCGTCAAGGCCGACAGGCCAGAAACCCGCGGCATGATTCAGGTGGTACGTCACCTGGTCGCGGTGGAGGAGGTGCGCTGACATGGCAGCTGAGACTCCAGGCGGTAAGGCGGGCCTGAAGATCCATCACCTGCGCCCTGCTCCCGGTGCGCACACCAAGCGGACCAGGGTCGGCCGCGGCGAGGGCTCCAAGGGCAAGACCGCCGGGCGCGGCACCAAGGGCAGCAAGGCCCGGACGAGCATCCCCGCTGCGTTCGAGGGCGGCCAGATGCCACTGCACCGGAGACTGCCCAAGCTCAAGGGCTTCTCCAACAGCAAGTTCAAGGTCACTTACCAGGTCGTCAACCTGGACCGGCTGTCCGCGCTGTATCCGTCGGGGGGCGACGTCACCCCGGCCGACCTGGCCGCCTCAGGTGCGGTCAGGCGCGGTGAGCTGGTCAAGATCCTCGGCACGGGTGAGGCGCCTAGCGGCCTGCGGGTAAGTGCCCATGCATTTTCGGCATCGGCGATCGAGAAGATTACCGCCGCCGGCGGCACGGCCACTCAGCTCTAACCCGCGGATGCATTGTTTCCAGATGCTATCGATGCTATGGATCGGCTGCGGCACAGGTACCATGCAGGCAGGCAGCCGTAGTTCTGCGAGCGCGTTAGACTTCGGCGTGCATGTCGCGCTTGGCCAGGCCGCGCCCGGTTGTTCCGACCGGCGCACCAGCGACGAGGAGCGGCAGATGACACAGTGCCTAACGAGACTGGCCCTTCGACTTCAGGACTGCGCATGCTGACCGCGTTCTACCAGGCGTTTCGTACGCCTGACCTGCGCAAGAAACTGCTGTTCACGCTGTTCATCATCGTGATCTTCCGGCTCGGCGCCTCACTGCCGACCCCCGGAGTGTCAGAGAAGGCCCTGCACGCCTGCCTTGGGACCTCGCAGACGGGCATCCTCGGTCTGGTGAACCTGCTCAGCGGCGGTGCGCTGCTCAAGCTGACGGTCTTCGCGCTTGGCATCATGCCGTACATCACGGCAAGCATCATCTTGCAGCTGCTTGCCGTGGTGATCCCGCGGCTCGAAGCGCTGCGCCAGGAGGGCCCGTCGGGTCAGGCCAAGATCACCCAGTACACCAGGTACCTGACAATCGGCCTGGCGATCTTGCAGTCCACCGCCGTCGTCGCACTTGCCGAGAACCCGCAGCAGCTCTTCGGCACCAGCTGCTCGCAGCAGCTGGTCCCGAACCAGTCGATCTTCACGATCGGCACGATGGTGATCTGCCTCACGGCCGGCACTGCCGTGATCATGTGGCTCGGCGAGCTGATCACCGACCGCGGCGTCGGCAACGGCATGTCGCTGATGATCTTCACCCAGGTCATCGCCGTCGTCCCTGGCCAGCTCTACACGATCTTGCAGAATGAAGGCACTTTCGTCTTCACGCTGGTGCTCGCGGTCGGCGTGCTCATTGTCGCCGCGGTGGCATTCATGGAACAGGCACAGCGGCGCATCCCGGTCCAGTACGCCAAGCGGATGGTCGGCAGGAAGATGTACGGCGGGACGTCCACTTACATCCCGCTGAAGGTGAACCAGGCCGGTGTTATCCCGGTTATCTTCGCCTCGTCATTGCTCACGATCCCGGTGCTCGCGGCGAACCTGTTCGGAAACCAGACGTCGCCGACAGGCTGGGCGGCCTGGATTCAGCAGCGACTGGTACGCGGCGACGACCCGTACTACATGGCGAGCTTCTTTATCTTGATCATCTTGTTTACGTACTTCTACGTATCGATCACGTTCAACCCGGATGAAGTGGCCGACAACATGAAGAAATCGGGCGGCTTTATCCCGGGTATCAGGCCCGGCGGGCCGACCGCTGGTTACCTGCGATTCGTGCTGAACCGCCTGACCGCGCCAGGCTCGACCTACCTCGGCGTAGTCGCGCTCATCCCGATGCTCGCGATCGCCTTGGTGAATGCTGGTAATCAGTTCCCGCTCGGCGGCACGAGCATCCTGATCGCCGTGGGCGTGGGACTTGATACGGTCAAGCAGATCGAGAGTCAGCTGCAACAGCGCAACTACGAGGGTTTCCTCAGGTAGTGCGAGTCGTCCTCGTAGGGCCACCCGGTGCGGGCAAGGGGACGCAGGCCCAGTTCATAGCCTCCCACCTGGCGATTCCGAAAGTTTCGACAGGTGACATCTTCCGGTACAACGTAAGCGAAGGTACCGAGCTTGGCCGGCGGGCCAAGGAGTACATGGATCGTGGCGATCTGGTGCCTGACGCGGTCACGATCGCCATGGTGGAGAGCAGGCTTGCCGAAGACGACGCCCAGTCCGGCTTCCTGCTCGACGGATTCCCGCGTAACGTGCCGCAGGCCGAGACGCTGAAGAAGATGCTGGCCGACTGGGGCCTGCGGCTCGAGCTCGTGCTTGAGCTTGTTGTCGATCACGACGAGGTCATCAGGAGGCTGTCGGGCCGCCGCACCTGCCGCAAATGCGGCCGGAACTGGCACATCGCCTTCGACCCGCCGTCCGTGGGCGACAAGTGCGACGAATGCGGCGGAGAGTTGTTCCAGCGCGACGATGATCGTGAGGAGACGATCAGGCACCGCCTGGAGGTCTACGAGCAGCAGACGCAGCCGCTGATCAGCTATTACGCGGACGAGGGCATCCTGCTCGGCATCGACGCCACAGGCCCCGTCGACGACGTCACAGATCGCGCGCTGCTGGCATTGCGGCGGTTCGTGCGCTGAGCCCGATGGCTGGGCCTCGTGCGGGGCCAGCGCTGCGGGTACCGTGTAACAGGAGGCGCGTTAGGCGATGCGGCGAAACCGGGTATCCAGGATCGAGATCAAGACGCCTGGTCAGCTCTCGGCGATGCGAGAAGCTGGCCTGGTAGTGGCACAGGTACTGAAGACGGTCGCTGCCGCGGCCGGGCCAGGGGTCAGCACCGGCGAGCTTGATTCGATCGCCGCCAGGGTGATCAGCGAGGCCGGCGCGCAACCATCGTTCCTGGGCTACCACGGCTACCCAGCGTGCATCTGTACCTCGGTGAACGAGCAGATCGTGCACGGGATACCCGATTCCCGCGTGGTGCTTGCGGACGGAGACGTGCTGTCCATCGACGCGGGCGCGATCGTGCGCGGCTGGCACGGGGACGCCGCCGTAACCATCCCGATTGGTCCGGTCACCGACGAGGCCGTCTCGCTTATCGCGGCCTGTGAGCTCGCGCTCTGGCGTGGTATCTCGATGGCGGTGATCGGCGCCCGGCTCACCGATGTGTCCCATGCGATCGAGCGCAGTGCCAGCTCCAGCGGCCCGTACGGCATCGTGCACGAGTACACCGGCCACTTCATCGGGTCGGCTATGCACATGGACCCGCCGGTACCGAACTACGGCAAGCCGGGGCGCGGGCCGGTGCTCACCGCCGGGATGGCTATGGCTATCGAGCCGATGCTCGTACTCGGTGACCGGCATACCAGACTGCTTAACGACGGCTGGACGGTGCGGACAGCGGACGGCAGCCTCGCCGCGCACTTCGAGCACACGGTCGCTGTCACCGCCGGCGGGCCGCGGGTGCTCACCGCCGAGGACGGCGGTGCAGCCGGGTTCGCGCTGCTCGGGGAGGTGGATGCTGACCGGCTCGCTGTCGCTGCGATGGCTGATGCGGCGGGGGCTGATGCGGCCGGGCTTGATGTAGCCGGGCTTGATGTGGCGGGGGCTGATGTGGCGGGGGCCGATCAGGGAAGCAGCGCGGGGAGGACGTAGTGGCTTCCAATCCGCGGATCAGGGCATCGGACCGGGACAGGGACCGGACCGCCGAGTTGCTGCGCGAGCATCATGCTGTCGGGCGACTGGATCCTGAGGAATTCGCGGAGCGACTCGACAAGTCATTCCAGGCCAAGACCATCGAGGAACTGGACCAGCTCACCGCCGACCTGCCCGCGATCGACCTCTACCCGCTGCCGACCTCCTCGTTGCCGAGGGCACGGAGAGTCAACAGCGGACTGCCGGCCTCGTACGTGCGCGGCGGGGCTTCCTCGTCCGGCTTCAGAGTGCGCTGGCGGGGTGTCAGCGGCTGGCCCGCGGCTTGGGGCGGGTACGCAGCCTTCTTGCTCGTCTGCCTTGTGCTCTGGGCGATAGGTGCCCCGGTCCCCGTGATCGCCGCGGGCGTCATCGGCCTTGGCATGATCACTGGCCAAGTCATCGGCCGCCGCGTCGTCGGCCACGGTCGCCTGAGTCCGAGCCTGACCAGCGGCCAGCACAGCCAGCACGGCCAGCGAGACCAGCTGGATCAGCATGGCCGGCGCGGTCAGCCAGATCAGCTCGAGGGCGCGGACGACCGCGACTAAGCTCGGCGTCGCCGCGGACACCGGGACTTATTCCGCGAAGTTGCGGTCCGCGGACGCCATCGATGACCGTCCGGGCGTGGGCCCTCGGGCCCGGCCGGCTAGTTTGACCGCCCGGTTCGCGTTAGCGGGCTGGCTGAAGTACACTAGGTGCGGCCCAGAGAGCTGTCTTAGGTTGTGCTGTGCGCCCGAGGGTGAGGTAGCGCGACCGACGTTAGGTTCTCCGATTGGTTCGCCTGGGTCAGCGCGAGCACGGCGTTGTGTACCGGACGGTGTCGGTACGGACGCAGTGTCAGTGCGGAGCGGTATCACTGCAGGCACGGTGCCGCTGACCAGGGCAAGCTACCCGTTGACGTTGCTTTAGCCTGTTCCGCCCGCGGCGGCTGCCGGGTGGACGACTTAAGCTACGGGCACTGACCATGAATGACTAGACAGACCGACTACAAGCCGAGCAGTGAAGCGCGGAGGACATGCCCAAGAAAGACGGTGCCATCGAGATCGAGGGTACGGTTGTCGAATCACTTCCCAATGCCTTTTTCCGGGTCGAACTCGACAATGGGCATAAGGTTCTGGCTCATATCAGCGGGAAGATGCGGATGCACTACATCCGGATCCTGCCGGACGACCGGGTAGTGGTCGAACTGAGCCCGTATGACCTGAGTCGCGGCCGGATTGTCTACCGATACAAATAACAGCCGAGTAGGTGCGCGGACCACATAGCTGCCAGGAAATCCGACCTCCCGCCGCTTGACCGGAGCCGGGAATGCGAGCACCTGGCTGGAGGTTACAACTGCGGCCTCGTACCTAAGGAGATCTAGCCATGAAGGTCAAGCCGAGCGTAAAGAAGATCTGCAGCAAATGCCGGATCATTCGTCGGCATGGTCGGGTGATGGTCATCTGCTCTGACCCGCGGCACAAGCAGCGCCAGGGCTGACAGCGACCTTCACCAGCACGAGAAAACCACGCACCGCATTCCGCCAGCGAGCACTGCGCGCGGAGCGCCCCCGGTGGAGGCCGGGGCCTTGTCCAGGGCACGGGCAGGGAGCGGTGTGCAGGACCTCCAGATGAGAAGGAGCTGCCCGGATGGCACGCCTTGTTGGCGTCGACCTGCCGCGTGACAAGCGGCTGGAAGTCGCGCTTACCTACATTTACGGAATCGGCCGCACTCGCGCGATCGAGACGCTTGGCGCGACGGGGATCAGCGGAGATACTCGCGTTCACCAGATGACGGACGAAGATCTCGTCCAGTTGCGTGACTGGATCGAGGCTAACTACAAGGTCGAAGGTGACCTGAGGCGCGAAGTACAGTCCGACATCAGGCGCAAGATCGAGATCGGCTGTTACCAGGGCATCCGCCATCGTCGCGGCCTGCCTGTGCATGGCCAGCGCACTCAGACCAATGCCCGTACCCGCAAGGGCAAGCCCAAGACCGTGGCCGGCAAGAAGAAGGTCGGCAAGAAGTAGTCCGTCTTATCGGACCGATCACCTCCGGAGTGGAAATCACCGATGCCTCCAAAGAGCCGAACCGGCGTCAAGAAAGTCCGCCGCAAAGAGCGGAAGAACATCGCGCACGGACATGCTCACATCAAGAGCACGTTCAACAACACCATCGTGTCCATCACAGACCCGTCAGGAAGCGTGATCTCCTGGGCCTCATCGGGTCAGGTCGGATTCAAGGGCTCGAGGAAGTCGACGCCGTTCGCCGCGCAGATGGCCGCCGAGTCCGCGGCGCGCCGTGCTATGGAGCACGGCATGCGCAAGGTTGACGTATTCGTCAAGGGCCCGGGGTCAGGCCGTGAGACAGCGATCCGGTCCCTGCAGGCCACAGGCCTGGAAGTTGGCTCTATCCAGGACGTGACGCCAGTTCCGCACAACGGCTGCCGCCCGCCCAAGCGGCGCAGGGTCTGAGGGGGTAAGCATGGCTCGGTATACCGGTGCGGACTGCAAGCGCTGCCGCCGCGAGAAGATGAAGCTCTTCCTGAAGGGCGCCAAGTGCGATTCGCCTAAGTGCCCGATCGAGATCCGGCCTTACCCTCCTGGCGAGCACGGCAGGAACCGCCCCAAGGAGAGCGAGTACCTGCTCCAGGTCAGGGAGAAGCAGAAGGCCAAGCGGATCTACGGCATCCTCGAAAAGCAGTTCCACAACTACTACGAGGAAGCCACCAAGACCCGGGGCAAGACCGGTGAGGCACTGCTCCAGATCATCGAGAGCCGCCTGGACAACGTCATTTACCGGGCAGGCTTCGCGAAGAGCCGCGACATGGCGCGTCAGGTCGTCAGGCACGGCCACGTGCTGGTCAACGGCCGCAAGGTCGACATCCCCTCGTTCCGGGTAAGCGAGGCTGACATCGTCGAAGTCGCCGAGAAGTCACGGCATCGTACCCCCTTCGTGGTGGCGCAGGCCGAGGCGGGCGAGCGACCAGTGCCAGCCTGGCTCGAAGTCATTCCGGCGAAGATGCGGATTCTCGTCCACACCCTGCCGTCGCGGGCTCAGATCGACACGCTCGTTCAGGAACAGCTCATCGTCGAGTACTACTCCAAGTAACAACGCGTCCCTGGCTGACGGCGGGTTGCCAGCCAGGGTCTCTGGCAGCGAGGTGCTGCCAGACCTCGTCGCCTGTCATATAGCGGGCAGGCGGAAAGGACCGACCGCAATGCTGATAGCACAACGCCCCACTCTCACCGAAGAGCAGGTGGGCGAGTACCGCTCGAGGTTCACCATCGAGCCGCTTGAGCCTGGTTTCGGCTACACCATCGGCAACTCGATCCGTCGCACGCTGCTGTCGTCCATTCCCGGTGCGGCAGTCACCAGTATCAGGATCGAAGGCGTGCTGCACGAGTTTTCCACGGTGCCGGGGGTCTCAGAAGACGTCACCGACATCATCTTGAACCTCAAGGAGCTGGTCGTCTCGTCTGAGCATGACGAGCCTGTCCACATGTACCTGCGCAAGCAGGGGCCGGGCGTCGTGACGGCCGCGGACATCGCTCCGCCTGCCGGGATGGAAGTACACAACCCCGAACTGCACATCGCCACCCTCAATGCCAAGGGCAAGCTCGAGATGGAGCTGACCGTCGAGCGTGGCCGCGGTTACATCTCGGCGTCGCAGAACAAGCAGCCGGGCCAGGAGATCGGCCGAATTCCGATCGACTCGATCTACTCGCCTGTGCTGCGGGTGACCTACAAGGTGGAAGCCACCCGAGTCGAGCAGCGCACCGACTTTGACCGGCTCATCCTCGACGTGGAGACCAAGCCGTGCATGCGTCCGCGCGACGCTGTGGCGAGCGCCGGCATGACGCTGGTCGAGCTGTTCGGTCTTGCCCGCGAGCTGAACCTGGAAGCCGAGGGTATCGACATCGGACCTTCGCCGACGGACGCGGCGCTCGCCGCCGACCTGGCGCTGCCGATCGAGGAGCTCAACCTGACGGTGCGCTCGTACAACTGCCTCAAGCGCGAGGGCATCCACACTGTAGGCGAGCTCGTCGCCCGCAGCGAGCAGGACCTGCTCGACATCCGCAACTTCGGAGCGAAGTCGATCGAGGAGGTCAAGCAGAAGCTGATCGATATGGGGCTGGCGCTCAAGGATTCCCCGCCTGGATTCGATCCGGGCACGGCGGCTGACAGCTACGGCGCCGACGAAGACGACAGCTATGTCGAAACTGAGGAGTACTGACCAGCCAGGACGTCTGGCTGACAGGTAGCAGACCGAGGAGAACCCTTCGATGCCCACGCCCACCAAGGGTCGCCGAATGGGCGGCAGCGCAGCTCACCAGCAGCACATGCTGGCGAACCTGGCTACGGCGCTGTTCGAGCACGGCAAGATCACCACGACCGAGGCGCGCGCTCGCAGGCTGCGGCCTGTGGCCGAGCGCCTGATCACCTTCGCCAAGCGAGGCGACCTGCACGCCAGGCGGCAGGTGCTGACCGTTGTGACCGACAAGACCGTCGTGAAGTCTCTCTTCGATGAGATCGGGCCGAGCTTCGCGACGCGGCCAGGCGGCTACACGAGGATCACGAAGATCGGTCCTCGCAAGGGCGACAACGCCGCGATGGCCGTGATCGAGCTGATCAGCGAGGAAGCGGAGGCCAAGCCGCAGCGTCGCCGCGCGCGCCGGGCTCCGGTCGGCGGCGCTGGCCGCGGCGGCCGCGCGGCTGCGGCAACGGCAGCGACGGCCGAGGCTGCGCACGACACGGTGGCGGAGGAAGCCGTGGCCGCAGAGGCTGAGGCTAATGAGGCTGAGGCCAGCGAGGCTGAGGCCAGTGCCGAGGCCGACGAGACCGCCGCTGATTCGGCGGAAGCAGTCACCAGGGCCGAAGACAGCGCAGCCGGTGACGCATCGGCCAGCGACGGTGACGTCATCGACGACGACGCCGCGCGGGCTGACGAAGAGTAACCGATGAGCGGAGCTGGGGGGTGATCCATCCCCCAGCTCGCCTTGCGCCGTGCGAGGGCGCGGACGTCTCGCCGGCCGGCTCTCAGGCGCGACTAGCGGGCGGTAACGACGATCAGGTCAGGCTCCGGCTCGACCTCGGCTACGACGGCACGGACTTTCACGGCTGGGCGGCTCAGCGAGCTCAACCCGGTACTCGCACTGTCCAGAGTGTCGTCGAGCAATGCCTCTTTCTGGTCTTGCGAACACCGCAGCCTCCCGTTCTGACCGTAGCCGGGCGCACTGACGCTGGCGTGCACGCACGTGGCCAGGTGGCCCATCTAGACGTGGGTCGCGCTGAATGGGCAGCCGGCGCCCCGAACGCACATCACCGGCTGAACAGGCTACTACCGTCCGATATCAGGCTGCACGCTATCGGCTTGGCTGCGGCAGGCTTCGACGCGCGGTTCTCGGCATTGTGGCGCAGGTACTCCTACCGGGTCTGCGATAGCCAGGCTCAGGCCGACCCGCTTCGTCGGCAGGACACGCTCTGGCACCCGAGAGCACTTGATGTCGATCAGATGAACGCGGCCGCCGCCTCCTGCCTCGGTGAGCACGACTTCGCGGCATTCTGCAGGCGGCGCGAGGGCGCGACCACTATCAGGCAACTCATCAGATTCGACTGGGAACGAGCCGAGCCGGGCGTGGCGGTTGCCACGGTCATTGCTGACGCCTTCTGCCATAACATGGTGCGGGCACTGACCGGCGCCTTTTTGTCAATAGGCGAGGGTCGTCGACCGGTGGAGTGGATCGCCGAAGTCCTTGCGGCCGGCGTCCGGGACCCGGCTGTGCGCGTCGCCCCGCCGCACGGTCTCTGCCTCGAAGAAGTCGCCTACCCGCCCGAGTCCGAACTCGCCGCCCGCGCCGCCGCCACGAGGCGCGTGCGCGTGACTACCGCTCATGCGAGCGGATGCTCGGCTAGTGGTGATTCTGACTTGGCGGGATTGGCTTGCCTTCGACCATGCGGTAGCTGAGGCTGCCATTCACGGTCTTGGCTATCAGCGTGTTCATGAATCCGGTGAGATGAGCGCGCTGCCACTTGGTCTTGGGTGTGGTCAGGTCCGTTTTCTCGGCCCAGACCAGGATCAGGAAGTGGCCCTTGACCAGAGCCTCCTCAAGTCCGGTACCCTGACCGATCTTGCTCGTCACGCCATTTTTGGTCGTCAGCTGGGCCACGAATTGCGACCGGCCGGCGTGCCGGGCGGCCTTATTGGCGGCCGTGGCGGTCGCCAGGTTGAACACGCCCATCGTCGCCATCGCATTGTCGGCCCGGGCTACGTAGCTGGCCCGCAGAGCCTGGGTGCAGCCCGCCTGGCGCACCGCGGACTGAAGTGCCGTGCCGATAAGCGCTGAGTGGCAGTTGTGCGTCTGCTTCAGCGCGGTGGCGTGGAAGTAGACGTGCCTGGCGACAAAGCTGCCTGGGAAGATCTCAGGCAGGGTGAGCGGCGCCTTATCGGTGGTCCTGGCCCCGATGTACTCCCAGATGCCAGCCGGCGGCGTCAGGGTTGGCTGGTGCGAGGGACGAGGTTCGCTGCTCGGTTTCTGGCTGGCGCTCGGCTTGCTGCCCAGCGATGTAGTCACGAGGACAGCCGTGAAGCCGGCGACGATCACAACCGCGACCCCGATAGCCATCCAGACTGGCTGGTGCCTGCGCCTGGAGCGTCGCCCGGCTCGCGTCTGCCTGGCCGGTGCCCGGCCGCCTGACGCCGCACGACCAGGCGGTGCCCCGGCGGACGGGGCGCGCGTGCCCTGTACGCGACCGTTCCGGTCGGCTGGCTTCGGGCCGGCGCCGGGCGTCCTGACCGCCGTCGCTGCCGTCCCCGGTATCGGATCCTTGATCGCGGGCAGCGAATGATTCGTGTCGAACTCATCCGGCGTGATAATCGCTGACGTCAGCCCGCGCGCCGATTCGCGGCGAGCTGCCGGCTGGGCATCCCAGGATCCGCTGGCTGCCGGCACGCTGCCGGCAGCCTCGCGGCGGTGCTCACCGCGCTCGCGAGAACCGCGGTTCCACGCCGCGAACGGCCCCGGGGGATAGCTGGGCAACGGCTCGTCTGGCATGGGCGGAAAACCCCGGATGGCCTTGGACAACATCCTGCCGTAATCGCGTCCAGGCAGACTGCTTGAAGGCCAGGCGCCATTGTCATCGGTCAGCCAGCTGTAACCCGTCTGAGGCAGGTCCCTATCGGCCCAGGCCGAGCCCGGATCGGCGCTCACCTGCGCGTAGTCGAGGCCGGATGACGCCCGATCCGGCCAGCTGGCGCGAACCCCAGCCGGATCGGCGGCCGCACTATATCCGCCGCCGTCCCGAAGGTTCCCGCTGCCCACGCTGAGCCGGTCCTGACTGCCCTGACTCGGCACCGCCGCGTGGCGCACCCGGTAGGCAGGAGTAAATAGCGACGCACCTCCGTTGCCAGTTGGCCGCGCAGTCTCCGGTGGCACGGTTACCCGCTGCCGCCGGCCTGACGATCCGCCAGGCACTCCGTCACCCGCATTCCGCATGCCGTGAGCGTACCGTCCTCCGACCGCCAGCGAGTCCGGTAGGGTTGATTGCGCCCGTTCTGACCGGCCAGTCCGCAGGCATTTCACGCGGAGGGCTGCGTTATACCACTGTCTTTTTGACCTTCGATGGCAGCTGCCGGTATCCTTGGCTGGCGTCCATCCGCGTCGGCAGGCCCGCTGGACGGGTACGGCTGCCATCGGCCATGCTGCTATCGGCATGGCCGGTACAACCACGACGCTGCGGATACCCCGCGTCAGGACTATAGGCCTTGAGGCTGTAGACCAGATGGGGGCTCAACCATCAGGACTCTCGCGCGGAAGGCTTATGACTGTGCGCACTTTCAGCCCGAAGGCTGCCGACGTCCAGCGACAGTGGCATGTCATCGATGCGTCCGACGTCGTACTCGGCCGGCTGGCAAGTCACACGGCCACTCTGCTGCGCGGCAAGCACAAGCCGATCTTCGCGCCGCACGTGGACACTGGTGACTTCGTTATCGTCGTGAACGCCGCCAAGGTCGCGCTAAGCGGCAACAAACTCGTTGACAAGCGCGCCTACCGGCATTCCGGCTACCCTGGCGGCCTGCGGTCCATCGCCTACGGCGATCTCCTGGCGTCCAGCCCGGAGCGGGTGGTCACCAAGGCCGTAAAGGGCATGCTCCCCAAGAACGCGCTTGGCCGCCAGATGCTGCGCAAGCTCAAGGTCTACGCAGGCCCTGAGCACCCGCACAAGGCCCAGAAGCCGGTGCCGTTCGAGATTACGCAGATTTCCCAGCAAGCTGGCCAGGCCGGCTGATCGCGGCCACGCAAGTCCAGCCTGAGCATGAGCACACACCGAGCAGATCAGGAAGCACGAGGAAGACACTGTGGCTGAGCCCACCGCCGCACCGGAGTCTGGTGCGGAGAACGAGTTGGAGACTGGCGAGTACCTGTCGCAGTACACCACTGAGACGGACGAGGCCGCTTCAGCGAAGCCCGCGGCCCGCAAGCCGGTCGTGACTGGCCACGCGCTTGGCACCGGCCGCCGCAAGGAGGCCATTGCCCGCGTGCGGGTGATGCCGGGCACCGGCCAGTGGCTGATCAACGGCCGCACCATGGACGTTTACTTTCCCAACAAGGTGCACCAGCAGTTGATCAGCGAGCCGTTCGTGACGCTCGGCGCCGAGGGTCAGTTCGACGTCGTGGCCAGGATCACCGGCGGTGGCGTCACTGGTCAGGCCGGGGCGCTCAGGCTCGGCATCGCCAGGGCACTCATACTCGTCGACCCGTCCAGCCGGCCCGCGCTCAAGAGGCTCGGCTTCCTGACCAGGGACGCCAGGATCAAGGAACGCAAGAAGGCTGGCCTCAAGAAGGCGCGTAAGGCGCCTCAGTACTCCAAGCGCTAACTCTGCCTCACCGCCGCGCGGGCCTGGAAGTGCCAACTGCCTGTGCGCTGCGGCCGCGGACGTCAGGCAGGCGAATGCACGCGGGGGTGGGACGCATGGGTCAGTTGTTCGGAACCGACGGAGTACGCGGTATCGCCGGGCGCGATCTTGACGCAGGCCTGGCGATGCGCGTCGCCGCTGCGGCCGCGTCGGTCCTTGGAGTCGCCCGGAGCGACGAAATAGGTGCGGGTGCACGACGCCGGCCGAAGGCTGTCGTGGGCCGCGACCCGCGTGTGTCAGGTGAGTTCCTCGAGTCGGCAGTCGTGGCCGGGCTCGCTGGCAACGGCGTGGACGTGATACGGCTCGGTGTCATTCCCACGCCTGCCGTGGCATACCTCACTGACGTACTGGCCGCCGATTTCGGGGTCATGCTGTCGGCCAGCCACAATCCGGCGCCCGACAACGGCATCAAGTTTTTCGCTGGCGGCGGTCTCAAGCTTCCCGACGAGGTCGAGGACGAGATCGAGGCGAGGATGGCCGGGCAGGCCGGTGCGGGTGAGGCGCGGGGGATACCCGAAGCTGGGTTCGGCCGGGTGCGGGATGGAGCGCACGAAGCCGAGCGCTACCTCGCCCATCTCCTTGAGACAGTCGGCATCGGAAACCCGCACCAAGACGCGCAGGCAGACCTGCGGCACCGGCAGGCAGACCCGCGCAGCCAGGTACTGCCGCTGGCGGGGTGGCGGATCGTGGTGGACTGCGCCCACGGCGCGGCCTACCACCTGGGCCCCAGGATGCTGAGGCAGGCCGGGGCGGACGTGATCGCTATCGGCGTCGAGCCTGACGGCCTCAACATCAACGCCGGCTGCGGCTCGACCAGCCTCGACACGCTCCGATCCGCCGTGCTCGAGCACTCGGCCGACGCCGGGATCGCCTACGACGGGGACGCGGACCGCTGCCTGGCGGTCGACTCCGCTGGCGAGGTCATCGACGGTGACCAGATCCTGGCCGTCCTGGCGCTGGCGCTCAAGGAGGCGGGCCGTTTGGCGGGCACCACCGTAGTAGCCACCGTCATGGCCAACCTCGGCTTCCGCAAGGCGATGGCCGAGTCGGGTATCGATGTCGTGGAGACCCCGGTCGGCGACAGATACCTCATCGCGGCGATGCTCGACGGAAAATACGTGCTCGGCGGAGAGCAGTCAGGACACGTCATCATGCTGGATCATGCCAGCACCGGAGACGGCATGCTGACCAGCATTCAGTTGCTGGCGACGGCGGCGGCCAGCGGGCGCTCGCTCGCCGAACTCGGCCAGGTCATGACCAGGTACCCGCAGGTGCTCGTCAACGTGCACGGCGTGGACAAGGCCAAGGCAGCTGCATCAGGCACCCTCAGCAGCGCCATTGCCGCGGCTCAGGCCGAGCTGGGCGAGTCGGGCCGTGTCCTCGTCCGGCCGAGCGGCACGGAACCCGCCGTCAGGGTCATGGTGGAAGCGGTCGACTCAGGTCAGGCCCGCCAGATCGCCGACCGCCTGGCCGAGGCGGTACGCGCGTCGGGCGCAGACCCGGCCGGCTGAGGCCCGGCCGCTGGTTATGGCTCGCTATGCAATGCCTCTCAAGATCGGCAAGTTCTGGCTGTACGGGGGAGTGCGAGGCGCGCACGTAATAACCTGGCAGCCATGTGCGGAATCGTAGGTTACGCCGGAGACCGGCAGGCGCTCGGAGTCGTGCTCGAAGGGCTCGGCAAGCTCGAATACCGCGGCTATGACTCGGCCGGGGTCGCCGTGCTCACCGACGGCAAGATCTCCTGGGCTAAGCGGGCAGGCAAGCTCGGCAACCTGACCTCGGCGCTCGCCCAGAGTCCGCCATTGCCAGGGACCGTTGGCCTTGGCCACACCAGGTGGGCGACCCACGGGGCGCCGACCGACCCGAATGCCCACCCGCATACCGATTGCCTCGGCCACCTCGCCGTCGTCCACAACGGGATCATCGAGAACTTCGCTGACCTGCGCGCGGAACTGCTCGCGAGCGGTCACGTGATGACGTCGGAGACGGACACCGAGTTGGTGGCGCACCTGCTCGAAGACGAGACCGCTGTCACGCCCGGCTCGCTGGCAGGCGCGATGCGCGTGGTATGCCAGCGGCTTGCCGGAACCTTCACGCTGGTCGCCGTCGATGACCGGGACCCCGACGTGGTCGTGGGAGCGCGCCGGAACTCGCCCCTGGTCGTCGGTCGCGGCCACGGCGAGAACTTCCTTGCCAGCGACGTCGCGGCGTTCATCTCGTTCACCAAGGACGCTACCGAGATCGGGCAGGACCAGGTCGCCGAGATCCGTGCGGGCCAGGTCGCCGTGACGAACTTCGACGGTTCGCCGGCGCAGGTCAGGGACTTCGTCGTGGACTGGGACGCCGAGGCGGCCGAGAAGGCCGGGTTCAAGTGGTTCATGAGCAAGGAGATCGCCGAGCAGCCGCGAGCGGTCGCCGACGCCCTGCTCGGGCGGGTCGGCAGCGAAGGACAGCTCGTACTTGACGAAATGCGCCTTTCCGATGACGAGCTCAGGCAGATCGACAAGATCGTTGTCGTCGGCTGCGGCACCGCCGCCCACGCGGGGCTGATCGCCAAGTACGCCATCGAGCACTGGGCGAAGATCCCTTGCGAAGTGCAGCTAGCCAGCGAGTTCAGGTACGCCGATCCGATCCTGACCAGGACCACCCTGGTAATCGCAATCTCACAGTCAGGCGAGACGCTCGACACGCTGATGGCCGTCCGGCATGCCAGCGAGCAGCACGCGCGAGTGCTGTCCATCTGCAACGTCAAGGGTTCATCGATCCCGAGGGCGAGCGACGCGGTCGTGTACACGCACGCCGGACCTGAGATGGCCGTGGCGTCGACCAAGGGATTGCTGACCCAGCTGATCTCCTGCTACGTTGTCGCGCTCTACCTGGCGCAGGTGCAGGGCAGCATGTTCCCCACCGAGGTCGCCGGCGTCCTTGAGCAGCTCCACGACCTGCCGAAGGCAGTCGAGGAGACACTCGGATGCATGGGTCCAGTCCGCCAGGTCGCCAGGGAACTCGCCGGCGAACGGTGCGTCCTCTTCCTCGGCAGGCACGTGGGCTATCCGGTGGCGCTCGAAGGCGCGCTCAAGCTGAAGGAGCTGGCCTACATGCACGCCGAGGGCTTTGCCGCCGGCGAGCTCAAGCACGGCCCGATCGCGCTGATCGAAAAGGAATTGCCGGTCGTCATCATCGTGCCGCCCCCGTCGGACCTGCCGGTGCTGCACGACAAGGTCGTCTCGAACATCCAGGAGATCAGGGCCCGCGGCGCGCGCACGATCGTGATCGCCGATCGCGGCGACGCCAAGGTCGCCGCTTTCGCTGACACCCTGATCGAGCTTCCGCCGGTACCGGCGCTGATGCAGCCGGTCGTGGCGACAGTGCCTTTGCAGGTGTTCGCCTGCGAGGTCGCCGATACGCAAGGGCACGACGTGGACCAGCCACGCAACCTCGCCAAGTCGGTCACCGTCGAGTAACGCGGGAATGAGGCAGGCACATGCGGTCGACGATGTCAGGGCCGCGGAACACGCCCTGATGGCGCTCGTCAGCGACGGCGCGCTGATGCAGCGGGCAGCCGCCGGGCTCGCCGCGGTCTGCGTCCGGCTGCTTGGCCGGGTGTATGGCGCCCGCGTAATCGTGATCGCCGGTACCGGTGACAATGGCGGCGACGCGCTGTACGCCGGTGCCAGGCTGGCCGGCCGCGGTGCCCGCGTCACCGCGGTCATGGTCGGACCCCGGATCCACGAGGGCGGCGCGGGCGCTCTCCGCCTCGCTGGCGGCCGGGTGCTGAGCGCGACGGCTACGGATACCGCGTCGGCCGTCGAGGCCGCCATCTCGGGTGCCGACTTGGTTATCGACGGCATCCTGGGCATCGGCGGGCGCGGCGGGCTGCGTGAGCCGTCCGCCACGCTCGCGGGGCAAGTCGCCAGCGCGGCGGCGAACGGCGCGCTCGTCGTCGCCACCGACCTGCCGAGCGGGGTGGACGCCGGCACAGGCGAAACCTCGGGCGCCGCCATCGTCGCCGATGTCACGGTGACTTTCGGTACTCACAAGCCCGGACTGCTGATCGATCCAGGAGCTAGCCATGCCGGGACGGTCGAACTGATAGATATCGGGCTAGGCCCGCACCTGGCCGCCCCTGAGGTTATCGCGCTCCAGTCGGCTGACGTCGGCGCGCTGCTGCGCAGGCCGGGAGCCGAGTCGGACAAGTACCGCCGCGGAGTACTCGGCGTGCTGGCCGGCAGCGACCAGTACACCGGCGCCGCGGTGCTCAGCGTCGGCGGCGCCATCCGGGGCGGTGCGGGCATGGTCAGGCTGGTCTCCGCCACGGCCGCGGCCAACGTTGTCAGGCACCACTGGCCTGAGGCCGTGATTACGGTCACCGACCCGCCAGACCCGGCGGGTCCGGCCGATCCGGCGGTTCCTGCCGATCCGGCGGGTCCTGCCGCAGCTGTCGAAGCGGCCGGCCGCGTCCAGGCATGGCTGATCGGCCCAGGCCTTGGCACCGGCAGCGAGGCCGAGGCGCTGCTCGCCACGGTGCTGGCCACGTCGCTGCCGGTGCTGGTAGACGCGGACGGGCTGACCGTGCTCGGTCGCCGCAGGGACCTGCTCTCCGGCCGCAGCGGCGCCGATACGATCATCACGCCGCACGCTGGCGAACTAGCCCGATTGATGAAAGGAAACCGCCACGACATCGAGGCGCGCAGGCTCGACTCGGCCCGGCGTGCTGCGGCCGACCTGGGCGTGACTGTCTTGCTCAAAGGCTCGACGACACTCATTGCCACTCCCGATGAGGACGAGCCGGTGCTGGTCAACGCGACAGGGACACCCTGGCTGGCGACCGCCGGCTCAGGCGATGTGCTGTCCGGCCTGGCTGGCGCGATGCTGGCGCAAGGCGTGCGGCCCGCGGCCTCGGCGGCCGCCGCGGCGGCTTTCCTGCACGGACTAGCCGGCCGGCTGGCCGCTCGCGATGCCCCGATCGGCGCGGCGGACGTTCTCGGAGCCCTGCCGGAGGCGATCAGGCTGGTCAGCGCGGCGAGTAGCGGCTAGACAGCGCATAGACGACCACGACATCCTGGCCTGCCCGGCTAGCCCGCTCGAGCCGCGCCGGATGACGCGGACCCCACGGCAACCGGCCCGTGCCCGGGAACCTCGGAGCCGCTGCCTCCCCCACGAAGAACGGCGCTATCGCCAACCGCAGTTCGTCAGCCACGTCGCCTGCCAGGAACTGAGTGAGCACCGAACTGCCACCTTCGACCATCAGCCGGCCAATTCCCCGATTGGCCAGGTCGGCGAGCAGGTCGACCAGGTCAGCGCGTTCGCCGAGGTCGACGATGTCAGCCAGGCCTTCGAGCCGGGCGCGCAGGCGCGCGGCAGCGTGTGAAGAGGCGTAGACGACCTTGGCCGCGTCACCAGCCGCGAAGAATCGGGCTGCCGGATCGAGGTCACCGCTGCCGGTCACGGTGACCTTGACCGGGTTAGGCGCGGTACCGCTGGCAACCCTAGCCGCTCGCCGTACGTGCGAACGGACCACCAAGCGCGGGTCATCAGCCCTGATCGTGCCTGCCCCGACAAGGATCGCGTCGCAACTGGCCCTGAGCTCGTCGACCCGGTCAAGGTCCTCCGGGCCAGACAGAACCAGCCTTTCAGCCGACGTGTCATCGATGCAGCCATCGAGCGACATCGCGCAACTCAGCACGACGTAGGGACGATCCACGACCGCAGCCTACGACTGCCCGCCCCGCCCGCGCCGTCTGCCCGCCCGTGCCGTCTGCCCGCCCGTGCCAGTCTGCCCGCCCGTGCCAGTCTGCCCGCCCGTGCCGTCTGGCCTCCCGTGCGCGGTCCTCCGCGTCGCCCGCGCCTAGCCGCCAGCCGACCGGTCGGGAGCGCCCGCGTCGGGTCCGACGCGGGCGCTGAGGGAGGGTTGTCGGATTCCTGGCGGAGTTTCTTCAGTTCCGGGAGCTTTTTCGTCGTGGAGCACGAAAATCCTCCCGGACCCGTAAGCCCTCCGCCAGGAATCCGACAACCCTCCCCGGATGCGACACCCTCCCGCTGGAGACCGGCCCGCGGGCAACCGTTAGGACAGGTAAATCTGGAAAATCCACTAATCCAGGCAGCAACTATCTGGCAAGTCGATCCGGCGCCGTCGTTAGGACATAGATGGCGCAGTTCGAGGTCTCGGCGAACCTCCGGCGCGCGGTCACCCTTGTGACCATAGTCACGAAATCGCCACCTTACGGGCATTAGTTCCTTATGAGAACTGCCCCATCCCCGAACGGAGCTTCGATGCGCTCATGGCAGACCCGCTGGACCAGCCTCCGGACCAGCCTCCGGACCAGCCTCCGGGCCAGCTGCCGCACCATGCCCAGATCGCGCCGGCTGACGCTGGCGGCGGTTGCCGGAACGGCTCTCGTCGGCACCGCCGGGGCCGTCGTGGGCGTAGCGGCGGCGGACGTGATCGGCACACCGGGGACGAGGAGTCACGCGCCCGGCAGTCACCCACCCGGCAGTCACCCGCCCGGCAGCCAGGCTGCCTGGCCCGGCACAGACCGGCCAATCCCGACGAGCAGGCCAAGCTCCCCGACTGCGGGCTCGCATGCCAGCCCGACAGCGGGTACGCACGCCGGCCCGACAGCGGGCTCGCACGCCAGCCCGACCGCCGGCCCGACCGCCTCCCGCGCAGCCGCCTACCCGAAACGACACGTCGCGAGGCACGAGCCTGAAACAGAGTGCCGTTCCGTGGCCCATGTCGGCGACTCCACGTCGGTCGACCTGATGTCGCCGTTGTTGCTGCCTGAAAGGGCCGATCGGCTGCCAGCTCGCTATGCGGCAGTTGGCGTCAAGCACATCACCATCAAGGCTTCAGGCGGACGCTCGGTCATCGAGGCTCTGCCGGGCCAGGTCAATGGTTACGACACCGCCAAGGCGATCGCGGGGAGCGGATTCAAGGGTTGCTGGGTGTTCGCGCTCGGAACCAACGACGCTGCCAACATCGCCGCCGGCTCCCCGATCAGCGCCGCCGCGAGGATTGCCAAGATGATGTCAGTCGCGCACGGCCAGCCTGTCCTGTGGGTGAACACAGTTACCCGCACCCCCACCGGGCCCTGGGCCAGTGCCCACGAGCGAGTATGGGACGCAGCCCTCGCCAGTGCCGTGCATAAATACCCCAACATGCGGATCTTCAACTGGGCGGCAAGGGCTCGGCCCGGATGGTTCTTGTCAGACGGAATACACTACAACTCGCTCGGCTGCCTGATGCGCGCTAAGGCCATCGCCGGCGCGCTGGCCGCAGCCTTCCCGGGCACGAGCTAACAACCCCGCTGCCTTTCCCGTATGGCAACGGGAACGCGCGCTTGTATCGGGTGCTTGATGCCGCCATCGGCGCGCTCACCTTCCCAAGTCTTGCCGACGCCCAGACCTAGCCATGAAATCACCCGGGGTAGTTCAACCCTGCCAGCGGAACGAGGGATCTCGCCCGAATCACGCGAGGACGCCGCGGCTGAGGGGGGAACATGCCGAAGCCCGTTGGCGAGGGCCAGCGCTACATGCCGGGACTGGACGGACTGCGCGCAGTGGCGGTGCTCGCCGTCATCGCCTTTCACGAGCAGTTCGCGTGGGCTCCCGGCGGGCTGCTCGGCGTCGGCGTGTTCTTTACACTCAGCGGTTTCCTGATCACAACCTTGCTGATCGAGCAGTGGTCAGCGCGGGGAAAGATCAATCTCGGGGACTTCTGGCTCAGAAGGGCACGCCGGCTGCTGCCCGCCCTGTTCGTCATGCTGACGATCGTGACCGCCTGGGTCACGATAGCCGACCGGTCCAGGCTAGCCAGCCTGCGCGGCGCCGTGGGAGCGGCGGCCGGTTACTTCAGCAACTGGTATCTGATCGCCAAGAACCAGTCGTACTTCGCGAGGTTCGCGCCGCCTGCGCCGCTCGACCACCTGTGGTCGCTGGCGGTCGAAGAGCAGTTCTACCTGCTATGGCCGCTGGCGCTGATAGTCGGCCTGCTGCTGCTGCGCCGCAGAGGCAAGGCCGCACCGCGCTGGCTGATCGTCCCGACCCTGCTGGTCACTACGGCGTCGGCGTACGCGATGGCGCGCTGGTACACGCCGGGTGTCGATCCGACCCGCGTCTACGAGGGTACCGACACCCGCGCGTTCGGGCTGCTGATCGGAGCGGTGCTGGCCCTTGCCTGGCCGGCCGGCCGGGTCGTGCGGCCGGGCAAGATGGGCAGGATCCTGCCCGACGTGGCCGGGTTCGCCGGCCTCGTCGCTATCGGCGTGCTGATCTGGCGGGTGGGACAGTACTCGGCGTTCTCCTATCGTGGCGGCCTCGTGCTGCTGTCGGTCGCGACCGTCGGCGTCGTCGCCGCGACGGCGGTCCCGGGCACCGTCGTCGGGCTCGCGCTCGGCTGGCGGCCGCTGCGCTGGATCGGCGCCAGGTCCTACGGCATCTACCTGTGGCACTATCCGGTGATCGTGCTCACGACGCCGGCCAATGCCAAGCCGAGCATTGCCAAGGCAGCGATCCAGGTAGCGGCGGTGATCGCCATTGCCGCGCTGTCATGGAAATTCGTGGAGGAACCAATCAGGCACGGCGCGCTCGGCCGCTTCTGGGCGAGGCTCCGC
This sequence comes from Streptosporangiaceae bacterium, assembly GCA_035716545.1. Classification (GTDB taxonomy): domain Bacteria; phylum Actinomycetota; class Actinomycetes; order Streptosporangiales; family Streptosporangiaceae; genus Chersky-822. Next base: position 44,134 of record DASTJM010000112.1, read on the forward strand.
ACGGCCGGCCCGGCCAGTCCCGCCAGCACTGGCGCCGGCCTCGGACCGTTGACCAATGTCGGCGGGCTCGCGGCTACAGCCGGGGTGACCGGCGTGCTGATCATCGCCGGCGTCGGGCTGTCGGGGGCCGTGCGCGCGCCGGCGGGCACGAGCGGCGCTGACGTGTCGTCGGGCTCGCTGCAGCTGCCTGTCACCAAGTCCACCGCGCCGCCTAAGCCGGCCATCCACGGCAAGACCGGTCCCGTCCAGCCTCAGCAAGCGGCCGGCGACACGCCAGGAGCGTCACTGCGCACCTCCTGCCGCGCCGTCGCGCACATTGGCGACTCGACGTCGGATGGCCTGGTCCAGGCCGCCTATTTGCCGGCGAAGAAGCGGATCGTGGCCAGGTATGAAGGCGTCGGCGTGCAAACTGTCGTCACTGACGTCTCAGGTGCCCGTTCCGTCGTCGAGGCGCTGCCAGGCCAGGTGAATGGCTACAACGCGGCCAAGTCGATCATCAAGGGCGGCTTTAAGGGCTGCTGGGTGATCGCGCTCGGCACCAACGACACCGCTGACGTGGCGGCGGGCTCCACCTACAGCCTGGCGTACAGGATCAAGAAGATGATGTCCGCCGCGCACGGCGAGCCCGTCATGTGGGTCAACATCGTCTCGCTGCTGAACAGTGGTCCCTACGCCGGGCAGAACATGCGGCAGTGGAACCAGGACCTGGTCAAGGCATGCTCGAAATATCCGAACATGCGGGTCTACAACTGGGCTGCCGCGGCAAAGCCGAAGTGGTTCATCTCGGACCGCATCCACTACACCTCGCTCGGCTACGAGCACCGGGCCAAGGACATCGCCGATGCCCTGGCGCGCGCGTTTCCCGCGAGCGGCAGGAGTTCCGGCTGCGTCGTCTCAGGCTAGGAAGTCTGGCGGAAGGGCCGCTGGGCTCCTGGGCTCGCGCGGGCGCGGACGGGTCCGGTGAATGCGGGAACGGACGGTGCAAGCTGGTTGGCACGGGCGTGCTCCGCAGGTCAGTCCTCCGACCGGCCGCCCAGGTAGCGCGCGAGGAACCGCTCGGCGGCGGCGTAGAACGTCATCCGGTTCTCTGGCTTCGCGAAGCCGTGCCCCTCGTCAGGGAACAGCATGTACTCGTGCTCGATGCCGGCCGCGTTCAGCGCCGCGACGATCTGCTCAGATTCCGCCTGCTTGACCCTGGGATCGTTCGCGCCCTGCGCGATGAGCAGCGGGATCCGGATCTGATCGGCCCGCGATAGCGGCGAGCGTGACCAGAGGAACTCCTCGTCTGCCTCAGGGTTGCCGACCCGCAGGTGGAACTGGGCGATCAGCGGTGCCCAGTACGGCGGGATCGTCTCGATCAGCGTCTTGAGGTTCGACGGCCCGACGATGTCGACCGCGCAGCGGTACAAGTCCGGCGTGAAGGTCGCGCCAGCCAGCGCAGCGTAGCCGCCGTAGGAACCGCCGAAGATCGCGATTCGCTTGGGGTCCGCCCAGCCCTGTGCCACCGCGTACCCGACCGCGTCGGTCAGGTCGTCCTGCATCTTGGCGCCCCACTCGCGATCACCGGCGCTGCCGAACGACTTGCCGTAGCCGGTCGACCCCCGGTAGTTGACCTGCAAGCACAGGTAGCCGCGATTGGCGAGCCACTGGGCATGCGCGTCATACCCCCAGACATCCCTGACCCACGGACCACCGTGGACGTAAAGCACGACGGGCAGGTCCGTCCTTTGCCCTTCGGCGGGGAAAGTCGCGTAACCGTGGATAGTCAGTCCGTCCCTGGCCTGATAGCTGAACGGCTCCATCGAGGCGAGCGTGTACTTCGACAATGCCGGCTGGTGCTCGAACAGGAACTTGCCGGTCTTCGTCGCGCGGTCATAGAGGTAGTAGCGGACCGGGCCAACGTCGTTCAGGAAGGACACCAGCCAGACGGCGTCGTCGTCATCGGCGCTGGAGAAAACCGGGTCGCCTGGATGCAGCGCGCGGATAGCGGTCAGGTCGTCGGCCACCGCCGGGTCCAGGACCACATATTGTGACCTGTCGGTGAGCACGATGGCGATCTGCGGCTCCCTGGTGATCTTGTTCAGGCGCACGCCGCTGACGTCGGCGGCCGGGTTGCTCGCGAGTACTTCCTCGGCGCCGGTGGCCAGGTCTAGCCGCAGCAGCCTGGCCGTTTCGGCGTCAATCGAGCTGATCATCAGTACCGAGGAGTTGTCCGCACTGAAGTCGATGACTTCCGTCGAGTTCACGTCTTCGGCCGGTACCAGCTTGAGCAGCCGCCAGTCGTCGTCGGCACCGTCCCTGATCATCATGTTGAACGAGCCGTCAGGCAGCGGGGCGAACCCGCAGCGCACCACGAGCTTGTTGTCCGCTGCCAAGCCGATCAGGCCGGGATTGTCCACTTCCTTGGTCAGTTCACCGGTCTGCAGGTCAAGCCGGTAGACGTCATGCAGTTGCGGGTTGTCCTTGTTGAGCCCTAGCAGTACCTCGGTCGGGAACTCCCGGTTGAGCCCGATGATCTGCGTCTGAACGTTGTCGAACGGGGTCAGGTCGCGTCGCTCCATGGCCTGCAGGTCGACGTCGTAGAGCCGCCAGTTCTCGTCGCCGCCGGTGTCCTGGAGGTAGAGCAGATGCCGGTTGTCATGCGCCCACTCGTACGTCCTGACGCCGCGGTCGGTATCCGCGGTGACCACCTGGGCCGCATCGAGATCGACGCCGTGTGCTGTGCTGACTGGCGCGATCCACACGTTCAGCACGTCGTTGTGCGGGGCGATCCAGGCGAGCCGGGTGCCGTCAGGAGACAACCTGGGCATCGCGCGCTCGGGATTGCCGAAGATTACCTGTCGCGGAATGAGATCGACCATGGCTAACCTAATCACGTCCGGTCCGGGTTCCGCGACTGGCGACGGGCCAGTTCTCGCAGCTACCGCCAAGGTGACGGCCAGGAATCGCCCGGCGGCCGCATAGAACGTCATCAGGCTCGCAGGCTTGACGAAGCCAGGATCCATCGGCCGGACGAGCCATCTTCGGAGGTGAGAACCCCGCGCCGCGGCGGGCCGGCGGAGTCGTTCCCGCGGCCGATTCGCCCCAGCCAGCCGGACGGTGAGTGTCGTCCTACTGGCAGACTTGGCGCCCATGGATGGTCAGTCAGAGGCGATTGTCGATGTGAGCGCGATCCGGGCCAATGTGGCCGCCATGGCCCGGCACGTCGGCAAAGCCCAGGTGATGGCCGTGGTCAAGTCCGATGGTTACGGGCACGGCATGCTCCCGACCGCGAAGGCCGCACTGGCTGGCGGCGCTACCTGGCTGGGCGTCGGTCACGTAGCCGAAGGAGTCGCGCTGCGCCAGGCCGGCCTGTCAGTACCCGTGCTGTGCCTGCTCGCCGCGCCGGACGCGCCGCACCAGGAGGCGATCGAATCCGGGATCGATCTCAGCGCCGGGAGCGCCAGCCTCGTGCGCCAGATCGGGACGGTGGCCGCGCTGGCGGGCCGCCCGGCTCGGCTGCACCTCAAAGCCGACACCGGGATGAGCCGAGGCGGAGCGACCATGCGCGACTGGCCGGACGTGGTCGCGGCCGCTCTCGCCGAGCAGGCCGCAGGCCGATGTGAGATCGTCGGGATCTGGTCGCATCTTGCCTGCGCCGACATCCCTGGCCATCCCTCGGTCGACGCGCAGCTCGCCGTGTTCGGCGAAGCGCTCAGCCAGGCCAGCCGGCTCGGCGCGCGGCCGCTCGTACGGCACCTGGCGAACACCCCGGCGCTGCTGACCCGCCCTGATACCTGGTTCGACTTGGTGCGGCCCGGCGGCGGGGTAACCGGGCTCTGCACGCTGCCTGGCGGTCCTCCCGGCTGGCTCAGGCCGGCGATGACCGTGCGCACGCGGCTGGTGCAGACCAAGCGCGTCCCGGCCGGGACAGGCGTCTCCTACGGCCATCGGTACCACACCAAGGCGGAGACGACCCTTGGCCTCATCCCGCTCGGCTACAACGAGGGGATACCGCGCGGTGCCCGGGACATAGCGCAGGTGCTCGTCCGCGGCCGGCGGCTGTCGATCAGCGGCACGGTGTGCATGAACCAGTGCGTGGTCGATGTCGGCGACCTGCCCGTACGCGATGGCGACCAGGTAGTGCTGTTCGGCCCCGGCGATCATGGCGAACCCACCGCGCAGGAGTGGGCTGACCTGCTCGATACGCTTTCCTACGACATCGTCACCAGGTTTACTGGGAAGATTCCCAGAAGCTACTGTGGAGTAACCGGCGAGCTGGCGGCTGCCGGGTCCGCTGGCGCGACGGTGGCCTGGGCATGTGCTGACACGGGCCAGGCCGCCATCGGGGTACCCGCCGGTCAGGAGGTCTTATGGTCAGCTGGCGGCGGTTCGGCGGGGTAGCGGGACTCGCGGCCGGGGCGGTCGCGGCCGGGGCGGGCGCGGTCGTCGTGGCGGAGAAAATCGCCATAGGGCGGATCAGGCTGCGGGCCGATCCGGCTGCCGACGAGCGGTTCGGCGATCCGTACGGCAAGGAACTGACCGTGCTGGCTGATGACGGCCTGCCGCTGCATGTCCAGGTCTGCGGAGTCAAGAACGCGCCGGTGACGATCATCTTCTGCCACGGCTACGCGCTCAACTCCGATGTCTGGTATTACCAGCGCGCCGGATTCTGCCCGACGGCGCGCTGCGTCTTCTGGGATCAGCGCAGCCACGGCAGGTCAGGCCGGTCAGAGCCGAACCTGGTCAGCATTGACCAGCTCGGAGCCGACCTGCACGAGGTCCTGATGGCCGCCGCGCCGGGCGACACCCGCGTCGTGCTCGTCGGCCACTCGATGGGCGCCATGACCATCATGGCGCTCGCCGACCAGCATCCGGAGCTGTTTGGCGGCAAGATCATCGGCGCGGCGCTGATCTCGACGTCCGCGACCGCGATCGACCCGGTGATCTGGCTGCCCGCGCCGCTGCGGCCGTGCATCAGGCTCGCCATGCCGTCGATGATGACCGGTGCTTCCAAGGGCCGCATCGCCGAGGTTGTCGAGCGCAGCCGTCATTCGGCGAGTGACCTCGGCTTCCTCGGCACGAGGCACCTCGCGTTCGGCGACCCGAGGGTTAGCCCCACGGTGGTTGACTTCCTCGAACGGATCATCAGGGCCACGCCGATCGACGTCCTGGCCGATTTCTACGTGGCGCTGGTAGGTCATGAGAAACGGCACGCGCTGAAAGTGCTCAACGCGGTGCCCGTGCTGGTGCTCGCGGGAGACAGAGACCGGCTCGTCGACCCCGCGTGCTCGGAGGACATCGCCGGCTCGCTGCGCGACTGCGAGCTGGCGATGATCCACGGCGCCGGCCATGGCCTCATACTCGAGCGGCCCGAGGAATGCAACGAGGCCATTAGCGGGCTCGTGGCGCGGGCACAGGCGCAGGACGGTGACGATGCCTGACGGCACCGGCGAGGTCCGGGTCGGCGTGCCGTCGGCGGCCGCGATGCGGGCGCTCGGCGCGCGGGTCGCCGGGCTGCTCGGGCCAGGCGACCTGGCCATCCTGGCCGGGCCGCTCGGGGCTGGCAAGACCACGCTGGTCCAGGGCATCGGCGCGGGCCTGGAGGTGCGGGGCCCGATCACCTCGCCGACTTTCGTGATCGCCAGAGTCCACCCCAGCTTGCGCGGCGGTCCTGACCTCGTGCACGCCGATGCTTACCGCCTCGGCAGCCGCCTCGAAGTCGACGACCTCGACCTCGACGCGGACGTCCCGGCCAGCGTCACCGTGGTCGAGTGGGGCGAGGGCCTCGTGGAGGGCCTGAGCGATGCGCACCTGCTGGTTACGCTCGGCTGGCAAGGGCAGCCGGGCGGCGATCAGGACGACGAGCCGAGGCAGGTCACCGTGACCGGCTACGGCGACCGGTGGATCGCCGCGGCAGACCAGCTGCGCAAAGTACTGCTCAGCTAGCGCCATCGCCTGAAATGCCGGCGCCCCGGCGACGGCGCAGTTCCCCGAAAGGGCGGCCAATTGTTCTGATGTGTCGCTCATGACCATGGCCCGCGCGGCTAAAATGCGGATTCCAAGATGCTCGCTCTCGTAATGCGTGGGCCGATGCCGGCCGGGAGGCGCCGTGACTGAGCAGGGTTATCCGCCACGCCAGCCTGATCATGGCCGGTATGGCCGGCCTGTGACCCCGCAGGAGTCGCGTCGTGGTGGCTGGCAGACGCTTGACGCCTTCAGCCCGGACGACGAGTCCGAGTCTGAGCTGCCCCCCTGGGCGGGCCCTGTTCGCCCGGAGCCCGTCAGGAGCCCGCGCCGCGCGACGAGGACCGCGGAACCTCCGCGCGCTTTCGTTCCCGATTTTACCGACGTCCCTGACGACGACGCCGATGCGAGCACGCCCGCGCGGACCGGCAGGAGACCGGGCCGTAGCAGGGCGGCGGCGACCCGGCGCAGGCGCTCCAGGCGCCGCCTGGTCACCTGGGGTTCGGCGGCAGTGGCGGTAGTCGTGATCACCGGGGTCGTCTATATCCTGGCGCAGCCGACCCCGCGCCCGTCGCCGTACGTCAGTCATCTGCAAAAGGGCGAATTCGCCAGCGTGCCGGACGCGTGCCGGGTGATGTCCGCCGCCCTGCTCCACCAGTACCTGGGCGGCACGCCGTCGAAGGAAGTGCAGACGGCAAGCGGCGCGCAGAAGAGCGAGTGCACCTACCAGGTCGATTCCAAGCCCACGTTCCGCGTGCTCGACATCACCGTGCAGGCGTACACGCCTAACCTCATCGCACCGGGCAATGGCAGTGCCACCAGTTACGCCAGGTACACCTTTGCCCAGGCAAAGCAGATACTGGCCAAGCCGCCGAGGCACGCGCCGCAGCCGCCGGCCACGATCAAGCCGATCGGCGGGTTCGGCGGCAAGGCACTTAGCGCCGTTCAGGTCTACCGCGGCAGCGCGGTCAATGATCGCGCGACTGTGCTGGTGCAGTACCGCAACGTCATGGTCACTGTGAGCCTGTGGGCAACGGCCAGCCGCGGGTTCGGTCCCGTGTCGATCACCCAGCTCCAGGCCGATGCTGTCGGCGCCGCTCGTGACGTGCTGGCGAAGGTCAGGGCCGAGCCGGCCGTCGGCGCCTGAGCCGTCCAGACCAGTCGCGGCGGCTGGCTACGCTGATACACCGTGCTGATCCTCGCCTTCGACACCGCGACGCCTGCCGTGACCGCGGCCGTGCACGATGGCAGCCGCGTGCTGGCGCGGAAGTCGGCCGTCGACGCTCGCCGGCACGGCGAGCTGCTCGCTCCGGCTATCTCGGCCGTGCTCAGGGCAGCGGGCGCCGAGCCTGCCGACCTCACCTCGATCGCGGTCGGGACAGGTCCTGGGCCGTACACCGGCCTGCGAGCGGGACTTGTCACGGCACAAGTGCTCGGCAGCACGCTCGGCATCGCCGTGGACGGGATCTGCACGCTCGACATCATGGCCAGGCAGGCGCGAGCCGGCGCGGCCGGCCGCGAGTTCATCGTGGCGACCGATGCCAGGCGCGGCGAGCTCTACTGGGCGCGCTACAGCCCCGAAGGCGAGCGGCTGACCGGGCCCGATGTCAGCCTCCCGGCCGGCCTGCCGGCCGGCTATCCGGCCGCGGGCGAGGGGCCCCTCAGGTACCAGGGGCGGGCTGATGGCGGACTGGACTGGGCCAGCGAGCCCATCGATCCTCGCTATCCGGATGCCGCCATACTCGCCGCCCTCTGCGCCGAGCGCATTAACCTGGGGATATCTCCGGCCCAGCCTATCCCGCTGTACTTGCGCAGGCCAGACGCGCGCGAGCCGGGGCCGCCCAAGCGAGTCACGCCAGTAGCCAGCGGGGAGCGGGTGCGGCGGTGAACGCCGCGCTGCGCCCGATGACACCCGCCGATATCGACGAGGTCGTCAAGGTCGACCAGGAGGTGTTCGGCGCGGAGGCATGGACGGCGCAAATGCTGGCCAGCGAGCTTGAGCAGCAGCCTGGTAGCAGGTACTACCTGGTCGCCCACATCGGCGGGCAGGTCGTTGGCTACGGCGGCTTGCTCGGCGCCGGTGGCCAGTCCGATGTGGTGACGCTCGCGGTGGCGATACGGCACTGGGGCCAGGGCATCGGCTCGGCGCTGCTGAAGGCGCTGATGGCCGAGGCGAGCAGGCGCGGCTGCGGTGAGATCTTCCTCGAGGTCAGGACCGACAACAACCGTGCCCAGGATCTGTACCGCAGGCACGGGTTCACCGCGATCGGCATCAGGCGCGGCTACTACCAGCCGTCTGGTGCTGACGCCCTGGTGATGCGCCGCGACCTCGCGGGCGCTGGCGCGGAGGACCAATGACTGCGCCGCTTGTGCTCGGTATCGAGTCGTCCTGTGACGAGACGGGCGTCGGGCTCGTCCGCGGACACGAACTGCTCGCTGATTCCGTGGCCTCCAGCGTGGCCGAGCACGCCAGGTTCGGCGGTGTGGTACCCGAGGTCGCCAGCCGAGCTCACCTTGAGGCCATGGTGCCCACCGTGCAACGGGCGCTGGCGAAGGCGGGAGTCAGGCTCGGCCAGGTCGACGCGATCGCGGTGACCGCCGGGCCAGGGCTGGCTGGCGCGCTGCTTGTCGGCGTGTGCGCGGCGAAGGCTTACGCACTCGCGCTCGGCAAGCCGCTCTACGGTGTCAACCATCTTGCCGCGCATATCGCCGTCGACCAGCTTGAGCACGGACCGCTGCCGGCATCGGCCATCGCGCTGCTTGTATCTGGCGGCCATTCGTCGCTGCTGGCCGTCCGCGATCTCACGGGCGAACTCACCCCGCTGGGCGCCACGATCGATGACGCCGCGGGCGAGGCCTACGACAAGGTAGCCAGGTTGCTCGGACTGCCGTTTCCCGGCGGCCCGCCGATTGACGCGGCCGCCCGCACTGGCGATGCCCGCGCGATTGCTTTCCCCCGGTCTAAATACAAAGATGGCACGGCGGATTTCTCCTTCTCCGGGCTCAAGACGGCCGTGGCGCGCTGGGTCGAGGCGCGGGAGGCGGCCGGCCTCGCGGTACCGGTCGCCGACGTGGCCGCGTCGTTCCAGGAAGCCGTTGCCGACGTGCTGACCCGCAAGGCGGTCGACGCCTGCCTGGCTCATGGCATCGCGCACCTGGTGATCAGCGGTGGCGTGGCGGCCAACTCGCGGCTGCGGGCGCTGGCCGCGCAGCGTTGCGAGGCGGCGGGGATCGAGCTACGCGTGCCGCGGCCTGGCCTGTGCACCGACAACGGCGCGATGGTGGCAGCGCTCGGGTCCGACCTGGTGGCCGCCGGAGTCGCTCCGTCAGGTGCGGACTTCGCGGCCGACTCCGGGCTGCCGGTCACCAGCGTGCTTGCGGCGTGAACCCGGTCAGCGCCGCGCGGTGCTGGCCCAGCGCCTGACGGCGCGCGGTGCTGGCTCAGCGCCTGACGGCGCGCAGGGCGAGCGTGCGCATAGGCAGCCTGAACTCGCCGGACGCGGTCTGCGGCGTCGCGGCCAGGTAGTTCCTGACCTCGGTAAGCGCCGCCTCGCGCTCCTCCGGTTCCATGATCAGGAACGCGGAGTGCGTCCCCAGCGTCGCGATCATCGAGTCGGCCGTCTGCAGCTGACTATGGTCATACTCGCTGCCTTCGGCCGGCCAGAAGAGCTCCTGGCCGGCCTGACCGAGCCAGCCGGCGATCTCCTCGTCGTCGCTCGCGGCGCCGCTGACCGGCACCGAGGTCCGGCGTCCGCTGGCCCTGTGCAAGCCGGCGACCCAGTCAGTCCGGCTGTCGTCGGCGTTCCACACCGCGCCGAGCACGCCGCCAGGGCGCAGCACCCGTGCGATCTCGGGGATCGCGCGATCCAGGTCGAACCAGTGCGCCGACTGCCCGGCCAGCACGGCGTCGACGGAACCGCCGGCCAGCGGTATCGCCTCGGCCCGGCCCGGCATCGCCGTCACGTCAGGCAGTTGCCGGCGCAACTCCGCGAGCATCTCCGGATCGGGCTCGACCGCTGTCACCCGGGGCCGGCCCGCACCGATGGTCAGCTCGGCTAGCTGCGCGGTCAGCTTGCCTGTGCCGGCACCGAGATCGAGCAGCGTAAGCTGCTGGCGGGGCTCTCGGATCGCCTCGGTCAGCGGCGCGAGCAGCCACCTGATCGCCGCGAGCGGGTAGTCGGGGCGGTACCTGGCGTACTCCGCCGCGGCCGTGCCGAACGATGCCGCGCGCTTCGCGATGATCTGAGGGGAATCGTCCATGCTCAGCAGAGTAACCGGCGAGATAATTTGACCGCGCTGACTGGTCGGGCTAGTGTGCGGGATTGGCACTCGATGTTGTAGAGTGCTAACGCGACGAGGATGGTCTGGCACCCGCGACGGCAGGCCCCATGGTCGCCTCTCTAGTAATCAGCTAGCCCTTTCCGGAGGGGGAGGTCAGATCGTGACGACCGCCACCAAGGTTGTTATCAAGCCGCTTGAAGACCGGATCGTTGTGCGCCCGCTCGATGCCGAGCAGACCACTGCGTCCGGGCTTGTTATCCCGGACACCGCCAAGGAGAAGCCGCAGGAAGGCGAAGTCATCGCCGTCGGACCTGGCCGGTTCGACGACTCTGGCGCAAAGCGCGTTCCCATGGACGTCAAGACTGGCGATGTCGTGCTTTACAGCAAGTACGGCGGCACCGAAGTGAAGTACGCGGGCGAGGAGTACCTAGTGCTTTCCGCCCGTGACGTGCTCGCGATCATCGAGAAGTAAGCGAGTACGGCCCGCTCGCCGGCCGTTGTCACGGCCGGCGGCGGGCCGCGGCGTGAGCAAGGTAATAACGGATCATCCCTAAACGATTCAGCCGAGGTGCTGCATGGCCAAGAGCCTGGATTTCGATGAGGCAGCGCGACGGGCGCTTGAGCGTGGTGTAGACAAGCTCGCCGACGCCGTCAAGGTGACGCTCGGGCCCAAGGGCCGCAATGTCGTCATCGACAAGAAGTGGGGCGCACCCACGATCACCAATGACGGTGTCACCGTCGCGCGTGAGGTCGAGCTTGAGAACCCGCAGGAGAACCTGGGCGCTCAGCTCGCCAAGGAAGTAGCTACCAAGACCAATGACGTCGCTGGTGACGGCACCACGACGGCGACCGTGCTCGCTCAGGCGATGGTGCACGAGGGACTGCGCTCGGTCGCGGCCGGCGCCAACCCGATGTCGCTGAAGCGCGGTATCGACGCCGCCGCGGCCGCCGTGTCGGAGAGCCTGCTCAAGGGGGCAAGGGAGGTCGAGGAGCGGAGCGAGATCGCCAACGTGGCCACGATCTCTGCTCAGGACGCCAAGGTCGGCGCGATCATCGCCGACGCGTTCGATAAGGTCGGCAAGGACGGCGTGATCACCGTCGAGGAATCGCCGACGATGGGCCTCGAGCTTGAGTTCACCGAGGGCCTCCAGTTCGATAAGGGCTACATCTCCGCGTACTTCATCACCGACCAGGATCGCATGGAAGCGGTGGTCGAAGACGCCTACGTGCTGCTGCACAACGGCAAGATCTCCTCGATGGTGGATTTGCTGCCGCTGCTGGAGAAGATCGCCCAGACGCGCAAGCCGCTGCTGATCATCGCCGAGGACGTCGACGGCGAGGCGCTGTCCACCCTGGTCGTCAACAAGATCAGGGGCCTGCTCAACGTCGTTGCGGTCAAGGCGCCCGGATTCGGTGACCGCCGCAAGGCCATGCTCGAAGACATGGCGATCCTGAGCGCGGGCCAGGTCGTGAGCGAGGAAGTCGGCCTCAAGCTCGAGCTAGCCGAACTCGACGTGCTCGGCCGCGCCCGGCGCGTCACGGTCACGAAAGACACCACCACGATCATCGACGGCGCCGGCGAGCAGGACGCGATCAACGACCGCATCCGCCAGCTCAAGGCTGAGATCGAGAACTCCACGTCGGACTGGGACAAGGAGAAGCTGCAGGAGCGCGTCGCCAAGCTGGCCGGTGGCGTCGCCGTGCTGCGAGCTGGCGCCGCGACCGAGGTCGAGCTCAAGGAGAAGAAGCACCGCCTTGAGGACGCGATCTCGGCGACCAGGGCCGCGATCGAGGAGGGCATCATCGCCGGCGGCGGCAGCGCGCTGGTGCAGGCGTCGGTGGCACTCGGTGACCTCGGCCTGTCGGGCGACGAAGCTACCGGCGCCGGCGTGGTCAAGCGGGCGCTGCTCGAGCCGGCCCGGTGGATCGCGCTGAACGCGGGCGCCGAAGGCGGCGTCGTGATCGCGGCCATCGCCGAGTTGCAGCCGGGCCACGGCTACAACGCCGAGACGGGCGAGTACGGCGACCTGATCGCGCAGGGCGTCATCGACCCGGTCAAGGTGACGAGGTCGGCCGTCCAGAACGCCGCCTCCATCGCCGGCATGCTGCTGACGACCGAGGCGCTCGTGACCGACAAGCCGGAGAAGGAGCCCGCCGAGGCCGGCCATGGCCACGGACACGGGCACACGCACTGATCACGATCGCGAGCCGATCACGATCGCGCACTCAGCAGCTCGTAACAGCTCTGAGGGATGAGGCCGGGACCTTCGCGGTCCCGGCCTCATCCATTTCTCCTAGCTGAGCGCGTTCCGCGCGATCAGCCGTGATCGACGGTCCGTCCGCGCACCGGCCAGCCTCTGGCAGCGCGAACATTTGTGCCGGTTACGACCTTTCACGGCAATTATAGGTTATTCCAGGGGATTGCCACGAGCAGGTCAGTTAGCCTGAGTTATTACTGATGTATTGACATGACCCTTTCTTCCAGTGCAGGGTGTGGCCTTGCGGGAACTGTGAGTTTCTATGGAAGGGGCTCGCCGTGCGCCTCAAGGGTCTTGCGCGGAATGACAGCGTGCGCGACTGCGGCACGCGGCCTGGTATTGGCTGGTCCAGTGGCCTGCCCAATGGCCGGCTCTCTCGCCAGTTGCCGGCTGTGATCGCAGGTCTCGGACTCGCGCTCGGCGGGGTCGCGGCGCTCCCTGCTGGCCAGGCCGCGGCCGCGGTCAAGCCGATTACAGGACACAGGTTCGCCGGGCAGAAGCCCCGGTCCTCGTTTGCCCGAAATCCCGGGCAGCTGCGCGGGTCCCGCCACGCTGTGGCGGGCAAGGCGCGCCCGGCTAAGGCCCGCCCGGTTAAGTTCACCCCGCTCCAGCGCGCCGAGTCCGCGGCGATGACGCGGGCTCGGCAGACCGGCAAACCGGTGGTGGTCAGCGCCGCGACCACGCCGACCGTTGTGGTCAAGGCGCATCCCGACGGCCTGCTGTCGATGACGTCGAACGTGTTTCCTGTCCGGGTCAAGGTGCACGGTACCTGGAAGGCGATCAACGCCAATCTGAGCAGGACCGCCGACGGGTCCTGGGCGCCGCAGGTCGCCAGCGTGCCCGTGACCTTCTCCGGCGGCGGCACTGGCCCGCTGGTCACCGTGCCGGTCAAGGCAGGCCAGCGCGTCGCGCTCTACTGGCCCGCCCCGCTGCCCAGGCCGCGGGTGAAGGGCGCGGTGGCGCTTTACAAGAACGTGCTGCCCGGCGTTGACCTGCGCCTGGAGGCGACCGGCAACGGCTACCAAGAAGCGCTGGTCGTGCACGACAGGGTCGCGGCCGCGAACCCGAAGCTGCGCCGGCTCGCCTTCCAGATCAAAACCCAGGGCGGCCTGACCCTGCGCCGCGGCGCGGGAAACTCCCTCGGCATCGCAGACAGCAAGACCGGCAAGCTGCTGTACGTCGCTGGCGAGCCGCAAATGTGGGACTCAAGCAGGACCCAGCACTTCAGCCTGCGCGCGACAGCCGACGCGGCCGGGTCGGGCCGGGTCACCGTGGTGCCCGCCGGCTACCGGATCGCCACCCAGAAAACGACGCAGGCCACGATCACGATGACGCCCCCGGCCAGCGCGCTCACCGGCAAGTACGTGCGCTACCCGCTGTTCATCGACCCTGAGATCTCGCCGAACACCAGCTTCTACGCCCAGGTCATGCACGTGTCCAACGGCTACAACCACGAGTGGGACACCACCTCGGGCACGACCTCACAGCCGAGCGGCGTCACCGAGGTCGGCTACTGCGGTTACTCCGACTGCATCTGGGACACGCCGAGCGGCGCCGCCCAGTTCTATACCGACCGCGACTACTTCCGCTTCAACACGACCAACCTGGAAAAGCAGGGCGGCGCCACGGCGACGGTCTACTTCGTTTCTTTCGACGTCGATGAGACAGGTAACAGCAACGGCTGCACGTCACGGGTGTCCGACCTGTACTCGACGACCGGCGGCATCAGCGCCAGCACCGCCTGGGGCGGGCCCCAGGGTTCCCAGATCGCCCAGGAGGGATCGAACAAGGGCGGCGGGAGCAACTGCCCGGCGGGCAACGTCGACTTCCCGAACACCGACGCCGGCAACGGGGGGCTGAAGACCACTCTGCAGTCAACCGCCAGCAACGGCAACTCGACCGTCACCCTCGAGCTGCGCGCCGACAGCGAGACCAACGAACTGCAGTACAAGACCTACAAGGACAACCCCTCGCTGTCGGTGTATTACAACTTCGCTCCGCTGACGCCGACCGGGCTGTCGGTCCAGGACCAGGTGACGTGCGACTCGAACACGACCTATACCTCGCTCACCAAGCCCAGGCTGTTCGCGACGGGCACGGACAACAATCCGAACCCGCTGCAGATCACGCTGAACTACACCCTTGAAACCTCAGGGGGAACGGCTGCTGGCGGCAACCTGGCCAGTCCGACAGGCGCGTCAGGCTCACAGCAGTCATCGACGCCCTCGACCGCGCTGGCCAATGGGACGGCTTACAAGTTCCGGGTCTCGGCGACTAACAACCCGACCGACAGCAAGTCGAGCAACAGAACCAGCCCGAATTCGGCGTTCTACCCCTTCACCGTGCTGACCGGGCCGACGGCCGCGCCGACGATCAGCAGCTTCGACTATCCGCAGGGACAGTGGGGCCAGCCGGCCGGCGCGCCAGGCGACTTCACCGTCGGCACGAATGGCCAGTCGCACATCGCGGGATTCGCTTACTCCTTCGACGGCGGCGCCGGCAGCGAGCCGGTGCCGACGACGACCGACTGCCGTTACAACAACGACGCCGGACTCGGCACGTCGGTCGACAGCAACGGCGACGGCCTCGGCAAAGGCAGCGGCGAGCTCGCGCTTGTGCACGGCAGTGCCGCGCAGATCGAGATCCCCGGCACCATCACCCCTGGCCCGCACACCCTCTTCGTCGTCAGCTTTGACTTCGCGCACAACGTGTCGGCCGAGTCGGCCTACATCTTCTACGTCCCGCAGAACTACCAGGGCCCGAGCCAGCCCGTGACCTACATCAACGGCGGCTCGCTGGCCGCGGGAGCAACCGGCGCCAACGCATCGCTGGTCACCACCCAGGCCAACTGCTGCGGCCTCGGCTGGCGTGGCGGCAGCCAGCTGATCTTCAACGGGGCCGCTCTCGCGCAGACCTTCACGGTCTCGATCAACGTGCCTGATAGCGGCTTGTGGCAGCTAGGCGCTGATCTGACGCTCGGCAAGGACTACGGGCAGCAGAAGGTCGTCCTTGACCAGGCCTCGTCGAACATCACGCTCGGTGGCACCGGTACCGTCCCGTGGGACGGCTACAGCTCGCAGGTGACGATCGCCTACCTCGATCTGGGCACCCAGAACCTGAGTGCGGGCGCCCACACCCTGACGTTCACGATGACGGGGCAGAACGCCAGCTCCACCGGCTTCAAGACCGGCATCAACTACCTCACGCTCAGCCCGACCGGCCGGTACGAGGCCGAGAGCCTCAGCACTGGCACGCCGTCGGCCGGCGCCCTCGCGCCGCAGTACCAGTTCGGCTCGCCCTGGTCGGACAACGGCCAGCTGCTGCTGACCAACACCACGGTCGGCGCGAAGTTCACCGTGAACATCAGCGCGCCGGTCGAGTCGGACTACGCGCTTGGCGTGAACCTCACCACCGGCGCCAGCTACGGTTCGCTGCGCTTCGACCTGGACCCGGCGACCAGCGACATCAACCTGGACAACACGGCGACGAGCCCGCTCGACGCCTATAGCGCCTCGCTCGGGTCGACCTATGTCTTCCTTGGCGGCGTGCACCTGACTGCGGGCGCGCACGTCCTGCAAGTCACGGTCACCGGCAACGACCCGTCGTCGACCGGGGACAACGCCGGGATTGACTTCGTCGAAGCGGCGCCGGTGACCGGCGCCACCGACGCCAGCTTCACCGCCGCGATGAACAACCTGGGCATCGCGACCGACGGTGCGGGCTCGTTCGGCGGCAACTTCGACCTGACCGGCTTCACCAACGGCAAGAACCTGTCCGTCCAGGCCATGCAGTCGGCCGGGATCACGCCGGGCACGGCGTCGGCGGCCGGCGCCAGCTTCACGCTGAACGGCGCGAACTTCACGATGCCCGAACTCAGCGCGAGCGGCGCCACGGTGATCGACGACAACGTCATCCCGGACGGCCAGACCATACCGCTGCCGGCGATCCAGGCAACGGACGTCGCGCTGCTCGCCGCCACCACCTGCGGTAACACGGTCGGCTCGCCGACCGGACACGCGACGCTCAATTACTCGGGCGGCAGCTCAAGCCAGCCGCTGGTCACCTCGGTGCCCGACTGGACGAAGACCTTCGCCGCGTCCCAGATCGTGCTCAGCCACTGGGACATCGGCACGACCGCGGACACCACCGAGCTGCCCCACCTGTACGAGGTCATGCTGCCGGCCAACCCGAACGCGACGTTGTCCTCGATCACGCTGCCGGTGCTCCCGGTCAACTTCCTTGGCGGCCACGGCTGCGCCACGGCCGGGGACCTGCTCCACATTCTCGCGATCGGCACCAGGCCGGTGAGCAACGCCCAGGGCCCGGCCGGGACGGCGTGGACCGGCGGTTACGCGGGCCCGATGGACGCCGCGATCAGCCCGGCCGGCGGCTCGCTCAACAACACCACGCTCCGCGAGAAAATCAGCGTCACCTCGCCTGCCACCGCCGGGCAGCAGGTCCGCATCCAGCTATCGAACAGCCACGCCAGGACGCCAGTCACGTTCGACGCGGTGACTCTCGCCGCCCAGTCGGCGAGCGAGGCGACGGTCGCAACTCCGGTCGCGCTGACCTTCGGCGGATCGACGAGCGTCACGATCCCGGTCGGCGGCGATGTCTACAGCGACCCCGTGGCCAGGCCCGCGGGCGGGACCGGGCTGATGTTCGTCAGCATGCACATTCCGTCGACTTCGCCGCAGACGCTGGTACCGATCCACGAGACGGTCAACGCGAGCAGCTACTACACAGCCGGCAACCAGGCCGCGAACAGCGACGGGACGCCGTTCGTCGACACAAGCTCAACGCAGGGCCTGTACTACCTGTCTCGCGTCGACGTCAGCGACCCGACCGCAACGGACGGCACGATCGCCGTGCTCGGCGACCAGACCGCGGCGCAGGCGCCGAACTTCACCTACGGCAACTGGGCTTCGCACTTGTCCGCCGCGCTGCAGACGGCCGGAGTCGCGCTGCCCGGCTCGGTGGCCAACATCTCGACGGCCGGCGAACCGCCCGCGCACTGGTGGCGGATGAACGGCACGGGTCTGGACACCGCGACCACCGCCTACGACAGCGGATCGTCGCCGACGGCCAGCCTGACGCTCGGCGGCGGAGCGACCTGGACCACTGACGACCCGGCTACGGGCGTGACAGCAGGCGCGCTGTCACTCAACGGGACCAGCGGGTTCGCCTCGAGCTCCGGTCAGGTGGTGAACACGGCTGGCAGTTACGCGGTGTCAGCGTGGGTGAGCCTGTCATCGGTTCCGTCGCACAACGCCACGGTCGTGGCGCAGGACGGCACCAGTAACAGCGGTTTCTACCTGGGCGTGCGCAACGGTGACTGGGCCTTCTACTTCGCGAACAGCGACACCACCGGTGCGGCTGTCATGAGCGTGACCGGGCCGGCGGTGACGGCGGGGACGTGGACGCAGGTGGCCGGGGTGTACAACTCCTCCGCCGGCACCGCGCAGCTGTACGTCAACGGCACGCTGGCGGGCAGCACCGCCTTTACCGGGTGGGCGTCTACCGGGAGCCTGACGGTCGGGAGGGACAAGACCGGCGGCACCGCCGGCGACTTCCTGCCTGGCGAGATCAGCGACGTGCAGGTGTTCAGCGCGTTGCTCTTCGGCACCGGTATCCAGCAGGTCTACACCGACAACGCGGGCAACGCTGTCACGGCCGCGAACGCGGGCAGCTGGCTGCGGCTCTACGTCTCGGCCGAGCCCAACCTGCGGGACGTCATCGTCAGCGTCGGGGCCACCGATGTGCTGGAAGGCGCCTCGGCGGCCGCGGTCGAGTCGAACCTGCGGAGCCTGGTCTCGGCGATCCAGGCTTACTTCGTCGACAACGACCCTGCCGCGCCTTCGGTCCAGGTCATCCTCACCACGATCGTGCCGCTCGGTATGTCGTCCACCGACCCGCGCGAGGCCGTCAGGCAGGCGGTCAACAGCTGGATCACCGGAGACAACACGACCGCCCAGGTCACATCTGATGTGGCGGCCGCTGTCGCCCAGCCGGGCAGCCCGAACCTGGTCAACTCGTCCTTGCTGAGCGACGGCGTCCCGACAACGGCCTACTACACCGGCATCGCCAGCCAGATCGCGACCGACGTGTCGAACGCGATCCCGATCTTCATCAACGGGCTCTAAGCAGAGGCGGCGGTGGCTGGAGGCAGGCATGACTAACTTGGCTGTGCGTTGGACGCGGTGCGGCGCGGCGCTTGTCGTGGTGGCGGGCCTGGGCCTGGCGATGGGACCGGCGCGGGCGGCGGTGCCGCTGCACTGGCGCCCGAAGCCGCAGAAGGTCAAGGTGCTGCCCCGAGTGCCGTTCCATCCGGCGCTGCCGTCTGAGCGGCTGCCCAAGGTGCCCGAGGGCCGGCGGCGGGCCACAAACTGGCCAGCCGCCGGCACCGCCGACGTGACGTTCGCTCAGCCCGGGCGGATGGTGCGGGCGGGCCGGCTGCCGTTGCTCGCGGGTGCCGTGCTCGCCGGCAGCGGCGGCGCCGGCAACGGCGCTATCGCGGGCGCGCAGGTACGCGTGTTCGGGCAGGCCCGCGCGCGCATGCTCGGGCTGTCCGGCGTCGTGTTCCGGGTCGCCGCCCCGGCCGGGCCGGGCGGGCCGGTGTCCGTCGGCCTCGACTACGCCAAGTTCGCCAACGCGGTCGGCGGTGATTTCGCCGACCGGCTGCGCCTCGTGCGACTGCCGGCCTGCGCGCTGACCACGCCGGGCCAGGCGAGGTGCCGGACGCAGACCCCCGTCGACTCCGAGCTCGCGCCGCGCAGGGAAGTGGTGTCGGGCGCGGTATGGCTGGGCGCGGCCGGGCAGCCGGGCGTGACCGGGCCGGGGGCCAGGCTGGTCGTGCCGCAGGCGGGGCGCTCGGTCGTGATGGCCGCGGTATCCGGCCCGTCAGGCAGCAACGGCGACTTCACGGTGTCGTCGCTTTCGCCCCAGGGCACGTGGACAAGCGGCGGACCCTCCGGCGACTTCAACTGGTCCTATCCGATCATCGTGCCCCAGTCCGCGACCGGCGACGCGCCGTCGGTGAGCCTTCGCTACGGCTCTTCCAGCGTGGACGGCCGGGTTGCCTCGACGAACAACCAGTCCGGGATGGTGGGTGAAGGTTTCACGCTGTCGTCGGATAGCTACATCGAGCGGAGCTACGCCGACTGCGCCGACGACCCGGAAGGCGCGGTCACGGGGAAGGGCGACGCCTGCTGGGCCGGCCAGGTCGTGACGATGAATCTCGACGGCCGGTCGACGCCGCTGGTGCTCGATGACAGTTCCGGCACCTGGCATGAACAGAACGACGCTGGCGACCGGGTGCGGTACCTGACTGGCACCGACGCCAACACCGGGAACGGCACCCACGACGACGGCTACTGGGTCGTGACCACGCCCGACGGCACCCAGTATTTCTTCGGCAAGAACAAGGGCCCGGGCTGGGCCGCCGGCGATCCGGTGACCAAATCGGCGTTCACCGAGCCCGTGTACGGGGCGCACAGCGGCGATCCGTGCTTCTCAGCCAGCGGCTTCGGGTCGTCGTCGTGCTCGCAGGCGTGGCGGTGGAACCTTGACTTCGTGATCGACACCAGCGGCAACGCGATGGCGTATTACTACCACAAGGAGACCAACTATTACGGTGCCAATGGCGGCACGACCGGCGTGCAGTATGTGCGTGGCGGCTATCTGACCAGGATCGACTACGGGCTGCGGGATGAGACCGGGTCGATTTACGGCACGGCGAACGCACCGCGGCAGGTGGTGTTCAACGCCGATCAGCGGTGCAGTCCCACGCCGACGTTCGCGTGCACGGCCGCCCAGTTCACCTCGGCGAACGCCGCCAACTGGCCGGACACTCCGTTTGACCAGCAGTGTACGTCGGGGGCGGCCTGCAATAACCATTCGCCGACGTTCTGGTCGCAGCTGCGGATCGACCAGATTACGACGCAGTACTGGAACGGCACCAAATACGTGCCGGTCGACCAGTACTCCTTCGGGCAGGGCTTTTCCGCCGAGGGCGACCCGGAGCTGATGCTGAACTCGATTACCCGCACCGGCTTCTCGGCGTCGGGCACCTCGCTGGCCCTGCCAGCGGTGCAACTGTCGTATCAGCTGATGGACAATCGCATCCCCGGTTACGACGACCAGCCGGGCATGGCGCACTGGCGGCTCACCAACATCAAGACAGAGACAGGCGAGCTGATCTCGGTCACGTATTCAGCCGAGTGCACTCTCGCGCAGATCCCGGCCGATCCGTCCGCGAATACGTCCTTGTGCTATCCGGTGAAGTGGACCCAGTTTGGTGCCGCGAATCCGATCCTGGATTATTTCAACAAATATGTGGTGTCACAGGTGGAGGTGCAGGACGGCACCTCGGCAGACCCGACCCAGCTGACGACGTATCACTACATCGGGCACCCGGCCTGGCACTATGACGACAATGAGGTGGTGAAGGCCAAGAACAGGACGTGGGGCCAGTTCCGAGGCTTCGCCCAGGTCAACACGCTGTCGGGAAACCCGCGGAATGTCACGAACGGCGTGGCCGATGCCCAGACCCTGACGCAGGCGCGGTATTTCCAGGGCATGAACGGCGACACTAACGGCAGCGGCGGCACCACTTCAGGCGTCACCGTGTCCGATTCGAACAACGTCACCTACGCCGACGCCAACGCCCTCGCCGGGCAGGAACTGGAATCCCAGACGTTCAACGGGACCAGCGGTGCCGAGATCAGCGCGACGATCACCACATCAGCGGTCGTGCAGACGACGGCGACCAGATCGCGAACCGGGCTGCCCAGCCAGGTGGCAACCATGGTCAGGCCTACCAAGTCGGTCACGTACACCGACCTCGCCGATGGCACCCAACAGCAAAAGCATGGCCTCACGAGCTACGACAATGCTGGCCGCGCGGTCCTGGCCGACCAGACCGGCACGGGGATTCCCGAGACGTGCACCCAGACCACGTACGACGACAACACGGCGGCGTGGATCCGCGATTCCGTGAGCGAAGTCATCAAGTCGGCGCAGGCCTGTCCCGCATCGCCGGGCGGGCTGACGGCGGCGGACATCATCTCCGACACCCGTACCTACTATGACGGCGCGACCAGCCTGACCGCTGCTCCCACCGTCGGCAACGCGACCAAGGTGACGAAGGCGACCGCGAACAACGCGGGCACCCTCACCTTCGTCACGCAGAGCACGACCGGCTATGACGCCTCCGGCCGGGCCATATCGGCGGCCGACGCCGACGGCAACACCACGACCACGGCCTACACCCCGGCCGACGGCGGCTTGCTGACCAAGGTCGTCACGGCGAACCAGCTCGGCCAGACCCAGACCAAGGTGTTCGATCCAGGGCGCGGGTCTGTGCTTTCTTCCACCGATGCCGCCGGCTACGTCACGGCCGCGACCTATGACCCGCTCGGCCGGCTGACAGCGGAATGGAAGCCGGGCCGATCGCAGGCGAACGGCGATGCGGCGAGCGTCACCTACTCCTACTCCGTGTCCCAGACGGCGCCGCTGGCGGTCACGACGAACACGCTCGTGGACTACGGCACCGGCACGAACTATGTCCCCGCGATCACGATCTACGATTCGATGGGCCAGCTGCGCCAGACCCAGGCCGCCGCCGAGGGCGGCAACACCGTCGTCACTGACACGTTCTACGACAGCCACGGCTGGGTGGCGGGCAAGAACAACAAGTACGTGGTATCGGGCAGCCCGCAGCCCACGCTCGTGTCGGTCGCGCCGACCGCGGTCAACGACCGCAGCGTGTACACGTTCGACGGTTCCGGTCGGGTCGTCGGCACGCAGGACTACAACGGCGCCACGCTGACCGATTCGACGCAGACGGTCTTCGGCGGCAATCAGGTGACCACGATCCCGAGGGACGCCTCGGGCAATGTGATGGGCACCCCGACGGCGTTCGTGGCCAACGTGCTCAGCCAGCAGACCGAGCAAATCCAGTACGCTTCAGCGCCGACCGTGACCGGGTCGGTTGTCACTGGCGGCAGCCCGCAGGCGACCACGATGACCTACGACGCGTCCGGCAACCGGGCGTCGGTCAAGGACCCGGCCGGAAACACCTGGACCTACACCTACGACTTGCTCGGCCGGGAGACCAGCGAAGTCGATCCCGACGCCGGGACGACGGCGACCGGCTACGACGCGGCCGGCAACGTCGCTTTCACCACCGACGGCGCGGGCCACGCCGTCAACTACACCTACGACGGCCTGAACCGGAAGACCGCCGCGTTCAGCGGGTCGACCACCCAGGGCACCGGCACGCAGCTCGCGAGCTGGACCTGGGACACGCTGAAGAAGGGACTGCTCGCGTCTGAGTCGTCCGTGGTCAATGGCGTGGTGTACAAGACAGGCATGCTCGGCTACGACGCCGAAGGCGACATCTCGGGCACATTCGTGGCCGTGCCCGCCGGCCAGCCGCTCGCCGGCACGTACCGTACGCGGTATTCGTACTCCACCACCGGGTTGCTGCTCAGCCAGACTCCGGCGGCCGGAGGCGGGCTGCCGGTGGATTCGCTGACCTACACCTATGACAAGTTCGGCAACCCGACCAGCGAGGACGGGTTCGACGTCTACGCCTCGGGCGCGACCTGGACGCCTTATGGCGAGATCTCCCAGATCGATCTCGGCTCCGGGCCGTCCTCGGCCGCCCTGACCTACTCCTACGACCCGCAGACCAGGAACATCACCGGCATCAACCTCTCCGATCAGCAGCCGTCGCCGCAGGTCGACAACACCGTCTACACCTATAACGCCGACCAGCAGGTCACCCAGATCGCGGACACGCAGGGGGCGGCAGGCGCGCCGGTCGAGGACCAGTGCTTCACCTATGACGGGCTTGACCGCCTGACGGAAGGCTGGACGTCATCCAACGCCTGCGCCACGAACCCGGCCTCGGCGGGCAACGGCACGGTCAGCGGCCCCGAGCCGTACTGGCAGTCGTGGACCTTCGACCCCGAAGGCGACATCCTCACCGCCACAAGCCACGCGACCGCCGGCAGTTCCAGCGGAGACACCACGACCACCTACCACTACGCGGCCGCCGGACACGCCCACGCGGTCTCGTCGACCAGCGCCGCCAACACGGTCACCGGTAGCCTTCGCACCACCAGTTACGCCTACGATGGCGCGGGTGACATGACGACCCTCGGCAGCCAGACCCTCACCTGGAACCCCGACGGCAAGATCGCCACCGCCGGCACCGCCGCCGCGCCGTCCAGCTACATCTACACGGCCGACGGCGACGAGCTGATCGAATCCGACGCCAGCGGCGGGACCACGACCACCACCTTGTACCTGCCAGGCGAGCAGCTCAGCACCAACGGCACGACCACGACCGGCGTACGCTACTACACTTTCGCCGGCCATCTCATCGCCGAGACTACCCCGATTACTTTGTACTGGCTGTCCGGCAACACCCAGGGCACCATGACGACAGCCGTCGCCGCCTTCAGCGAGTCGACCGTCATAAGGAGGGCCACCACGCCGTACGGCACCATGCTGACCGGCGCCGGCGCCTGGCCAGACAGCCAGGGCTTCCTTGGCGCCCCCGCCCACCCGGCGACCGGCCTTGTCGATGTCGGCGCGCGGAAGTTCGATCCGGCCATTGATCTTTTCATCAGCGTCGACCCGGTGCTGTCGACCAGTTCCCCGCAAACCATGACCGGCTATACGTACTCGGCCGACAACCCGGTCACGAACAGCGACCCAAGCGGCGAGATGTTCATGACTGCCAGCGGTTGCGTCGGGTCGCTTCAGTACTGCGCGGCGCACACCCCGCACGACTCGTCGCCGCCTCCTCGCCTGCCGACCGCCGGCGACTACCTGGGCAGCGGCAACTACCCCATGGTGTCGCTTCTGCTCGGCATTCCGCGAGCGCTGCTGTTCCCCGTGCCGCCGAAGCCCAGGCTCATACCTGAGCCAGTGGGTTCGTGCGGCAGGTTCCAGGATGTGTGCCAGACCAAGATGGTGCCGAATGACCACAATGACAACAACGGCGTCGCCCTCGGGTTTGAGTGGCTGACCGGCATCGGGAACCGGCATCAGTACTTCAACCAGTGGGACCCGATGACCCAGCAATTGATGCGTGACCCGCACATCCAGGCGGTGACCTCGCTGATCGCCCGGAAGTACCTGCCTGACGGCATCTACTTCCACTCGAACCCGTACAAGGATCCGCCCCGGCCGACCTCGGTGTTCTACGACATGTGGGACTACTGGACCGGCTCTCACCTCGGCGGCCGAGCCCCGGTGGATGGGTTCACCGGCTCGTACCAGCTGAGCTGGGCGGCCGTGCCGACCAGCAGCGACACGGCCAGGGTGTTCTTCACCGCCACCAACGTGACTGACAACAACTCGGCCTTCTACCACCTCAACAACCTGGTCGGGAGTCTGGACAACTGGCCGGAAGGCCCGTTCTCGGCGGTGACCCAGACCTATCAGTGGCAGGCCACTGTTGGCTACTGACTGGCTGCGCAAACCCTGGCTGTACCTGGTGCTGACGGCGCTGCTCCTCGCCGCGGCTGTCGGCATCGTGGCGGTCCGCCTGGAGGCCAGCGCCACTTCGCCGATTGCCGTGCCCACCCGTCAGCAGGTCATCGGCACCTGGAAGAGCCCATCGGGTGCGGTGCTGCGGCTGAACCCCGACGGCACTTTCACCGCGCGCGGGCTCCCGGCCAGTGCCGGCGAGTCATCGACGCTCAACATTCCGCCCAGCGGTGGCGGGCACTGGCACGTCGGGCCGGTGCCCGCCGAGCCACCCGGAGTGGTGTTCGATTTCTCGCGCACCGTCTCGATGGAACTTCTGGCCGAGCGCGTTGGATCGGCCGTGGTCCTGTACTACGACCTGGGCGATCCGGACGAGGGATCGAGCGGCCAGTACCAATTCAGAAAGCGACAGGCATGAGGAAGCCGGCGGTGCGCTGGATTCGGGGCGTTGCGGCGTTCCTGTGGTCACGGCCTGTCAATGGGCCGGCTCAGGCGGCGGCCCCGGCCGGCCTCACGCTGTCTCAAGCTGGTTCTAGCGTGCGCGACATAGCATGTGAGAACAGGACGCTGCCACGTGCTCAGTGGCGGATGCGAAAGGTGATCAAGGTGCCTGCTAGCGGATTCTCGCGCAAAGGCGGGCACGGACAAGGGCACGGGCGCGGCCAGGCAAGGAGCGCCCGGTTCCTGAATCGCTACCCGGTGCTCCTTGTGGTTCCCGTCTCCGCGCTGTTCCTGGGCATCTCCCTGGCCTACGCCACCGGGCTGGCCGGGTCCTGGGGCGACATCTCAGGCGCCAGGGCGGCGGCCGCGGTCGCGGGCGTGGCACTCGGAGCGGCGCTGGCGATAGCCGCCGTCCTCGGCCAGCGCCAGGGCGGCGGCGCGCCATGGCTGATCGTGCTCGCGGTGCTGCTGATCGCCGGTTTCATCGTGACCCGTAACGAGGTGGCCCCGGCGGCGAATGACGCCGGCAAGGTCACCACGCAATTCGAGGCCGCGGTGTTCGCGTTCTGCGCCACGCTGTGGTGCTTGTCCGGCCTTGGCTTCCTCGGGCTGCTGCCCAGGCTCTGGCGGTCCCGGATGGCGTTCAGCCAGCCGGGACCGAGCATGCACATCACCAGGGCGCCGCACTGGAGTGACGCGTCTGCGGCCCCTATCGCGCTGAGCGAATGGCTGCGTTTCACCGAGTCACGTGACGACCTGCGCGCCTGCGATTCGCGCCAGCCGGAGCTCGCGGAGCGTCGAGCGGTCACCGATCGGCAGGCCAGGGCGAGTCGTGACCTGATCGCGACCAGGCCCGACCTGATCGCGAGGAATCCTGAGCTTGCCCAGGTGCTTCCGTCCGGCTTCGAGGTCAGCACTTACGCCTATGAGCGTGATGACGGAAGCCGGTTGTATCTCACCTGGTTCAACGGCGAGATCGTCGTGGCAGGCCTTCGACGTGACCGCGCAGGCGACATCGCCCGCATGCAACCAGTCGCCTGGGCGCTCGCGGCACATCTGGTCGACGAAGACGGAACAGTCTACGAGCCAGCCTAGAAGCCGCTGATCGTACCCCTGAGCGGCGCGGCGTGGTCCTTACCAACTCAGCAGAGGATAGGCATGCGGAACCGGGCTGTGCGGTGGACACGCGGCGGTGCCGCGCTCATGGTAGTCGCGGGCCTCGGGCTTTCCATGGCGCCCGCGCAGGCAGCAGCGCGGTCGGCGCCAGCGAACTGGCGGCCGAAGCCGCAGAAGGTCAAGGTACTGCCGCGAGTGGCGCTGACGCCGAGGCCGTTGTCGCGGCCGGTGCCGAAGATGGCCGAGGGCGGGCGGCCAGCGGCGGCCTGGCCCGCCGCGGGTGCCGCCGATGTCGCCGTTCGCGGTGCCCGGGTGCGAGTGCTTGGCCAGGCGGAGGCCCGCAAGCTCGGGTTGTCCGGCGTGGTGTTCAGCGTCACCGCGCGAGCTGGCCAGGCGGGCGTGGCGCAGGTTGGCCTTGACTACGCCAAGTTCGCCAGCGCGGTCGGGGGTGACTACGCCGACCGGCTGCGCTTGGTGCGGCTGCCGGCCTGCGCGCTCACGACGCCAGGCAAGGCGCGATGCCGCATCCAGACTTCGGTGGACTCGCACCTGCGACCGCGGCGTGGGCTGATAGCGGGCTCGGTCCGGCTCGGGCGCTCTGTCGTGATGGCGGCGGTGTCCGGGCCGTCGGGCAGCAACGGCGACTTTACCGTCAGTTCGCTGTCGCCTCAGGGCACCTGGGCAGGCGGCGGCCAGTCAGGCGACTTTAGCTGGTCCTATCCCATCTCGGTGCCGCAGCCGGCGGCCGGCGAGGCGCCGTCCGTGGCCCTGGACTATGACTCAGGGACGGTCGACGGCCGGGTGGCATCGTCGAACAATCAGTTCGGGATGGTCGGTGAGGGCTTCACGCTGTCGACGGACAACTACATCGAGCGTACTTACGCCGACTGCGCCGACGACCCAGAGGGCGCGATCGCGAACAAGTTCGACCAGTGCTGGGCGGGCCAGGTCGTGACCATGAACCTGGATGGCCGGTCGACCCCGCTGGTGCTCGACGGCAGCACGAACACCTGGCACGAGCAGAACGACGCAGGTGACCGGGTGCGGTACCTGACCGGCACCGACGCCAACACCGGGAACGGCACCCACGACGACGGCTACTGGGTCGTGACCACGCCCGACGGCACCCAGTATTTCTTCGGCAAGAACAAGGGCCCGGGCTGGGCCGCCGGCGACCCGGTCACCAACTCCGCGTTCACGGTCCCGGTCTACGGCGCGCACTCAGGTGATCCGTGCTTCTCGGCCAGCGGATTCAGCTCGTCGTCGTGCACGCAAGGCTGGCGCTGGAACCTGGACTTCGTCATCGACCCCAACGGCAACGCCGAGGCCTACTACTACCATCAGGAAACGAACTACTACGGAGCCAACAACGCCACGACTGGCGTCCAGTATGTCCGCAGCGGCTACCTGACCAGGATCGACTACGGGCTGCGGGACGAAACCGGCTCGATTTACGGGACGGCGAACGCACCCGAGCAGGTGGTGTTCAGCGTCGATCAGCGGTGCATTCCGACCTCGACGTTCGCGTGCAACGCGTCCCAGTTCACGTCGGCCAACGCGGCCAGCTGGCCCGACACGCCTTTTGACCAGCAGTGCACGTCCACTGCCACGTGCAACAACCACGCGCCGACGTTCTGGTCGCAACTGCGGATCGACAAGATCACGACCCAGTACTGGAACGGTGCCAAGTACCTGCCCGTCGACACCTACGCGCTGGGACAGGGTTTCTCGGCCGAGGGCGACCCTGAACTGATCTTGAACACGATCACGCGGACGGGATTTTCCGCGTCAGGTACATCGCTGGCTCTGCCCGCGGTGCAGTTGTCCTATCAGCTGATGGACAACCGGATTCCTGGATTCAACAACCAGCCGTCGATGGCGCACTGGCGGCTCACCAACATCAAGACCGAGACTGGCGAGCTGATCTCCGTAACGTATTCGTCCGGGTGCACGGTCGCGCAAATTCCGGCCGACCCGTCCACTAACAAATCGATGTGTTATCCAGTCAAGTGGACCCAGTTTGGCGCGACGAATCCCATCCTGGATTATTTCAACAAATATGTAGTATCTTCGGTGGAAGTGCAGGACGGGACGACGGGCGACCCGGCGCAACTGACGACTTACCATTACATCGGCGATCCGGCCTGGCATTATGACGACAACGAGGTGGTGAAGGCCAAGAACAGGACGTGGGGTCAGTTCCGTGGTTTCGCTCAGGTCAATACCCTGACGGGCAATTCGCAGAATGTCACGAACGGCGTGGCCGATGCTCAGACGCTGACGCAGACGCGGTACTTCCAGGGCATGAATGGCGACACCAACGGCAGCGGCGGCACCACTACAGGCGTCACCGTGTCCGACTCCAGCAATGTCGCCTACACCGACGCCAACGCGCTTTTCGGCCAGACGCTGGAGAGGCAGACCTTCAACGGTGCCAGCGGCGCCGAGATCAGCGCTGATATCACGGTGCCGTCGGTCGCGCGGACCACGGCGACCAGGGCGCGGACCGGGCTGCCGGCCGAGGTGGCGACGATGGTCAGGACGACCAGGCAGACCACCTACACCGACCTCGCGGACGGCACCAAGCAGCAGAGCCAGACCGTCAGCAGCTACGACAGTTCTGGCCGGGTGGTGCTCGCTGACCAGACCGGCACGGGAATTCCGGAGACCTGCACCGAGACCAGCTACGCGGACAACAACACGGCGTGGATCAAGGACCGGGTCAGTGAAGTGATTGACTCGGCGGAGGCGTGCCCGGCCTCCCCTGGCAGCCTGACCGCGACCGACATCATTTCCGACACCCGCACGTTCTACGACGGCTCGACCTCGCTGGGCGCGGCCCCGACGGCCGGGAACCCGACGAAGGTCACCCAGGCGACCGCGAACAACGCCGGGACCCTGGCGTTCGCCACGCAGAGCACGACCGGCTACAACTCATCCGGCCGGGTCACCTCGACCGCCGACGGGCTCGGCAACACGTCGGCCACCTCCTACACTCCGGCTGACGGCGGGCCGCTGACCCAGGTCGTCACTACGAACGCGCTCGGTCAGACGGCCACGAAGGTGCTCGACCCTGGACGCGGCTCCGTGCTGTCGTCCACCGACGCCGCCGGCTACCTGACGACCGCCACCTACGATCCGCTCGGCCGGCTCACCGCCGTCTGGAAGCCGGGCCGGTCCCAGGCGGGCGGCGACAGCGCCAGCATGACGTATTCGTATCTGGAAACCCAGTCGGCACCGCTCGCGGTGACCACGAACACGCTGGTCGATTACGGCACCGGCACGAACTACCTGACCTCGATCTCGATCTACGACTCGCTGGGGCAGCCGCGGCAGACCCAGGCCGCCGCCGAGGGCGGTAACACGGTCGTCACCGACACCTTCTACGACAGCCACGGCTGGGTCGCCGAGACCGACAACAAGTTCGTGGTCACGGGCAGCCCGTCCACGAAGCTCGTCTCGGTCGCGCCCGCCGCCGTCAACGACAGAACCGTCTCGGCTTACGACGGCGACGGCCGGCTGATCAGCGAGCAGCACTACAACGGCACGACGCTGACCGACTCGACCCAGACCGTCTACAGCGGCAACCAGGTCACCACGATTCCCAGGAATGCCTCGGGCAACGTGATGGGCACCCCGTCGGCGACGGTGAGCAACGTGCTGGGCCAGCAAACCTCGCAGATTCAGTATGCCGGGGCGCCGACCGTGACGGGCTCGGTGGTCACGGGCGGCGGCCCGCAGGCCACCACGATGAGCTACGACGCTTCCGGCAACAAGACGTCCATGAAGGACCCGGCCAATGACACCTGGACCTACTCTTACGACCTGCTGAACCGGCAGATCAAGGAGGTCAGCCCCGACTCGGGCACCGTCGTCACCGGTTACGACGCGGCTGGCAACGTCGCCTACACCACCAACGGCGCCGGGGTCACGGTGAACTACGCCTATGACGGCCTGAACCGGAAGACCGGTGAGTTCACCGGGTCGACCACGCAGGGCACGGGCACGCGGCTCGCGAGCTGGACCTGGGACACGCTGAAGAAGGGCTTGCTCTCCTCCGAGTCCTCCATCGCCGGCGGAGTGACTTACAAGACGGGCATGCTCGGCTACGACGCCGAGGGAAACGTGTCGGGCACGTTCGTCGCCGTGCCGGCCGGGCAGCCGCTCGCCGGGACTTACCGCACCCAGTTCTCGTACTCGACGACCGGGCTGATGCTCGCACAGACGCCGGCCGCCGGCGGTGGCCTGCCGGTGGATTCGCTGACCTACACCTACGACAAATTCGGAAACGCGACCAGCGAGGACGGGTTCGACGTCTACGCCTCCGGCGCGACGTGGACCCCGTACGGCGAGATCTCGCAGATCGACCTCGGCTCGGGCGCGTCCTCCGCGGCGCTGACGTACTCCTATGACCCGGAGACCCGCAGCGTCACCGGGATCAACCTGTCCGATCAGCAGCCCGCACCGCAGGTCGACAACATCGCCTATACCTACAACGCCGACTCGCAAGTCACCCAGGTCGCGGACACCCAAGGGCCGGCCGGATCCCCGGTCGAGGACCAGTGCCTTACCTACGACGGGCTCAGCCGGCTCACCCAGGCGTGGACCTCGTCCAATGCCTGCGCCACGAACCCGGACACGGCCGGCAACGGCACGGTGAGCGGGCACGAGCCTTACTGGCAGTCGGGGACGTTCGACCCCGAAGGCGACATCCTCACCGCGACGAGCCACGCCACCGCCGGCAGCTCCAGCGGTGACACCACGAGCACCTACCACTACGCTGCGGCCGGCCACGCCCACGCGGTCTCATCGATCAGCGCGACCAACACCGTGACGGGCAGCCTGGGCACCACCAGCTACGCCTACAACGGCGCAGGCGATACGACGACGCTAGGCTCGCAGACCCTGACCTGGGATCCCAACGGCAAGCTACTGACGGCTGGGTCCGCAGCCGCGCCAGCCAGCTACGTCTACACCGCCGACGGCGACGAGCTTGAGGAGGCCGGTACCAGCGGCGGCACCACGACTACCACGCTGTACCTGCCGAACGAGCAGCTCACTACCAACGGCACCACGACGTCCGGGGTGCGTTACTACTCCTTCGCGGGCCACCTGATCGGCGAGACGACTCCTACCACCCTGTACTGGGTCAGCGGCACTACTCAGGGCACGATGACCGCCGCCGTCGCCGCGTTCAGCGAGTCCTCCCCGGTGATCCGGCGGGCTTCGACGCCCTACGGGACGATGCTGACGAGCGCCGGTTCCGGCGCCTGGCCTGACAACCGGGGCTTCCTCGGTGACGCTGACCATCCAGCGACCGGCCTGGTGGACATCGGCGCCAGGAAGTTCGACCCGGACCTCGGCCTTTTCGTGAGCGTCGACCCGATTCTGGCCGCCGACAACCCCCAGACGATGGCCGGCTACACCTACGCTGGTGACGACCCGGTCACGGCCAGCGACGCGAGCGGTGAGCTATTCATCATGCCGGGCGGCGGTGGTGCCGGCGGCTGCCCGTACGGCACGCCAGGCTGCCCCGGCTACCACACCCCGCCGCCTGCGCACTACTACTACTCGCCCATGCTGATGGGACACCTAGAGCTCGACCCGTTCATCTACTACGCCCCGGTATACCACCCGATCATCGTTCACCCGAAACCCAAGCCGGTGGCACCCAAGCCGCCCGCGCCCAAGTACAACCCCTACCTGTGCATGCACCTGAGCTATGACTGCACGCCAGGCGTCGTGCCTCATGGCGGCCGGCTCAACCCGCCTGACTACTACACTTTCGGTGCCCAGCTCTGCCTTGGCCTGTGCATCGGGATCTCGTGGACGGTTTCGCGGTATGGCGAAGGTTTCTTCAGCGCCTCCGTGGGATACGGACTGTCGGCTGGCGCGGGCATGCAGCCTGGATTCATCAGGAATGCCGATCCCCGATACCACACAAGGAACTACGTCAATAGCTACATCCAGGGCAAAGCGAGCAACACTTCCGTTGGCTTCGGCTACGCGTCCCTTGGCCAGACTCACGGTAACCTCGACGGGAACGGCTCGAAGGACTACTCGCTCGAACCCGGAGCGGCAATCGGGCCGTCGGGCCTGGATATCAAGGCAGGCTTCAGCCAGACCTGGAGCTATTCCTGGGATCTGGGCAAGGCATTCGGCCCCGTCACCTACTCTAACCCCGCCTTTATGTGCGCCCACCTGAGCGCCTGCCGGTGAAGAGGCCAGCGTTGCACGCGAGGCCGACGCCAACGCCGTGCCCGGTCGCCCGGGCCCGCGTCTGCCTGCCCCAACCCGGGCCCGTTCCCTGGGAGTGCCGGAGTGCCAGGCTTCTGGCGGGAGGGATTTCGCGTCCGGGAGGGTTGTCCCCAGTTTTGGTGGAGAGTTCCCTGGTTCGGGAGGATTTTCGCGTTCTACGACGAAAAATCTCCAGTACCTGAAAACGCTCCACCAGGAACCCGACGGCACCGACCTCGGCCGGGGATCTGACGTCCCGGTGGACCCAGCGTCCTCCCTGACCGGGCTGTGATCGGGGTCACGGCCATGACTACGGGACATTGCGCAGGCACCGGCCGCGCCGATGCGGGCTCGCGAGCTTTCCAGCCAGCTATGTATCAAACATGTATCCGTAATGTATCAGGCATGTATTGACATAGCACTAATTCTGCATCAATGTCTCGCATTGGGAGGTTCTGCAAATTAGCAAGCAGTGCGGGAACTGCTAGGAAAGGGGCGGCTGTGCCGCGTAAGGGCATTGGTCTTCATCTTCACGCGCTGTCGCCCTGGAATGGCCGGATCACGGCCGTCGTGGCCGGGACGGCACTTGCCTTGAGCGGCACGGTAGTGAGCGGCGCCGTAACCAGCGCTCAGGCAGTGGCGGCCAGCAAGCCGCCCGCCGGGCACGCCGGGCAGACCGGGCACCGGATAGCTCACCGTCGGCCGCTGAGCGACTTCGCGGCCGGCCCGAAGCACCTGCGCGGGCCAAGCGCCGCGATACCGGGGAAAACCAGGCCAGCCAGGCCCGTCAAGCTCACGCCGGATCAGCGGGCTGAGTCGGCCTCGATGAAGCGAGCCATGCGCACCGGGAAGCCCGTGCTCGTCGGCGCGGAAACGACAGCGACCGTAGCGGTGATGGCCAGGCCCAATGGCCTGCTGTCGATGATCTCGAACGTCTTCCCTGTCCGGGTCAAGGTCCACGGTGCCTGGAAGCCCATCGACGCCAGGCTTCGCCGGGCGGCCGGCAATCGCTGGACGCCTGCCGCCTCCAGCATGCCGGTCACCTTCTCCGGCGGCGGAACCGGTCCGCTGGTGACCGTCAAGGACACCGCCGGTCAGGCCGTCTCGATGTACTGGCCGGCCGCCGTTCCCAAGCCCGCGATCGAAGGCAGCGTCGCCCTGTACAGAAACGTCCTGCCGGGCATCGACCTCAGGCTGAAGGCAACTGGTACCGGGTACCAGGAAACCCTGATCGTGCGGGATGCCGCCGCGGCGGCCACTCCGGCGCTGCGGTCGCTCGCCTTCAGGGTGCGAGCAGGGAAAGGCCTTGCCCTTCGACCCCGCCAGAGCCACTCACTCGGCGTGGTGAACGCCAGGACCGGCAAGCTCGTCTTCGCGATCGGCCAGCCGCAGATGTGGGACTCGATGCCTGTCCGCCAGGTCAGGCAGGTCACCGCCGTGCCTGTCAGCTACCGGCTCGCGGGTCACGCGCGGGCCACGATCGAGCTGGCACCCGCCGCCAGCGCGCTCACCGGCAGCAATGTCCGTTACCCGCTGTACATCGACCCGGAGATCGCGCCGGCCACCAGCTTCTATGCCCAGGTCATGGCGACCCATGACGGGAAGCTGACAGAGGAGTGGGACACCAGTTCCGGAACGACCAGCCAGTCGGGGGGCATCACCGAGATCGGCGACTGCGGTTACTCAAGCTGCGTGTGGGAGTCCGGCGGCGTGACGCATTCCGGCTACACCGACCGCGATTACTTCAGGTTCGCCACGACGAACCTGGAAAAGCGCAATGGCCAGACCGCAACCGTGTACCAGGTGCACTTCGACGATGAGGAAACGTACAACAGCCAGAACTGCACCTCAGAATCCTCGGCCGTCTACTCCACGACCGGCGGCATCTCAGCGAGCACCGCCTGGGGCGGCCCGCAGGGCTCGCAGCTCGCCACGGCGAGCTCTAAGGCGGGCGGCGGCTCCTCCTGCCCGGCGGCAAACGTCGACTTCTCCAGCACCGTCTCGGGCAACTCGGCGCTGAAGACCGCGCTGCAGAACGTGGCGAACGCAGGCTCTTCGACGATCACCCTGGAGCTCCGCGCCGCCAGCGAGACTACCGACACGCAATACAAGCGTTACAAAGACAACCCGACGCTGACGGTGTACTACAACTTCGCGCCGCTCGTGCCAACGGCACTATCTGTTCAGAACCAGGTCACCTGCGACGCTGGGACGACGTACACCTCGCTGACCCAGCCGAAGCTCTTCGCGACTGGCACTGACAACAACCCGAGCCCGCTTCAGGTCAAGCTCACTTACACCCTCCAGACTTCAGGAGGAACGGCTGCCGGCGGCACGTTGCCGAGCCCTCAAGGCGCGTCGGGCACCCAGCAATCCACGACTCCTCCGACCGCGCTGGTCAGCGGAACGGCCTACAAATTCGACGTCAAGGCAACCAACGTCCTTGTCTCGGGTGACAAGTCGTCCGCGCTCACGGGCCCGACGTCGGCGTTCTACCCGTTCACCGTGCTGACCGGGCCGGTCGTCGCGCCGACGATTAGCAGCTCGGACTATCCGCGGGGACAATGGGGCCAGCCGGCGGGCGCACCAGGCGTCTTCACCGTGGGAACGAGCGGGGCGCCGAACATCGCGGGGTTCGCTTACTCCTTCGATGGCGGCGCCGGCAGCGAGCCGAAGCCGACGACCACCGACTGCGCCTACAACAGCGACGGCGGGCTCGGCACGTCCGTTGACAGCAATGGTGACGGGCTCGGCAGCACTAGCGGAGAACTTGGCCTCAAACAGGGCAGCACGGCCCAGATCGAGATTCCCGGCACGATCACGCCCGGCCAGCACACGCTGTTCGCGGTCAGCTTCGACAAGGCGCACAATATTTCGGGCGAATCCGCTTACACCTTCTACGTTCCGCAGAATTTCCAGGCCGCCAGCCAGCCGGTCACCTTCATCAATGGCAGCACGCTGGTGGCCGGCGCGACCGGCGCCAACGCCTCGCTCGCGGTCGTGCAGACGAACTGCTGCAGTCTGAGCTGGCGCGGCGGCAGCCAGCTGATCTTCAATGGCACAGCGCTCAGCCAGACGTTCACCGTGGCGATCAGCGTGCCTGACGCCGGCGTCTGGCAGCTTGGCGCGGACCTGACGAAGGCCAGCGACTACGGCAAGGCCCGGATCGACCTGGACCACGCGACCTCCGACGTCAACCTCGGCGGCACCGCCACCGTGCCGTGGGACGGCTACAGCCCGATCGTGCGGAACTCCTACCTTGACCTCGGCACCCCGTTCCTGACCGCGGGGAATCACACGCTGACGTTCACGATGACCGGCCAGAACGCCAGCTCTACCGGGTTCAAGGCCGGCATCAACTACCTCACGCTGAGCCCGACTAGCCGGCAGGAGGGCGAGAACCTCACTGCGAGCACGCCGACAGCGGGCACGCTGTCGGCCCAGGTCGAGACCGGCACGCCCTGGTCAGGCAACGGGCAGCTGTGGCTGACCAACTCCGTGCTCGGCGCGAGCTTCACGGTTAGCTTCACCGCTCCGGTCGAGTCCGACTACGCGCTGGGAATCCACCTGACGACCGGGCACGACTACGGGTCGGTGCGCCTCGACCTTGATCCGCAGGCCGGCGACCTCAACCTCGCGGGCACCGCGGCCAGCCCGCTCGATGCCTATAGTCCGGTCACGTCAGCGACCTATGTCTTCCTCGGCGGCGTGCACCTGACCGCCGGCACGCACGTACTCCAGGTCACGGTCACCGGAACTGACCCGGCGTCTGATGGCAACCATTACAACGCCGGAATCGACTTCCTCGAGGCCGTCCCGGTCACCGGGGCGAGCGAGTCGAGCTTCACCGCCGCGATGAACAATCTCGGGATCGCCAGCGACGGGGCGACCTCATTCGCCGGCAGCTTCGATCTGCTTGGCAGCCCCAGCGGCAGGAATCCGTCCCTGCAGGCTATGCAGTCCGCCGGGATCACGCCTGGCACGGCCGCTGGCGCCGGCGCGACCTTCACGATGGGCGGCGCGAACTTCACGATGCCGCAGCTGCGGACCAGCGGCGGCACGGTCGTCGCGGACAACGTGATCCCCGATGGCCAGACCATCCCGCTCCCGCAGGTCAAGGCCACCGACGTCGCGCTGCTCGTCGCCAACAGCTGCGGCACCACGGGTGGCTCGCCGGCGATGAAGGCCACGCTGAACTACGGCAACGGGACCGCCAGCCAGCCGCTGATGACGCCGGTGCCTGACTGGTCGCTGCCGCGGGGCAGCGCGGCGGTCGCCTTCTCGCACTGGGACGGCGGGACCACGCCGGTGACCAGCACGCACCCGCGTTTTTACGAGGTGATGCTGCCCGCCAACCCGGGGCTGGCACTGTCGTCGATCACGCTTCCGGTGC
The DNA here is from genome assembly GCA_035716545.1 of Streptosporangiaceae bacterium. GTDB lineage: Bacteria > Actinomycetota > Actinomycetes > Streptosporangiales > Streptosporangiaceae > Chersky-822. Next base: position 81,310 of record DASTJM010000112.1, read on the forward strand.
CGCCGGTCAACTTCCTGACCACCACGCATTCGTGCACGACCTCGGCCAACATCCTGCACATCCTGGCGATCGGCACCAGGCCGGTCGCTGCCGGGCAAGGCCCGGCGGGAGCTGTGTGGACCGGCGCCTACGCCGGGCCGATGGATTCGGCGATCAGTCCGGCTGGCGGCTCGCTGACTAACACCACGCTGCGTGAGGTCATCGCGACGACCGCGGCCGGGAGCGGCCGGGTGCGCGTCGAGTTGTCCAACGCCCATGGCATGACGCCGGTCACCTTCGACGCGGCCACGATCGGGGCACAGTCGAGCGGAACGGCGACGCTGGCGGCGCCGGTACCGCTGACCTTCGGCGGGCAGGCAAGCGTCACGATCCCGGCCGGCGGTGACGTGTACAGCGACCCGGCGGCCAGGCCGCCGGCCGCCGGCGGCACCGGCAAGCTCGTCATCAGCCTGCACATCCCGGCGACGTCCGCGGAGACCTTGGTACCGCTGCACGAGACGCCGAACTCCACGACGTTCTACGCGACCGGAGACCAGACGGCGAACAGCGACGGAACGCCGTTCACCAACGCGAACTCGCTGCTTGCCCTGTATTACGTCGCCCGGATCGATGTCAGCGATGCGACGCCGACTGACGGCACGATCGCGGTGCTCGGCGACCAGACCGCGGCGCAGGCGCCGGCGTTCACGTTCGGCAACTGGGCGAGCGACTTGCCGGCCGCGCTGCAGGCCGACGGGGTAGCGCTGCCCGGATCGGTGGCCGACGTCGCGTCCAGTGGCCAGGCGCCCGCGCACTGGTGGCGGATGAACGGCGCCGGCCTCGACACTGCCACCACGGCCTACGACAGCGGGTCGTCCCCGACGTCGAGTCTTACGCTCGGGGGCGCCGCGACGTGGGCCGCCGACACGCCGCCGACTGATACAACGGCCGGTTCGCTGTCGCTCGACGGGACGGCGGCGTTCGCGTCGAGTTCTGGTCAGGCGGTCGATACCGCCGGGAGCTATGCGGTGTCGGCATGGGTGAAGCTGTCGTCGGTCCCGTCGCATACCGCCACGGTCGTGGCGCAGGACGGGACGAACAACAGCGGGTTCTACCTGGGCGTGCGCGGCGGCGACTGGGCGTTCTCCTTCGCCGCTAGCGACACGACCGGGGCGGCGGTGACGAGTGCGACCGGGCCGGCCGTGACGGCTGGCACGTGGACGCACCTGACCGGCGTCTCCAACTCGTCCACCGGCACCGCGCAACTGTACGTCAACGGCACGCTGGCCGCGACCGCGGCGGTCACGGGCTGGGCATCGGCCGGGAGCCTGACCGTCGGCCGGGACAAGACCGGCGGGGTAGCCGGCGACTTCCTGCCCGGCAAGGTCAGCGACGTGCGGGTGTACAGCGGCCCGCTGTTCGGCACGGGCGTCCAGCAGGTCTACACCGACAGCAGCGCCGACACGGTCACCGCGGCCGGCGCGGTGAACTGGTTCCGCTCCTACGTCACGGCCGAGCCGAACCTGCGGGACGTGATCGTCAGCGTGGGCGCCAACGACGTGCTGGAAGGTGCGTCCGCGACCACGATCGAGTCGGACCTGTCGAGCATCGAGCAGAACCTGTCAACTCTGATCGACGCCATCAAGAACTACGACGTCGACAACGACCCGAGCCTCTCTACCGTGCAGGTGATCCTGACCACGATCGTGCCGCTCGGCCTGCCGGCCAGCGATCCGCGCGAGGCCGTCAGGCAGGCGGTCGACAACTGGATCACCGGCAACAACACCACAGCTCAGGTGATCTCCGACGTCGCCAGCGCGGTCGCCCAGCCAGGCAGCCCCAACCTCATCGCCTCGTCACTGCTGTCGGGCGGCGTGCCGACCGCTGCCTACTACACCGACATCGCCGACCAGATCGCCGCCGACCTGTCCAACGCGATCCCGATCTTCATCGACGGGCTGTAGGCACGAGCCTGGCAACCCGCGGAAACTGCTGACTTTTGGAGGCTGGCGTGGCTGGCTGGACGACCAGGGCGACGCGGACGCTGACCGCCATAGTGCTGGCCTGCGCGGTGTGGGGCGGAGCGGCACCAGGAATGGCGACCGTGGCCAGGGCGCGCAACTGGCATCCGCCCAAGGTCCAGAAAGTCACCGTGCTGCCGCGAATCGCGGCGAAGATCGCGACGCGAAACTGGAGGCTGCGACGCGTGCCTGAGGGCCCGCTCAAGCGCGCGGCCTGGCCTGCGCCTCGGTCGGCGGCCGTCGCGATCGGCGGCCGGCTCGCCCGTGCGGGCACGACGCCGGTGCTCGCCGCCGCGACCCGTGCGCCCGCCGGTCAGAGCCTCGTCGGCGTGCGGGTGCGGGTACTCGCGCACGCTGCCGCGACCAGGCTTGGCCTGGACGGAGTGGTGTTCACGGTCTCCTCGGCCGGACTGGTCGGCGGGCTGGCGGATGTGGCGGTCGATTACTCGACGTTCGCGACCGCGGCTGGTGGTGACTTCGCTGACCGGCTGCACCTGGTGGAGCTGCCTGCCTGCGCGCTGACCACGCCGAGGGTAGCGAGGTGCCGCCGCCAGAGCCCGGTGGACTCCCAGCTTCAGGCGAAGCGACAGCTGGTGTCCGGTGCGGTGCGGCTTGGCTCGCCCGGGCTGGTTTCGCGTGGCGCAGGGCCAAGGCTGGTAGCGCCTGCTGCCGGGCAGTCGGTGGTGCTGGCCGCGGTGGCCGGCGCCGCTGGCAGCAACGGCGACTTCACCGCGTCGTCGCTGTCGCCTTCTGGCACGTGGACCAGCGGCGGATCGGCTGGGGATTTCGCCTGGTCCTATCCGATCTCGGTGCCGGATCCGGCCTCTGGCCCAGCTCCGACGGTGGCACTGGATTACGACTCGTCCAGCGTCGATGGCCGGATAGCGTCGACGAACAACCAGTTCGGCATGGTCGGCGAGGGCTTCACGCTGTCCTCGGACAGTTACATCGAGCGGACCTACACTGACTGCGCCGACGATCCCGAGGGCGCGATTGGCGGGAAGTTCGACGAGTGCTGGGCTGGTCAGGTCCTGACGATGAGCCTGGATGGCAGTTCGACGCGACTGGTGCGGGATGACGCTACGGGTACCTGGCACGAGCAGTCGGACAACGGCGACCGCGTGCAGTACCTGACCGGCACCGATGCCAGCACCGGGAACGGAACTCACGACGACGGCTACTGGGTCGTGACAACCACGGATGGCACGCAGTACTTCTTCGGCAAGAACAAGGGTCCGGGCTGGGCGACCGGCGATCCGGTGACGAACTCGGCCTTCACCGTGCCGGTATACGGTGCGCACAGCGGCGACCCGTGCTTCTCCTCCGGCGGATTCTCGTCGTCGTCGTGCACGCAGGCGTGGCGGTGGAATCTCGACTTCGTCATCGATCCCAACGGCAACGCGATGGCGTACTACTACCACCCGGAGACGAACTATTACGGCGCTAACGGCGGCACGACGGGCGTCCAGTACGTCCGCGGCGGTTACCTGTCGCGGATCGACTACGACCTCCGCGACGAGGCAGGGTCGATCTACGGCACCGCGAACGCGCCGCGGCAGGTGGTATTCAACGCCGACCAGCGGTGCATTTCTGCCACGTTTGGCTGCAGCGCTTCGCAGTTCACGGCCGCCAATGCGGCGAACTGGCCGGATACGCCGTTCGATCAGCAGTGCCTGTCAGGTGCGACCTGCAACAATCATTCGCCGACGTTCTGGTCGCAGTTCCGGATCGACAAGATCACGACCCAGTACTGGAATGGCGCTAGGTACCTGCCGGTGGATCAGTACTCGTTTGGCCAGGGGTTCTCGACGCAGGGCGACCCTGAGCTGATCTTGAACTCGATTGCCAGGACCGGATTCTCGGCGTCCGGCACGTCGCTGGCGCTAGCCCCGGTGACGCTTTCCTACCAGCTCATGGATAACCGGATTCCCGGTTTCAGCGCCTTGCCGTCGATGGCGCACTGGCGGCTCACCCAGATCAAGACGGAAACCGGCGAGCTGATCTCGGCGACGTATTCCACCGCCTGTACGGCGGCGCAGATCCCGGCCGATCCACAGGCGAATACGACTCTGTGTTATCCGGTGAAATGGGCTCAGCCTGGTGATCAGAGCACCACGCTGGATTATTTCAACAAATATGTAGTGTCCCAAGTTGAAGTGCAGGACGGGACAGCAAGCGATCCGGCCCAGATTACAAAATACAACTACATCGGCAATCCTGCCTGGCACTACGACGACAACGAGGTGGTCAGGTCCAAGGACAGGACGTGGGGCCAGTTCCGTGGCTTCGCCCAGGTCAACACCTTGTTCGGCAACACCGCCAACACGACCAATGGCACAGCTGACGCCCAGACGCTGACCGAGACCAGGTATTTCCGCGGTATGAACGGCGACACCAATGCCGCTGGAGGGACCACCAGCGGGGTCACAGTCAGCGATTCCTTCGGCACCACGTATACCGACAACAATGCGCTGGCCGGGCAGGAACTTGAGTCCCAGTCTTTCAACGGGGTCAGCGGGCCTGAGGTCAGCGCCACCCTTACCATTCCGTCGGTGGTGGCGACGACGGCGACCAGAATGCGGACCGGGCTGCCCGGCCAGCAGGCCACAATGGTCAGGACCACCAGGGAAGTGGACTACACCGATCTCGCGGGCGGCACCACGCAGCAGGCGACGACGGTCACCAGCTACGACAGCGCCGGGCGGGCCGTGCTCGATGACCAGAGCGGCACCGGAGTTCCCGAGATCTGCACCCAGACCAGCTATGCCGACAACACGACGTTGTGGATCAGGGACTCGGTCAGCCAGGTCATCACCGCCACCCAGGCATGTCCGGCCGCGTCAGGCAGCCTGACCGCCGCGGACATCACCAAGGACACCAGGACCTACTACGACGGCTCGACGGCCCTGGGCGCGGCGCCCACGGCGGGGAACGCGACCATGACCACCGAGGCGACCGCGAACAACGCCGGCAGCCTGACGTTCGTCACCCAGAGCACGCAGACCTACGACTCGCAAGGCCGGGCGATCACCTCGACCGACGCCCGCGGCAACACGACGACGACCGCCTACACCCCGGCCGACGGTGGCCCGACCACCCAGACCGTGACCACGAATGCGCTTGGCCAGACCACGAGCGACGTTTACGATCCCGGCAGAGGCTCGGTCCTTTCCGAGACCACCCCGGCAAGCTACCTCACCACGGCCACCTACGACCCGCTCGGCCGGCTAACCGCCGTGTGGAAGCCCGGCCGGTCCCAGGCGGGCGGTGCCACGGCGAGTGTCACCTATTCCTATCTGGAGACCCAGACCGCGCCGCTGGTGGTGACGACGAACACCCTGGTGGACTACGGGACAGGCACGAACTATGCCACCTCGGTCTCGATTTATGACTCCATGGGACAGCTCCGGCAGACCCAGGCAGCCGCTGAAGGCGGCGACATGATCGTTACCGACACGTTCTACGACAGCCACGGCTGGACGGCAGGGACCGACAACAAGTACGTCGTCACCGGAAACCCGTCCACCACGCTGGTCACCGTCGCGCCGTCCGCCGTGAACGATCGAACCATCTCGGCCTATGACGGTGCCGGCCGGGTGATCAGCACCCGGGATTACAACGGCACCACGCTGACCGACTCGATCCAGACCGTGTACAGCGGTAACCAGGTCACCACAATCGACCGCGACGCCTTCGGCGCGGTGATGGGGACTCCGTCCGCGACGGTGACGAATGTGCTCGGCCAGCAGACTGAGCAGGTACAGTACGCGTCGGCGCCGACCGTCACCGGGTCGGTCATCAGCGGCGGCAGCCCGCAGGTCACCACGCTTGGCTACGACGCGGCCGGCGACAAGACCTCGACCAAGGACCCGGCCGCGCACACCTGGTCCTACAGCTACGACCTGCTCGGCCGCCAGATCAAGGCGATCGACCCCGACGCGGGGACGACGGTCACCGGCTATGACGCGGCCGGCAACGTCGCCTACATCACCAACGGCGCTGGCGTGTCCGACAACTTCACCTACGATGCCCTGAACCGCAAGGTCGCCGAGTACGCCGGGTCGACCACGCAGGGCACAGGTACGCAGCTCGCGACGTGGACCTGGGACACCCTGAAGAAGGGCATGCTGTCCTTCGAGACCTCGATCTTTGGCGGCGTCTCCTACAAGACCGGCTCGCTCGGCTACAACTCAGCAGGCCTGTCCAGCGGCAGCTTCGTGATAGTCCCGGCCGGGCAGCCGCTGGCCGGCACCTACCGTACCCGGTTCTCCTACTCCACGACCGGGCTGATGACGGCGGAGACGCCGGCTTCCGGCGGCGGGCTGCCGGGCGAGTCGCTGAGCTTCACCTACGACAAGCTGGGCAACCCGAGCACCGAAAACGGTGCCGACACCTATGCCTCGAACGCGGTGTGGACGCCCTACAGCGAGATCTCCCAGATCGACCTGGGGTCCGGGCCGTCGTCGGCGGCGCTGACGTACTCCTATGACCCGCAGACCCGCAACGTGACCGGGATCAACCTGTCGGATCAGCAGCCGGCGCCGCAGGTCGACAATGTCGCCTACACCTACAACGCCGACCAGCAGGTCACCCGGATCGCCGACACGCAAGGACCGGCCGGGGCGCCGGTCGAGGACCAGTGCTACAGCTACGACTCGCTCAGCCGCCTGAGCCAGGCCTGGACCTCAGCCAACGCCTGCGCCTCCAACCCGGCCACGGCGGGCAACGGCACAGTCAATGGCCCCGAGCCGTACTGGCAGTCGTGGACCTTCGACCCGGAAGGCGACATCCTCACCGCCACGAACCACGCGACCGCCGGTCACGCCAGCGGCGATACCACCACCACTTACCACTACACGGTGCCAGGCCACGCCCACGCAGTGTCGTCGACGACCGCGACCAACACCGTCACCGGCAGCGGTCCAGGCACGAGCTTCGGCTACGACGGCGCGGGCGACACCACCACGCTCGGCAGCCAGACTCTGACCTGGACCCCGAACGGCAAGCTGGCCACCGCCGGCACCGCGAGCGCCCCGTCCAGGTACGTCTACACGGCCGACGGCGACGAGCTGATGGAGTCCGACACCAGCGGCGGGACGGCCACGACCACCCTGTACCTGCCTGGAGAGCAGCTTTCCGCCAACGGGACCACCACCACCGGCGACCGGTATTACAGCTTCGCCGGGCAGGTGATCGGCGTGACCGCCCAGACGACGCTGTACTGGCTCAGCGGCACCACGCAGGGCACGACGACCACCGCCGTGGCGGCGTTCAGCCAGTCCACCGTGATCCGCCGGGCTTCGACTCCGTACGGCACCATGCTGGCCGGTTCGGGCACCTGGCCCGATGACAAGGGCTTCCTCGGCGATCCGGCGCACTCGGCCACCGGCCTGGTCGACGTCGGCGCCCGCAAGTTCGACCCGGCGACCGGCCTGTTCGTCAGCGTCGACCCGCGGCTCGACCCCGCCAGCCCGCAGACCATGACCGGCTACACCTACGCCGCCGACAATCCCGTCACCGACAGTGACCCGACCGGCACGGTCACGGTCGACGACAACGGCGATGTCGTCATCCGCCCCTATGACGGAGGCGGTGGCGGCAGTTCCTGCACGGAGTACTGCGACGGCAACATCCCGATCGGCCGGGTCCCCAGGCACAGCGCCTACAGCGATGGCACCTACACCAACAACGGCTACGTCGGCTACGGTCACGTCACGATCACCCGCAAGAAGAGCGGCGGCGGACTCCACCTGCCCCACTTCCTGTCGGCACCGCTGCACAAAACGGTCCATTTCCTCTACCACGACGTGCTCCCGGTCGCCGCCGGATTCGCCGCCTTCGCCGGCTGCGAGTGGCTGACCAGTCCCGCGGACACGGCAGGCTGCATCGCGCTGAGCGCAGGTGTCTACGGCTACGTGAACAACGCCATCGCCACCAAGACCCTGGTCTCGGCGGACAACGCCAAGGCCTTCGTCGACAACGCGGCGTTCGCCTATTGCGTGATGGGAGAGACGGCAACCTGCGCCTTGGCGTCGGTCGACGCGACTGGCGCCGATTACGCGGCCGACGTACACGACACGGGCCATTGGGGCGGTGAGAACGCCAGGACAGCTGAGCGCGGCCTGGGCTACGACGCCGGAGGCCTGGCATTCGGCCACGGGATGGACGGCCTGGCGGAGCAGGCCGCTAAGGCAGGCGAGGCGTCATCAGCCTCATCGGCGCGCCTCGCCCTCGCTGGCGGCGGCTCGGTGCCGATCGCCGCGACCACGGCAGGCGCGGCCTCGACCGTATGGAAAGGGCTGGGCAGAGCTGGTCAGACCTTCATCGGCGATACGGTTCACTACGCGAACTACCAATTCGGCACGATAACCTGCGCGAACCCGCTGCAGAAATGTGAGGACTGAGCAGATGCGGCGCTGGGCGCGGCGTTCCTCATCGGCGTTGGCGCGGCCTGGCTGTGGCGGGCCTGCGACGCTCGCCGCTGGGGACCCCTGCTGCTGCCTGAGCGCAATGCCAGGAATTTAAGGGGTGTAACGGGTGGGTTACGGGTGGTGGGGGGTCGGCGTGGCTGCCTGGTATGTGGCGAAGCTCCCGCTAGAACGGCGATTGCGACATCGGCTGTTCTGGCAA
>DASTJM010000113.1:0-15638 GCA_035716545.1 Streptosporangiaceae bacterium
GAGCGGAGCGACCTTGATCTCGTGTCCGGCAGCACCGGCCACGAGATGCCTCAATGGAGCCGCTCCCGTAGGAGCGGAGCGACGACCGGCGCGCCCTCGCCGATGCGCGCGATCAGGCCAGGCCTCAATGGAGCCGCTCCCGTAGGAGCGGAGCGACCCGTGGCGCTCGGCGTGCTACTGATCGACCAGGGCATGCCTCAATGGAGCCGCTCCCGTAGGAGCGGAGCGACAGCCCGGTCGCGACGTTGGTCACCAGGGTCGGGCCGCCTCAATGGAGCCGCTCCCGTAGGAGCGGAGCGACGGCGAAGTCCCTTGACGACATAGCGGCTTACCGGATGCCTCAATGGAGCCGCTCCCGTAGGAGCGGAGCGACGGCTCGCCAAAAACGAGCCATCTGACCTGCGAAAACATACCCGCTTGCGAGCACCTATCCTACAACCCCCGGGTGTCCCTGCCACTATGCACTTGTCAAGATGCGAAAACGCCCTCTGACCTGCATGCGAGCGCTCCCCGGCATTCGACCCTCCACCAGGGCGCTCGCACAGCCAGAACACCCAGAACATCACACAATCACCGCGCTCGACACCGGCAGCTTCTCATGATGCCCCAAGAACAGAAAGCGGCTCGAATCCCCCGCCCGCCCCAGATCAATAATCATCACGCTGTCCTCAGACGGCCTGATCCGCACCTCAAGGTCACCGCGCAGCAGCACCGCCTCCTCATCAGACAGATCACAGACGAACACTGAATACTGGATCCGCTCGCCGTAACCCTCGACGCATGCCGCGACGCTCCGCAGCCGCCGATCCTCACGGATATCGTAAGCAACCAGATAACGCCGCCTGGCCACGGAAACCTACCTCGTCACAAGCGGCTCGTACTCCGCCAGTTCGCCGATCAGATGCGCGGCCAGAACCCGCGCCTGCAACTCCACCGCCCGCCGGTAACTCACCTGATAACCGAACATCGGATGCCGCACCTGCGTCATCATCCGCCGCTCCCACGCCCGGATAACCGCCTTCCGCCCACCCGGTGTCAACGTCACCGCTCCGGCCCGCACCACGAAGTCCGCCACACCGACCTCGCGGTTGTTGACCAATGTCAGCACCGTCGAATCCGCCAGCAGTGGGCGGAACTCCTCCGCCAGATCCAGCGCCAGCGCAGGCCGGCCAAACCGCGGCCGATGAAAAAGCCCGATATATGGGTCAAAGCCCACCGCGAGACAAGCCGCCAGCACCTCTTTGGCCAACAGCCCATAGCAGAAAGAAAGCAGGCAGTTAATCACGTCAGCAGGCGGACGTCTATTCCGCAACCCAGTGAACGCCGGACCGGGCAGTTCGTCCGCCCTGCTGAGAAGCTGCGGGAATGCCTCGAAATACAGTCGAGCCGCGGCACCCTCGACCCCGAGCAACTCAGCCGCCCCGCCCGCCTCCTCAGCCCGCCGCGCCAGCTCGCCAAGCTGCCCCACCACCCGGACAGCCGGCTCACCGCCATTGCGCCGCAGCAGCACCCGGCAATTCCTGATCTTCCCGGCGATCATCCGCCGAGGAGCGTCGAGCTGCCCGCGAGCGGCCGCGGTCGTCTGCCGGATTCGCAGCATGACGTTCTTGCTCGGCAACCCGGTGGTCAGCCCAAGCAGCCAGCCCCCGTAGGAAAAGTGAAAAACGTCGATGTCCCGCTCGAACATGCTCCGCATCGCCTGCGCGCTCACCTGCACGTTCCCGAACGCGCACACGTGCAGCACATCGATCAGCCTGACGCTGGCCAACGGCTCACGACGCTTGCTCACCACGAGCCGCCCGCCGTCGATCCCGACCATCGACCCAGGCTCAGTGACGTAGAGCGGCACAGCATCAGGATCGGCGGCTATCAGCCGCCTAGGCGGGTCGGCGCCCCGCCTCGCCAGCAGGTTTGTCTCATCCGGCAGGCAAATCCCCACCAGTGAGCAACGCGGGCACTTCGGGCTCCCCTGCAACGGCGGCGGCGGCGCCAGCCGGGCCGCCGCCGACCGTGCCTGCGCCACGATCGACAACGTGCGCTCGATCAACTCGGCCGAAGGCTCGACCACCACCCGCTGCCGGGTCTCCGCATAGAAAATCTCGCCGCGCTCGCACTCATACCCCTGCTCTCGCAGCAACAGCACCTGCGCGCACACCTGAACGGCGTCGGCCTCCCACGGCTTGCCCTCGGGGGTCGGATGACCCTTCTTCAGGTCGACAGGGACCACGCCCGCGCCGGCACCCTCAAGCAGGTCAAGCTTCGCGGTAATGCCGAGACGCTCGCTCGACAACTCCACCGACCTAGCCGCCCGCAGCACGCCCTCGTCCGGCAGCGGCGCCGCCCCTCCCCCGCCATCAACCCGCCGATGCCGCCGATCTCCCTCAGCGACATCAGCATTCGACGCCCACAGCTGGTCCACCCACTCAAGAAAGAACAATCGAGGACAGTAGGCGTACTCATTCAGCATCCGAGCCGGCACCAACTCCGGCAATTCAGTCAGCATCACCAACCGCCCTCTCACTCCGCCCATCGCAAGCACGCTAGACACGTTCCAGATGATTCCAGTTTTCCCCATAATATGCCATGGATGATATCACGGAGAGCCAGGAGAGCGTCGCGGCGGAGATCGAGCGACTGCCTGCTGCCGGGAGAGGCTGCTGAATTGGGGTGTTCCTGAGTTGGCGGGTTCGGCGGGCGGGGCAGCTTGTCTTGGGGTGACGCGGGGGTGGAGGGGTGGTTCGGGGGCGTGCCGGGGGTGTGGCGGGGCTGGCCGGGGGTGTGCGCGGGCGTGCGGGGGTTGTGCGGGGGGCGCCGGGGCGGGGTGGGTGGTTCAGGTGGCGGGTTGCCAGGTGATGTGCCAGGTGGCGCCGTCGTGGTGGAGGCCTTTGCCGATGAGGTTGCGCAGGTTGAGGGCGGCGGTGCGGGTGGTGAGCCAGGCGTGGTCCTTTTCGGTGCCGCAGTAGCGGAGTTTGAGGCGGCGGCCGCGGCTGGTGGCGACCTGGGCGATGGCGCGTTCGACGTGGGGCCGGGTTTTGCTGTAGTCGGTGCCGTGGTCGCGGCTGGCGGCCCGGTGCCGGCGGTGGGCGCGCAGGATCTGGTCGTGGGGGTGGAGCTGGATGACGCGGCCTTTGACCTGGGTTGCGGGGGTGACGCACTGTGCGGCGAGGGGGCAGGTGCGGCAGGCGGTGCCGAAGGAGACGCCGCGCGTGGGGGATGGGGCGGGTGACGCCGGCCGGGCAGGTCAGGGTGCCGGCGTCCTCGTCGGGGTGAAGCCGGCGGTGGTGAACCGGGCGGGGTCCTTGCCGGGGCGGGGGGTGCGGGGCTTGATGACGGCGGCGTCGCCGACGGCGGTGATCGCGGCGAGGAGGTCCCCGGAGCTGTAGTTCGTGTCGCCGTACCAGGTCAGCGGCCCGTCCCCGCCCGTTCCGCCCTGCCCGTCCTGGTCCGGCCCGGCCTGGTCCAGCCCGTCCTCCGGCCCGTCCTGGTCCGGCCCGGCCTGGCCGGGGGCGTGCTCGCGGGCCAGGAACCTGGCCTCGACGGCGGCGTCGGAGTTGTCCTCGCCGGCGGCCATGGTCAGTTCCTCGCCGGTGATGATCCCGGTCCCGGGCTCGGCGGCGATGTGGGCCCGGTACCCGTCGGTGCGGTCGTGCACGTTCTTGCGACAGTGCCTCGCCTGCGGATCGACCGTCGAGATGACCCGGCCCGCCGTGGTCGTCCCCCGCCCCTTGTCCTCCTCCGGGCGGACGATCCGCCACCGCCCGCCGGTCCCGTCGCTGCCCTCGGCCGGCGTCCGCGTACTCCCTGCCGGGGAACACCACCTTCCGGTTCGCCGCCAGGAACGCGAACATGCTCCCCTCGGGCACCAGATGCCCCGCCAGCGCCCCGGCGTCCAGCAGCTTGCGGTCCGCCCGCTCCGCACCTTGCATGAGCCAATTATCTCGCACAACACCCGCGTAACTTCGCAAATACTCCCAGACCAGTACGAATCTTTTCCAGCAGTCTCCCTGAGCGACAGCAGGGTGCCCCACCGGTCCGTCCGAACAACCGGGAGTCGTGTTTTCGGCGGCTGGCTGGCCGGGGAGGAGCAGTGGCCGTGTTCGCCGGCCTGCGAGCCGGGCTGCCCGGCCGGAATCCGATCGCCGGTGGGGCACCCTGCTGCTGCTCGGGCGACAGCAGGGTGCCCCACCGGTCCGTCCGAACGACTGGGAGTCGTGTTTTCGGCAGCTGGCTGGCCCGGGGAGGAGCAGTGGCCGCGTTCGTCGGCCTGCGAGCGGTGCCCGGCCGGAATCCGATCGCCGATGGGGCACCCTGCTGCTGCTCAGGCGACAGCAGGGTGCCCCACCGGTCCGTCCGAACGACCGGGAGTCCTGCTTTCGGCAACTGGCTGGCCGGGGAGGAGCAATCGCCGCGTTCGCCGGCCTGCGAGCGGTGCCCGGCCGGAATCCGATCGCCGGTGGGGCACCCTGCTGCTGCTCAGGCGACAGCAGGGTGCCCCACCGGTCCGTCCGAACGGCCGGGAGTCCTGTTTTCGGCAGCTGGCTGTGCCCGGGGAGGAGCAGTGGCCGCGTTCGCCGGCCTGCGAGCCGGGCCTGGCCGGATTCCGATCGCCGGTGGGGCACCCTGCTGCTGCTCAGGGAGGGTGCTGACTTGGAAAGGCCGGGCGCCAGCCTGTCGCGATTGCCGTGCCCCGGGGCACGGGTTTCATGATCGGGGAGACTTCACCGCGCTTTACGGGGAGCCTTTTCACAGCGGGGAAAGTTCACCGCTCATAGAAGAGAAAACGCTCCCGGACACGAAAACTCCCCTCGCAGCAGCGGACAACCCTCCCCGAACCTGGCCCGGAGCACTGCCAACCCACCCCGAACCGGCCCAGAGCACCCACAACCCACCCCGAACCGTTCCCAGAGCACCCACAACCCACCCGAAGCGGCCCAGAGCACCCACAACCCACCCGAAGCGGCCCGGAGCACTCAGAACCTGGCAGCAGACGCCGGCGGAAGCACCGGGCGAGGTCAGCGCGGGCCAGCGCCGGCGCAGAGATTGTGACCGGAGTGCCACCCGCCCGGATGGACCTTTTCAGCAGTCTCTTCAGGCGGCATCAGGGCCGCGTTGCTGACGGACCCGCGCCGGCTTCAGCATCGCGGGCCTGCCTGCTGCCCTCAGCCCGGCTTCTGGCCGCCCGGGCAACGGCGGCACCGCATAGACCCCGCTGCGGCGAAGGCCGGGCAGAAGGCCGTCACCGGTCTGGCCCCGCCCGCGAACCCGTACCCGGAGCCGACCGTGACGAACGCTTGCCAGGCGGTCATCCGCCTGCCACAGCGCCCACTTCCGCGTCATCCCGAATGTCTGCCGGCACGAAGATCCCGTACCCGAAGTGACTGAGCTGGCCGAGCAACAGCGGCCCCCGGACTTCCTCAGCGAACTCCAGCCGCAGGCCAAGCCCGGGACGGGACTTGCCCATCCCCTCCGTTAGCCGGTACCGCCGGAACTCGCGCGACCAGCGGTCCGGCAGGCCGCCGTCCGGCTCCGCGGGCTTAACCACTGGCAGCGGCAGACGCGCGAACTCTTGGCGGTAGCCCAGCTCAGCTCCGATGTCGGCCGCCAGGAACTCAGTCAGCGGCTCACGTTTGCGGTGCCGCACTGGCAGGTACGGCGTGAGGCTGCGCCAGAGCCGGGCCGGACCGCACAGTTCCGGAGCCACCTGCTCGATCGACCCCGCCGCCTGGAACAGCAACCGCACCTCAGGGAAACCCTGAACCTCATATCTTTCACCATTTCGCAGCGAACCACGCTTGCCCGAAAGCGACCCGATGTCCATCAGAGCGGCAACTTCACTGGCACGCAGCTTGCACGGCGCCCATGCGACAACCGACCTGACGGCCGCGCCGCGACGCTCGTCCTCGGCGACAGGGACCCAGTGCGCGTGCTTATGACCAGAAAGGGCACCATCGGTGCCGAACAGCAGCCGCCGCCTTCCGTCGTCGACATTCCGCGCCAGCTCACGTCCGCAGACACGGTGCAGTTCGTCCGCGAGCAGGACACCGTTGACCGACGGCATTGGTGCGGCACCGACGACCGCGAATCTCACTGCCTCGATGCTCGGCGAATCAGGGCGGTCCGCCGACAGCCGGACTGCCTCCCGGTCGTTGGTCGCGTAGCTGACCAGCGCACTGCCCAGTGGCAGTGTCCGCCGGCTTCGGCGGACCTCCACCGTCGAGATCTCCAAAGCGGGCCTGCTGACCGGACGAGTGGGCGCGAGCAGCCGGATCTGCCGGTTCCCGGCGGCACCGGGGCGCCACCAGGTCTCGTCAGGCTCGGGATCGCTTTCCAGGAGCCGGGCTTCGCAGACCGAGTCGGCCCGGCCGAGGTACGGCACCAGCTCAACCAGCTTCGAGAGCACTTCCCGTTGTCCGCTAGGCAGTTCCAGGTCCCATCGCACCAGCAGTTCGTAATCTCGCGGTATCGACAGGAAAGGGTCGAGGGTCAGATCGGTGCCGCCCGGCTCGCCTTTCTTATGCCCCAGGCCAGGCAGGTAGTGGCGAGAGTGCCCCGGCCGGACCCGGGGAGTCATGAACGATGGCGGTTCACCGAGCGGGTCAAGCAGCTCATCAAGTTCCCGTGCGGGCAGATCGGGCCAGCGTGTGTACCAGGTGGCCACGAGCGCTCGCAGCAACCGCCATGGCGACGGCGGCCATTCCGTCGCGCCTTCGTTGACGCTGCGGTCCCAGGGTGTGGCGTGGTATCTCCCCAGCGGAAAGCGGATCGCGATGGTAACGGCCATCTCACTTGCCCTTGCCGGCTCGACCGGACCAGACCACTTCGGTGACCTCGCCCAGCTCCCCCGAGCACTCGATGGCCAGCTTGGCGATCCGGCCTGCCGCGTCCTGGACGTCAGGCCGCTCTCCTCGCACCTCGTGCACCGCGAGGTCGCAGGCAGTGCGCAACCGGAGTCCGCCATCGAGCAGCGAGGCGATCTCAAAATCGGCTAGCGCTTCAAGCAGCGCTGTCGCCGGCTCGGAAAGTCCATACGAGCGGAACTGCTGGTGATCGACGGTGAAGTACGCGGTGATGAGCCCAGCGGTGTACTCCACCCGGTGATACGGCACCATGCCATACCCCTCGCTCGTGGCCCCTTCCTTGCCCTCGTTCACCACCGAGTCACGCTTCACGCCACCGCTGACGGCGGGAATGACCTGATATGCCTCTACAAAACTCGTGACAGCGCGGGCGATCTTGGGCTGCCACGGCCACTCCTTACGGGCGAAAAACACGCCGTGCACCAAGGACACCGGATCAAGGGCGAAGCACGCCCGGGCGACCGCACGGTAGTCAAGCGGCCGGCCAGCTACGAGCCCCAGCCGGCCGAGCATCCACTTGCTGCCGTCCTCCCCGTCTATCTTGCCCTGCATCACATAGGCGGAGGCGAGCCGGTGCGCCTCCAGCCGGCTGGATGAAAGAAACTCGCGCTCGGGGCTGACGATGCGGACATAGGGCAGCGGCGAGAGCGCGTCAGGCTGCGCGGCATGTGCCTCATCCCAGGTGGTGGCTTCGAGCCGATTTGCCATTGACTGCGCCGACTCTACTAGCAGCGCCTTACCGCCGTCGGCGTCGTCGAACTCCGCCGCGCCGAGGTCGGGGAAGCCAGTGGGCTGAAACCGGCGTCCGGCTAGCGGCCTGAGGTCAACTTCAAGGACAGTGCGTCGCGCGTTCATGACAGCTCCTCTATGTGTTCGGGGGTTTCGGTGAGTTCCGCGGACTGGTCGTCCGCGAGTTTGCGCGCGAAACGGGCTAGCACGGCGTTCGCGCCGCGACAGCGGGGAACGAGCGCGGCGGCCATAGCCGTCCCGCTGTCAGATTGATCGGGCACTGACTGCCCGTTGTGCGCCGCGGCCGGCGCGACCGGCACGCAGTCCCATCCCGCCTGTCTGAGGCGGCGGACCGCGTCGATGTGAACGCCGCGTACCTGCCCCGCCCCAAGCCGGACGGCCCAGTCAGGTCCGAGGGCCAATCGCGGCGCGGCAGAGTCGTCGCTGGCCGCCAGGCCTGCCGCCAGCGGATGCAGGAGCGCGAGCGCTGGCACCAGGCCACCAGGCTCTGGTCTGGTCCATTGGCGCCACTTAGCGCCCCGCCAGTCCAGCGCGAGACACGCGCGCAGCCACGCGTCCAGCTCAGCCTCATCAAGCGGCGCGCCGGCAGCGCCACCGGGATCGACGGCCAGGGCGTGCAGATCCCCGGCTGGCACCGGGATGCCACGCCGGAACGTAGGCACGCCGCGGAACGTCGGCGCGCCGGGTTCACTCGCAGCCTCATCCTCGGCAGCGGTCCGGCTCCGCCACGCCAGGACATCCGCGAGCACCCGCCGTAGCGGCCTGACTCCGAAACCGGGAACGACAGGCGCATCACGCCAGCGTCCGTCCCGGTGCGCACGGTCGGCCGGATCACCGGGGTCGATCGGCAGCAGAAGCTGCCGCATCGTGCGGGTGGCAGAACGGCTGCGCCCGGCGGCGCAGGACGCGATGCCTACCGCGATCCGCAGCTCTGGACTCTCCAGGCCGGACTCCCTGAGCAGCACGTCAAGGAACTCGTCGGCGGACGGCGGGCGGCGGACCGGAATCTGATCGCGCATCCGCCCGCTACGACCGACTGCCTGCTCAAGGGAAGTCAGCGCCGCCAGCAACTCCCGCAGTGACAACGGATCGCCCTGACGGGCGTAGATCAAGTGCGCCCGCTCGAACCGCCGGAGCGCGGTACCCACCGTCCTCGACGCCTCGCCACGCGGAATCCAGGACGCCCAGTCCTCGATCTTCGCGGCCAGCCGGACCTCAGGCTTGTCGACGACCTGCACCCGGTCAAGTGGCACCGCGACGAAGGCGAGCCCATTACGCTGCTGTAGCCCGTAGCGGACGAATTCGCTGACACCGCTCGCGACTCCAAGTGATCTGGTCGCAGCGTAGAAATCGACCGCTCGCCTGGCCGGCCGGCCGCGCCAGGCGGCGCGCGCCTCGCCGAACAACTGGCCAATCTCGGCGAAGGTGCACGCCCGAGACCACACAGGCGCCCACACCTCGCCGCGCGATTCCTCTCCCTCCGCGCCGCTCACCGAGCCATCTGGTGAATACGACACAGTGAACGGCATCGCAGCCCGCCCGGCGGCATGCTGATGTCGCCGAGACGCTCCCGAGGCGAAGAGCAGGGCACCCTCGACTAGCAGCACGTACTTCCACGGATTGACGAGCGGCACCGCGGCGCCGAAAGGTGAAGAGCGCTGCCCTCCGGCTCCGGCCGGATCGAACTGCCCGACGGGCGCATCGGCCAGTCGTTCGGTTTCCGTGCCTGCCAGCAGGTCACGTGCCAGGGCCAGGGAGCGTGCGCGGCTGCTGCCTGACGCGAGCACGAGCAATAGCTGCAAGTGGAAAGTGGTCGAAAAGTCCAGGCGCCCGTCGTTGCCCCCGGTGCCGAGCAAGGGAGGGAACAGCGCCCTGTCCGCGGCCAGGACCACGCAGGCATCGATCCACGGCAAGAGGACTTCGGGGCAGCGGTTGCGGAACTCCTGGACGACCCGCTGCTTGTCGCCCTTGCCGTCGTCGCTGATCCAGCCGGCCGAGCGGCCGAGCCGGATTACCTCGTCCGCCGTCCTGACCGCGTCCCTGAAATCATCGAACCGGGCAGACGGGTCTTGCGTCAGCCGGGCCAGCCGCTTCTTCGGCTCGACGTCCTTGGCGCCAAAGCCGCTCCCGCCGTTCCATGGGCTGAGCACGGGCGTGGGCACGTACTCGTCAGCGAGCCACTGCGCGATGTCGGCTACCGACGTGGCCACGACCAGCCCGTCAGCGCTCCAGGCGAAGGTCGCGGCAGCGTCGGCGTGGCCGATCAGCCGCACAAGCCCCAGGCCGGCCAGATAGGTGGCGAGCGGCTCGGGCCGCAGGCCGGTGAGAACATGCCGTGTCATCGCGCCACCTTCGATCCGGCGCTCGCGCGCCAGTCAGCGACCCGCACGAGCGTCTCAAGGTAGGCCAGAACGAACGGCCCGTACCTGTCACGCAGCGCCAGCACCGACCTGGTCCACGACCTCTCGCCCCCCAGGCTGAAAGGCTCAAGGTCCACTCTCAGCTCGGCTTCTGGGTGCCCGAGCAACGACGGCACCGGGTAGACGTCGCCGTGCCGAAGGCCGAGCAGGACGCCGTCGCTCGCCTGGTCCGGGTCACGAACCTGTACCCGGAGCTTGCCGTGATGAGCGAGCACAAGGTAACGGACAAGACCGGCATCGGCGTCCGGGTCAATCAGCCCGCCCAGCGGACCATCAAGCAGCAGGAGCGAGGCCAGCTCATGCCGGAACGCGACACCGCCGGCGAACCGGAGCCGGCCGTCGCGATTCGACTTCGCCCAGGGCCTTTCAGCATCGATTCTTGCCTTTTCATCCGGCGTGGCGAGATTACATAGCGCGTCCTGCCAGATCTGGTGCGATTTCCCCGTGTCATGCAGGTAGGCAGCGCACGCCACCGCGTTCCGCGCTGCCACGGGCAAGGTCGGCTCGATGCTCTCCAGCAGCGCGATAGCCTGTTCGCGCGTGTCCTCGCTGTGCTGCCGCAAGGAGACCCAGTCGCCCTGTGCCACGCTCGCGGAGTCAGCGGAGAACATGTCCTCTGCCCCAGCCGCCGGCTTAGCCACGGGGTCGAGGGTCGGGTAATCAGCGACGGGTTGCTTAGAAGCAGGGTCAAAACCGGTCGCGGGCGCGTAGCCGCCGTCCGCCGCGGCCACAAGCAGCACCTCGCCCGGACGCGCGCGTTCTTGTGGCGTCACCCGCGTCCACCGGCCTCGCACCTGGTCAATACGCCAGACGGCGACCCGTTTCGCGAGCGCCGCGACCTTGCTCAGCGGGGCTCGGCATCGCCACTCGTCCGCCGGGGCCTTGGCGTCCGCGGCCGGCCGGCCATCTCCGGCTGGCTGGCCATCGACGAGCTCAGGGGTCCACATGGCCCAGATAAGCTGGGCGTCCAGGTCGTCGGCGTCGCGGACGTAAGGAGCAACGTCGATGTCGGCGCCGCTCAAGTCAGGCGCCGTGTCGAACAGCCCGATCAGATCGGGCCGCCGTAGCACGGCGATCTGCGGCTCGGTGACCGCCACGTTGCGGCGCAGCAGCTCCTCACCGCTGACCTGAGAGCCCTCGAGAGACTCAAGCTCGGCCACCGACGCCGCCAGGTCAGGCTCCTCGTAAGGCTGATGCTTGGCAGGAGCGATCCACCAAAGCTGCGGGTCGTTCAGCCTGCCCGTGCGGTTGCAGCGCCCGGCGCGCTGAACGATGCTCGGCCACGGCGCCGCCTCGGTCACCAGCGTCGCGGCGTTCAGGTCAAGGCCAGCCTCGACGACCTGGGTCGCGACGACGATGTGCCCGGCATCTCCTGGCGGTCCGGCTACCTTCCGTGCGAGAGCCGCTCGTTCCCGGCCTCGGAACCGCGAGTGGATCAGGGTCCGCTCAGCGTCCCCCGCTGGCAGTCCCGCGTAGACCTGAGTCGCTGCCTCGACCGTGTTCAGCACGAGGATCGTGAGCGTGCCAGGCTGGTGCCGCTCGGCGGCGAAGTTCGCGATCGCCCGGTAATCGCCGGGCTGCGCCGGCAGCCGCCGTACCGTCCGGCTGGCGCCGAGCCGAACCGCCAGCTCCCCGACCCGCTCAGCCGCCGCGATCGTCACCACGTCATCCGGGGCCAGAGCCGGATTGTCGACCGTGCGGATCAGCCACTCGGGCACGGTGGCCGACATGCAGGTGAGACCGAACGGCTCGGCCGTTCCCAGCGACCGCGCGAAGGCCGCGAGCTGCCGCAATGTAGTAGTCGATTCCGGGCAGAGCTGAATCTCGTCAATGACCCAGTGCGCACCATTAGTGACCAGCGCGAAATCGATCGGATAGGTTGCCCGGCCGATCCCGTACCCGCGGATCAGCGCCTTGCTGACCAGCGAGTCCACGGTGCCGATCACGATGGCCGGCTCGTGCATGTCCTGACGCCACTGCCATTGCGCGGCGCCCGTGCCGCCCATCACCACATGCATCGCAATCTCGCCGGCCAAGCCAAGCCGTTCCAGCCATCCGGCCACTTCAGCCGCGACCTGTTCCACCAGTGAACGCTGCGGCAGCGCATACACCAGCCGCCGAGGCGTCCCGGCCGGGTCTGGCCCGTGCAGCCTCCGCCACAGCCAGGCAAGCACGATCCCCGTCTTGCCGGTCCCGGTCGGCGCCTGCACCACCGCTGGCAGGCCGCCCAGCGCGAGCCGCATCTGGTATTCATACGGCGACCAGCCAGTCGCCGTTTCAAAGAACTCTCGGAAGTCGTTCACAACCTGATTCCTCACCTATGCCCGAAATTGCCGGAGCAATCCGTACACTTGGAAAATAATTCGCGAAGCTGGAAATCTGCCGTCGCGCAGCTTACCGCCAGGGGCGCGATTTACGTTCCGGTCCATTGTGCTCATAGTTGTCCCCGCACGCGGCGTTTTAGTCCAGAATCGCGGGAGCAAAACGCTGGCATTACCGCCACATAGGTCCCGTCATTGGCCTGGGATACCGTTTTAGTCGAGCGCGAGCAGGATTCGGGCGGGCACCCTCAAGCAGCACACTGCATGCTCACAACCACCTGAGCGCAGCGCTCCGGCGCGTGTCGATGCCTTCAAGGCACGCCTATCAGTCATACAGGCATCGTACCGTCCAACTCCAGTAAATTCCAATAGTTTCCAGCATTAGCCGAAATCACTCTCAGGAACGCTGGCTAGCAGCGCCTTCGACCGGGCGGTGCTGGCTGGCACGGGCGACGAACGGCGGAACGTCTCCCTCGCCGGGCGGTGCGCGAAGAGTCACCGTCAAGGAATGATCTTCAAGAAGTGCGGCCTCGCCTGTGGCCATCGACGAGCACTACCCGCACCACCCGGGCGGCAACGGGCTGCGCCACCGCGGCCGAGGCCGCGCACCGGGGCCGCGTTCCCGGGGATCGGCGACGCCGCGCAGCGGCGACTGACCGAGACCGCTGCGGCCGGCGCGCAGCGCATCAGGCCGAAGATGGCCCGCGACGTCGATATGAAATTCCTACTTCAGGCTCGTCCGAAAGGAGCAACCAATTAACAGCCGTGCGGATTCCCTGCAATGATCTCTGCCCAATAATTCTTGGCTACGAAGCTGCCCGGGGAGTCATGGTAATAGACCAGCATGCCCTGGGAGGTTGAGCGGTGCCTGGTGATGGGCGTCACGCCGAGGACCATGTTGACCGACTTGCCTGGCGCGAGCCGGAAGCCGCGCACGGGCCGGCGATACTTCCAGGTGGGCGGCAACGGGCTGTGCTCGGGCGGCCAGCCGTGGGGGTTTCCGACCAGAAACTCTCCCGGCAGGTCGTATAGCAGAGCATAGGCGCCGATCCGCCGCTGGTTGTGCGGATGCAGCAGCACGACACGGTCGAGGATCACGGTCGTATGGCCGTAGCTGGTGAATAGCTGCAGCCCGGAAGTCTGAGGTCCCCCAGCCGACGTACAGACCGAGCCCCTCGGGATCGAATCGTGGATACTATTGCCGCTGCTTGCCTATTCCTCTCCCCAGCCGCCACGGGGCCGTCCTATTCGGCCCTGGTTCCTTAGTCTCGTTCGCCGCGCCGTGCTGGCCACGGTGCGCTACCTCCTTCGCAGTACCGGCCGCCCGACACCGTTCGGCCTCATTGCAGGCATCGCGCCGACCACGCTGGGGACACGGCCAAGGTCCGATGGAGTAGTGATCACCGCGCGGTCGTCCGAGCGGATACCCACTGGCTATCGGA
This sequence comes from Streptosporangiaceae bacterium, assembly GCA_035716545.1. Taxonomy (GTDB): domain Bacteria; phylum Actinomycetota; class Actinomycetes; order Streptosporangiales; family Streptosporangiaceae; genus Chersky-822. The sequence continues at coordinate 13,791 of DASTJM010000113.1, forward strand.
CGTCGTCACTCGGTTAGAAGCGATGCCAAGCCTGCTTGAGCGGCTCGATGTGACTCTGACCAACCTGGCAGTACGCCGCGGGCGGTGGCTGGAGGCCCCGCACGGGCCGGGCCGGATCCGCCTCGCGTATACCGCCGCGCTCGACGCGACATGCCGGGCGGCGGTCGCGCCGGTCCGGTTCGGCGTGCTGGCCGACAAGCTGGCATCCGCATTCAGTACGGCGCCGGCGGCAGCGTCTGCGATGCTGGGGGGAAACTGGTGCGAGAGGGTGTGCTCATCAGCAACCTGCGTGCGCCATTCACCAAGCCCGACCCGCTTGGCCACGTGGTCGACCAGCTCTACAGCGTCGGCCAGCGCGCTACTGCGGTTGGCCCGCGAACCAGACGGCGGCAGGATGGCGCTCCTACCATCGGATGTTCGTGGGCCGCTACGGCACCGGCACGCTGGTGCCGGTCACCGACGTAACCAGCGACGCTGGCATCGGCTACCCGCCCAGCTATCCGACAGTCGCCTGCCTGATCCAGTCGAACCGCCGAGCAAACGGGACCAACGTCTGTTCGCCCTGGCTTGACAGGCGGTCCTTGACGGCACCGGCGAACTGGTGATCACCGACGATATAATCGCTAACCTTGCTGGGCCGCTATCCGCTGGCACGCTCATTCCTCCCCATGTCGAAGTGGCAGCGCGCATCCACGCGGCCGCCCGTCAAGCCCTGATGGACGGCGACTGCTCGCTGGTCATCAGCCCGGCGCGTGCCGCCGGTGTGATGACGCTCCCGGAGGAGCGGAGCGACGCGATGGATCATCCGACTCAGATCAGGCTAGTCCGCAGCCTCAATGGAGCCGCTCCCGTAGGAGCGGAGCGACGACATCACCGCCAGCGCCATACCCCCGGTGACGACGCTGCCTCAATGGAGCCGCTCCCGTAGGAGCGGAGCGACGAGATCAACGCGAGCACCCGCGCGGGGACTCTCAGGGCCTCAATGGAGCCGCTCCCGTAGGAGCGGAGCGACGAGCGGGAAGCGATCAAGAGCACCTTCCGGCACCCGCCTCAATGGAGCCGCTCCCGTAGGAGCGGAGCGACCCGCAAGCCCGTCACCCTCACGTGGAAGGCGAACGGGCCTCAATGGAGCCGCTCCCGTAGGAGCGGAGCGACAAGCCCGCCGGGAGCAAGCCCGACCGCGAGCCCGCCAGGCCTCAATGGAGCCGCTCCCGTAGGAGCGGAGCGACGCGAAATTTCGACGGCGACAAAACGCTGCCGGTCGGCCTCAATGGAGCCGCTCCCGTAGGAGCGGAGCGACGAAACAGGCTTCCTGTGGCCTCCGTCACATGGCATCGCCTCAATGGAGCCGCTCCCGTAGGAGCGGAGCGACGCCATCAAGCCGGATCACCGTGCCTGGGGTGTGCTCCGCCTCAATGGAGCCGCTCCCGTAGGAGCGGAGCGACAATAGCAGATTGGATTTGATCGAATTGGCCGACATGAGCCTCAATGGAGCCGCTCCCGTAGGAGCGGAGCGACGGCTACGCGCGCTGGCCTGGTCAGTGGTGGGCGATCAGGCCTCAATGGAGCCGCTCCCGTAGGAGCGGAGCGACGGTCCACTGAGCCGTGGTCGTGCCTGTCGCCTGGGTGATGCCTCAATGGAGCCGCTCCCGTAGGAGCGGAGCGACCCAAGCGGGAACCTCAGCGATCGCGCGGCTTACTGGGAGCCTCAATGGAGCCGCTCCCGTAGGAGCGGAGCGACGGCCGGGGACAAGCCGCCATCGCCGCGCCAGGTGCTGCCTCAATGGAGCCGCTCCCCTAGGAGCGGAGCGACTTGCCAAGCTCGATGAGCTAGAAGGCCACGAATGC
>DASTJM010000114.1:0-18293 GCA_035716545.1 Streptosporangiaceae bacterium
CGGGGTGAGCTGGCCGGGGTGAGCTGGCCGGGGTGAGCTGGCCGGGTTAACTGGCGTGGGTGAGCGGGCGGGGGGCGGGCGCGGCAGGCAGGACACTTGGCGGGAGGTTTTTCGCGTTCGGGAGGGTTGTCGCGGTTTTGCGGGGAGCGTTTCCGGGTCCGGGAGGCTTTTCGTGCTCCACGACGAAAAGCCTCCCGAACCTGACAACGCTCCCCCAGGAACCCGACAACCCTCCCAGCTACGCCGGCAACTCTCCCCAACCCGTGAATCCTCCGCCCAGAACCCGGAAAACCTCCCGTACACCCGACGGTCAGACCAGGAGGGACCGCAATCTCGCGCACACTCGCTCATGCAGACCCCGGACAGCGAATTCTCTCAAGCCGCCTCTCAAATTCCTGCCATTGAGATCGGCGGGCGAGGTCGTGCCAGGGGCGGAGGGTCCTGGGCCGAGAGTCAGGGGAGGATGGCCGGGGAGATCCAGGAAGACTGAGCCCCACCAGAAGTGGTCACATCGGCAAGATCACCGCCGCGGCCACTCCCACCATGGCGCGGGCGGTGACTGTAGGAGTCGACGGACCACTGCATGTCACTCGATGAGGCATGCAGGTCAGACGGCAAAGTGGGGAGCGCGAGGCTCAGCACGAACAGGGCAAGCACGACGACAAGCACCCCGACCGGGAGGGTCATAGCTACAGTCAATTCAGAGCTGGTGCCGGACGGTGAGGGTGGTGTACCTGCCTGCGACACTGGGATGAGTGCAAACGATCGGCAAGCCAGGAGGCAGTCATGCCACAGCCAGAAGGCAAAGAACTTGAGGAAATCCGTGCCCGCCGGGAGGCGCTTCGCGAGAAGTACCTACGGACTGAGGCCAGCAGGGCGCACACCACCGTGCAGGGTGTCCACCATCTGGCCCTGATCTGCCGCGACACTGAGGAAACGATCAAGTTCTACCAGGAGTTCCTCGGCTTCCCGCTGGTCGAGCTGGTCGAGAACCGCGACTACAAGGGCTCGAACCATTTCTTCTTCGACATCGGCAATCACAACCTGCTCGGGTTCTTCGACTTCCCAGGTCACGAGCACCCCGCCTGGATGGAGACGATCGGCGGGGTGCAGCACCTGGCGATCTCGATCTCGCAGGAGCAGTTCGACGCGGCGAAGAAGAGGCTCGATGAAGCCGGCGTGGACTACCTTGGGCCAGACCGGGGCGTCATGGACAGCATGTACTTCCGCGACCCCAATGGCGTCGGGCTTGAGCTCTACCGCGAAGAACTCGGCATATTCAACGGCCACCGCATCCTGCCGTAGCCGCCAGGCCCGGAATAGGCACCGGATCGGCACCGGGATCGGCCGCAGGAGGTTGCTAACTGACTCGGCGTGCGGGTGACGCTTGCGCGCTGGGCAACAGCGGATGTATTCTCAACTCATCGGCGCTGGCCATTGCCTGGCCCTCGGGTTCAATCTCGACCTGCGTCACCTGCTCGCGTTACCGTGTATTGCGGCCACAGGGCTTAAGTGTCTGTTTTTGGTGCTACTGTGACTAGCTAAGCAGGATGACCTGCACTTGACGCACCATACCCTGTGCTGCAAAGCCTTCTAAGCAGGCACATCTAGTAAATCTTTCCTCTGGCCTTAAAGCCGCTTGCCCATATCGGGCTCATGCTTCACGACTTCCAAGTCGCAAACCAATGCTGCCCAAAACCCTTCGGGAAGAAGGAGCTCGCCATTTCCGCAACTGAAGCTGAGCGGCAGGGGCCATTGTCATGGCAACAAGAAGCGCGTCTACGGAACGAGCATAAATATGGCAATTACCTGCCGATCGAGAACATTTTTCTGATTCCCGATCATGTCACAGATCGCGACCTTCACGCTCGCCTGCGTCGCGTTGTCGATCGAGAAGACTCCCTTCATATAGTCGATGCCACGATGCGCGATGGTGGCTGGGTCACCTACCGCCCCGATCTGCCGCTGCCCTTGCGCTACGAAACGTGCGAGTCTTTCGCCGATATCCGCGCAGCCGCGTCCGCCGCAACGAGCGGACAGTTCAATCGGGACGGTCGACCACTCTGGGAGGTCGTCGTCCTCAAGTACGCGGACCCTGCCGGGCGGATCACCCGCCATGCCTGCTGTGTTTTCGATCACTTGGTCAGCGACGGGCGCAGCATGCATCTGTTGCAGAACGAACTGATGGGCGATGTAGAGGCAAACGCAGCGTCACGAGGACGCTATGCGGACTGGGTAAATTGGCAGAGCCAGGAGTTTCCGCGGTCCGGCGGTCGGCGGACGACGCCGACGCGCGAATTCTGGCTTAGGCACCTTGATGGCACCCTCGCGGACCGTCCGACCCCAGTGCCGTTCGCGATCAGCTCTCCAGTTGGCGGCGGCGGGCTTCTCACGACGACAACCGTAGACCTGCCCATCCAGGTAACAGCGCTGCGCGAGGCAGCTCAGGCGCTGCGCGCCACGCCGTTTCTCTTGGTATTTGCCAATGCGGTGTCCTGGATCGCACGGGCGACGAGTGTGTCCGACGTCACGACACGGATCATAAGTAACGGGCGGCCACTCCCTTATCTCTGCGCTCAAGGGTGGTTCGCCGATTCGCTTCCAGTGCGTATGCGAGACCCGAAGCTCGCCGATCCGGCACGGGCGCTGAGCATGGCACGCCAAATACTTTCACAAATGCTCCGATTCCCTTATCAGGCGCCGTGGGAGTACATCAGGACGGCATGCGCACCAGATAATATCCAGGTATCGGAGGAAACTGGCCGAGGGCAGCTGGTCATCAACGTGCTTCCTCATGCAAGCGAGGGCGTCCTTGCCGAAAGTGAATGCGAACGCACGGTGCCAGGAGATATCGATGGATTGCATATGCTTGTACTCGGCAATGCTACCGGCCGCTGTCGCCTTCAGGCAGTCTTTAATCCTGATGACTTCTCCCTGGCCGGAGTTCGGATGTTTCTAGAAGATCTCGCTCAGCAACTCACGGAGATTAGCGCCGCCCATTGACATCGACGACCAGGTAGTGGCGATCGCTGAAGAGAGGTAAATGGACCATGCTGACGACCGATCAAGTAAGACAGGCGATTTCTTCCGAATGGTGCGCGGTGCTGAGAGTTGAGCAAGTGCACGAAAAGGATGAGTTCTTTTCAGCCGGCGGCGACTCGATCAGCGCCTTGCAATTGGCTGGGCGCGTCGAGGATCGACTCGGCATTAAGTTTCCCCTGGACACACTCTTTCTCGATGGCACCTTCTCGGCAGTGATTGAGGCTTGCGCCGAGGCCGAACTGAAATCGTAAGCATTTCGGCGCGTACGAGCGGTCCGATTTTATCGGTCGATGGGAGGATTTCCGCCAGTGTCCGATTGGGCGCCCTATCATAGGTTCGAGTTCACCGTTTCCCGAGCGCGGGAGTCAGTAGCAGTCGACCTGGGTAGCACCCGCGTTCAGTACGGCGAGCTTGGCCAGCTAGTCGCGCGGGCCGCAGCGCGAATCGCGTTGCTTGACCTACCGCCGCAGAGCCGGGTGGGACTCCTAGGTGCCAAGGAGTTGAGCACCTATGTTTGCTACCTGGCAATCTTGCGGTTGCGACACACCGTCGTCCCGCTCTCGCTCGATGGGCCCGTAGCGTTCCACGAGAAGATAGCGAGGCTTGCTGATCTCCGATGCGTCATTCTCAGCGAGTCACGTCATCGGGCCAATGCCATGGCGCTGTCGGCGGCGGGCGTCATGATCCTCGACTCGCACGAGGTCTTGCTTTCGCCACACCATGCGCCGTCGCCCTGTGCATCCAAGCCGGAGGACGTCGCCTACATCCTCTTTACGTCGGGCTCCACAGGAGTGCCTAAGGGCGTGCCCATTACGAACTCCAACATATCCGCGTACCTCGATCACGTGGTGCCACGGTATGAATTGGGTCCAGGCTGTCGTTTGTCGCATACCTTCGCTTTGACTTTCGACCCCTCTGTCTTCGACCTATTCGGCTCGTGGACTTCCGGAGCTACCGTCGTAGTGCCACGTAACAGGGAACTGCTCATGCCTGCTAGGTACGTGAGCTTGCGAGGCATCACGCACTGGTACTCAGTGCCTTCTCTGATATCCTACGCCATCCGAATCGGCGAGCTACAGCCGAATACGATGCCGAATCTTAGGTGGAGTCAATTCGCCGGGGAGCCGCTCGCCGAGCGGTCGGCCGCTGCGTGGAGAGTCGCCGCGCCGAACAGCCTAATCGAGAATGTCTACGGACCAACCGAGCTGACAATTACCTGCTCGGATTACCGAATCCCGCCCGGCAAGGTCCAGTGGGAGGATGTCACTAACGGGACTGTCCCGATCGGCTCGATCTACGAGAAACTGGAGTGGCTGCTCATCCGCGATGGTCGAGTCGTGGATGACGAGGGTGAGTTGTGCGTCCGAGGCGCTCAGCGATTCCAGGGATATCTCGACCGCGCTGATAACGCGGGTCGCTTCGTCCGGAGCGCAGGCCTAAAAGTGGCCGAGGTAGATGCGAACGACGGTCTATTGTCCACTGATTGGTATCGCACTGGCGATCGGATTCGGGTCACACAGAAGTATCTAATCCACATGGGCCGGGTAGACAGGCAAATAAAGCTCCGAGGGTACCGGATCGAACTCGGAGATGTGGAGGGCGCAATAAAGCGACATCCTGCGGTACTCGACGGGGCCGTCATAGTGGTAGCGGACGGCGAGAGCGATCCGGAGATGGTCGCAGTGATCTGCGCTGAACTAGAGTCGGCCGAAGGGCTGCGTGAATTCCTTTCGCAGAGTCTGCCAGCCTACATGATTCCGTCGCGATTTAAATTGGTAGCTGAACTGCCCGTCAATGGTAGCGGGAAGACCGACTACCGTGCGCTAACGGAGTTGGCGTGTGAATCATCGTGATTCCGAGGCTTGGCGACGCTACCAGGTGCCTGATGCAGGCATAGCTTGGTCATGAAAACTCACGCCATCGACGCGGCTGCTAGCCCCGTGCGACACCGGGCTTTCCGCCTCTTGTTCGGCGCTCAGGCCATTTCAACCATGGGCGATACTTTCACGGATGTGGCGCTGCCGTTCGCGGTCTTGCAATTGACCGGCTCCGTAGCTGACATAGGTTATGTGCTTGCCGCGCAGACGGTGCCCTTGGTTCTGTTCTTGCTTTTTGGCGGCGTCTGGGCAGACCGGGTCCCGCGCCGCTCGTCGCTGCTAGTGGGCTCCAACCTGGTCCGATTTGGCAGTCAGGCAACGATAGCCTTGTTGCTCCTGACGGGCACCGCTCACCTCTGGCAATTGATCGCCTTGATTGCTGTGCATGGGCTCGCGACCGCGGTGTTCTACCCCGCTGCGACTGGCTTGGTGCCGCAGACGGTATCGGAGCAGGACCTCCAGCAGGCAAACGCACTGCTGTCGTTTACCATCAGCAGCAGCTCGGTTGTCGGTCCAGCTCTCGCGGGCGGGCTCGTTGTTCTGGCGGGACCAGGTTGGGCCATTGCCATTGACGCGGTCAGCTTCGCTGTCAGCGGACTGCTCCTGATGTTCGTGCGAGTGCCGGGCACTATAGATCTGAACATGGATGGGGGCACAATTGCCCAACTGCGTAGCGGATGGTACGAAGTACGCAGCCGGACGTGGGTATGGGCTTCTATCGCAAATTTCGCAGCATTCCAATTTGCGGGACTCGGATTTCTGTTCGTCCTCGGTCCGGCCATCGCAGCCCGCTTTCTGGGCGGTCCCTCGGTTTGGGGTCTGCTGCTCACAGCGGCTGGCGTCGGGAGTGTCCTTGGCGACCTGACCGCATTGCGCTATCGGCCCAGCCGAGTCCTCATAGCGATGACGACGGCGATCCTATTCTGCGTACCGACGTTGGTCCTCCTGGCTGTCGCTGCTCCTACTCCGTGGCTCATCTGCGCGCAAGTAGCGTTCGGGGCTGGTCTCTCGTTCGCGAACACCACCTGGCTCACCGCGTTGCAGCAGCACATACCACAGCGCGCGTTGTCACGTGTAAGCGCCTATGATTGGATGGGTTCGTCAGCTCTCCGGCCACTCGGCCAGGCTCTAGCTGGCCCACTGGCCGCCGCCATCGGCGTGCGCGATGCACTCCTTGCAGCTGCCGTTGTGATCGCCTTCTCCTCAGCATTGACTCTGCGATTGCGCAGTGTCAGAGAGCTCAGGAAGCTAGCAGGCTCATAGGCGGTCCGCGGTCATCCGCTGACTACTTTGCGAAGCGTCCTGCTGATGTTGAGCGAAACAACGATCAGTTGACGGAGCTCAGTCGGAACGCTAGCGTGTTGCCCGCTGACGATCTCTGTAAGGGTGCTAAATGAGCCTGGATATACCATGACCGAGAGCTTGCATTCTTGGAGGCAGGAGAAAATGGCGAACTCCTCCAGAAAGTAGTCGGACGATCTTTGTACTGGGTATCGCTGATCGGCTTCGGTCAGGTCGGCTGCGTGCTTCCGGTGATAATCTGCTCCAAACGCTTCAACCGATAACCGGAAACTGTGGTCGGTTGCAAATAGGTTCAGAAGACGCTGGTGGTGTACCGGGTACGACTCCCATGTCTGTACTTCACTACAGGTCAGATAGGTGAACTCGGTATCTTCGCGGAACGCGTCGAAGATCTGCCGATGCTCCTTCATGAACTTGCCGCCGAGACTTAGTGCTTTCGTCCGGGCGGCCTCCGGTGTCATAGATGCTGTCGACTCAAGTGTTATGCGGTGAATGCTGTCGCCGACTAGAACTGTACAGCGGGAAAAACGCCTCGAGATCCACGCGGATATGGCCGAGAGTTTCTCTGCGCTAAACTTGCTGTTTTCGAGGCTGACGCTTAGAAAACAGGTGTCGTTCTCCTGGAAGTTGTTCCGAGAGGAGGGTGGGGAACATATCCTATCTTTGCCTTGTAGCGCGCTGCGGGTGGCGAGTTTGTCACGGCTGAGGGTGCGTTCATGTGTCTTTTCTCTCAACTGGGATTATCGCTGTAACATCCTCGCAAGATTTCAATGAGTTATCTGGCTTATCGGTATATGATCTACTTGCCCGCAGGGGAGGACTGGCCTCTGGCATGGGCGATGTGGAGCAACTGCTGGCGGGGTCCCTGGTGCAGCAGACACGCCGCTGCGGCAGGGCCGGCTGCCGGTGCGCCGACGGCGCCCCGCACGGGCCGTATGCGTACTTCGCTCCGCGACATGGTGGACGTGGACGGCTAAGTTACGTTCCACGAGGCTTCGTGGCGGTGGTTGGTGCCTGTCTGATGCGGGGCGCGCATGTGGAGGCCGCGCTAGCAGAGATCTCGGCGATCAATACCGAGCTGCTGGCGCGCCGGAAGCTGGAATAACCCGCGTATCGATGTGGTCGCGACCACTTGAGCGGCTAGCGGAGTTCGCGGCGGATTACCAGGCGGAGGCCGGTCCAGGTCTGGTCGATCGCGCAGACTTTGTTGTCGACCAGGCCGGTGGGCAAGGCGATCTCGCGGACGACATGCTCGGTCATGTCGGTCGGCACCTTGGAGGCGCGTTTCGGCCAGGCGATCCACAGCCCGCACGCCGGCGCCATGCGTGCCCTGAACAGGTCGAGCCCCTCCTCCAGTTCGGCCTGCCGGGTCACGAACACCACGATGACGTCGAAGAGCGGCGCTGCCCCGAGGTCGGTGTGCAGGACGGCCTTGCCGTCCAGTTGGGCGGTGAGCAGGTCGGTGATGCCATTGGCGGCGCCAATGATCGCGACCTCGTCGTCCTCGCCGATGCCGAGCTTGCGCGCCAGCGGCGTTCCCGGGTACCCGGCCCCGGCACCGGCCCCTCGCGGCTCAGGCAAAGTCGAAGCCGCCGGGGCGCTCGTTCCGGTCGGCGATCAGGCCGGCCAGCGTCGAGATGGCGATCTCGGCCGGTGTGCGAGAACCGATGTTGAGGCCGATCGGCCTGTGTACCCGCGCCACCTCATCGGGCGGAACGCCCAGCAGCGCCAGCGCCTGCACATGCGGCGGCTCGTGTCGCGGGCTGCCCATGATGCCGACCCACCTGGCCGGCGTGGCCAGGGCGTTCCTGAGCATGACGCCGAGTTCCTCGCGATGGTGGTCGGTCACGACGACGTCGGTCTGCGAGTCAGGGAGCGAGCCGATGTCCGCGCGCACCTCGAACTCTGAAGGACCTCCGCTCGCGGCGCGACTAGCGTCGGGTTCCACGAGGACTGGCTTGTACCCGGCGTCGGCGGCGTACCGCAGCAGGTACTCCGCCACCGGGGTCGCGAAGACGGCAACTAGTACTCTGCCGTCCGACGGGGCTGGCGCCACGCCGTGCGCGACATCGCAGGCAACGCCATCATGGAAGTGCGTCATGGTCAAGAGCTTGCCACGCCAGGGCAAGCTGCGCGACCCCCGCAGTGTCGGTTAGCCGCGGCCGCGCGGCGGTGTCGGTTAGCCGCGGTCGCGCGGCGGTGTCGATTACCGAGCCCTCGACCGTGTCCGCTGGCGCGGCCCTGCGGCGGACCGGGCGTTAGCCTTCGAGCAACTCCCTGATCGCCTCACGCAGCGGATCCATTCGCGCCTTGGCCGCGCGCCGCGCCTCGGTGAGCCGTCCGGCGATCACCGGCTCGACCACCTCCAGGTACGCCTTGATCTTGGGCTCGGTGCCGCTCGGCCTGATCACGACGCGGGCGCCGCGCAGCCAGTACCGAAGCACGTCGGCAGACGGCAGGTCACCAATACCGCCAGTCAGGTCGGACGACGACAGGACCGGTTCGCCCCCGAAGTCGGCCGGAGCGCTAGCTCGCAGCCGTGCCATCACGTGCACCGGCGTCGTCGTCTGCACGGTGAGCTGCGCGGTGAGGTGCACGCCGTGGGCGGCCTCAAGCGCGTCGTAGGCCTCCAGGAGCGACTCGCCGTTCGATCGGGCCTGCGCTGCCAGGCTAAGCACGGCAAGTGCCGCGCCCAGGCCATCTTTGTCCCTGACCGTAGTGCCGATCGAGTACCCAAGAGCTTCTTCATACCCGAAGAGGAAATGGGTCCCGGCCCGCAAGTCGCCCGCTCTTGCGATCCACTTGAATCCAGTGAGCGTCTCGGCGTAGCTGGCGCCGGTCGCTGCCGCGATCTTGGACAGCAGCGTGCTCGACACGATCGTCGTCACGACGAGCGGCACGTCAAGGCCAGGCGAGCCATGCGCGCCCCGGGATCGAGAAGAAGCGTCGCGGCCGAGCAGGTAAGCCCCGAGCAGGGCGCCTAGCTGGTCGCCGGTCAGCCTGCGCCAGCCGCCCGGTTCGGCGTCGTCGGGTATGGCGACGGCGAGCCGGTCGCCGTCGGGATCGTTGGCAAGCACCAGGTCGGCCCCCGACCTGCGGGCTTGCGCGAGCGCAAGGTCGAGCGCGCCGGGCTCTTCCGGGTTGGGGAACGCGACCGTGCGGAAGTCAGGGTCAGGGCGAGCCTGTGCTTCGACGACATCGGGTGGCGGGAAGCCTGCCTGGTCGAAGGCGCGCATCGCCAGGTCGCAGGCGACGCCGTGCAATGGCGTGTAGATGTACCTGAGCCAGGCGGCACCGCGCGGAGCGGGGGAGAGCTCGCAGATCGCGTCCAGGTAGCTGGCGGCGACCTCGTCTCCGTGCTCCTCGATCAGCGGATCGCCAGGGTGAGCGAACGGCACCTGCGACAAGGGCACGAGTGATCTGATGGCCGCTTCGATCTCGAGGTCGGCCGGCGGCACGATCTGCGCGCCGTCGCTCAGGTACAGCTTGTAGCCGTTGTCGGCCGGCGGGTTGTGGCTCGCGGTGATCATGATGCCCGCCGCGGCCCCCAAGTGCGTCACCGCATAGGCCAGGAGCGGTGTCGGCTGCCGCCGCGGCAGCAGGTGGACCCTGATCCCGGCGCCCGCGAGCACGGCGGCGGCCTCGGCCGCGAACTCATCGGACCGGTGCCTCGCGTCGCACCCGATCACGACGCCCGTGTCGGCGGCGGCCGGATCGACGTAGAGCAGCCAGCCTGCGAGCGCGGCGGTCGTGCCGCGGACGACGGCCCGGTTCATCCGGTTCGGGCCGGCGCCGATAGTCCCGCGCAGCCCGGCCGTGCCAAACTCAAGCCGCCCGCTAAACCGGTCAGCCAGCTCCTGCGCCGCGAGCTTGGCTGCCTCATCCTCGTCAGGACTGGACGCCTCGCGGAGCAGCGCCGCGAGCTCGGCCCGGTCGCGTTCGTCCGGATCTTCGGCCAACCATGCCGTTACCTGCGCATGCAGATCATGACTGATCATCTGCCCCCCTCGCCCCCGACTATGATCCCTGTGAAACGAGCACGCCAGGCAGGATCTGCGCGAGCAGCCCGCCGACGCGCGCCGCGCAGGCTCGTCCCGCCGCGATGACTTCGTTGTGGTTAAGCTCGCCGCCCGCGAGGCCAGCGGCCGGATTGGTGATCAGCGAGACGCCGAGCACCTCGACTCCGAGATGGCGGGCCGCGATCGCCTCAAGCGCCGTCGACATGCCGACCATGTCGGCGCCGGCCGTGCGCAGCATCCGGATCTCGGCGGGCGTCTCGTAATGCGGGCCAGGCAGGGCCGCGTACACGCCTTCGGCCAGGCTGGGATCGGCTTGCCTGGCCAGCGCCCGCAGCCGGGCCGAATATGCCTGGGTCAGGTCGACGAACCTGGAGCCATAGCCGGCTGGCGGCTCAGGACCGGACAACGGCGAACGTCCGGTCAGGTTGAGGTGATCGCTGAGCAGCACCGGCTGGCCGACTCCGTAGCCCGCGTTGATGCCGCCAGCGGCGTTCGTCAGCACCAGCACCCGGCAGCCGGCGGCGGCCGCGGTGCGTACGCCGTGCACGACAGCATCCACCGGGTGGCCTTCGTACAAGTGCGTCCGGCCGAGGTAGACCAGCACGCGCACCTGCCCGCACCGCAGCGACCTGGCCGCTGGCAGGTGCCCTGGCACGGTCGGCTCAGGGAAGCCGCCCAGGTCATCGAGCGGGAACTCGGCGTCGGCCGGGCCGATGGCGTCAGCGGCGGGCGCCCAGCCAGAGCCGAGCACGACCGCGACGTCGTGGGTCTGCTGGCCGGTCAGCAGCGCGAGTTTGGCAGCGCTCGCCCGCGCTGCAGCGTAAGCATCTGTGCTCATGGGGTCACCACGGTAAGCAGCGTAACGTGCCATTCGGACGACTAGGACTTCACGTACGGCTGCCCGTCGGCGGCGGGAGCCCGCACCTTGCCGACCAGCCCGGCCACCGCGATAATCGTCGCCACGTACGGCGCGGTGTTCATGATGGGCGGCGGCAGCGCCGAGTTGACCGTGGGCAGCACCAGAGCGAGCTCAAGGGAGAAGCCGAAGAGCAGCGCGGCGGCGAGCGAGCCGAGCGGCGTCCAGCGGCCGAAGATCAGCGCGGCCAGGGCGATGTAGCCGAAGCCTGAGCTGATGTTCGGGTTGAAGCTGCCGACGTGGCCGACGGTCAGGTAGGAACCGCCGATCCCGGCGATCAGCCCGCCCAGGATCACGTTGCGGTAGCGGGTCAGCAGCACCGGAATGCCCACCGTATCGGCGGCTGCGGGGTGCTCGCCCACGGCCCTGACCCGCAGGCCCCACCTGGTCATGAAAAGGCCGACCTGGACACCGATGATGATCACGTAGGTCACGTAGAGAATGACGTTCGAGTCGAAGAAGATCGGCCCGATAATCGGGATCTGAGCGAGGCCGGGGATCTTGAGCGACCCGAAGGAGACGCCCGTGTTGTAGCTCGGATTCTGGGCCATCAGCCGGTCGTACAGGTAGTTGGTCATGCCGAGCGCCAGCACGTTGAGCACGACCCCGAGGATGATCTGGTCCATCAGGAACGTGATCGCGAACACCGCGAGCAGCAGCCCGGCCAGGCCGCCGGCCAGCGAGCCGGCGATCAGGCCAACCCACAAACCGCCGAAGGCGCTGGCCACGATCGCTGACGTGAACGCGCCGAACAGCAGCTGTCCCTCGATCGCGATGTTGATCACGCCGGATCGCTCGCACATGCAGCCCGCCAGCGCACCGAGGATGAGCGGGATCGACGAGGCGATCGCGCCCTGGCCGATGTTGATGATGTCGAGCGGGATGGCGCCGGCGTCAGCCCAGCACAGCAGCGAGATCAGGAAGGAAGCCATCACGGCGCCGATGGCCAGCCGCTTGCAGAGCCTGGACAGCTCAAGGGTGCCCCGCAGCGCGCCGAGCGCGATCGTCAGGGCGCCGAGCACGAAGCACACGGGGGTCGCCGGCACGCGTATGACCGGGATCTGCACGCCCGGCCCTGACTGTGACAGCGCGAAGCTGGCGTCGCCTCTGCGGGCGAGCAGCCCGAACACGACGATGTCGATGACACCGAACACCGCGAAAGTGACGGCGGCCAGGTACCGGCGGTCCGCGGTCAGCGGAGCTCGCACCGCGGCGGTGAGCGTCGTCACCCGTTCCACCCCTTCGCAACTGCTTCCATGCCGGTGCCGCTATGCGAGCGGAGCCTGAAGACCGCGCGGACGAGCGCGGGCGCCGCGACGAACAGCACGATCAGGCCTTCAAGTACCTGGACGATGTCGGCCGGCACCTGGCCGAGAGTGGCACCCTCGACATAGGTGCCGCCCACGTGCAGCGCGCCGAAGAGCAGGCCGGCGAAGACCACGCCGAGCGGCTTGGCCCGCCCGAGCAGGGCCACGGTGATGCCGTCAGGTCCGTAGGTGCCGTAGCTGTTGAACGTGAGCGGAGTGCCTGTGCCCAGGATCACCGTGGCGGCCGACAGGCCGGCCAGCCCGCCCGCGAGCAGCATGACCAGGACCCAGGACCGCTCGACGTTGATGCCGGCGCTGCGGGCTGCGCTCGGGCTGGCGCCGACGGTGCGGAACTGGAAGCCGATCGTGCTGCGCGACAGCAGCCAGGCGCAGGCGATCGCGGCGGCCACGGCGATCAGGAAGCCGACGCCTACCTGCGGCGCGGGCCCGCCCACGTGCGGCAGGTTCGCGCTGTTCGCGACTGACGGCGCGACCTGGTTAGTCTGATGCGGCGCCTGCAGCATGCTCTGGTGCGACAGCAAGTAGCTCAGCAGGTCGTACATCACGTAGTTGAGCATGATCGTGACGATGACCTCGTGGGCGCCCGTCCTGGCCTTGAGCAGGCCGACGAACCAGCCGATCACCGCGCCGCCGGCGAAGCCGCCGATCACGCAGACCACGACGTGGATCACCAGCGGCAGGCTTACGCCGAAGCCGAGCCAGGTCGCCACGATGGCGCCGCCCACCCACTGGCCGGCCGCGCCGATGTTGAACAGGCCGGCGCGGAACGCGATCGCGACCGACAGGCCGGTCAGCACGAGCGGGGTCGCCTGCGCGGCCGTCGAGGACAGCGGGTAGAAGATGGCGGCTGCCGAGCCGCCGTGGAACGCCGCGCTGACCGTGGACGGGTTGAGGATCGCGCCCTCGAACATCTGGCTGTAGGCGAACGACACCGCATCCCAGGTCTGCCCGAGCGCGGTCAGCGGTTCGTGGAAGAAGTTGTTCCAGGCGCTGGTCACGACCGGATCGCTGAACACGATGAGCAGGCCGCCGACGACCAGGGCGAGAAAGATCGCCAGGATCGTCATCACGGTCGAGCTTCCCCGGGTTACCGCCTCGATCAGGGCACTGGTCGTGAGCTTGGCCCGGCGCCGCGCCGGGCTGTCAGGCACGCCGGTCACCGGGGCGGCCGGCTCGGCGGTGCCCGCGGGAGTTGGCTGATCACTCACTGGCTGGCTCCTGCTCCCGCGGCTCGCTGCCGGCGCCGGTTCCCGCGCCGGCCATCAGCAGGCCAAGCTCGGCCTCGGGGATATCGGGCTCGCAGAAACCGACGATCCTGCCCTCGTACATGACCGCGATCCGGTCGGACAGCGCGTAGATCTCGTCGATCTCGGACGAGACGATCACCACGGCGACCCCGCGGTCGCGCTGCGCCACGATCTGCTTGTGCACGAACTCGATCGAGCCGACGTCAAGTCCGCGGGTCGGCTGGCTGGCCAGCAGCATCTTGTTGTCACGGCTGAGCTCGCGGGCCACGATGACCTTCTGCTGGTTACCTCCGGACAGCGTCCCGACCGTCGTGCGCACCGATGTCGTGCGCACGTCGTACTCTGCCACCAGGCGCTTCGCGGCTTCGGAGATCGCGTCGAGCTTGAGCGCGATGCCCGAGGCGTAAGGCGGCCGGTCGTAGACGTCGAGCACCATGTTGTCAGCGACCGAGAAGGCGCCGACCAGGCCGTCTTCCTGACGGTCTTCCGGCACGTAGCCGATGCCGGCCCGCAGCCGGTCCCTGGTCGACAGGCCGGTCAGCTCGGCGCCGTCGAGCTTGACCGAGCCCGTCACCTGCCGAAGGCCGAGCAAGGCCTCGCAGAGCTCTGTCTGGCCGTTGCCCTGGACGCCGGCGATGCCGAGGATCTCGCCGCCGCGCACCTCGAAGGAGACGCCGCGCACGGCGATGCCGCCACGGGAAGACGAGCCCGCGGAACCCCCCGCGTGCCCGCCGCGTTCGTCGGGCACGGTCAGGCCTGAGACGGCCAGCCGGACCTCGCCAGGCTTGGCCGGCTCCTTGCTGACCCTCAGCTGGACCGAGCGCCCGACCATCAGCGCGGCGAGTTCCGCGCCGGTCGTGCTCGGCGGGCGCTCGCCTACCACGGCCCCGCGCCTGATGATCGTGATGTTGTCGGCGATCGCCTGGACTTCCTTGAGCTTGTGCGAGATGAAGATGATCGAGCGGCCGCCCTCGCGCAGCTCCCGCATGATGCGGAACAAGTCCTCGGTCTCGCCGGGGGTAAGCACGGCCGTCGGCTCGTCGAGCACCAGCACGCTCGCGTCCCGCAGCAGCGCCTTGACGATCTCTACCCGCTGCTGGATACCTACCGGCAAGTCCTCGACGTAGGCGTCGGGATCGACCCGCAGCCCGAACCGCTCGGACAATTCGAGCACGTCCTTGCGCGTACGCCGCCGGTCGAGCAGCCCGAAGCTTCGGACCCGCTCGACGCCGAGCGTGACATTCTCGGCGACGGTGAAGACGGGAACCAGCATGAAATGCTGGTGCACCATGCCGATGCCGGCGTTGATGGCGTCCTTGGGAGAGCGAATGGCCACCGGGTTGCCGTCGATGACGATCTCGCCCTCGTCGGGCTGGATAAGCCCGTAAAGCACGTTCATCAGGGTTGTCTTGCCCGCGCCGTTCTCGCCGAGCAATGCCCTGATCTCACCTGGCTGAACTGTGAGGTCAATGTGGTCATTGGCGACGAGACCGCCGAAGCGCTTGGTGATTCCGCGCAGCTCAAGCTTCACCGGCAGCCTCCTTTCACGCCTGCGCCGCCCGGGCCGGGCGGTGCCCGAAGGGGAATGAGCACCGAGCAGCCCGGGCGGCTACGCCGAAAAGCTAGGCAGGATCAGACCGGGCTCTTGGTGGCCGGGACGATCTTGCCGCTCTCGACCTGCGAGGTGAGCGACTTGATCTCGGCCTGCACCGAGGCCGGGATCTTCTTGGCGAAGTCGTGGTACGGCGACAGGACCGCGCCGCCGTTGGCCAGCGTGCCGACGTAGGTGCCGCCCTTGAAGCTGCCGTTGGCGGCGCTGAGCACGGCGGTCTTGACCGCCGCGACGATGCCCTTGGTCACCGAGGTGAGGAACAAACCGCAGTACTGCGGTGCGTTGGTGCAGCCGTCGGTGTCGACCCATTCGATGCTGACGTGCTTGCCGCCGGCGTCCGCGGTCTGCACCGCCTTAGCGGTACCGAGCCCGACGCCGCCGGCGACCGGGAAGATGACGTCGGCATTGTCGCCGATGAACGTGTTGGTCAGGTTCTGGCCGGCGCCCAGGTCGGTGAAGTTACCGATGAAGTTGCCCTTCTGGGTCGTCTCGTTCCAGCCGAGCACCTTGACGCTGGCGTGGTGCTGCTTGTTGAAGTACTGCACGCCGTCCCAGAAGCCATCCTCGTAAATGGTCACGGTGCCGAAGTTCTCGCCGCCGTAGGTGGCGACGACGTGCGTCTTGCTCACCGCGGCCGCGAGGTAACCGCCGAGGAAGCCGTCCTGCACGGTGTTGAACACCAGCTGGTCGATGTTCGGCTCTACCGCGCCGTTCAGGCAATGCGAGGCGTAGGAGCAGTCTACGATCGCGAACTTCTGCGTCGGGTTAGCCTTGGCCGCTGCCTCGGTCGCGGCGGCCATGAGGAAGCCGACTGTGACGATGATCCCGCACTTCTGCGCGATGAACGTGCTGATGTTGGAGGCGTAGTCGGCGGTCGTGGTAGACGGCAGGTAGGTGATGGCAATGTTCGGATCGGCGGTCTTGGCGTCCTGCAGGCCCTGGTAGGACGACTGGTTGAACGACTTGTCGTCGATGCCGCCGGTGTCGGTGACCATGCACGCCTTGAACGGGGCGGCTGCCGCTGATGAACTCGAACCAGACCCGCCTGAACCTCCTGGACTACTTGAGCCGCTACTGCTGCCGCAGGCAGCGGTAGCCACGGCCAGGACGCTCAGCGCGGCGACAATCTTGAGTGACCCTCTCACGGTTCCTCCTCATGCGGGGGGGCGGCATGCCGCAACACAAAGCACCGGCCTGACGGGACCCGGGCCCGGCCGGCAAGGCTGTAGAGAACCGGGGAGTCCCCCCGGGATGATCGAGAATCTATTACCGTCACGAGTGTTGCGGAAGCGGGATATGACGGCAGCAACGGGGCTGTTGTGAAATCGAGACGCTTACATTAGGTTACAAACAGGGTAATACTACCATAACAATTCGAAGCCTGCCCGTTGCCTAGCGTGGGAAATGTGCTAGCTGACGAGGCCGCGCGCACGGAAGAAGGCTCGCTGCCGGGCGGCCATGGTGAACCGCGCCGCTAGCGCGGCGCGGAAGACAGGCCGGCCGCGGCGGAGCGGGCCGGCGGAGATGACGGAGCGGACTTGGCTGGCGGAACAGCACAGACGAGCATCGACTGGCCCGCGCTGCGTACGGCCGCGATCGGGGCGGCCGCCAACGCGTACGCGCCCTACTCGCGCCTGCGGGTAGGCGCTGCCGGGCTCGCGGCCAACGGCACCGTGGTGACCGGCTGCAACGTGGAGAACGCCTCATTCGGGCTCACGCTGTGCGCCGAGTGCGGCCTGGTCAGCGCGCTGCACGCAGCCGGCGCGGTTCGCCTGATCGCGGTCAGCGTGGTCGCCGGCGACGGCTCTCCGCTGGTTCCGTGCGGCCGGTGCAGGCAACTGCTGCTCGAAGCCGGCGGACCTGCACTGCTGCTCGACAGCGACACCGGCCCGCGTCAGCTCAGCACGCTCCTGCCGGACGCCTTCACCGGCACAGACCTGGCCGAACGCCGTGATACCCGTTAACGGCGGCGACCAGGGGCTGCCGGGTTTTCGTCTGGGCCGCGGCGCCGCCTGGACTGACGAGCCGGGCGGCCGGGACCGGGGGGTGTCCCCCCGGGCTAGCACCGCGCCTGAGCTGATTCGCGCCAAGCGGGATGGGAAGGAGCTGTCCGCCGCCGACATCGGGTGGCTGATTGATGGCTATACCCGGGGGGCCATCGCCGGCGAGCAGATGTCGGCGATGGCTATGGCGATCTTTTTCCGTGGCCTTGGGCCGGCCGAGCTGCGAGCCTGGACCGACGCGATGATCGGGACCGGCCAGCGGCTCGACCTCAGCTCGGTGCCGATGCCCACGGTGGACAAGCACTCGACCGGCGGAGTCGGCGACAAGGTATCGCTCATACTCGTCCCTCTGGTGGCCAGTTGCGGCGCTGCCGTGCCCCAGCTATCCGGCCGGGGGCTCGGCCACACGGGCGGCACCCTCGACAAGCTGGAGAGCGTGCCAGGCTGGCGTGCCGGGCTCTCCGGCGAGCAATTCGTTCACCTTCTCGAAACGGTCGGATGCGTCATCGCGGCAGCCGGAGACGACCTCGCGCCCGCCGACCGCAAGCTTTATGCCCTTCGGGACGTCACCGGGACGGTCGAGTCGATCCCGCTGATCGCCAGCTCGATCATGTCGAAAAAGATCGCAGAGGGAACGCAATCCCTAGTGCTGGACGTCAAGGTCGGCAGCGGGGCGTTTATGAAGGAGATCGAGCCGGCCAGGGAACTGGCGCAGACAATGGTGCGGCTAGGTACTGAGTCAGGGGTCAGCACGGTCGCGCTCCTGACCTCGATGGACACCCCGCTCGGCCGGGCGGTGGGCAATGCCGTCGAGGTCGCCGAGTCCGTCGAGACCCGGCGCGGCGCCGGGCCAGCCGACCTGACCGAGGTCACGCTGGCGCTGGCGCGGGAGATGCTGGCGCTGGCCGGGATCTCGGCCGACCCGGCGGCGGCGCTGGCCGACGGAC
>DASTJM010000115.1:0-45601 GCA_035716545.1 Streptosporangiaceae bacterium
CCGGCGACGGCGGCGACGACGGCCCCGGCGACGGCGGCGACGACGGCCCCGGCGACGGCGGCGACGACGGCCCCGGCGACGGCGACGACCGCCCCGGCGACGGCGGCGACGACGGCCCCGGCGACGGCGGCGACGACGGCCCCGGCGACGGCGACGACCGCCCCGGCGACGGCGGCGACGACGGCCCCGGCGACGGCGACGACCGCCCCGGCGACGACGGCGACGCCTGCGCCGCCTGCTGTGCATGGTCTAGCGCGGCCTTCATCTTCGCGATGTCCTGGCCGTAGAGCGTGAAGTTCGGCGGGTTCGAGTGCAGCGCCTGCTGTGCCTCGTTATAGAACTTCTCGGCCTGGGCAAGGAAGGCCAGCACCGCCGCGTTCACCTGCCCTGGCGAGCCTGGCGGCGCGGGACCAGAACTCGGCTGGGGGGCGGTGCCGAATGCCTGGGCAAGCGACTGCGCCAGCGTGTCGGCGAAGCCGACAGTGCCGTTCCAGTATGTGAAGACCTTCTTCATCTGCGGATAAGACCCGCTGTTGGTCTCCGACGACGCCGACACGTAGACCGGCTCGACCGACAGCAGGCCGCCGCCGAGCGGCACGGTGATCAGGTTGCCCTCGGTGACCTTCGAACCTTGTTGCCGCAGCAGGCTGAGCGGCTCGGCGGCCGGCGGGTCGTTCTCGAAGTTGCTCTGGATCTGCTCAGGTCCCGTTACGGCCGTGTCCTGCGGCAGCTGCAAGATCTGGATCTTGCCGTAGTCGGTGCTCAGCGGGTTGCTGTTGACCGCAATGTAGGCGGCCAGGTTCGCCCGGCTGCGCGGCGTAAAGGAGCTGACCATGGAGAACTCCGGCGTCGGCGCTCCTGGCATGTCGAGGGTGAAGTAGTAGGGCGGCTGGGCGATCGTCACGTGCGGCGGCGCGATCGGGTCGTTGGGCACCTGCCAGAAGTTCTGGCCGCCGTAGAACGACGATGCCTGCTGCACGTGAAACTGGGTCAGGATCAGCCGCTGCGCGTCGAACATCACTTCCGGGTACCGCAGGTGCGGCATCAGCAGCCTGGGGATCTGGCTCTGCGGCTGAATCAGCCCAGGAAACGCCTTCATCCAGGTCGTGAGGATCGGGCTGGGCTTTCCCCACTGGTAGAGATGCACCACGCCCGTATAGGCGTTGACCGTCACCTTCACCGAGTTGCGCAGGTAGTTGACCTCGCCGCTGTTCGGGCCGTTGGCCAGGCCGTTCGGGCTGTAGGTATTCGACGTTGCCTGCTCCAGATTGATCCGCCTGGAGTACGGATAGTTGTTGGTCGCGGTGTAGCCGTCGACCACCCACACGATCTGCCCGTCTTCCGCTACCGGGTAAGGGTCCCCGTCCAGGGTGAGGAATGGCGCTACCTTCTGGACTCGCTGGAGGGGGTTCCTGATGTACAAGATCCGCGAGTTGTTCTCGATCGCACCGGACAGCAGGATGTTCAGTTCCCTGAACTTGACAGCGAACAGCAGCTTGCGGCCAAGCGAGCCGATCGAGACCCCGCCGCCGCCGTTGTAGTGGTTGTTGTGCTGGCCGCCAGTGCTTTCGTTCGGGAAGTCCAGCTCGGCCTGCTTGGTGTTGGCGACGACGTAGTCAGCCCCTGCCTCCCCGAAGTAGATCCTTGGCTGAAAGTTCCCGAGCTGGCCGGTCGGCGGCACATCGCTCTCGGAGAACTGCGGGTTGCCGTTCGGCTGCGCCGTCCCGGCCGGCGCCGAGACGAAGCCGTAGCCATGGGTGTAGATCAGGTGGGTGTTGATCCAGTTGCTCTGCCCTGCTGGCGGGCCCGACAGGCCCCTGACGCCCACCACCTGGTCCTGGGCCACCGGATTTGATCCGAGCACGTAACGGTCCATCGCGAGCACGTCAGCGAACTTGTAGTAACCCTTGATCTGCTGCAGTTGCTGGTACGAGCCCGAGATCACGTCGGGGTCCAGCAGCCTGAGATCAGGCAGGCCGGCCGCGTCGGTCGCGAGTGCGCCCAGCTTCTCGGTCGAGATCGCCGAGTAGGGGCTCACCTGGACGTTGCTGACGCCGTAGGCGGTCCTGGTGTTCGCGATCTCGCGGGCGATGAAGGGCCGCTCCTTGACCGCCTCGTTCGGCTTGACCACGAACTGCTGGATGATCAGCGGGTACACCCCGCCGATCACCACCGCGGAAAGCACGAGCAGGCCGAAGCCCATCGCCGCGAGCATCGCGCTGCGCCTGAGCGCCCCGGCCAGGAACAGCACGGCGCAGATCACCGCGATCGCCGCGAGCACCGTCTTGGCCGGCAAGACCGCGTGCACGTCGGTGTAGGAGGCACCGGTCTCCACCACGCCACGCTGAGAAAAGTCGATCCCGTAACGGTCCAGCCAATAGGCGATCGCCTTCAATGCCACGAAAATACCGATAAGGATGAACAAATGCGCCCGGGCTGCCCTCGACGGCTGGGCGTGCCTTGCGATCGTGAGTCCCCCGTAAAGCACGTGCACGCCGACCGACAGCACGAGCGAAATCAGGACGGCGGCGAACAGGTACGAGAGCAGCAGCCGCAGGAACGGATATACGTTGACGAAAAATGACACATCGAGGTGGAACTGCGGATCCTTGAGCCTGAACGGAACCCGGTTGATGAAGAGCAGCCAGGTCTGCCAGTTGCTCGCGGCGGTCAGCCCGGAGATCAACCCGGTCAATCCGAGCAGCACGATCGCGACTCCGCGCCGGTGCGGGTCGATCGCCTGCCGGTAGGCCTCGACCCCTTGATGCTCGGGGCCAGTCGGCGGCTCTTCCGGACGCGACCGGTACGCGATCACGATGTTGGCGCCGATCACCGCCATCATGAAGATCGCGGTAATCACGAAGAGCAGCCACTTCGTGCTGTAAGTCGTAGCGAAAACCCTGGTCTTGCCGATGGAGCTGTACCACAGGTAGTCGGTCCAGATCCCGGCGGTGACGGAGATCAAGATCGCGGCGGCGACGATGATGATCACGATCGGAATCACGAACCTTGGCCAGCGCGGCATGGCCACTTGGCGGCCGCCGCTTGAATGCTGCGGGCCAGGTACTCGGAAAGCCACCGGATTGTCCCTTTCCTAAGCCAGACCTACTGGTCCTTGACGGCAACTTACCGGCAAGCCAGGTAGTTCCAGTGACTATCCCCCCGGCTGTTAGCAGCCTGGAACTGATTTGCCCTGCTTGAGTGCCTGCAGGTCTGAGATCGCGCCACGCAGCGTACTGACCTTCACCAGCCGCAATCCCGCCGGTACCGCGCCAGAGGCATCACTGCAGTTGGAGGCCGGCGTGAGGAAGACCGTCGCGCCGGCGGCGCGCGCCGCTGCCATCTTTTGCTGGATCCCGCCGATGGGATCAACCCCGCCGTCAACCTCGATCTCGCCCGTTCCCGCGATGAATTTCCCTCCGGTCAGGTTCGCGGGAGTCAGCTTGTCGATAATCGCCAGCGCGAACATCAAGCCGGCACTCGGTCCGCCGATGTTGCCGATACTGATCGTCACCTTGAATGGGAAGACGAAGGATTCGACAAGATTGACGCCGATGACAGGCCGCTTGAGGAGGCGAGCCGTGTGCAGGGATATTTTCTGCACCTTGCCCTGACGGGAGATGGTGAGATCGACTGGCCGTCCGGCACCGCTTGCCTTGATGAGGTCGGAGGCACTGTGCCGGCAGCCGACCGGCGTGCCGTTGACTGCCGCGATGACGTCGCCCCTGCGAAGAACTCCCTGCGCCGGCAGCCCCTTGACGATGCTCATGACCGTGTCGACGGTGGTGAACTTGATCCCCAGCTGGCACAGCGCGGCGGCCGTTGCCTCCTGCTGAGAGTTGATCATCTGCTCGGTGTCCTGCTTGAGCACCTGTTGCTGAGTCTGACCGGGTGGAAAGAGCTCCTCCTGGGGCACGACCGCGTTATGGGGGCTCAGCCAGGCACGGAGCGCGTCAAAGATATTGAACGGCGGCCGGGCGCCGGGACCGCCCACGAACGAGACTGTGACCATGTTGAGATGGCCGGCGGCGCCGAAAGTCTTGTGGCCGCTGATGGCGATGACCGGCTTGTGGCCGAGGGTGCCAAGCGTGTTGTAGGTCGGGCCCGGAAACAGCGCCACGTAGGGCACCTGGACCAGCGCGGCGGCGAGCAGGGCGCCGATAACTCCGACGGTCGCTATTAGCAGGGTCACCGCACGACGAGACATGGGGGCAAGGCTACGCGCTGTTCACCCATTCGCTGGCACCGCCTTCGAACAGCTGGTGCTTCCAGATCGGCACGGTCTGCTTGAGCTCGTCGATCAGCGCGCGGCAGGCGTCGAAGGCCGTCGCCCGGTGGGCGCTCGACACCGCGACGACGACAGCGAGGTCACCGATGGCCAGGTCGCCGGTGCGGTGCACGGCCGCGATCGCGCTGACGTCGTATCTGGCGGCGATCCCCTCGGCGACCTTGCGCAACTGGTCGGCTGCCGACGGGTGGGCCGAGTAGGACAAGGCCGTAACGGACTTGCCGTTGTCGTGGTCGCGCACCGCTCCGGCGAAGAGCGCAATGCCGCCCGCCGCCGGGTCCATGACCGCGACGAGGACTTCGTCGGCTGACAGCGTGGTGTCTCGCACTTCGGCGAGCCTGACCGTGTTCGCCCTGATCGTGTTCACCCGGTAACGCTATCTCGGCGTGGTGCTCAGCGCGGCCACCGCGACCGGGCTTCACCGGCCGTCCCGGCGGTGCTTGCGCACCTGCCGCACGATGGCCGCCGTGCCGATCACGGCAACGGTCGCGCCGGCGGCCGTGATCGTGGCATCCTTCTTAGCCAGCCTGCGCCCGGCGACCGCGTGACGGCCTAGCCGCTTGTCGAGCAGCACTGTCAGTGCCTCGGTGTTCGTGACGGCGGGCTGCCAGCCTGCCTGGCGTAGCGCCTGGCAGTCGACCACCCATGGGTAGACGACATAGTGCAGGTCGGCCACCGGCGCCGGGGTGATCCCGGCCCGGTGCAGGCGCTGGGCGGTAGCGAACGTCACTCCGGCCGGCAGCTCGATCCTGCGCAGCCCGGACAGCTCTTCGACCTGCTCTTGCTCTAGCCAGCCGTCGCAGCCGACCGCGAAGGCTCCCGTCACCGCGCCCGCGGCGGCTAGCTCGATCGCCGATATGAGGTCGACGACATGGCAGAACTGCCATCGGGGCGCGCAGCCCTTGACCGCCAGCAGCCTGGGCGCTTCGAAGTGCCTGGTGATAAGGGTGTCGACGCCCTCGCCGACGAGGGCGGCCGGGCGGACGACAGTCACGGCCATGCCCGGGTTGGCGCGCGGAGAGCGTTCGGCCAGCTGCTCGATTTCCATGAAGTCACCGACGATGCTGCCATCGGGGTCGGCGTTGAGCGGCGCCGACTCCGCAAGCGGCACGGGGTTGTCCGGCCTCGCGCCGTAGACCATCGCGCTTGTGACCAAGATCACCCTGCCGACCCCGCCGGCCGCGGCCGCGGTCAGCACTGTCTGCGCGCCGCGCACGTTGTAGGCGCGCCTGGCCCGCGGCTCGGAGTCGGGCGCGAGGTCCAGGTCGGTGTGCACGATCACGTCGATTCCGGCCAGCCGGCCGGCCAGCATCGGGTCGCGAATGTCGACCATGCGCCAGACGACCCCCGTCAGCTCGCCCCGATGGTCGTCCATCGCTATCACCCGGCTGAACCGCTCGGACTGCGCGAGCTTGGCCGTCAGCGTGAGCCCGAGGTCGTGCGCGGCCCCGGTCACCGCCACCACGGGTCGCCTGATCCGGTCGGGAGCGCGCGGCGCTGCCTGCTCCCCCCGGTCGCTCTCGTGCGCGGTCGCTACCTTGCGATCGGCGCTTGACCGCGCCTGGCGGCCGACATCGCTCCGCCCTTGGCGAACCTTGGCTACTCGGTCGCTCACCGCGAAGCGCTCCTGGGATAGCTTGGCCAATGTGACACCTCCATCCTGCCTGAGAGACCACGGCTATGAATGAGCCTCCCTTCGGCTTTAGCGTGCCGAGAGATCCAGGAGACGAGCGCGGGGGCGGTTCGGGGTCCGGCTCGGGCTCTGGTTCGGGGCACGGCCCGGGCTCGGGCTCGGGGCCCGGCTCGGGCTCTGGCGGTCCCGGTGGCTCGGGTGGCCCTGGCGGTCCCGGGGGCTCGGGGGGCTCGGGGGGCTCCGGCGGTTCGGGCGGCTCTGGCGGCGGTCAGGGCGGTGTGCCTGGCCCGTTCGGGGCCGGCGGACCGTTCGGTGACCCCCAGCAGTTCGCCGATGCGCTGCGGCAGTTCGCCGACCTGATGGCCTATCAAGGCGGCGCGGTCAACTGGGATCTCGCCAAGAACATCGCCAGGCAGACTGTCGCGGCCAAAGGCGACCCGAGCGTGCTCGCCAGCGAGCGCGAGGCCGTAGCGGAGGCGGTCAGGCTCGCCGACCTGTGGCTGGAGGATGCGAGTACGCTGCCGAGCGGCATCAGGTCGGCGACCGCCTGGAGCCGCTCTGAGTGGGTCGAGGCCACGATGCCGGTCTGGGCCACGTTGTGCCAGCCGATAGCCGAGCGCGCCGTCGACACGATGAGCGGCCTGCTCTCGGTCAGCCAGGATGACCTCGAAGATCTCCCTCCCGAGATGCGGACGATGATGTCGGCGCTGTCAGGCGGAGGCGGCGCGCTTGGCGGTTTCGCCGGACTCGGCGAGATGATGCGCCGGGTCGGCGGCATGATGATCGGCGGCCAGGCGGGCGCGGCGATCGGAGCGCTGGCCGAGGAGATCATCAGCTCGAGCGACATCGGCCTGCCGATCGGGCCAGCCGGCACGGCCGCGCTGCTTCCGGCCGGAGTCGCGGCCTTCGGTTCAGGCCTGTCGGTCGATGCCGGCGAAGTCAGGCTCTTCGTGGCGCTGCGCGAGGCGGCTCATCATCGCCTGTTCAGCCATGTGCCCTGGTTGCGGGCCAGGCTGCTCGGCGCCGTGGACGATTACGCCAGGGGCATCAAGGTCGACGCCCAGGCACTGCGCGACGCGATGCCGCAGATCGACCCCGCCAATCCGGAAGCGCTGAACGAGGCACTGGCCGGGGCGGCCCTGTTCCAGCCCGAGGACACCGAGGAGCAGAAGGCCGCGCTGGTCAGGCTGGAGACCTTGCTCGCGCTGGTCGAAGGCTGGGTCGCGACTGTAGTGGCCGACGCCGCGCGGAACCGGCTGCCCCAGGCCGACGCGCTAGCCGAGGCGATCAGGCGCAGGCGCGCCACGGGCGGCCCGGCCGAACGCGCGTTCGCCACCCTCGTCGGCCTCGAACTGAGGCCGCGCCGCCTCCGCGAGGCCGCCGCGATCTGGCGGGGCCTGACCGACGCCCGCGGCGTCGCCGGCCGGGACGAGATCTGGGGCCATCCCGACCTGCTACCCACCGCCGATGACCTAGACGACCCAGACGCCTTCGTCCGCGGCCGCCCCGAACTGGACATCTCCGATCTGACAGACGAGGTCAAACCAGACGACTCAGGCCCAGGCGACTCAGGCCCAGGCGACTCAGGCCCAGGACCAGCGGACTCGGGTCCCGCCACCTAACTCCACGACGCGCTGGCCAGTAACTGCTCACCAGCTACTCAATCGCCGCCACCTCGCACCCAGGCGGCGAAGCAGTTTGTTATCCACAGACCGTGGATAACAAAAAGTCAGCACAGGCCCCACGTAATGGCATGACCTGGGAGAAATTCACAGGCAATCCAGACGGATATCCACAAGGACACTCCTCAATTTCCACAGGCCATTCCCAAGTTCATCCACAGCGTCCGCAAGCTCGCCACGACACGACAGTTCCCACCAGCGCTGTCTAACCCCGCCAGCGCTGTCCAACCTCATCAATGCCTTCCGGCCCTACAGACCCCGACCGCACCCTCCAGGCGCGACCTACCAGCCCAGCCAGGCGGAAACCAGCCCACCCCCAGAGGAGGACAGCGGAGTTGCCCAACGCATCATCGGCCACGCAAGCCGACGCTCTCCCTGCCGGTCGGGTTCACGCTGCCGCGCAAGGGCTCTATGACCCGCAGCAACCTCCAGCGGATCAGATATCGCGCGGGCGGCCAGTCTGGCAACAGCGGTGCGCGTATCGACAACGCCCTCCCCATTCCCACCACCAGTCTCCCGTGCAGTCTCCCGTGTCATCTTCGACGCTGGCCTGCCGTGTCAATGTCGCGGGAGTGCCGACCGCTCGGGACGGAGGCGCCACTCGGGCCGGGGCGGCAGTCCCGACAGCCTGGCGGTCCTCGTTGCTGCTGTCAGCGGCTGGTTCGGGTGAGCGACGGGGTACTCGCTCCTGCTGTCGGGAGAGACTGCTGAAAAGGTCCATCCGGGCGGGCAACACTCAGTTCACGGCAATCTCTGCACCGGTGCTCGCCCGCGCCGACCTGGCCGGGTGCGTCCGGCGGCGGTCGCCGCTGCCAGCCATGATCGCGGGCGGTTCTGAGCGCCCGTGGCCAGGACCGGGGAGGGTTTCAGTGCTCGGGGCCAGGCTGGGGGCCAGGTTCGGGGGGTTATCAGTGCTCCGGGTCAGGATCGGGGAGGGTTGTCCGCTGCTGCGGGGCGAGTTTTCGTGTCCGGGAGCGTTTTCTCTCCTATGAGCGGTGAACTTTCCCCGCTGTGAAAAGGTTCCCCGTAAAGCGCGGTGAAGTCTCCCCGATCATGAAACCCGGGCACCGTGCCCCGGGCACGGCAACCGCGACAGGCCAACGCCCGGCCTCCCCAATTCAGCACCCTCTCGGGATGACAGCAGCAACCCGGAAACGCCGTCAGCAACCCGGAAACGACCACAGCGACCAGGAAACGACAATCAGCAACCAGGAAACCCCGGGTCCGTAACCGGAAAACCGTTCGGTGGCGACCCGAATGTCCAATGTCGGTGGCTGGTGGCAGGCTGCCGGCATGAGACCAGCTTTGAAGTCCGGCTTACTACCTGTCTGGCGTGATCGTGACACGGTGCAGATCGGCGTCGATCCGCGCCGGGCGATGGCGTTGTCGGGCATGCGTCAGGCTGCCTTATTGATCGGGCTGCTTGACGGGAGCCGCGACCGCAGCCAGGTCATCGCCGCGGCGGCGGGTCAGGGCATACCTGCGGCCGTCACCGAACGGGTGCTGACCTTGCTCGCGGCGGGCGGGGTGCTCGACGACTTTCCTGCCGCCACGCTGCGTGAGTTGCCGGCAGCCGCGAAGTCCCGGCTGGCGGCTGAGCTTGCCACTGCCTCGCTCGCGTATCGCGATCCGGATGGCGGTGCCCAGTCGCTGGCCAGGCGGCGTGACGTAGCGGTCTGGGTGAGCGGCGAGCGCAGGATCGCGCGTTCGGTCGCGCGGATACTTGGCGCGGCGGGTGTGACGCGAGTCAAGATTGGTGACGCCCAGGACCGGCGGCCAGATCTCGCGGTTCTCGTCGGACTGCAATCGGCTGATTTACTGACCGGCCTGGTCAACGACCGTGTCCCGCATCTGGCGGTGCTGGCGGGTGAGGCGATCGGGATTGTCGGCCCGCTCGTAATCCCCGGCCGCACCACCTGCGTGCGCTGCCTGGACTACGCCCGTGCTGGCAAAGATCCGGCCTGGCCGCTCATACTCGCCCAGATCGCCACCAGACGACCCGATCCGCCGGCCTGTGACGCGGTGCTTGCCGCGTCAGTGGCGGCGCAGGCGGCGGCGCAAGCTCTGGCCGCAATCGATAAGTCGCCAGCGGCAAGTGCAGCGCTTAATGGCACTTTGGAGCTGGTCCTGCCGGACTGGCGGTGGCGGCGCAGGACGTGGCAGCCGCATCCGGCTTGTCCATGTGCCAGTCACACCGGTCAGTAGCCGACAATAGAGATCATGAGCGACTTGCCCCGGCGTACGGTGACCAGGACGGTAAAGCTCGCTACCCTGCCTGCGGGCCTGGCTGGCCGAACGGTACTTGGCCTCGGCAAGCGCGTCGGCGGCAGGCCAGCAGAGATCGTGGCGCGCGAGATCCAGCAGCGGACGGCTGACCAGATCTTCCGCGTGCTTGGCGAGCTCAAGGGCGGTGCTCTCAAAGTTGGCCAGGCGCTGTCGATCTTCGAGGCGGCCCTGCCGCCTGAGCTGGCTGGTCCCTATCGCGCCACGCTGACCAAACTGCAGGAGTCGGCCCCGCCGCTTCCGGCCGGCACTGTCCACCGGGTGCTGGAGGGTGACCTGGGCGAGGACTGGCGCGACAGGTTCAGGGAGTTCGATGACAGCCCGGCTGCGGCAGCGTCGATCGGGCAGGTCCACAAGGCGATCTGGAGTGACGGCACCCAGGTCGCGGTCAAGATCCAGTACCCGGGTGCGGGAAAGGCTCTGATCAACGACTTCACTCAGATTGCCAGGATCGGCCGGCTCTTCGGCGTGCTGATGCCTGGGCTCGAAGTCAGGCCGTTGCTCGACGAGTTGCGGGCGAGAGTCACCGAAGAACTTGACTACCGGCTCGAAGGTAAATCGCAGAACGTGTTCGCCGAAGCGTTCGCCAGTGATCGCGACATCTTGGTACCACGAGTGCTGCAGGCCAGTGATCACGTGCTAATCAGCGAGTGGATCGACGGCACGCCGCTCTCGAAGGTCATCTCCGATGGGACGCGGCAGCAACGCGACCGTGCTGGCCTGATGCTTGTCAGGTTTCTCTTCTCAAGTCCGGCACGGGTCGGCTTGCTGCACGCCGATCCGCATCCCGGCAATTTCCGCCTGATGGACGATGGCAGGCTCGGCGTGCTCGACTTCGGGGCCGTCGACCGGCTGCCGGACGGCTTGCCGCCGCTGATCGGGAAACTGCTGTGGCTGGTACACCACGACGGCGATATCGGAGTCGTGGAAGCCGAATTGCGCGAGCATGGCTTCCTCCGCCCGGGCATCGACGTCGATCTCGACGCTCTCAAGGACTTCCTTGCTCCGCTTGCCGATCCGTCTAAGCAGGAGTCATTCGCCTTCAGCCGGGAGTGGATGCGCGCCGAGGCCGGCCGGGTTACCGACCTGCGCGGTGTCAACATCGGCAGGCAGCTCAATCTGCCGCCGTCCTACATCTTGATCCACCGCGTTTCCGCCGCGGGCGTCGGCGTGCTCTGCCAGCTTGAGACCGAGGGCCCGTTCCGTTCTGAGGTGCTGCGCTGGCTGCCTGGCTACGGCCCGGCCGACACAGTGGGAGTCGACGCGGTACCCGCGGGCTAAAGCCGACGGCACGCGACTAAACCCGGACCCAGCTCGTCAAGGCCCGGGAGGGTCCCGGACAGCACGCGGGCCGGTACGTTCCCGGACCGTCCAATACGGTTCCGGGCGGGCCCACTACGGTCCCGGGTAGCCGCAGGTCCAGCGCCTGCGGCTACCCATCGCCTCCGGACGGGACGACGGTCCCCGGTTGGCTCACCTGCCGATA
The DNA here is from genome assembly GCA_035716545.1 of Streptosporangiaceae bacterium. Lineage (GTDB taxonomy): Bacteria > Actinomycetota > Actinomycetes > Streptosporangiales > Streptosporangiaceae > Chersky-822. The sequence goes on from DASTJM010000115.1 coordinate 11,373, forward strand.
AGCTCAGGCAGCTACCTCGTCCTTACGCGGGCGACCCCGCGCCCGCTTGCGTGGCACGATCTCGCCGCGGATGAACAGCTCGCCGCCCCAGACCCCCCAGGGCTCCCTGCGCTCGACCGCTCCGGCCAGGCACTTGGCCCTGACCGGGCAGCCGCGGCAGAGCGACTTGGCTAGCTCGACATCATCCGGCGATTCGGCGAAGAACAAATCAGGGTCGCTGGCGCAGGGTAGCGCCAGTCCCCCGACGACCCCGGAGGGCTCGGTCGGCCCGGCCGGCTTCACCACCACTGCCACTGGCATGCTTGCGCTGATCGCGGTCACCCGCACGAACTCCGCCTCGGCCGTCCCTCGGTCCTCGATGACCGTGACGGATCCTGGCCGGTGCATTCCATCCCCTCTCATCTGCTGGTCGCAGCGTCTCGTCGACGCTGACAAACGTGGCCTTGCATGACTAAGGCCGCGGACCCGTTTCCTGGGTCCGCGGCCTCTGGGGATCTTGGCCGGTCTGGCTAGACCGGATCCCTTGGCGGTTGCGGACCCAAAAGACCACCGTTACCAGCGGCGATACGGGTCGTGTGGGCGTAGCTGACATTGCTCGTGGGCTGCTGCTGGGCGGCGGTTTCCGCCACGACAGCCACCTGGGCGCCATAGCCGGGCAGGCTGGCCTGGAAGTGCGCCTGCGGTCGCACAAAGGTCAGGGCAGTCTCCGGCGAGGCATAGATCGGCGCCGGGACTGCCATCTGAGCGGCACAGTCGCGAAGGGCGGACGCGCTGTCACTCAAGAGCCAGGTGCCCATGAGAGACCGCTTGCGCTGTGGCACGGCCAGATCGACCATGAATTTCGGGCTCAGCATTCCAGGCACCTCCTCTCTCTAGTGTTAGCTACACTGCGCAGCATCACACGACCGCCTGACGTAGAAGAACTAGTGACGACAATATGCAGCGTTACCACAGGCAGGCAACTCTTTTTCAGGCGACGTGTCCAGACGGTTACCGAAGAGCCTTAAACACGCCGGCCAGCCCGCAGGCCCGGCTAGTCCTGCCGCCCCGCGCTGCGGATCAGCCCCTCCTGGACGACCGACACGACCAGTGCTCCGTCGGAGGTAAAGATCTCGCCGCGAGCTAGCCCGCGAGCGCCAGCAGCGACCGGCGAGTCCTGCGCGTACAGCAGCCAGCGGTCGGCGCGGAACGGCCGGTGAAACCACATCGCGTGGTCAAGGCTGGCGCCCATCGTGCTGCCATCACCCCAGGAAAGGCCGTTGGCCAGCAGCACCGAATCGAGCAGTGTCATATCGGAGGCGTACGTCACGAGGCAGACGTGCAGCAACTCGTCGTCGGTCAGGTCGCCGTCCGCCTTGATCCACGCCATGCTCTCGGCTGATCGCAGCGACGGGTCGGCTGCCGCCTCGAAGGTCAGCGGGCCCACGTGCCTGATGTCGATCGGGTTCGTAAAGGAATAGTCGCTCGCCGAACCGCCGAAGTATGCCCGCAGCCTTTCCGCCGCCGTGGGCAGCGACTCTGGGGGCGGCACGACCGGCATTGGCCGGGCGTGCTCGACCCCGGGCTCGGGGTGATGGAAGGAGGCGGACAGCGTGAAGATCGTCTTGCCATGCTGGACGGCTGACACTCGCCTGGTGGTAAAGGATTTACCGTCCCTGACCCGGTCCACGAGGTAGATCAGCGGCACCGCGGGGTCGCCAGGCCTGATGAAGTACGCGTGCAGCGAATGCACCGGCCTGTCATCGGGAACCGTGCGGCCGGCCGCGACCAGCGCCTGCCCCGCGACCTGCCCGCCGAAGACGCGCTGGCGCCGCTCGCCTTCAGGACTGCGGCCGCGGAAAATGTTGAGCTCTATCTGCTCGAGGTCAAGCAGCTCAACCACGGCATCAAGCGCCTTGGTCACAGGGGCATTTCCTTTTCGGATGTTCAGCGAGTACTGGCACCGTACCGGACGCCCATCTCGTCGATGAACCTCGACCGCTTCCTCGATCGCCGGCCGTCAGGCTCCCTTGCCAGTGCCCACGACACGACCAGCTGCTGCCTGGCTCTGGTCAAGCCGACATAGAGCAGCCTGCGCTCCTCCTGTACGGCCTCGGCCGTCTGCGCATAGCTGATCGGCATCGCGCCATCGGTGAGGCAGGGCAAGAACACGGCGTCCCATTCAAGCCCCTTGGCCGCATGCAGCGACGCAAGCGTCACGCCGCCAGGGTCGGGAGCATGCCCGAACGCGCTCCGCAACTGGAGCTCGGCGGCCAGATCGGCCAGCGTCGCACCTGGCGACGCGGCGAAATACTCCTCCGCGAGCCGAGCGAGGGACTCAAGGGACTGCCAGCGCTCGGCGGCCTTGCCCCGGCCAGCGCGCGGCTCCCTGGTCAGGCCGAGGCCCGTCAGGAGCGGTCGGACCTGGCCAAGCGGATCCTCGTCGTCAGCCGCTGACCTTGCGGCGACTTTGATCAGGCCGAGAGCCTGCTTGACCTCGGCCCGCTCGTAAAACCGTTCGGTACCGCGAAGCTGGAAAGGGACGCCGACGGCGGTCAGAGCGTCCTCGAAGCCGATTGTCATCGCATTGGTCCTGACCAGCACGGCGATCTGACCGGCGGGCAGCCCGCCTTCGATCAGCGCGGCGGCCTGCCTGGCTACCTCGCCGGCCTCGGTCCGCTCGTCGGGGAACTCGATCAGCCTTGGCGCCGGGCCAGGCGGGCGCTGAGCGGCCAGCGGCATCGACCCGCCAGACCCGCCAGACCCGCCAGACCCTCCGGACCTGGCTGACCGGCCGAACACTCGGTTTGCGAGCGCGAGCACTTGCGGCGTCGACCGGTAGTTGCGGACCAGCTTGATGACCGTCGCATCCCGGTACCGGAGCGGGAACCCGGTCAGGTAGTCCGGCGTGGCGCCGGCGAAGGAGTAAATGGTCTGGCGCGGGTCACCGACCACGCACACGTCATCGCGATCGCCGGTCCACTGGTCGAGCAGCAGTTGCTGGAGCGGGTTGACATCCTGGTACTCGTCCACGACGAAGTACCGGTACCGGTCCCTGACCGCGGCGGCGACGACAGGATGACCGTCCAGGATGGCCGCGGTCAGCTCGAGCACCGACTCGAAGTCCACCAGGTGACGTTCGGCTCGCAGTTGCTCATACGCGGCGTAGAGGCGGGCGAGCCGCTCGGCGGGAATCGGGCAACCCCGGTCCGCCTTTTCGCTGGCCGCCGGATAGTCGTCCGGGCGAAGCTGGGTGACCTTTGCCCACTCGATCTCCGCGGCGGCGTCCCGCAGCTCGGCTGGCTCGATTGGCAGCCGGTTTCGCTTGGCCGCCTCAGCGAGCAGGCCGAGCTTGGACTCAAGGACAGCCGGAGCGCGCCCGCCGACAGCCGTCGGCCAGAAGTGAGTCAGCTGCCGGAGCGCGGCCGCGTGGAACGTCCTGGCCTGCACGAGCCCGAGCCCGCACCCCGGTGCCACGCTGTCTCCAAGCTGCCGCAGCCTGCTGCGCAATTCGCCGGCGGCCCGGGTGGTAAACGTCACGGCGAGCACCCGATCAGGCCGCACGACCCCGGTGGTTACCGCATAAGCGATGCGATGCGCGACGGCCCTTGTCTTCCCGGTGCCCGCGCCGGCGAGCACGCAGACCGGCCCTCGAGTGGCGAGGGCAACCTCGCGCTGCTCAGGATCCAGCGCGGCCAGTACGGCATCAGGCCCTGACATCTCGGCAAGCTGCGGCTCAACGATCTCTGGCACTGCCATGGGCACGGGCATGGGCAACCTCCTGTCCCGCGCCATCTTGCCGCATCATTCCGACAGCATCGTTTCCGACAGCATCGAGGCCCGGGGCGCGATTCCCTGCGCCGTCTGCAAACCGGACCCCCAACGCAGGAAGCACCTCGCAGATGCCGACGTTAGTAATGTTCAGATGCGACAATGGCGGCCAAGGAGGGCAACAGCATGACCCAGCCACTGACCATGTACACGACACCTTGGTGCGGGTACTGCCGGCGGCTTAAGAACCAGCTCGCCCGTGAGGGCATCGAGATTACCGAGGTCGACATCGAGCGTGACCCGGAGGCCGCGGAGTATGTTCAGACTGTGAACGGGGGCTTCCAGACAGTGCCTACTTTGCTGTTCGGAGACGGCAGCACGCTGACCAACCCGTCGGTGCGCGCGGTCAAGCAGCGAATCGAAGAGCTGGCTGTCACGCAATGACGCAGGCCCGGGGCAGCGGAAGGGCAGCGGGGACCGGCGGCGGGCAGCCCGCCCCTGTTGCGTCCGAAGGCACTGCCCAGACTTCGTCCGACGACGCGGTGGTGCGGCGGACAAAGGACGGCTGGCGAGTTGGCGGTGCCGACCTGCCCGACCTGACCAGCGCCATGGTTCTCGCGGACCTGCTCGCCGCCGACCTGGCCGCGGGCGACGCCTCCGGCCGGCAGGCCGGGCCAGGCTCGCACGGGGCCGAATCGACCAGGGAGCAGGCCAACGAGACGAGCAGGCTCAGGGCAACGATCGGCCAGCTTGAGCACGCGCTGATGGCGCGGGTCCGGGTTGAACAGGCCATCGGCGTACTGGCCGAACGCCACCGCATCCAGCCGCGGCAGGCATTCGAGCAGCTCAGGAGCGCCGCGCGGAGCCGTGGCCGGCGCGTAATCGACATCGCCAGCGATGTCGTCGCCAGCGCGACCAACCCTTTGCTCCAGTTGCCCGACGAGCTATCCAGGCCCCGGGCGGGAAGCAGGCACGCCCGCCCGCCGCGCGGCGTGCTCGGCAGTGAGTAAGGCGGCAGTCCGCGGGCTGCCGGGGAAAGCGGCAGCCCGGAGGCGGTCGCAGCTACCAACCGCGATGTTTGATTGACGCTGCGTAGCCCAGGGTAGACCCCGGCTCGTGGGCCGGAACGCGGCCTGTGACGAGGGCCGATGCGTGGATACCGAGGACGAGCGCAATGACCAGCGCGGGGACAAGTCAGGTCGCCTGCTGATCATCGGCGGAGCCGAGGACAGGCGCTGCGGCGCGGGAGTCCTCGAGCGATTCGCCGGAATGTGCGGCGGTGACCAGGCGAGGATCGTGGTGATCACCACCGCCACCGACCAGCCAAGTCAGGCGCTCGCCGAGTATCAGGAGGTCTTCAGCAAACTCGGCGTCAGGCACGTGGCTGAACTGCACATCAGCGGCCGCGCCGACGCTGATAGCGCCGAAACCCTCGACGTGCTCGACAACGCGACCGGCGTCTTCTTGAGCGGCGGCGATCAGTCCAGGCTGCGGACGCTTGTGGGCTCAAGGCTCAACGCCCAATTGGCGGAACGGCTCAGGTGCGGGCTCATCATCGCCGGAACCAGTGCGGGCGCCACCGCTCTCGGCCGAACGATGATCCTGGGCGGCAATGGCGCGGAAGTGTCGACCGCCACCGTGCGGACCGGGCCAGGTCTTGGGCTGATGCCCAGAATGCTGATCGACATGCACTTCGGCGAGCGCGGCAGGCTGGCCAGGCTGCTCAGCGCGGTCACGCTCGATCCCGACCGGCTCGGCGTCGGCATCGACGAGAACACGGCGATCTGCGTGCGGCACAACTCCTTCGAGGTCCTTGGCAGCGGCGTGGTCAGCGTGGTCGACGCCGAGCAGGCGAAGGTCGTGCACGCGGGCTCTGACTACGACCCGATCACCTTGTTCGACGTGCGCCTGCACCTGCTGCCCGCCGGCTGCGTCTTCGACATCTCCAGCAGGGCACCTGCCATCGGCCCGGCTCACGTCAGGTACTGAGCTGCCGGACTCTTGCGCCAAAGGAGCGGAAGTGCATCTGGAATACACGTGTCACCTCAGCGGCCCGAACATCTACACGACCGCGCCGGTCAGCATCGCGCGGCTCGAACTCGACGAGCTGACCTGCCGAGAGACGACCGAATTCCCCGGCTTCGCCGAACGCCTTACGCAAGCGCTGCCCGGCCTGAGCGAGCACCACTGCGCCTCCGGCCACCCGGGCGGATTCGAGGAGGCGCTGACGCGCGGCACCTATTTCGGCCACGTTACCGAGCACGTGATGCTCGAACTGTCACACCTGGCCGACCGCGAGGTACACCTGGGACGGACCATGTGGGCCGGTGCCGACGGCCGCTATGACGTGATGACGGAGTGCCCGCAAGATGAGCCAGACGACTCGGCCATTCCCAGGGAAATCTGCCTGCTCGCTATCACGATCGTGAAAAACCTTTTGCTGAAAAATGAACCGGACTTCACCACGCACCTCGAGGCGATCACCCGCACGGCTGAACGCGAGCGTCTCGGCCCGAGTACCGCCGCGATCGCGGCGGCTGCACGCCGCCGCGGTATCCCGGTCAGGCGCGTCGGCGGACTGTCGATGCTGCGCCTGGGCTACGGCTGTTACCGCAGGCTGGTGACCGCCGCGATGACCGAGCAGACGTCAGCTCTGAGCGTGGACATCGCCGGCGACAAGGTGCTGGCCAAGAAGTTCCTCGACCGGGCCGGTATCCCGGTGCCCGATGGCATCGTCGCGCACAGCGAGGCCGAGGCCACGCAAGCGCTTGACCAGCTCGCAGGTCCGGTCGTCATCAAGCCGAGGAACGGCAACCACGGCAAGTCCGTCAGCGTCGGCGTCCGTACCGCGGACCAGGCCAGGCACGCCTACCGGCGCGCCGCCGCGGGCGCGGGCTCTGGCGCCGTGATCGTGGAGAGCTACATCCCGGGCAACGACTACCGCGTGCTGATCGTGGACGGCCAGGTTGTCGCGGCTGCGCGGCTCAAGCCCCCGATGGTGACCGGTGACGGGGAGCGTTCTATCGGCGAGCTGATCGAGTCGCTGAACGGCGATCCCCGCCGAGGCACCGGCCACTCCCGCGTGCTGACCAGGATCGCCGTCGATGACGTCGTGCTCGCGCACCTGGCCGCGAGCGGACTCGACCTGGACTCGGTACCTGAGCCAGGCAAGGAAGTGAGCCTGCGCCGCAACGGCAACTTGTCGACTGGCGGCACAAGCGCGGATGTGACCGCTCTCGTGCATCCGGACGTCGCCGAGTTGTGCAGGCGCGCGGCCGTGACTGCCGGCCTGGATATCTGCGGCATCGACATCAGAACCTCCGACATCAGCGCTCCGATCTTCCCGGCGGCGCCGCATCCGCGGACGGCGGTCATCGAGATCAACGCCTGCCCGGGCCTGCGCATGCACCTGGCGCCGGCCGAAGGCCAGCCGCGCAATGTCGCCGAGGCGATCGTGGACAGGATCTATCCGCCCGGGGGGACGAGCAGGATCCCCATCGTCTCCGTGACCGGAACCAACGGCAAGACGACAACCGTGCGAATGATCGCGCACGTGCTGCGTCAGGCCGGGCTGCGCGCCGGCATGTCCTGCACCGAGGGAGTCTGGATAGGCGGCCGGTGCGTGCTGGAAGCGGACGCGGCCGGCGCCAGGTCGGCCGAGCTCGTGCTCGATGACACCAGCGTCGAGGCGGCCGTGCTCGAAACCGCCAGGGGCGGCATCGTGCGCCGCGGCCTTGGCTATGACGTGGCCGACGTCGCGGTGATCACCAATATCGGCACCGATCACCTTGGCGATGACGGCATCGACGACCTGGACGAGCTGATCGGGGTAAAGGCGCTCGTCGCCGAGCGGGTCATCCTCGGCGGCAGCGTCGTGCTCAACGCCTGTGACCAGGCGTGCGCCGCGATCGCCGGCCGGCCGGCGGTGCGCGAGAACGCACCTGTGATCAGGTATTTCAGCGCGACAGCGGGCTGCCGCGTGCTCGAGCGGCACAAGCGGGCCGGAGGGATCTGCTACGAGGTCTGCGGCGGCCAGGTCGTCGAGACCGAAGGCGGCAGGCAGCGCGTGATCATGGACGTCGCTGACCTGCCTGGTACCTTCGGCGGCAAGGCACGGTTCGTCGTCGCCAACGCGCTGGCGGCCGTGGCCGCCTGCCGGGCGCTGGGCACGGCAGTCAAGGACATCAAGGCCGCGCTCGCCGGATTCGCCCCGGCCGACGCCAATCCTGGTCGCGGCGACCTCTATGCCGTCGGGGCAACCCCTGTGCTCGTGGATTACGGCCATAACGCGGCGGCGCTCCTCGCCATCGGCGAACTGATGGAGAGCATCTGGCCAGGCGATCCGGCAGCGGCGATCACGCTGCCCGGCGACCGGCGCGATGATCTGGTCGCCGCGTCCGCGCAGGCGGTGGCCACCCATTTCAGCCGGGTGGTCATCTACGAGGACACCGACCTGCGCGGCCGGACCCCCGGCCAGATGCGCGAGCTGATCACCGCCGCGATGCGTCAGGTACGCCCCGACATCGACGTGCGGCACGCCGGCAACGCCACCGAAGCCCTGGGGGCCGCCTTGATGCTGGCTGGCGGCGGCCCGGTCCTTTTCATCTACGAAAAACTGGCGATCGCCCGCGAAGCGCTTGAGGCGGCAGGCGCGACCCCGCAGGCGCAGGATCCGGCAGCCGGGCCGGCCACCCCCGCCTCGCAGCCGGTGCCCGGCCTTGTCGCAGGCATTCAAGCTGTTGATCTCCATGCCTTTTAACCGCGCTGGCGAAGGGTCGCACCCGAGTTCCGTCGCGGGCAGGCAATTCGCGCGGGTAAAGGGTACTCAACTATGCCAACTAACACTGGCCTGCGGTTTACCGCTAGCCGCGTTACCGCGGTACAAGTCGCGCTATGCTGGCCCGCAGCCCTGCGGGAATCCCGTTACCGTGCTATTTCCGGCGCGTGACTAACCGGCTACAGTTGTCGCGGGGAATACCTGACAGCCGTGATGGCGGACCGCGGGGAACCGACGAGAACGGGGCGCGGATATGGGTGGGATCGTCGGCTTCGTCCGGGGACAGATGCGGTGAGCGACGATACTTCGGCACCGGCGAACGTCAACCCCGGCGACAAGATCGCCGGGTACCGGCTGGAAGAGCGCATCGGCCAGGGTGGCATGGCCGTCGTGTACCGCGCGCACGACGAACGACTCGATCGCCGGGTAGCGCTCAAACTCCTGGCGCCCGGGCTGGCCGCTGATACTGCTTTCCGCACGCGATTTATCCGGGAGTCCAGGGCAGCGGCAGCCGTCGACCACCCGAACATCATCCCGGTGTACGACGCCGGCGATGCCGGCGGATTCCTGTTCATCGCCATGCGCTATGTCCAGGGCGGCGACGTGCGGTCGCTGTTCAGCGGTGGCCAGATGCTTCCGGCCGGCCGGGCGTGGAATATCGTCAGCCAGGTCGCGGCGGCGCTTGACGCCGCGCACGCACGTGACCTGGTGCACCGTGATGTCAAGCCTGCCAACATACTGCTCGACACCGGCGGCCGCAGCACGGGCGTCAACCAGGCGGCCGGGCCTGGCGACGAGAGCGATCACGTCTACCTGTCGGACTTCGGCATCAGCAAGCAGACGCTCGCTAGCCAGCACCTGACCTCGACCGGACAGTTCGTCGGCACGCTCGATTACATCGCTCCTGAACAGATCGAGGCACAGACCGTCGATGGCCGGGCCGATCAGTACTCGCTAGCCTGCGCCGCCTACGAGATGCTGACGGGCGAGCCGCCTTTCCGCCGCGACCTCGGCCTTGCGCTGATCAACGCGCACCTTTCCGCGCCTCCGCCCTCGCTTCTCGCCAAGCGGCCCGACCTGCCGCCAGCTGCGGACCAGGTGATCAAACGCGCGATGGCCAAGGACCCCGCGCAGCGCTACGGGAGTTGCACCGACTTCGCGACCAACCTCGGGCGAGCGTTCCGGCTCGTACCGGGCTCGGCCGACGTGGGGGGCGTGCCCGCCGCGCGCCCAGCTCCAGACAACGCCGACCAGGCCAGGGCCTGGCCGGCGACGGAACTCGCGCAGGCCGGCGCGGCCGGTGCAGTCGGGGTGGTCGCGGCAGCCGCGGCTGGCCCCGGGGCTCCCCAGGTACCGCAAGTCCAGCATGCCCAGCAGGTACCGCAAGCCCAGCAGGTACCGCAAGCCCAGCAGGTACCGCCTCAGCTGCCGCCAGCGCAGTGGCCCGCGGGCACGCCTGGCTCGTTCGACGAGGCCACCAGGCTATCGGGCCCGCAAGCTGGCGGCCAGCAGGCGCCCGCGCCAGGAACCTGGCAGCAGGGCGGCTGGGCCGGGCAGCCGGGACAGCCCCGACCGCAAGGCTGGCAGGGCCATCCGCAGCAAGGCCAGACCCCGCCGCAAGGCTGGCAGGGCCATCCGCAGCAAGGCCAGACCCCGCCGCGAGGCACCTGGCAGCAGCAAGGCCAGATGCCGCCGCAAGGCACCTGGCAGCAGCAAGGCCAGACCCCGCCGCAAGGCACCTGGCAGCAGCAGGGACACGGCGGTTACGGGCAGGCGCCGCAGCAGACCGGCTGGCCAGGTGCTCCGGGCTGGCAGCAACCCCAGCCGCCGCGCAAGTCAGGCAAGGGCCTGGCCGTCGTCGCCGCCATCGCCGCGATCGTGCTCGTGGGCGGCGGCGGTGCCGTCGCTTACCTGCATTACAGCAAAGACAGCACCGGCCCAACGCGCGTCACTCGCACGACCGGCCCGTCGTCGCCGTCGTCATCGTCCACGCCGGCCAGCAATTCCTCGTCGGCGAGCGCGAACGCGGAGGCGGCGAACCTCACCAACCTGCTCGGCACCAGTACGCAGACGCACACGTCGCTGCAGAACGCGGTGCTGGACATCGAAGACAACTGCTCGAGCCTGTCCAGCGACCGGTTCGCCAACGACGTGGCGGCCATCCAGTCGGCCGACAATCAGCGGCGGAGCGAGTACAACAGCGCGAAGAGCCTGGATATCAGCGACCTCAGCAACGAAGCCGAGCTCAAATCGGACCTGATGCAGGCACTGCTCTACTCCCTGGACGCGGACAATAACTTCCTGACCTGGGCTCAGCAAGAGCAGGGCGGCTGTTTCCCTTCGAACCAGTCGGGCGCCTACGAGGCCGCGACCAGCGACTCCCAGACCGCGTCAGCGGACAAGCAGCAGTTCGCCGACGTCTGGAACCCCGAAGCCCCTACCTATGGTCAGCCGACGGTAACTCCAGGCAACATCTAGCTCGGGCGGGCCGACCAAGCCCGCTCAGGCGCCACTCCCAGCTGCCTCATCAAACACGCTGGCCTCATTGGTGACCTGGCACAGCGCGGACAACACCACGAACCTGGCATCGACAGATCACAGAGCGATTTTCAGCCGCCAAGCCCTCCCGCGGCCGTGATCGCGGAAAGATTTCAGTGCTGCAGAGACTGCTGAAAAGGTCCATCCGGGCAGGCGGCACTCAAGTCACGGCAATCTCTGCGCCGGCGCCCGCCCGCGCTGACCCCGCCGGGCGCTTCCGGCAGCGCGGTAAGCGGCCGTCGCGTAATAACCCGCAGATTGGCGATCTGGCGTCCCGGAAGGTGAGAGCGCCCCGGCGAACTGCCTGGCGGCTGGCCCGCCGATGGCCCATAGGTGGCGCTGGAGCGCCACGGATGTCCCAAAGGTGGGCCTCAGTACGAGACAAACCCGCGTGTTACTAGTCTGCAAGCCCTAAGTCTCCGCGATCATGAAACCCGGGCCCCGGGCACGGCAACCGCGACAGGCTGACGCCCGGCCTCCCTGATTCAGCAATCTGTAGGGACGACATCAGGCAGGGCCACGTTGCTGACGGGGCCGGGCCGGGCTGGTGTCAGCATCGGGGCCTCCTGCTGCTGTCGGGAGGTGCAGGGGGTGCGCTCTCAGGCGGTGCCGTTGGGCCAGTGGCCGGTGAGGAAGTGGACAATGGCGTCGTTGAGCGCCCCGGCGATCTGCCTTTGCACCTTGGCCGAGGTCAGCAGCGCCGCGTCCTGCGGATTGGGCATGTTGCCGCACTCGATGAGCACCTTGGGGACCGTGGTCAGGTTCAGTCCGGCCAGGTCATCCCTGTTGATGTAGCCATCCGTGCCGTAGTAGTCGCTGACCCCGAACGGCGTGTGCTTGAGGAACGCGGTGTGCACATCGGTGCCGAACTGGTCGGACGTGGCGATCACCTTGTCGTTGGGGCCGTCCGCGATGGGTTCGAGCACCGTGAACCCGCGCCCGGTCACCGGTCCGCCGTCGGCGTGAATGTCGATCGCGACGTTGGCGTGCGCGTCGTTGATGATGAGGGAGCGCTTGTTGACGCACGGGCCGAGGCCGTCGTTGTTGTTTCTGGTCAGGACGACCTTCGCGCCTTCCTTGCGCAGCAAGTGCTTCAGGTAGGTCGCGACGTTGAAGTTGAACTGCGCCTCGCTGTAGCCGGAGGCGGTCTGCGTGCCGGTGGTGTCGCAGTCCTCCATTGTCCGGCCGTTGAAAACCTGCTGGCCGAGGAACGCCGCGTCGGTGTGATTGAGGCCGTTGTGGCCTGGGTCGATCCCGACGATCTTGCCCGCGAGCACCTTAGCGTCCTTGGTGTGCCGCGGTTTCGGTCTGGCCGTCGGCGACAAACTGGCCACCGGGGTCACCGGGGTCACCGGGGCCACCGGGGTCACCCGCTGCCCGGTCGCCGAAGGCTGCCCGCCGGACACCGGCGACGATGAGGCCGAGGATCCGAAGACGGCACACCCCGAAGCGGTGAGGCCGCTCATCAGAACCGCGGCGGCGAGTGCCCCCCGCCAGAATTGACCTGCCACCACTTGCTCCAGTCCCCGCAGCAATCTACCGCGCCGCCGCTTCCCCTCCCCGAACCCGGATCAGTGCCCGGCGAGGAACCTGATGATCGCCACCGAGAGCGCGTAGGCGATCTCGTGCTCGACACGCAACGAAGTGAGCAGCTTGGCGTCGGCCCTGTTATTCATATTGCCGCACTCGATGAGCACCTTGGCCATGGTCGTCAGATTCAGCCCAGCGAGGTCCTTGCGGGAAATGTAGCCATTGCGGCCGTAGTAGTTGCTGATACCCATCGGCGTGTGCGCCAGGAACGCCGCGTGCACGTCCTTGCCGAAGCGCTTCGAGGACTTGATGACCTTGTTGTTCGGCCCGTCGGCGACCGGTTCGAGCACCGTGAAGCCACGACCGGTAGACGGCCCGTAATCCGCGTGAATGTCGATCGAGACGTTCGCCTTGGCCTTGTCGAGTATCTTCGCCCTGGTATTCACGCACGGACCGAGTCCGTGGTTGTTCTGCCTGGTCATCACCACCTTGGCGCCGGCCTTGCGCAAGATGGCGGCCAGCCTGGTGGCGACCAGGAAATTGAATTTCGCTTCGGTGTAGCCGCCGGCCGTCTCGGTGCCAGTCGTGTCGCAGTCCTCCCATTCCCTGCCATTCCACACCTGGTGGTTCAGGAAGGACGGATCGGTCCAGTTCTTGCCATTGTGGCCGGGGTCGATGCCGATGATCTTCCCGGCGAGAGGCTTGCGGGCCGCCGGATTCAGCGGCGAAGAAGCGCTCGCGACAGCCGAGGTCGCGAAGGCGACTACCGTCAGGGCTACGACTGTGACGCCCGCAAACAGGCGGACACGCGACTTCAGGGCTCGAGGCATGAGTCGCAGCATATCGACCAGCCCGGGATCTGGCCGGGCGAAACGCTAAGCCAATACTTCCCAGCCAATACTTCTCAGCCAATGAACCCGCGGCCGCTGATCAGCGACTCGGCGATGACGGTACGGAGAATGTCGTTCGTGCCCTCGCCGATGACCATCAGCGGAGCGTCACGATAGAGCCGCTCCACGGTGAACTCCTTGGAGTACCCGTAGCCGCCGTGTACCTGCATCGCGGTGAACGCGCACTCCTGCGCGACTTCCGACGCATAGACCTTGGCCAGGCCTGATTCCAGGTCGGCCCGCTGCCCGGCGTCGGCACGGGCGGCCGCCCAGTAGGTCAGGAGCCTGGCCGCCTGAAGTTTCATCGCCATGTCGGCCAGCTTGAGCTGCACCGCCTGGAACCTGGCGATCTTCTGCCCGAAGGCATCGCGTTCCCCCGCGTAACGCAGGGCCTGGTCGTATGCCTCCTGGGCCACGCCGACGGCCCTGGCCGCGATGTTGATCCTGCCTTTCTCCAGCGCGGAGAGCACCTGCTGTAGGCCGCGGCCTTCCTGGCCGCCGAGCAGGTTCGAGGCGGGCACGATCGCATTGTCGAAGACGAGCTCGCAGGTTTCAGGGCCGCGATAGCCGAGCTTGGGCAGATCCCTGACTACCTCGAAGCCAGGGGTCTGGGCGTCCACGAGCACGACCGACATGCCTGCGTGCGCCGGACGGGCCGAGGGATCCGTCTTGGTGAGCACGGGCAGCGGGTCAGCGTGGCGGGCGTTGGTGATCCACGTCTTTCTGCCGTTCAGCCTGAGGGTTTCTCCATCGCGTCTGGCGGTGGTGGCAATGCCCTGGAGGTCGCTGCCTGCCCCTGGCTCGGTAAGGGCGATTCCGGTCCGGCGCTCTCCGCTGGCCAGAGCGGGCAAGTGGGCGCGCTTTTGCTCGTCCGTTCCGTGAGCGGCGATCATCCAGCAGGACAGCGAGTGGCTGCCGATGATGCCGGCGATGCCCATCCAGCCGCGCGAGATCTCCTCGAAGACAACCGCGAGCGAGACCATGTCGGCGGCCAGGCCGCCGTATTCCTCGGGTACGAGCAAACCGAACAGGCCTAGCTCGCCCATCGTCGCGACGATGTCGTCCGGATACTCGCCCGAATCCTCCAGCTCCCTGGCCACAGGGCGGATCTCGGCGTCGACGAACGACCTGATCGTCTCGCGGAGCAGGCGCTGCTCGGCACTGAGCTCGAAGTCCATGAGGGCTTCCTTCCCCATTCGGCTAGCGCAGCGGCTAGCACGGCGGCTGGCACGGTCGGCTAGGACAGCACGCGACGCCTGAAGTTCCGCAGCCCGATGCTCAGGAACACCACCCCGAACCCCGTCACCACGGGATAGATCACGTACAGGTGCATATGCGGCGCGGTCGTGAACGCCGCCCGCATCCCCTCGTTGACATAGATCAAGGGATTGATCAGCACGAGCGTCTGCAGCCAGTGCCAGCCGCCCAAGGTGACAGGAGCCAGCCTTGTCCAGCCGTAATAGGTGCCGCCCAGGAACGTGATCGGCAAGATGATGAAGCCGAACATCAGGCCGATGTTCCTTGGCTCGAAGCTGGTGCCGAGCACGAGTCCGAGGCCGGCCATCGCCACGGCGGCGACGGGCACGAAGGTGAGGATCAGGTCCCAGTGCAAGGTCAGGTGCGCCTCGACCCCGGGCGCGTGCACGACGGCGGCGATCGGGAGCACGATCGCCGCCGAGATCAGGCCCTGCGCCGCCCCGGACAGCACCTTGGCCATGGCGACCAGCCAGATGGGACACGGCGCTTGCACCCGGTCCTCGATCTCGCGGGTGAAGCCGAATTCCTGTGCCATGTTCAGCGCGATGGACTGCACGCCCTGGAACATGACCGAGATGCCGACCACCCCGGGAACCAGGATGGTCGCGAACGCCGACTGCTGCGAGGCGCCGCGCCCGCCGATGCCCTGGCCGATCTTGGGGAAGACGTACAAGAACACAAAGCACAGCAGGAACGGCTGGATCACTGTCCGGACCGCGAACTCCCACCAGTGCTTCTTGAGCACGACGAGGTCGCGGAGCAGCAGCGCACCGAGCGCTGTCCAGCTCGCTCTGACGACCGATCTGGTCGGTCCGCCGCCGATGCGCGCGCTGGGCGTTCGCCGGGCGGTGGTGGTCTGGGCTGCTGGGGCTGCCATTAATCCCTCAGTTCCTTGCCGGTCAGGTTGATGAAGACCGTCTCCAGGCTCGGCTCGGAGATCGACAGGTCTACGAGGTTGCACCCGCCTTGCTCGGCCGTAAGCACTATCTGGGGCACAAGCCGCTCATTACCGGTCAAGTGCAGCTGAACCGTGCTGTCGGCGACTCTCGTTCTCGTGACACCCTGGATCTCGCGGCTGAGAAGCTCGGCGAGGCGCTCGGGGTTCCCTGTCGTCTTCAGCTCGACAATGGTGTCCGCGCCGGTGCTCTGCTTGAGCGCGGCCGGGGTGTCAAGCGCCAGGATCTTGCCATGGTCCATGATCGCGACGCGCTCGCAGAGCCGGTCTGCTTCCTCCATGTAGTGGGTGGTGAGCAGGATAGTCTGGCCGTCCCGGTGCAGTTCGCCGAGCAGGTCCCACAGGGCGAGCCTGCTTTGCGGATCCAGGCCGGCCGTCGGCTCGTCGAGGAACAGCACCGACGGCCGGTGGAAGATGGCCCGCGCGACCATCAGCCGCTGCGCCATCCCGCCGGACAGTGCGTACACCGACGCCTTTGCCCACTTGGACAGCTGGAACTGGGCGAGCAGGTGGTCGGCGATCCTCCGGGATTCGGAGTTGCCGATGCCGAAAAGCCGTCCGTGGAAGTAGAGGTTCTCCCAGACGGTGAGCTGGCGGTCGAGCGTGTTCTGCTGGGAGACGATGCCGCTGAGCTGCTTGGCCAGGGCCGGATGGGCTTTGACGTCCACTCCGGCCAGGAACGCCCGGCCCGAGGTCGGCACCACCCTGGTGGTCAGCATCCCCGCCGTGGTGGTCTTGCCCGCTCCGTTCGGGCCAAGCAAGCCGAAGATCTCGCCAGCCCTGACCTCGAGGTTGAGTTTGTCAACCGCCGCGAAGTCCGTGCCCGGATAGATCTTGGTCAGATCCTCCGTATGGATCGCCGTGCCCTGCCGCTCGCGCAAGACGGCCTCGCTCAGTTGTGCAGCTGCGGTACTCATCAGCACGAATCCTAGCCCGGCACCCTGATCTCCCCCGTGCCCCGCATCCCCGTGCCCGGCGGTCGGTTGCCTGCGGTCAGCTGCCTGCGGTCAGCGGGCGGCGGTCAGCTGCCGGCGGTCAGCGGGCGGCACGCTGGCGTCAGGCGCTGGAACCTGCGGCTACGTGGATGCCCGCGTGGGCCCAGGGCCGGGTGAAGCCGACTGGACCCAGGTCGGTGTACCTGGTGATGCGCACGACGAGGCCGGGGGCCGGGGACTCGATCATCAGGCCGCCGCCGATGACCATGCCGACGTGGCCTGGCGCGGTGACAGTGCCGTCACCTCCAGCGAAGAACACCAGGTCACCTGGCTGCACATCGCCAGCGGGGACGCGCGGCCCCCAGATCCACTGCTGCTGCGAGGTGCGCGGGATGAACACGCCCGCCGAGCGGTAGGCCATCATCACCAAGCCTGAGCAGTCGAACGCATCAGGGCCCGTTCCGCCCCACTGATAAGGCTTGCCGAGTTGCGCCTGGGCGAAGGCGATGGCGGTGGCTGCCGCCGTGCTCGATGCGGTGCCCACGCCCGGGATGCAGGTCGGTGCGTCATCCACGCTGATCGGGCTGACCGTGAATCCGCCCCTGGCGTAGGTCGACGCCCACCCGAGCACCGACTGGACGTAGGACTCCAGGTGGTTATAGGCGAAGACCGCGTCAGGAGGGTTGTCGATCACGCCGTGCTCGACGAGGTATTTCGCGGCGCCGGCGATGGCGTCGGCCGGCTCGTAGACGCTCGCGACGCCGTCGCCGTTGGCATCGGTCGCGACGCCATCGACACGCTCGCTCGCTGAATGAACCGGGGCACCCCCCCAGGTGTTGCCCGCGGCACCGCCGATGCCGATCTGCATCGGCCCGGCGGCACCGAAGGCGTTCGCTCCGTTGTGCACGCCAGGCAGCGTGGTCTGGCCGTCGTCGCTCTCCACCTTGGCGATCCCGGCGAGTATCACCCATGGCACGCGGTACTTGGCACCGATCGACTTGAACAGCGAGAGGTAATCCGCTGGAATCGCGCTGGCGGCTCCACTGGGCGGAGGCTGGTTCCCGCCGCCGCTTCCGCCGGCGGAGCAGGCGTTCTGCGTCGAGTACAGGAGCCCGCCCCCGGCGAACAGCAGCATGGGCGCCGCCAGCACCGCCACCACGAGCAGCGTCAGCAACCCTGCGAGGGTGAAGATGGCCGGCTTGACCAGGCCAGCGGGCAGCTTGATCACTGGTTGCCTGCCGAGGCGAACTGGATGTTGCTGACCTGCCAGCTCGAGCCGCTGCCGGTCGCCGTGATGGCGTAGCCGGTACTTTGCTGGTCCCGGCCCTTGACGCCATTGGTGCGCTCGGTCAGCGTCACCACGAAAGTCAGGCTCCCTGGCCCGAACGCCCTCAGCGACGTGATCACCGCCGTTCCGGCTGAGACCTGCTTGCCCGCGACCCGCTGCGCGGCGACGCCAGGCGCCGAGTACGCGCGCCCGATCAGCGCCGCCAGCTGGCTGCTCATCAGCGGCTTCATCGGTGCCAGGTAACTACTGGTGCTCTGCTGATAAGAAAAGGTCCCGTAGTCAGCGGCGAAGGTGGTCACCACTCGTGCGGCGCTCGCCAGTTCTGAAGGGGTGAAAGGGAGCCAGTTGTAGATGTTGAAGGCCTGAGCGGACTGAGCTGGCGAGCTGGACGACGCCGGCGCCGGCGCCGGCGGGCTGGGCGGAGCGGGCTGCCCCGCCGGCGGGCTTCCCGGGCTTGAGGCTGGCACGGGATGGTGCCCGGGCCGATCGGCGGCGGCCGCGCCGGATGACGACTTCGGCAGGAACAGGTACGCCCCAAGGCCCGCAAGCACAGCCGCGACGATCACGAAGGTCACGAGTCGCTGAACCGGCGTGAGTTCCATCGCGATCAGCTACTTCTGTCGCCTGATGGGCCGCAGCCAGAAGGGGCCTTCGGCCTGTTCTTCGCCGCTGCGGGGCTGGCTGCCTGGCTGTCCGCCCGCGGCCTGATCGCCGGAGATCCAGCCTGCCGATCCGCGGCTGGGGCCTTGACGAGGCGGAGCCGCCGGCGGCTGACGCCGTGACCCGAGCGAGCGGAACAACCCAGGTGTCCTCGGCGAGGCTGAGGACCCTGACGACGAACCGGCCGCGGACGACCTCGGGGGCGGCGCGGGACGGGGTGGCTGCGCGGACGAGCGCGAGGGGCCAACCGGGCGGTTGACAGCCCCGGCTCCGGAACCGGCCCCTGATCGGGGTGGCGCGGATGCCCGTGACCGGAAGGTTCCGGTCGGCTGAGAGGTCGGCCTGTGCGCGCTGGCCGACTCGCCAGAACCGGCCCAGCTTGACGGACCGGGGCCGGGGCCAGTGCCGCCTCTGGTAGCCGCCCCGGCTCCTGTGGGCCCGGCGCCATTCCTGGATCCAGCGGGTCGCCGCGAGGTCGGCGGGCTGCCCGCTCCGGTCCAGCCGCCGCCAGAACCGCCCGGCCAGCGCTGGTCCGATGCGGCCGCCGACACCGGCGGCGAACCAGCTGAGCCGCCCGCTCCGTGCACGGACCCGGCCACAGACCCGCCGCCAGCCGCGGCTCCCGCCCCAGCTCCAGCTCCAGACGACACCCAGCTCGACGGCGTGCCGTTGCTCGCGGGCAGGCGCAGCGGTGGCGCCTGGTCGCCTGACGCGTTCCCTGCCGACGCTCCGTATGCACGCGCTCGGGACGCGGTGCCGGCCTGCGAGCCGACTCCGGCCCCAGCCGAATCCGCCCCGGTGCCAGCACCCGCTGTGCCGGCTCCAGCCGTCTCACCCGCGCCCTGGCCGGCCTCAGCGCCGACCCCCGTGCCGCCTGCCGCCGCCCCTGCCGCCAGTCCGGCGGTGTTCACGGCGGTCGCCGCGCTCAGCGCCAGGCCGGCCGCCTGAGCCGGGTTGCGCCTGGCCCACCTGGCAACGCGGTAGCCAGCGAAGCCTGGCACGGCGAGCGTCGCCGCGGTCCGGGTGTTCGCCCGCGCGGTCGCCGCGGCGCGACTGAGGTCGGCATCGGCCCGGTCGGTCGCGCCGATGGCGCTGTAGCCGACCGAGGTGAACAGGTGCTGGAACGGCTTGCGATAGATGAACACCGCTACTGTCACCAGCGTGATCATCAAGATCTTGAGAGCCCAAGGCAGCACGGCATCCGAGGTCCCCATGATGAGGGCGTAGCTGTAGAGCAGCACGCTGAGCGCGAGCGCTACGGCCGCCTGCTTGAGCAGGACGCCCACCAGCATCTCGAACCAGCGCACGGCCACGACCCGGCCGAAGCCAGGATGCGTGCCGATGAGCAGGAAGAACGGCCCTACGATCAGCAGCAGCAGGAACCCGAGCTTGAGGAGGATCAGCGTCACCGAGATCAGCAGGATCAAGACCCCGGCCACCACCGCCGCCAGCAGCGACGCGAACGCGATCTCCAGCCTGGTGGTCCACTCCTTGCCCTGGAAGAGCGGATACGCGCTCGGGTCCTTGTTCTGGATCGTCTGCGCAATCCCAACATAAGCGGCCTGTTTGGCCTGGATCATGCCCGTCGTCGCGCGCTCGTTGACCGCGATTGCCTGCGCCCACAGCAACGGCCTCGCGTACTTGCTGACCGCGGTCTGCGCGGCGCCGTGCTTCGCCGCGTAGACGGTCGTGCCGAACTCGCCGTCCAGCCACGGCTTGCAGACCAGCACCGTCCACAGTTCGTTGGCGTTCTGGTCGACGACCGTGCGCCCCGACGTGTAACTGAAGCTAGCCGGGCTGATCTGCGGGTCGCGCGCCGTGACCGGCAGGCAAGCGGCCTGGCCCGGGCTCGGCAGGTGGGCAAAGGCGGCGTTCAGCGTGGTGCTGATCCCGTCCGATACGCCCTTGCCAAGCCCGGTGAAGTCGGCTGGCCTGCCGATCAGCCAGATCGCCGCGGCGCAGGCGACGACCATCCAGATCGTGCCCTCGATGGTCCTGGTCGCGCGCTTGCGGATCAGACCCTGCCAGGCCAGCCAGATCGCGCCCAGGATGACGATCACTGCTACGTAGGGGAAATAGATCGCGTTGCCAAGGCCTGTGATCAGATGGTCGGTCACGTCCTGGAGCCAGCTGAGGATTCCCTCGCCCGCGGCTGACTGGTAGACGGTGATCGTGACCCGGTCCAGGGCCTTCGCGAAGTCGAAGATCATCCCGGCGACGTCGTTGCCGATCAGCGACGTCATGTCGGAGCACTGCAGGTTTGTCGCGGCCCAGTACTGCCCGGCCATGCCGTACTGGTTGTACGGCGTCGCTACCGGCTTGCCCGACGCGGCCGGCGGCTTGATGAGCGAGTCGATGCCCGACGTGGCTGACTCAGGCTGAGGCACTCCCGGCTGGCAGAGGTTGTTCAGCTCACCGGTGATCCCGGACTGGCCGAGGGAGCAGAAGCCGAACAAGCCGCCGATGTCCCCGATACCGGGCACTGAGCACAGGCCGCCGCCGGCCGGCGCCGTCGCCGCGAGCGTCCGCGCCGGGATCGGCTGAGCCGCCGTCCAGCCCGGCGCGCGCAGCGCGGTGTTAGCCGGCGCGCGCAGCGCGACGACCCCCATGGGGGTGATCTCGGCGGCCGTGCGCGCGGGTGCGGAGCCAGCCAGCGCGCGCGGCGAGACGACAGCGGCGCTGGCTGCCAGCGGAACGCAGCACACGGCGGCGGCCGCGATCAGCGCGACAGCGAGCTTGCGCGGTATTCGCCGGATTTGCGTTGGCATCAGCCGCATCCGTCGCAGGCGCCGGGTCTTGACCATTGGGGGGCTCTCCTGGTGGGTTCGGGTCGGTCAGGCTATGGGGAAGGCGCCTGAGCCTGGCTCGGTGGTCGGCCCCGTTCGGTGTGATGGCCGTGTACTGGTGCTGGCAGGGCCTGCCCCGCCAGTTCTGGTGTCGAATCGGCCCCGGTGATCGGCGCTGATCCCAGGCCCGGAATACCCCCCGCCTCGGTGAAATCGGTTTGACCCGCGAATTCGCTCTGCGGTGGCACCGGGATCTCCCCCGACCTGGCTCTGGTCGGGTTGGTGTCAAGCCAGCGCCGCAAGTCGTCGGAGATCAGGTCGACCGTGATCCGGCCCGCACGGCCATCGAGATCTCTGAAAACACACTCTCCGTTGCCGAGGCTGCGCAGCACCGCGGCGTGCTCGTCGGACAACTCGACCCCGAGCAGTGACAGCACGTTGGCCACCTCGGCTCGCTCCGTGGAACGGAACGCGAACACCGCCGAGATGCAGTTCGTCACCTGCTCGTTGAGCAGGTCACCGGCGTTCTGGGACACCAGGACCAGGGCGGTGTTACGAGATCGTCCCATCCTGGACACCTCGGGGATCAGCTTGGCGCCCTGCGGCGTCGAGGTCACGGCCCATGCCTCGTCGAGCACGATCGCCTTGGGAATCCGCCGGTCCAGGCTGTTGAGCAACCGCCGCGCGAACTGCGATACCAGGTAAAGCAAGGCGACGGACAGGCGCTGCTCGTAGGAGTAGTCATCGCGCTTGAGACCAGCCTCTGGCAGGGTGAGCCCGGCCAGGGTGAACACCGTCGTCCAACCTTCGGCGTCGATCCGGTCACCGCCTGACGGCGAGAAGCAGAGCCTGGCCAGCCGCATCTCCGACATCGACCGCAACACGGCGCCGAGGTTCTTCGAGGCCGGATCGCTGGCCGCTTCGAGGAACTGGACGACCTTGCCCAGGCTCGGCTGGTCCCCGGCCGAGACCGCGCCGATCGCCTGGATCATCGCGCTCTCGCGTTCCTCGCTCATGCCAGGCAGCAGCAGCCGCAGCGTCTCGGCGGCCATCGTCCGGCGCTCGGCGAGGTCATCGCCGAACGAGAACGGGTCGAGCAGTCCGGCGGCCGCGCTCCCGAGCGGCAGCATCCGCGCTCGGCGGCCCCGGTGAGCGAGCAGGCGCACTAGGGCCTCGGCGTCGCCCTTAGGGTCGATCACCGCGACGGTCACCCCGCGCAGCGCCATTTGCAAGATCACCAGGAGCGCGAGAGTCGTCTTGCCGCCGCCAGGCTCACCGGTGATCGCGACGGCCGTCGGCCGGTTGCGCGCGGCGGCAACCAGGGGGTCGAAATGCACGACCGACCTGGCACGCCCGATCGTCTCTCCTATATAGGGCCCAACCCAGCCTGAATCCTCGACCGGCCGGTCACCGAGATCCACCGTGGCTGTCGGCATGCCGCCGGCGATGGTGTAGAGCGGCTGGCGCTGCAGGTAGGAGCTGAGCCTGACCTTGTCGCCTGGCAGCGACTCGTTGAGCAGCGAGAACTGGTCACCGGTCGAGTTCACCACGTCAATGCCGATGTCGCGGTAATGCTCGATCACCGCCTCAGCCCGCCGGATGCACAACTCACGGTCCGGGGCAGTGACCGCAAGCCTGTGCCAGCCGTACACGAATGGCAGCCGCTCCTTGGTGATCCCGTGCTCAAGCAGCCGCGCGGCCTCGATCTGTTCGGCCAGCGCGATCGGCAGGTCGGCGCCGGCCTCCCTGATGTGCGCATCCATGTCCCTGGCGTGCGCCAGCCTCCGGCTGACGTCCTTGCTCGCCTTGGCCGGCGGGATCAGCTTCATCCGCAAGCTGGCCTCGACCGGGAAGGGCAGCGCGTCGGCATAGTGCAGCCACGGCTCGCCGTCGGGGAAGTACATGACGTCGGGGAATCGCGTGAACGACAGGAAGGCCACGCATGACTCACCCGCCGGATGAATAATCCGCAGAACGGTACGCCCGTTGTGAATCTCACCTTCGACAAGTGCCTCGATCTCCCCGAGACCCCAACGGCGTTTGCGCGCGGCGGTCGGCGGAGGATCACCGATGGCACCGGTCAGGGCGTGCCTGAAGAGCCACGCCACGTCGTCGGCACTCGCGTGCCTGGCGGCAAGCGAACTCGCCCCAAGCGTGCGGCCGACCCGCTCCGCCTGCTCGGTCCACTTGGCGATCTCCGGCACGACCACCGCGTCATCCTCGATGCCGAGCAGCTGCTCGCCGGCCCGGTAGGCATTCATGAACTGGGCGAGCACGCCTCCTGCCAGCTGCGCCCGGACGCCGCGCTGGCCGAGCCGGACCCCGATGTAGACCTCCTTGGTCCAGAAGTCCTTGGCCCACACCTGCCGGTACATCTCATCCAGGTACGGCAGCCACCCGGGACCGCTATCCGATGTGGCGTGCAGACCGGTCGCCCACTGCGCGGCCGGGTAGCTGCGATGCGCGATCCGCAGGTGCACCTCGGCGTCGGCCATCCTGATCCCGGCCAGAGCCACGGTCAGGTTGGTCGCCAGCGTTTCCCGCTGCTGCGCGGTCATGAACTCATACGAGATGGTCGGCACCCGGAAGTAAGCCCAGGCATGCGTTTCGGTCAGCAAGATCCGGTCGTCGAAGTACCTGACCGACAGCCTGCTTCTGGCAGTCCGCTGGCTCATCGGACCACCCGCCCGCCAGTGGGGGGAGGCACAATGGCGGCCGCCGCATCGGCGGCCGATCCGGCGAGGGCGGTCACGAGCACGCCGGCGAGCGCCGTATAAGCACTGACCGTGGCCGGGCTGAGCAGTCCCGCCCGCTGTGGCGAGGCTGGCGCGGCCTGAGCTGCCTGGCGGATTTTTTTCACCGAATGGTTAGCGAGCTGATCATCCCAGGGCACGCGCACCATCGCGCGGCACTGCCCGACGCAGACGCGTTCTGCGTGCTCGACATGCTCTGCGCTGCGGCGGCTGACCCCGTTCAGGACCATGATCGCGCCCGAGGCCAGGCTGCCCTGCCCGTGCGCCTCGAGCCATTCGAAGGTCATCCCGATCGCGCGGGCGGCCGTCCCGCTCGCCGGGGCGACGAGGATAAGCTGGTCGGCGATGGCGAGCATACGGGGCACAGCGGTCGTTGAGGGGTCGGCAAGCACGATCTGATGCTTGATGCTCGCCTGCTCGAACGCGATCGCCGCGCCGGCCCGGTCGGTGCGCTCGCCCGTGCCGCTAGCCAAGATCGCAAGCCTCGACTGCCCGGCCGACGCTGCCCGGCTGAGTGCGGGCCGCATCAGCGCCCGGTGCGCCAGCGAGACCGGTCCAGGGTTGAGGTCGAGCACAGCTACGAGGTCGGTCCGCAGGCTGGCGAGCAGTTCTCCGGTGAGCAGCGTGGTGACGGTCTGGCCGGCCCCGACCGTGCAGCCGAGCACGACAACACGGCGCGGGCCGTCGATCGGCTGCCGCGCCCGCGCCCGGTCGCGTTGCAACTGATCCGGCTTGCCCGGGCGATGCCCGCCAGGCACGACCGTGACTCGTCCCGTCTTGATGTCACCGCGGCGAGCCGATGGGCCGGCCAGAGCGCGTTCGACCGATGGCGGCGGTTCCTGCGGCAGGGCATTGCCTACCACGGTGATGGCAGGGCGCGCGGCCGGCTGATCTCCCGGCCCTCGTTGGCGGTCGCGGTGGTGATCCTGGTCACGGTGGTGATCGTGGTCGTGATCGGGGTCGGGGCAGTGATCGGGGTCGCGGTGGTGGTCGTGATCAGGGCCGGGGGCTGGCGAGCCGGCCGGCATGGGCATCGTCACCGGAGGTGACGCCTCCAGGGCTGGTGCCCGCGATGCGAGGGCCGGCCCCGCCGCCGGCCGGGTCGGCGGTGCGGTTGGCGCACGGGCGGGCCGCGGCGGAGCCGGGGGCCAGTCACTCGCGGGCAGACGGCCGGCAGGCAGGACGCGATCGGCGGGCGGGGCCTGGTGAGCGGGCGGGCGCGCCGGAGGCCGGAGCAATCCAGTCAGCGCCTGGGCACCGGTTCGCTGCCTGGTGAAAACACCGGCGTTTCCCCGCACCGCAGGGTTGACGACCGGGTTTCCCCTGCCAGGGTTGCCCGCGCCAGTAACCCGGCTCTGCCGCCGTACCCTGGCTGCTGATCCGGCTGGCTGGCCAGGACCGGGCCGTGACCGGCTCCGCCTGGTCAGTGCTGGCACCGAAGCAGGCACCAGGCGGCGAGCTTTCTTGCGCGACGCGGCGGCCTGCGGGGCCTTGAGGCGCTCGCGCGCCGGTGCTGACAGTCGCCACACCCGGCCGGTCACGACGATGACATCTTTTTCAGCGAGCGGCGCCATCCGGCACCACACCCTGGGCTCGGCGACGTAGCGGAGTTGCGAGCGGACCAGTTCCGGCAGCCGCTTGCTCTCAAGCACCGGCCGGGTGACGAGCCACGTGGCCACTCCCGGCGGCAGCACGTAGAGCCAGATGAGCGAGTGATTGAACGGGAGCCCGAGCAGGGTGAGCAGCACCACGTACGGCACGGCGATCGCAGCGAACACCGTGATCTGGCCGATCGGAAGCGGCATCGGAAGCCGGAAGTCGTACAGCTTATAGAGCCGTTTCTCAATCCGCCAGATACTCGTATAGGTGGGCAGATCCACCAGTGCGCTCCCCCTTCCCGCGGTTACATCAAGCTGTGGCCGACGTCGGCTAGTGCACCCCTAGCGCGTGAGCGATACCCATGGCAAGCGAGCGCACGATCGTCGGTTCGTAGAAGATAACCGCAATGGCGACGGCAAGCACAAAAAACTGTACGAAACGAACGACCTCCCTGGTAAAGAGGAAAAAGATAGCGACGATACCCACAATCCCCAGGAACAGCGGCCCGAAGAGATCCTGCAGGTACGTCACGAGGCCCGAGCTGCTGAGCGACAAGGGGATTGCCGTGGCAATGAGTTGCATCGTTACTCCGGAGTTGATGAGCACGGCTTACTTGGTGCTGC
Source organism: Streptosporangiaceae bacterium (assembly GCA_035716545.1). Classification (GTDB taxonomy): domain Bacteria; phylum Actinomycetota; class Actinomycetes; order Streptosporangiales; family Streptosporangiaceae; genus Chersky-822. The sequence continues at coordinate 37,714 of DASTJM010000115.1, forward strand.
GACGGGCTTACTGCTGCTCATGACGACGATCCGGCCGGCGGGGTCAACGCCCCGATCGAGCCCACGTACCATCGCCCGGCACGGTGCTCGACGGTCATCGCATAGGTCATGTCGATCTGGGCACGGCCGCCGGCGGCCGACGGCGGGCCCGCCGACGGCGTGCTGACCGGCAGCCAGGCGACGGTCACCGTAATGGCCCTGCCGCCCGTGCCGCTAGCAGGCTGACCGCCCGCCGGAACGCCGATCGTCACGATGCCGCCGAACGCAACCTCGCCGTTCAGGCCCGTGAGCTGAGTTCCCGGTGCCGCGAACGTGCCGAGTTTGGCGGTATTGCCACGGGCGAATGCCCTGAAGAACTTCGGCAGCAGCGCACCCAGTGCCCTGGCTGTACCAGGATCGGCCGCTCTCTGAGCCAGTGCGGGCGGTACCGCAGCCACCGGCGGCGGCAGGAGCGCGGGCTGGCCCGATACCACGAGGCCGCCGCCCGAATAGTAGACCGGCACGCCGATCTCGATGAGGTGCCCGTTCGCCAAGGCCAGCAAGTCGACGACAGCGCTCCGCGCGCCCCGCACATCGACTCCGGCCACCTGAACTGACTGCACTGTCTGCGAGCCGCTGCCATTCCACCCGAGCTGGGGATCGGCACCTGGCGGCAGGAACGGTGCGAGCTCGGCCGCTCGCTGAGCGGCTGTAGCCGGGCTGAAGTTCAGGTAGATCTGGCCGAACTCCAGGGCGAACGCACCCGCGAGCGACACCGGATAGCCGCCTGTCGTCGCCGCCGGCCCGCTGGCAGTACCCGCTTGCCCCCCGGGACTCTGATTGCCCGTCACTATGGCGACCACGCCCCGGTACGCGATCAGGAGCAGGACGATCCACAGGAAGCCGCGCAGCATCCAGACCAGCCATCGGCCACCGGCACCTCGCCTGACCGTACGCTGTGGCTGGTCGGCCCGCGGGTCTGATGAATACCCGGCCGGCTCACCCGGCCGATTCACCCAGCCGGTGTCCGCGCTCTGCCCGGTACTGTGCTGTCCAGTAATGGTCTGCCGCCCGGTCATCATCTGCTGCTCGGCCGTCACCGCTCGCTCGGTCATCACCGCGGCGCCGGGCAACATCCGCTTGCCCGCCGCCATCACACCTCCGCTCGCTCTCCTGCGCCCAGCCGACCAAGAACAGCGGCGCACCATTGCTCTGCTCGGGCACCATTCTGCGGCAATACGCCCGGCCTAAGGGCTCTTTGCGGTCTCCGACGCGCCGATGACCTGCGAATTATTAGCGGGAATACGGCCTGACCGGTACGTACCTGGCACAAGGCGACGGAACCTGACCTGCGCGGACTCGGCAGAACCGGACCAAAGGTACAGACTTGCGACGGGTGGCCGACTTGGTGGCTGGCTTGAAGGCGCATCGAGCCACTGCTCTCCTGGCTAACTCGTGGTCACCCGGCCCGGCACCATATCTGACACGCCAAGGCTGCCAGCACGGCCCTCCGGCGGCAGCACTGCGCGTGTCGCCGAGCGGCAACTAGCTCACATGCGGTGCTACCTGGGCTTACTTGAACACCACCTATTGACGCACCCTGGCTGTGACAGTCGGTGTGACCACTGCTTGCGGGGTTGTATCCGCATTTCCGAACAGGTTTCCAGGTCCGGGAGGATATCCGTGGTCCACGACGAAAGGGCTGCCGCGCCAGTTAGCACTCCGCCAGGAACCCGACAACCCTGATCAGCCGCCGACGGCACTGGCCTTGGCGACCCCAGCCTCGGCCTCAGCGGCGCCGGACTTGGCGGTCGTAATGATCCAGGCCAGAACCATCGCTTCCTCACGCCACGAGTCGTAGCGGCCGCTGCGGCCAGCGTGCCCCGCGATCATCTCCGTCTTGAGCAAGAACGGCCCGCCCGTACCGATCGCCTGCAGCTTCGCGATCCACTTCGCTGGTTCGACGTAGCGGACGCGAGTGTCGTTCAGGCTGGTGATCGCCAGGATCGGCGGGTAGGGGCGGTCTGCCGTCACGTTCTCGTAGGGTGCGTACGACTTCATGTACGCGTATACCTCTGGATCATGAACCGGGTCGCCCCATTCCTCCCACTCGGTGACAGTAAGCGGCAGCGTGGGGTCCAGGATCGTGGTCAGCGCGTCGACGAACGGCACCTGGGCGGCAATGCCGCCGAACGCCTCGGGAGCCAGGTTGGCAATTGCCCCCATCAGCAGCCCGCCCGCGGAGCCACCCCGGGCGATCAGGCGATCATGGCTGGTGTACCCGGCCGCGACCAGGTGGCGAGCGCAGGCGATGTAGTCCGTGAAGGTGTTCTTCTTGTTAAGCAGCTTGCCGCCGGCGTACCAGGTCCTGCCCATCTCGCCGCCACCCCGGATGTGCGCGATCGCGAAGGTGAAACCGCGATCAAGCAGGGACAGTCTCGGGATCGAGAAATACGGGTCAAGTGACGCCTCGTAACTGCCGTATCCGTGCATCAGCAGCGGCGAGTTGCGCTCGCTTGGGGTGCCCTTCTTGCGGACAAGCGAGATCGGGACCTTCGTGCCGTCAGGAGCCGTCGCCCATTCCCGGAACTGTTCGTAGTCCTCGATCCGGAACTCGGGCTCACCGGGCAAGGTCAGTACCGGTCGGCGCTTGAGCAGGATCAGTTCCCCGGTGACCGTGTCGTAGTCGTAAACCGAATCCGGCGTGATCATAGAAGAATACGACATCCTGAACAAATTCGACGTGTACTCATGATTCACGCCAGGGCCGACCGTGTATACGGGTTCGCTGAAAGCGACTTCGCGGTCGGTGCCGTCGGCCTTGACTACCCGCAGCCCTGTCAAGCCATTCTTGCGGTAGTAGAGCACGAAATGATTCTGGAAGGCGGAGACATCAACCAGCCTGGTGTCCGCGCGGTGAGGTATCAGCGGAGTCCAGGCGCTTGGCTCGCCGACAGAGGCGGTGACCAGCTCGAAGTTCTCGGCCCCGTCATTGTGCAGGATCAGCAGCCGCTCGGAACCGTCAGCGAAGAGCTGGTGGTCCAGGGTGTACTCCACGCCTTGCCTGCGCGGCATGACCACGGTGAACTCGCCCGCAGGATCCGAGGCGTCAAGCAGGCGGAACTCGCTGGTCATCTTGCTCGTGGCGGCGATCAGCACGTAGCGCTGGCTGCGGGAGAGCGCGACCGTGACGAAGAACCGCTCGTCGGTCTCGGTATAGACGATCTCGTCCTGTGCGACCGGGGTGCCGATGGTATGCCGCCAGACCTGATATGGCCGCCAGGCGTCATCCGCGATGATGTAAAAAACCGCCGAGCCGTCCTTCGCCCAGGCCGAGGCGTAATAGGTGTTCGGGATCTCCTCGGCTGAGACCTCGCCGGTGCGCAGGTCCTTGAACCTCAGCGTGTACCGCTCGTTACCGGAGTAGTCGGTGGAAAAAGCGAGCTTGGTGCCGTCCGGGCTGACGTTGTATACCCCAAGTGAGAAGAACGGCTCGCCTCCGGCCAGCTCATTGCAATCGAGGAGGATCTCCTCGCCGTCCGGTGCCGAGCCGTCATCTGATATGGGCGGCCGCTCGCCTGGTCCCTGGACCGCCCGCCTGCACATCACCTGGTACTGCTTGCCCTCCAGCGTGCGGCCGTAGTACCACCAGCCGCCCCTGCGAACCGGTACCGACAGGTCGGTTTCCCTGGTTCGCCCCTTGATCTCGGCGAAGATGGCATCCCGCAGGCCGGCCTGCTCCTTGGTCATCGCCTGCGTAAAGGCGTTCTGTGCTTCGAGGAAGGCGATCGTGTCCGGATCGTCCTTGTCGGCGAGCCACTGATACTCGTCAGTGAACGCATCACCGTGAAAGACTCGCTGGCTCGGGATCCTCTTGGCCGCTGGGTGCTGGGTGCTCATGTCAGAAGTGTATTGAGAAGCGCGCCGGAGTCTGTCCCCGCTCACTCGCATCACCTGCCCGCCCCACGCACCCGGTGCCACCCCAGCTGGCTCGCGCGCTGATCAACCTCCGAGCGGCTTGATGGCTGGTCCTCTGAACGGGGTTGTTTCGCTCTGCCTGCTCGCGAGGCTGGTTGTCACGGACTTCGTGAGATCAGTACAGCCGCGCAGTCCCTCCCAGCGCGTGACAGCCGACTCCGCCGCGGTGCCGGTCTCCGGGACAGGGAGCGCGCCGGTGATCAGAGCCGGACGCCAGCTAAAGCTGTCGACATGGCGCCCGGTGATCGTGATGTGCAGCGCCCCGCTGTACGTCTCAGGCGGATTGCTATCGTAGAACGCAAAGTTGCCCAGGCCATAGTCGACGAACGCGGTACCGAGGTAGCCCGCGCCGAGCTGTACGTGGGCGTGCGCGCCCACGACGATATCGGCACCAGCCTCGACCAGCGCCTTGGCGAGCGGCTCCTGCACTGAGTTGGGGCATGTCTGCGCTTCGGTCCCCCAATGCAGGTAGACCACGACGGTGTCGCTGACCTTCCGTGCCCGCTCGACGGCGGCGACGAGCTCCGCCTCCTGGTAGGCGGATGCCAGGCCGGGCTGAGTAGCCGTCGCCGTCCACGATGAGATCAGATTGGTGTCGATGACCTCCGTAGCCGCGATGATCGCGATCCGCTGGCCATGGATCGTGGTCGTGTACGGGGTGAAGGCCTGCGCGGCGTTCTTGCCGATCCCGATCACCGGGTAACGCGCGGCCTTCGCGATGGTCAGTGACTGGGCGAGGCCGGCCTGGCCGCAGTCCTCGCCGTGATTGTTTGCCTCGGTGACCAGCGTGACGCGGGCCGCTCTGAAAGCTGTCAGCGCCGCGGGCGGCACGGAGAATACGAACTGCTTGGGCTGAGGATCCGGGCATGCTCGGTCAACCAGAGCCGACTCGAAGTTGGTCATCGACAGGTCCGACCCGGACAGCAACGACTCGATGGTCCCGTCGAAAGTGGTCGCTGGATCAGCGGCCAGGCGAGCAGCTAGCGGTCCCTCGAAGTGCACGTCGCCGCCGAACGCGAGCTTGACCGCCTTGCCGTCACCACGCCAGCCTGGCGAAAGTGGCGAACCTCGAACCAGCGGTTTGGAGCGCGTGACCTTAGTGGGCGAGCCGACCGGTGTCTCTGTCACGCCGCCCGGGATGCCTTGCGGCATGCCGATCACTTCCTTGGCAATGACGACACCGCCGGCGACGACCACTGCCACGAGCGCGCCGACGGCCAACCGGAACTGGAGCCTGAGCTGCCGCCTAGGCGCACGCCGGGAGGTATGCACGGCACCAAAGGTAACAACATCAGGGGGCTGACCTGCCAGAATTTGTTATCTTCCCGATGAGCTGCAAGTTGTCCGGCGATGCGGAGCCACCATGCGCAACCGCTTGGCAGCCGCTTCGCCAAGCTCTGGCCGGCGAATACGGCATCGGCGCTGGGAACCGGCTTGTCAGCCGTCGCGGCCCCGCTGTGAACGGCGGCACCTGTGCCGCAAGCGCGATTTTGATCGGGTGGGTCGGCGGCTCCTATGTCGCTGACGGGCGCCTGGCTGCCCGGAAGGCCGGTCAAGCACGGTCGCGTTCGGTCAGGGCCGACATCTTGGAAGGGCTCCGCTGGCTGGCGAAGCAACGGCTGCTCCGCACCATGGCGATACTGATCGGCCTGCTCAACGTCACGCTGACCGGGGCTATGGCGCTGCTAGTTCTGCTCGCCAGGGAGCGCCTTCGGGCCGGCTCGGTGGGCTACGGGCTGCTTTCACCTGCGAGGCGGCTGGCGCGATCCTTGGTTCAGCCATAGGGGATCAGCTGATCAGCTGGGTAAAGCCAGCTGGACTATACGGACGGTGCGATCGGCGCACGAGCAAATGAACCACCTGGCCTACAGCCCCGTCTTCCCTGGCATAGATGCCGTTTCGCGGCACTAAGCAGCCGGCGCACCACTGGCCGCACGACCCCCTGCGGCTGCACGCCGGCGGGCCGGCCGACGGGCCTGCGGCTAGGGAGGGAACCATGGCAGTGCGAGTTCTCATCTGCGACGAGCTACCTGTGGTGAGGGATGGGCTGCGCACCCTGCTCGACTCCCTTCCCGACATCGATGTCATCGAGACGACTGGCAACGGCATGGAGGCACTCGCGATGAGCCGGTCGCTACGGCCAGATGTCGTCGTGACCGACCTCAAGCTCAAGGGCATTCCCGGGCTGGAGATGATCCGCAGGCTCGGCAAGGAGGACCTCGCGCCGCCGCTGCGGGTCGTGGTATTCGCGATGGGTGACACCGACGAGACGATGAGCGATGTGCTGCATGCCGGCGCCAGCGGCTTGCTCAGCAAGGACGCCAGCCTCGCCGACCTCATCTCCGCCATCAGGATTGTCTCGCGCAGCCAGACGATGCTCACTCCGGTAGTGACCGAGCAGCTGGTCAACTGGTTCCGCGGCGGGACCAGGCGCTCCGAGGGCGTGCTTGAGCCCATGGTGAACTCACTGACGCAGCGCGAGCGCGAGGTGATGATGCTGATCGCTCGTGGCCTGTCCACCGACGAGATCGCGCGCGAGCTGACCATCGGCGTCGCGACCGTCCGTACCCACGTGTACCGAGTGCGCTGCAAGCTGGGGGCCCGCGACCGCGCCCAGCTTGTCTCCTTCGCATTCAGGTCGGGAATCATGAAAGTGGCCTGAGCTTCCCGCCGTCGCGATGTGATGATCGAGCGATGAGCCAGGAGAGCATCACGGGCATCGAGGTCGCGGGCTTCGCCGATCACCACACGCATCTGCTCAAGGCGGCCGCTGGCATGCCAATGCCGTGGCAAGGCACCACTGTCAGGGATTTTCACCTGCGCGTCCAGCGCGAGGGCACAACCCCGATGGATATCGCTGATCCGCCCAGCCCACATCCGCCAGGAGAACTGGCCGAGCACCTGCGCGCCGGACTGGCCATGGCGGCCCGGGCCGGACTGGTCGAGGTTACCGAGATGGGCATGCGCGACTGGAGCTACCTGGACGCGCTGAGCGCCGCCGCCGAAGAGCCGCTGCCTGCCCGCTTGCGCATCTACCTGGCCAGCGGGCTGGCCGAGTCGGTCAGCGACAGCGAACTTGACGCTCGGCGCGCTGACGCCGGCCCATGGATCAGCCTGGACGGAATCAAGTTCTATGCCGACGGCTGGCTCGTCCCGCGTACCTGCGCCGTCTGCCAGGACTTCAGCGACACCGGCGATAACGGGCTGCTTTTCACCAGCCCGCCGACGCTGGCGCGCCGGATCGAGCGGTTCATCGCGGGCGGCTGGCGGATCGCCACGCACGCGATCGGCGACCTTGGCGTGCAGACGGTCCTTGACGCCTACGAACTGGCCTGGGGCAAGGACCGGCAGGCGATGGCCGCGGCGATGCCGCGGATTGAGCACGCCAGCATGCTGTCAGGCGAGGTCATGTCGCGGATGGCGGAACTTGGCGTCTGGGCCTGCCTGCAACCCTCGTTCGCGGTGACCGACGCGGGTCACATCGGGCCGGCGCTCGGTGCCGGGCGGGCCGAGATCGCCTATCCCTGGGCGCGGCTCATCACCTCCGGCGTCCAGATACTGGCCGGTACCGACTTCCCCATCGAGGTGATCGAGCCACTCGTTGGCGTCGCGCGGCTCGTGCACGGGCGATCAGAACGGACCGGCTTCACGACCGAGGACGCCGCCCCCGAGCGTTCCCGCGTTCCGGTTGACGTGGCGATGGCGATGTACAGCGACCCGGCAGCCGGGCGCACCATCCTGTCGGCCGACCCGGTGTCCAGCGCCAGCATTGACAAGATCGAGGTCAGCTCGACCAAGCCGGTGCCCTTCCAGCGCTAGGGCGCCCCAGCCCCCATCCCGATGCCCATGCCCCAGCCCCATGCCCCAGCCCCATGCCCCAGCCCCAGCCCCAAGCCCCATGCCCCAGCCCCATGCCCCAGCCCCATGCCCC
>DASTJM010000116.1:0-18740 GCA_035716545.1 Streptosporangiaceae bacterium
CCCTCCGGGCGGGAACTGGCGGCGGCCGGAGGCGCGGGCGCAGCGAAGCGGCTGCCGCTGCCGGCGAGTTAGCAATCCCCCGCCCCCGCCCTGCCAGAAAGCCGCTCCGCCCGGACGCCCGGCAGCCCGGCCCGCGCGGTCAACTCCGCGATCAGCCGGCACGCCTCCGCCATCCGCACCAGCCCAGCGCTCAACAGCCTGCCGCTCACCCCTGCTGAATAGCTACGTACGAACACGATGCCGCACGGTATCCAGCCTATTTTGGCAAGACGAGTTTGCCCGAGATTGAACCGACCATCGAGAAGACTGGCGGAACTACGGCGCAAATTTTACCCGGAATGACTGATTGGGCATTGCGAATCGCCCAGATAGACTCAAGATACCAGATCGCCCCGGCCCAGCTTCGGTCAACCGTGCTGAAGGCTATAAGCGAGCGCGGTGACCGCGCTGTCACGTTCTCGCTGTTTAAACCTTACCTGGGCACTTTGCAGACGTCTCCAATTGCCGAAAGTTACATACGGCGCGCGATTTCAACGCTATTTGCTCTAGAATATCGCAATTTTGGTGATAATGACATCCCAACTGGATTGCGTGGTCTTAGTTACTTTGAACAGGACCTGGCGCGAGATTTTCCGTTATACGACGTTCCGATTCTAGCTGAACTGATCAGGCTCTCGGCCATCGATGCGAACGGTGCGGCCAGGCGTAAGAAGTCGACCTGGGAGTCGCTTCTTCTCGCCCGAGGGTGCGAATCTCATGCATTGTTCACGGCAACTCTCCGGTGGATGACAGCCACATTTGCTGATGTCCTCATGCTACAGAGAGCTATGGACAGGCAGGACGAAGTACGGTTCCACAGTCGCGAGATGCTGCGTCGCCTCGTGTCACCTCAGAATACGGGAACGCTCCCGATGTCGGGTGAGGATCTATATTCTGTAGGTACCTGGAATGCCAATGTTCTGGCACGTCAACTGGGAACTGACCGTCGGCTTGCCGAGGCGCTGGATCGGCTTCATGACAATTTCCTGCCGTCACCGCATACGGACGTACTTCTCGTGGTGGTAACCGAAGTGGAGAATGAGGCAGTAATAGAGATGTTTGCCGAGAATGGTTATGAGCTAGTTGACCGATCTTTCTCATCCACGAACGCGTACCATAGATTCTCGGCAATTGGCAGAGCTGCCGTAGCCCTTGTCAGATGCTCCATGGGGCTAGGCGGACCGGGGGGACCTGAACTGACGATAGCTGAGGCAATAAGTGCTCTCGGCCCGACGAGCGTGATCATGGTTGGCATTGCGTTTGGTGTTGATTCTGGTAAGCAAAGGATCGGCGACATTCTTCTGTCCACGCAGGTGATCGATTATGAACTTGAGCGAGCGGGGACAGACGGCAAAGGCCACATGGTACGAGTGCAACGGGGTGCCCACGCTTCACCTCGTCTTCTCGCGCGGTTCCGGATGGCTCGGCTTCAAAACTCCGGCCTGCGCGTGCAGGAAGGCGCAATATTGTCGGGAAAGAAGCTCATTGACAACCTCGACTACAGGGATTCGCTCCATCACATCTTTCCGGAGGCCGTAGGCGGCGAGATGGAGGGGCACGGTGTATATTGAGTGACTCTTTGAATACGGTTCGAAGACGCGGGGAGGGTGCCCATGATCGACTGTAACGAACGACCTGGACACCCTCTTGATCGCAACCCATAAGGAATCACTCATCTAGATGCCTGGCGTAGTACCGCGAGTGCAACGCCGCTGCGTCGCGCACTCGTACGAATACGCCGCCTGCGCCTTTGATCCGCCGCATCGCGCAAGTGCAGAACCTACGAAGGACAGCCGGCGAGGTCGCTGAGCAGAGGGGCGGACACGGTTTCCTCGTAGACGGCACGGCCAGATGCGGTCATGACGTCGGCGAGGCCGGGGTCCCAGGGAGTGGGCTGCGGTGTCCCGGTCAGGGAGACATACTCGGCGTCGGCCCGCACGCCCGAGAGGTAATCGGCCGCCCGCATCCGCCACGCGCGGGCTCCGTGGCGGATCATGACCGAGTTCGCGATGGCGATCCCGGGCCAGTCGAAGTCACCGTGATACCGGAGCTCTCCGCCACCCGCCAGGACCGCGCGCGCGAGCTGGTTGAATGCCGCGGACGGCTGTCCTTCGGTGCACAGCAGGGCGGCCGATGCAGGGCCGAGCTCAGCCGCCGCCCGGCGCAGCACGGCCGGGTTCTCGCAAACGCGGACGACTGTGCTCGGCAGGGTAAGCGGCATTGTCATGAGCTGGTGCAACGTGACGTAGAAGGGAACGCCGAGACTGGCCGCACCGGTCAGCCACTCGCCGAGTCCCCGGCCCGGCGCGGGCAGGTTGAGAACCAGCACCCGGCTGGCCAGGTCGTCGGGCACCACCTCGCTGGTCTCCCAGAGTTCCCGGCGATCACCGGCCGAGTCCGGCCTGGGCAGTCCGGCCTTGAGGGCGAGCGCCCGCAACACCAGCGTCGAGGCCAATGTCCCGTGGTTGAGCGCCTTGGTATCTCCGGTGACATCGGCCGCGAGCGCGGGCAGCAGAACGGGCGATCCCGTCCGGTTGGCCAGGTACTCGAGCACGCGGACGGCCTGGGTGAACCTGGCCTGCTCATCGGTGTTGATGAGCCTGGTCAAAGTGCCGTCGGCGGCAACTTGGACCAGCCAGTCCCGGTACCAGCCGCAAGCCTCATGCAGCGGGCTGTTACGAGCCAGCTCGATGGCGGCATCGCGGGAAGCCGCGAGCGCCTCGCGCTCGGCTCTTCGATCCCGCAACGGACCGCCAAGCTCTGACAACAGCTCCGCTAGTCCGTGTCCGGTGGCCTCGCGCACAGCCCGGTCCAAGTCGGCCAGCCGTACGGTGATCCTCGTCACCCGGGCGTCTCGGTACTGGCCGGTAATTCCGATTATCGCCTTGCGCTCGGCGTCCGTAGGCCCGCTGACGCTCACCGAACCAGACAGGTCGCCGCCGGTACGCTCAAGCGATCGCCGTGCGGCGGCGAGCAGCCGGCGGTACTCGTCCGCCCTGTACCGGCTCGCTCCCGCGGTGCTGGCCGTCACAACTCGCCGGCGGCGCCGGCATAGTCTGGCATGCCCGCCTCTTCATCGTCGTCGTCCTCGCCCTGGTCGTCGGCCGCCGCGGCGTAGAGCGTCTGCTCGGCACTGAGCGGTGCGTGCCTGGTCGGCCGGAATCCGAGTAGCTGACAGACCAGGTCGTCGTTGTCGGCATAGCCGACGGTTGCATCGACGAGCTGAGAACCGTCCCACAAGATGAGCATGGCCGATACCGCGTGCGAGGTCTTGTCGTGGTACAGGTCGTAGTGCGCGATCACCGGAACGGTGTCGTACCTGACCCACAGGTCATGCCCGGTCATGAACAAGTCCAGGTCGAACTTCACCGCCAGGCCGAACAAATCCGGCTTGTAGCGCTCATCGATGCCGACGAATGCCTCGTCCAGGGCGATCATCCGGGGACAGTCCGCCTTCGCCGATGAATAGAGCGCATTCGCCGCCGCGAACAGTGGCAGGTGGATCGACGCGGACTTCTCACCGCCGGACATGACCGAGTGCTTAGCGCGGGTGAGCCGCACCTCGGGCTCGCCGGGTACCCGCAGGAGCAGCTCGAATACATGCCATGACCGGTAGTCGAGCACGCTCGCGAGCGCCTCGCGGTAGGTGGCCCGCGGATGGCTGCCGCGGTACTCCCTGATCATCTCTCGCAGCAGGCCGCGGAGCTCGCCGAGCCGTTCGGAGCCTCCGGGCGCGCGTTCGAGTAGCCGGGCGGCGGCTCGCTGCATGTCGCTGATCCGGTCGGACTGTGCCCACCGGATGCCGACGGCGATCCCCGACGACATTGGCTTTGACCTGGTGTCCGCATCCATCTCCCTGACCAGGTCCCTGGCCGCGATGACGCGACTGTGGATCTGCTGGGCGAGGCCTGCAAGCAGTTCGTCTTCGAGTACCTTGCGTTCCCTGTCCTCAAGCAAGATGCCCTGCTCGGCCTGACGATCCGCGATCCTGGCAGCGAACTCGGCGACCGGCTTGCGGCCCTCGTCGTCGATGACGTGAACGGTGACGACGCCTCCTGGCTCCCAGTCGACCCGGTAGTCCTCGTCGCAGGCAGCGAGCGCCTCGGTGAAGTCCTTAAGGCCGGTCGACATCCGGTCAGCGGTGTTCCTGAGCGAGCCTTCGGTGACCTGGCGGCCGCCCCGCGTGGCGGCCGCGAAGGCTCCGAGGATCTCGGCGACCCCGGCCGGAAGGACACCCGCGATCACGCTGGCGGAGCCGTCCCGGCTGTCGGCGCCGTGCTCAGAGGTCAGCACCGAGATCAGCTCGTCGCTGGCATGCCCGGCGTCCGGCCAGCGGGCGGCATCGGGCCAGGGCCCAGCCTGGTTCACGCCGACCAGCGGGCGCAGCTCGGCCCGCGCGTAGTGGCCAAACTCCCTGGCCTGCGCATGCAGCTCAGCTACGGCCTGCGCTAGTGTTTCGCGGCCGGTCCGCAGGTTCTCCTCGGCACGCGCGGCGCGCTTTGACGCGGTCACCGCTTCATCGCCCAGCAGGCGATAGGAGTCGGCGGCCGCGTTGATCTGCCTCTCGGTCTGGCGGATGTCCTCAAGCACCTGTTTGACGTCGGCCTCGAGAGTCTCGGAAAGGGTGCGGAACTCCGCCTCAAGCGCCCGCTGCTCGCTCTCTCGGCCGGCCAGGGCACGCTCGGCCTCGGCGTACTCGGCTCTCAGCCGGCCGATCGTATTGGTCTGCTCAGCGAGATCGTCCTGCGCCTGGGCCAGCTTGGCGCGCTCGCCATGAAGTTGCGTAGCGGCACTCTCGAAGTCGGCGGCGGCGCGGGAGATGACGTCCACCTGCTCCGCCTCGGTCGGCATGCGCCGCTGCGCGGCCGCTTGCCGCAGTGACCTGCTCTTCGCGTCCACCTCGGCAATAGCGGCGTCGTATGCCTTCCGCGCGTCCGCCAGCTCATCCCTGGCCCGTGCCAGCAACGCCGCCTGCGTGCCGACCGCCTCGGCTGCCCGCGCGACCGGGACTGTGGACGGCAGTTCCCCGCGCGCCCGGCGGAAGTCATCGAGCAGCGCCGAAGCACGCTCAAGGTCCGCGAGCAGATGCCTTTCCCTGTCGGCTGCGCGGGCGATCAGCTGGTCCTGCTCGGCAAGCCGGGCACGGCGGCGGATCTCGCGGTTGGTCGCCCCGATGTATTCGGGCATGGCCTTCGGCCGCGCTCCCGCGTGCGGCCCGTAACTGAATTGCGCCCTGTTGCTGACCGCCGGGACGACCGCACCCACCGCGGCCACGGCACCCACCGCATCTGGCACAGCCACGGCAAGGTCGTCGGCCAGCGCGACCGACCGCAGCACCGCGGTGATGATCTCAGCGGGCACCCGGTCCTGCCGCTCGGCCACCAGGACTTCGGCGAGGGTCGGCCCGGCAACCGGGTCCGAGGCGATCAGGTAACCGTCCGCCTCGGCGGCAGCGAGCGCGGACCGGGTCAGCGCCGGATCAGGATGAACCCACGCGGTGAGCAATCCCGCGCCGTAGAGCGCGCCCTCGATCGCCGCCGCACGCTCGGCGTCAACATCGTCAGCGAACCGGACCAGTCTCCACAGCGGGGCACCGGGGCGACCGTCCCGGCTGGCCGTGCGCAGGTCACTCACCTGCGGAGCGTCGTCCTTCTCGGCCGCGATCGCGGCGCGCTCCGCACGCAAGCCGCCAAGCCGCTCCCGGACTTCGCGCAGGTCAGTCTCGGTGTTCGCGCGTACGGTAATCGTGGCGTCCTGACGTCCGGCGGTCAGCCCGCCGAACACCTCGGCCAGGCTCGGCGCCCCGGCCTCCCCGATCCGGTCGAGCGCCGCGGCGAGCACCGGCGCATCCTCGTCCGGGAGGACCTGACCGGCCCAGCGAGCCGTCCAGGCCACAAGGCCGGCGGCGATCTCATCCCGGGCGCCGGCCAGGCGCTGACCGGCGGCCTCGCAGGCATCCTGCTGCTGGCGCTCGGCGGTCTCCTTGCGGCCGGCCGCCTGCTCGGCAAAGGCCCGCTTAGCCTTAGCGTCGCGGATCGCCTCAAGCAGCCTGCGAATCTCGCCGACGTCGTCTCGGCGAGCCACCGCCCGGGCCCTGGCCGTGATCAGCAGGTCATCTCCGGTGTCCACCGGGCCGAAGCCGTCATCGGCGATGCCGGATCTCTGGGCAGCTTCGGCCAGGTCAGCGGCGAACTTGACCTCCGCCGTCCTCGCATCGACGGCGCGGCGGCGCAGCTTGGCCGCGCCTTCTTCGGCTTCGGAGATCTGGCGGTCGTCACGGCCAAGCCGATCACGCTGGCGATCGATGTCCCGCCGCCCGCTGACGACCTCGCGCCGCTTGTCTTCCAGTCGCCCTTGCGCCTTGTATTCCTCGGAATTCTTGAGCCCGGCGAGACGACCTTGCAATTCCTCGCCTTCAGCGCCCTTGGCGTCGCGTTCGGCGGCGGCACGCCGTTCGGCGGCCACTGCCTGCCGGTGAGACGCTGCGGCGGCGGCGATACGGTCCGCCTGCTCGCCGGCGCTGTCGATCCTGACCTGGACCCGGTCGAGCGCGAATCGCACGTGCGCCCGCAGGTAGGCGGTGTAGTGGACGAGGAATTCCTGAACCGCCGCGTTCGCCGCCACGAGATCGTCAAAGAGCTTCTGCACGGCGGCCAGGTTCTCGAAGTCACGTGCGGCCTGCTGTACGAGGTCGTCATCGACCGGACTCAGGCCCGAGGTGAGCGTGTCCGACACCTTCGCCGGATCAAGGTCCTTGGCCAGCAGCGGCCGGCGGAGCGCCAGCAGCAGATCGAGCAGCTGAGCGTACCTTTCGCGACCGAGACCGAACAGCCTGGCGTCGATGGCGTCGCGGTATTCGGTCGCCGTCTTGTACGCCGAACCCGGCTCGAGCACGGCCTTGAGCTGCCGCTCGGTCAGGGGCCTTGAGTCGGCTGACAACAGGCCGAAGTCGACGCCGAGCCGCTTGGCGGTGACGAAGAACCACGTCTTGACGCCATCGCGGTTGCGATTTGCGCGCATCCCGATGATCAAGGTCAGCGTAGGTGTGCGGCCGGTCTGCCCGTCAAGGCGGGCGAACTCCATCCAGACATAGCCGTAGCCGGTCTCCTGGCCGCGATAAAGCAGGTTGGACTTCATCGTCCGGTTCTCGCCGCTGAACGGGTCGAGACGGCGAGAGTCGGCTACGCCGTCAAGCACGAACGGGAATAGCACCTCAAGGGCCTTGGTCTTGCCCGATCCGTTGTGACCGCGAAGCGCGAGCCGTCCGCCGGCGAACGCGAACTCCTCGTCCACGTAGTCCCACACGTTGATGACCCCGGCGCGGGTCGGCCTGAACCGGCTCACGTCGCGCCGTCGTCTGCTGGCGGCACCGTGAAGTACATCGCGAGCTGGCCATCGCCGCCCCGCTTGATCGGCAGGGCCAGCGTGATATTGCGGTACCTGGCCGCGGCGGGGAGCACGAGCACGCCGCCATCCACCACTCGGAGCAGACGCAGATCGGCGAGGAAGGCCGTGGCTGCGGCGAGCAGCCCGCCCGGATCATGCTGCCAGGCAATGGTGAACGAGGCGGGGCCGAGTTCGTCGTAGAGCTCATCCATGATCGCCGCCAGCGTGCTGCGCTCGATAAAGGGAGCGGTGGCTGACGGACTAGCGCCCGGCGCGAGCTGCCAGTCGGAGCCGGCAGCCGCCCCGTCGAATTGTTCAGCATATTGGTTTTCTGCGGGAGACGACCAGGCGAGCTCGTGCACCACCCCGTCGAGAGGCAGGGCTGAGTCGATCCTTGCCAGCAGGTCGCGCTGATCCTGCCTTTCGTGCGGCAGCTCCAGCCTGGTCAAGGTCTGCCCGCGTTCGAAGATGAGGTCAGCTATCTTCGCCAGCAGCAGCCCGGCCGCACGGTTGACCGCGCCACCCCGGCCAGGGAACGGCTTGTCGGTGAACCTCCCGCCGTTGTCAGCGAGCATGACGCCTTCGGCGCGCCGCTCCACGGCCAGGCCGGTGAACCTGGCCAGGTTCTCCGCGACTCCCCGAAGCCGGAGCGCGTCCGCGATCTCGGGCTCGACCTGGGCAAAGTAGACTACGGGATATTCGAGCAGCGCCCGCGCCGCGCGCTGCTCGGCGGCGGCCCGCTGGGCACCGCGCTTGGAGGCGACGAACGGCGCGTCGAGCAGCCCGGCCGCACTCGTCAGGTGCTGCAAGGGCCTGGCTGGCTTGAACAGGGAAGCGCAGATGTCGTGGTCGATGTCGTACAGCGCGTCACCGTGCTCGCTGTCCTGTGCCCAGGCTTCGAGCGAACCGTCGGAGAGCCCGAGCGCGCCGCGTTCCACCAGCCAGCCGAGCACGTCGACCACGGCCGCCTTGTGCGCGGTGATGGTCGGGTCGAAAGCCAGGCCGTCAATGGCATTCGCGGCCGGGGTGAAGGCCCTGACCAGATCGGCCAGGCTGATCTCGACCCGCGACCGCTGGAACGACGCGAGCACCAGGCATAGGTATGCGAGCCGCCGCCGGTCGAACGGCTTGCCGTTCTTGGCGAACATCGTGCCTTGGGTCGGATCGAGGCCGTCAAGTCTCCTGATCAGCCTGACCTGCCTCGTGGTCGCGATCAGCGTGTAGCCGAGCAGCTCGCGGAAGTCCTTGGTCAGCTCGTCCGGCCAGCGCAGCACCGCAGGGAGCACGCCGGGCCTCGGCCTGCTCGCTGTGATGACATCGTGGGTCAGCACCAGCCGAACGGCCTGCTGGTAGGACCCGAGATCGCTCAGTGCCACCCCCGCGGCAGCCCCCGGCGCCATCAGCGCCTGCCGCCAGTGCCGCCGCGCCCGGCGGGTGCGAGCTCTAGCCGCAGGCCAGGCAGGTGCAAGATCCCGCTGCTGGTGCGGACCGCGCTCCCCGATTCCGAGGGGACGAGCCGCATCGTCAGCACGTCATTGCCACCAGATCCGCCGGTCACCCGCCCGGCGACGACGGTACGGGCCTCGGTGGCCAGCGTGAGCAGCCTGAGCAGCGCGCGGGTCTCGGCATCGTCGAGCACCCGGTCGTGGGCACCGGACTCGAGCAGCCGGACAGCGGCGGCGCGCTCGGCCGCCCGTTCAGCCGCTTGACGCCGCCGCAATTCGGCCCTGATTCCCGGCTGCGAGCGCACGGGCGCGGGTACGCCGGGAGCCGGCGGCTTGCCGCGCCTGAACAACGTCACCGAGATCTCCACCCCGGGGGCGTCCCACCACGCGGCTCGCTCGGAGATCTGCTCGGCGTCATCGTGCGCCACGCCCAGATGCCGGGCCGAACGCAGGTTGAATGCCGCGGACATGAGCGCGTACGCGGCGCCCTCGTCGGGCGCGTTGAACACCCACTCGGCCAGGTGCCGCAGCTGGGATGACCGGTTCACCCCGCCGCGCTGAGCCTCGGTGACCTGGCGGAGCAGGGCGATGACGCCAGAGACCGCCGCCCGGGTTGCGGTTCGCAGTCCGGCGGCGCGTGATTCGCCTGCCGCCCCGCCTGGCGCGGCCTCGCCAGATGCGGCCTCACCGGGCGCGGCCTCGCCCGGCGCGAACCACGCACGCAGCGCCGCCCAGCGCCTGCGCCAGTCATCCAAGAGCTCGTCGCGGCTCAGGAACGGTCGTTCGTCGGCTTGCGCGGCCTGGGTGAACATGAGCTCGCCGCGCCCGTTGCCTACTGCCTTCCCGGCCGTTCCGGCCTCTCCGGCCTCGCCGGCCTCTCCGGCCTCTTCGGCCTCGGTGACCGCCGACGCCAGCCTCGGCAGGTAACGGTCAAGCTCGGCCATGAAGTCGGTCATGTGAGTCAGCAGCGCGTTCTTGTACCGCAGGAAGACCTCCGGCGAGGTGTCCGTCGAGCGGATGATCTCGCCGAGCGTCAGGTGGAATTGCGCTGCCCGCCTCGACATGTCGTCAAGCACCGTGTCGAGCCGCGAAAGCCGGCGATACACCTGCTCGCCGTCCCCTGCGCGGATCGCCGCCGCGAGCGATTTCAGGTCGTCGAGTATGTCGGAGAACACCAGGCGGGACAGGTTCGCGTCCCTGATTCGCGCCGCCAGAACGTCCTCGACCGCCGCGAACGCCCGGTAGCCGAGCTCGCTGAACTGGTACACCGACTGCCGGTTCCGGTATCTGGCCAGGCTGCCCGCCCGGGAGGCGTCCTCAAGGCGGTGCACCATCCCGTCCTCGGCAAGCGCGTCGAGCTTTTCCCGCATACCGCCATCGAGTCGCGGCACCTCGGGGTAGGTGGCCGCCAGCTCAGCCAGCGCGGCAGCCACCTCTTCTGAGTGCGCCTGCACCTGATGCACCGCCCGAAGCCGGTCCAGCGCCCTGAGCACCCACAGGTAGACAACATGATCATCGCGACGGGTGAAATTAAACAACCGGAAACGGTCGCTGACGGCAAGGGAGTCGAGATCCAGCGAAGTTCGCCCGCCCGGGTCGACCACTGCCCCTGTCACGCCCTCCCCGGATAGCTCTGCCATCGACTGATCCCACGTCCGATCGTCCAGCCACCCTGCCTTGTCACGAACAGCCCAATGCTAAGTCCGCCCAGCAGCCGGTCCGCAACAAAGCTAAACCACGCCAGGTTCTGTGCGGTGCTTCTAAGATTGGCCTATGCGGACATTGACGAATCATGGTATTTCCGATGCTTCTGCGTCCAGCACGTCGCCGATCGACGGCTGCCGCGGTTGACCGCCGACGAGGAAGAACGGGCGAGGCAACTACCAGCCGCAATCGACCCGCATCGCGCAAACATCGCCAGGGTGTACGACTACTGGCTCGGCGGCACCCATAACTTCCTGGCTGACCAGGACGTGGCCAGGGCGATCGCCGCCGTGTCGCCGACCGCGCCGCTGATCGGCAAGGCGAACCGGGCCTTCCTGAGCCGGGCGGTGCGGTTCCTGGTCTCAGCCGGTGTCGGCCAGTACCTCGATATCGGCTCTGGTATCCCGACCCAGGGCAACGTGCATGAGGTCGCCCAGCAGGCCGACCCTTGCGCGCGGGTGGTCTATGTCGATCACGACCCGGTCGCCGTCGCGCACAGCAAGGCCCTTCTGGCCGACAACCCGAATGCGTGCGTCATCGATGCCGACCTGCGGTCTCCGAACCAGATCCTGACTCACGAGCGGACCAGGCGACTGCTCGATCTCAGCCGGCCGGCCGGGCTGCTGCTGGTGGCCGTGCTGCACTTCATCACCGATGCGGAGGATCCCTGGCAGATCGTCGCCACCCTCAGGGACGCGCTCGCGCCAGGCAGCTACCTCGTGCTGTGCCACGGCACCGACCACGGCCAGCCGCAAACGGCCCACGCGGTCAAGGAGATATATGACCGCGGCGTCGCCAATGCGCTGCACCTGCGCTCGCGAAAAGGGATCTTGCAGTTCTTCGACGGCTTCGAGCTAGTGGACCCCGGACTCGTCTTTATCCCGGAATGGCGGCCCGACTCTCCCGCCGACGTGCCGGGCAATCCAGCCGAGTACGGCAACCTGGTGGGCGTGGCCCGCAAGCTGTGACGCTGGCCCCCGGGCCTGGCTTCAGCGGGTACGGGCGGGGATCTGCTGGCGCGTGGGGTGGTTTCTTTCGCTGGTGAAGACACCGGTTCTGGTGATGGTCTGCCATCGCTGGCGGGTGCCGAGCAGCGCGGTGATCACGGAGTGGATCGTAACCAGGTACATAAGCTGCCTGTAGACGACTTGCTGCAGCGGCAGTGCCCAGAGTGTCCTCAGCCGCTCGCGGTCAATCCGCAGTGCGTATCCGCAGGCGACGACCTGAACGAGGTTGAAGCCGAGCCAGAATGCCGCGACGGTGACCGGGTTGAGGAAGATCAGGCCGTAGATCGCGGCCAGATCGACGAGCGGGGCGATCAGCGGCAAAAGAACCTGATAAAAGGCCAGGTAGAGCAGGCAGCGACGGCCGAAGCGACCCGATGACCCGCCTTCGATGACCGATCGCTTGTGCTTCCACATTGATTGCATGGTGCCGTAGCACCACCGGTAGCGCTGGCGCCATAGCTGACGCAATGAACTTGGCGCCTCGGTCCAGGCGATGGCCCGCGGTTCGTAGACGACCCGCCAGTCGGAACGGCAGATCGCCATCGTGAGGTCGGTGTCCTCAGCCAGCGTTCCCGAGCTGACCCCGCCTACATCGGCTAGGGTTGCCCGCCTGAACGCGCCGATCGCGCCCGGCACTGTCGGCATCGTGCGGAGAACGTCGAACATCCGGCGTTCGAGGTTGAACCCCATCACGTATTCAAGGTGCTGCCAGCGGCCAAGCAGGCCGCGCCGGTTGGCGACCTTGGTATTTCCGCTGATCGCTCCTACGTTCGGGTCGCGCATCCTCAGCGCCAGCCGGAAGAGGGCGTCTTTGGCGAAGATCGTGTCGCCGTCGACTAGGACGAGGATGTCAAACCAGGCTTCGGCGATGCCCCGGTTAAGCGCGGCTGGCTTGCCCGCGTTGGCCTGGCTGATCACCTTGACACCCGGCAGGCGAAGTCTGCGCACGATCTCGGCCGTGTCATCTGTCGACCCGTCGTCCACGACAATGACCTCGAGTTCGCCGGGATACTCGCTCGCGATCATGGACCGGACGGTCGCGGCGATTCCAGCCGCCTCATTGAAAGCGGGGATCACGACGCTGATGCCGGGAGGCCGCCAGCGCGGCGGCACGCGTTGCGGTTTCATCCGGCGGCGGTGCCTGCGTGCGAACATCATGAGCGCGAGAACGCGGATGATCAGCATTCCGCTGGCACCTAGCAGGCAGACGGCGAGCGCGGCAATGGTGTGGTCGGCTGCCTGCTGGCTCAGTACCAGCGCTGTTCCGGTCAGGCGCTGCCCTGCGGTGGCCGGCACGTCCGCGGTCGGCACGTGCGCAGCGAGTGCGTCCGTGACGGTGACAAATCGATAGCCGCGAGCCCTGAGCCTGTCGATGATGACCGGAAGGGCGAGTACCGTCTGACGCCGGTTGCCGCCCGCGTCATGCAGCATGATGATGACGCCTCGATCACCGCGCGGCATCGCATTGGCGACGATGTGCCGCACGCCCGGCTTAGCCCAGTCTCTGGTATCGGCGGTGGTCAGGACCACGAGGTAACCGAACTTCGCGGCGCGGCGGTAAGCCAGCCAGTCCGCCTCGGTCAGCGCGCCGGGGACGCTGCTGTAGGGCGGCCGCAGCAGCCTGGTGCGGATCCCTGCCGCACCAGCAAGCGCGTTCTGGGTGAGGGTGAGCTCAAGCGGGAGCCGCCAGCCAGCGGACGCCGGGTTAACGTGGGTGTAGGTGTGGGAACCTACTTCGTCGCCCGCGGCGATTTCAGCTCGCACGATCGATGGGTAGCTCGCCGCGTGAGCCCCGACGAGGAAAAAGGTCGCCGGCACCTGTTTGCGCCGCAGGATCGCCAGTATCTTCGGGGTCCACGTGGGATCAGGCCCGTCGTCGAAGGTCAGCGCGACAGTCTTGCGCCGCATCCGGTAGGAGTACCAGTGGCGGCCGATCGCATTGATGACGGGCCCGCCATGAACGAGCGTGCGAGGCCCGGCCCTGCCATGCGAGCCGGCCTCGTTGGCGGTCTGAGGTGACTCGCCGACGACGCCGTGGGTGTAGCCCTCGAAGACCAGCGCTGTCGCGAAGACCAGCAGAATCAGGCCTACAAGTCCCCAGTGCCCGCGCGGCGTGCGCGTCACCCGGTGCCTGTGACGCGGCGCGGGATTATTACCTGCCATGCGATGACGGCGAAGGGTGCGGTCTCTTGGTACGGCTCAGCCCGGGAGGCGTCCTGCCTGCCTTATTTGTGGGCACAGGCGAGATGCTCTGCGTCGGCGCCGGAGAGCGACCCGACGCTGAAGGCGAGGGCGACGCCGAGCCCGACGGGGAGGGAGCTGAGCCAGAGGGCGACACGAGCCCCGATCTCGTCGCTGAGCCAGGAGCAGTGCCGCCGCCCTTGCCGCTGTGCCCGCTCGCGCCGTGCTGATCATGCCTTTGCGCCGACGGCGAACCGAACACGCTGAACGGCGTATCGGGACCGCCGAACAGCCCGCTGGCGGCCATGATCAGCGCTCCCACCATCAGGACGCTAGCTACGGCACCGAGCACGCGCATCAGGCGACGCCGCTGCCCTGACGCATCGGCGAATACCGGCGCCGCCTCCCGCCTCCTGCCGGCATCGGCCTCGGTCGGCCCGTCCGCGTTGTACGGCTGGATCACAGGGCGAGTGTAGGGGAAGCAGACACCGCCGCGCCGCCCGAACGACATTGTGCTTGCAAACCTGCACAGACGCCCCATATACCCGGGCCGACGAAGCGATGGTCTGGTCCCGAGCGGCCCCGAGCCCAGGCAACCGGTTTACGAAAGCGACGAACGGTGAGCGCTTCCGAAAAGCAATTACTAGCTCGGAGCACGCTGTCGGAATCGAACCGACGACCTGTTCATTACGAGAAACACGCGCCCTGGCCCCAGTCGCTCTAGCTGCACTGGTAGCGCGGCAGAAGGCCCAGCTTGCACACGATGCACCGGCTGAGCGGAGTCGTCGGTCCACGACTCGTTCCACGCGCCTGCCGGCAGACTCGCGACCGCCGGGCTTGATATAGCATCTGATGCATATAGCATGTGATGCATGGCCGGGTTGTACGACGTCGAGATCGAGCCGGAGGTCAGATCGTGGCTGGGGCAGCTCAGCAACCGCGACTTCGGCCGTGTCGACTTCCTGGTCGGCCTGCTCGCCGAGCGCGCCGAGGATCTCGGCGAACCATACACCCGGCACCTGGGCGGCAAGGTACGCGAACTCCGCTTCCATCTGCTTGCCCAGCAGACCCGGGTCACGTACTGGCTCGCGCCCGGACGAAGGCTGATCTTGCTGACCGTCTTCCGCAAGACCCGCAACGCCGAGGTTGCCGAGGTAGCGCGGGCTTTACAAGCCCAGAAAGCGTGCGAAGCCGAACACGGACTGGCCCACGACACGTTCGACCGCGAGGTGCCCTGACATGAGCAACGACCACACCAGCTACGAAGAACTCGCCAGAGCCAGGCGCGACAGCGCGGACTACCGCGAGGGCTACGCCGAGGCACAGCGCGCGTTCCTCATCGGCCAGGCCATCCGCGACAGGCGCCTGGCACTCGGCCTGTCCCAGGTCGAACTCGCAGGCCGCGCCGGAATGACCCAGCCAGCCCTGTCACGCCTCGAAGCCGGCGGCGTCATCCCCACCATCCCCCTCCTCGAACGCATCTCCGCCGCACTCGACGCAGACCTCATCGTCCAGATCGCACCCCACGCAGCCTGAGACCAGGCAACACAAGGTCAGCGAGCCGTGGAAGCAACTCGAGTTAGGTCGCCCATTGGCCCTGCGAACCACGCCTCTCACCAGGTTGGGCTGGACACCGGGCACATCCCCGGCCACCCTGGAACCGGTCGCGACGCCGGCCGGCGCACGGGCAGCACACCCACCCTCAGACATCCCGGCCCGTGACCACCCGCACCAGGACGGCACCTCCACGCTTCGCGGGAACCTCACACCGCAAGACCAAAGGACTAATTTGGCCCAACTCAGGTTCACGTCGATAGGGAGCGCGAGTTACGTCCATGACGGCGTCACAACGGCCATCGCTCGGTTCTGCCGGGATATAGCGCGACGCACGAACGTGAGCCGCGCGCCGAAGTTCGGACGCCGTCAGCAATAGGTACGCGTGACGTGGGCTATCGCTCGATCTGTCCCGCGCCTTCTTAACCCCATGCGAGGTCTGGCGGGTGATCGATCTCCTGGCCCTCTACAAGCTCAACGTGCTTCATTTAGTACTTTATGTAACCTTAGCTGTCATAGCCATGGCACAACGATATCGAGATTTCGGCTACTCGTTCCACGGCCCGTTCCACGGCCGGACTCTAAAACCGGTGATCATGACCTCTGACCTGGAGCCGCCTGTCGGAATCGAACCGACGACCTGTTCATTACGAGTGAACCGCTCTGCCGACTGAGCTAAGGCGGCTTGCCGGCCCGCGAAGGACGGCAGCGCAGAGAGTCTACCGGTCCGCATGACCTTCGCGCGCGGGGCCGGCCGCATGCCCGTTCGCATGCCTGGCTCCAGGCACGTTCGCAGGTCCGCCGACCTCGCCGTGCATCTCCTCGTAGTCCTGCCGCGAGGAGCACACGCTCGCCGCCGGGCAGGCACAGCGCTGGCCGGTCTCGGCCACCTTCACGATCACCTGATCAGCAGGAACGCTGTACCCCACCACCGTCCCCGCGCCCTCAGGCGAGTCGACCGCCGAGCCAAGCCCGGGCGCCCGTTCCTTGAAGTTCACGTACAGCGGATGCTCATATTTCAGGCAGCACATCAGCCGCCCGCAGGCCCCGGCGATCCGCATCGGGTTGACCGGCAGGTCCTGGTCCTTGGCCATCCTGATCGAGACCGGCTCGAACTCCCGCAGGAACGTCGCGCAGCACAGATCCCGCCCGCACGGCCCGATCCCGCCTTGCAGCTTCGCCTCCTCGCGCGGGCCGACCTGGCGCAGTTCGATCTTCGCCCGCAGGCGCGTGGCCAGATCCCTGGCCAAGGCGCGGAAGTCAACTCGCTCGGGAGCGGCGAAGTAGATGATCAGCTGAGTAGCGGCAGGCACGTAGTCCACTGCGATGACCTTCATCGGCAGGTCATGCTCGCGGATGAGTCGCCGCGCCAGCATCTTGGCCTCGGCCCGCCGTGAGCGATTGACCTCATCTCGGGCCAAGTCGGCCTCGGTGGCGAAGCCAGCGCATACCGGCAGGCCGCCGATGTCATCGTCTACCCACTGCGGCGCCCAGATGCACTCGGCCACCTCGGGGCCAGTCTCGGTGGGCACGAGTACCTTGTCGCCGACCACCGGCCGCAAGTCGCCCGGGTCCAGGTAATGAAGGCGGCCAGATCGCTTGAAACTCACCGCCATCATCATGCCCACCGCTCAAGGTTACGGCCCGGTTACGCCTTGGCGCACCTCCGCTAGCCCACCTTTGGGCCATCCAGGGCGCCAGAGCACCATCTTTGGGCCATAGATGGGCCTAGTCGGCAGCGGCGGCTGAGCGGCTGGCGAGCGTCAGCGTCAGTTCTTCGACCGCGAGCAGCGGCGCGACGCTGGCGGCTAGCCGGTCCCGGCACGTCATGATCGCCTCGATACGCCTGACCGTCACCCGGGGCGTACTCGCGTCGGCGACGGCGCGGAGGTCACGTTCACGGCTCGCGTTCGCCAGTTCCACGTCGGCGCCGACCTGAATGGCGAGCACGTCCCGGTAGAACGCGGCCAAGTCGAGCAGCGCCAGGTCCAGCGCGTCTCGCTTGGTCCTGGTCGCCCGCGACTTCTGCCGTTCCTCAAGCTCCCTGAGCGCCCCGGCCGCGCCCCGAACCGCCGTGGCGACGCCCTTGCCGGTCGAGCCTTCGCCGAAGGCCCGCCTGAGCGCATCCCGCTCAGGGCCGTCGAGGGCCTCGGTCGTCGCCGCCGCTTCAGCCTCAGCGGCCTTCACGAGCGCGGCCGCCGCGGCAAATGCCTCCCCCACGCTCGTCACCCGCACCGGCACTGAGAGCACCTCAGCGCGGCGCCTGGCGGTCTCGCTGTCGGTGGCCAGCCGGCGAGCACGGCCGATGTGCCCGAAAGAAGCGCGGGCCGCTTCGAGCGCCAGGTCTTCGCTCACCCCTTCGCTCCGCAGGATCGCCGCTACCGCATCGGTTGGCGGCGTGCGCAGCGTGATCAGCCTGCACCGCGATCTGATCGTGGTCGGCAGATCAGCGGCGAACGGAGCACAGAGCACCCAGATTGTGCGTGGAGGCGGCTCTTCGATGGCCTTAAGCAGCGCGTTCGCGGCCTGTTCGGTAGCACGGTCGGCGTCTTCGAACAGCACGATCCGCCAGCCGCCGTAGACGGGCGACGCCGCCGCCTTGAGCACGAGATCCCTGGTCTGCTTTACCCCGTACGACAGTCCGTCTGGCCGGACGAGCAGCAGGTCGGGGTGCGTGCCTGCGGCGACTTGCCGGCAGGAGGCACACCGCCCGCAGCCGCGGTCGGCGCACAGCAGCGCCCCCGCGAACGCCCTGGCCGCGGTGGAGCGCCCGGACCCGGGCGGCCCGGTGAAGAGCCACGCGTGCGTCAGCCCGCCCGACTCGACCGCCGTGCGCAATTGCCCGACGACCTGCTCCTGGCCTGCCAGCTGATCGAACACTGTGTCGCTAGCCACAGGGGTCATTCGCGGATCACCGGGATCGAGCCCGTGATCTCCTCGGCGCGCTCAGGCACCGGGTCGGGCAGCAACTCCCGCACCGCCGCCTGGATCACCTTGCTGAGCTGGAAGCTGTCCAGGGTCGCGTCGAGCACCAGGTAGCGGCCCGGGTCGGCAGCGGCGAGGTCGAGGAACGTGCGCCTGACCTTGTTGTGGAACTGCTCGGGCTCGGACTCGAGCCGGTCTGCCGACCTCGCTCGCCGTCCAAGACCCTCCGACGGCGGCAGGTCGAGCAGGAAAGTCAGGTCTGGCACGAGCCCGTCAATAGCAAGATCATTAACCGCCTTAATAGCCTGAACGGTAAGCTCGCGCCCGCCGCCCTGGTAGGCCAGCGATGAATCGACGTATCTGTCGGTCACGACGATGGTCCCCCTGGCTAGTGCCGGACGGATAACCGAGGCTACATGCTCGGCCCGGTCAGCGGCGTACATCATCGCCTCTGCCCACGGCGACAGGCCGGCGTGCGCGGTGTCGAGCAGCAGGGCAC
>DASTJM010000117.1:0-32517 GCA_035716545.1 Streptosporangiaceae bacterium
TCAGCCACCCAGCAAGCATCCCCTCCGCGCCGCCGGGCCGCGCCCTCGCAAGGTTCACGGCAAGTCAGCCCGGCGGCGAGCCGCTCCGGAAAATACCTGAAACTGTAACCGCGACCTAGCTAGCTACGCCTGGTGAATAGCACCACCAGCAGGGCAACGATGCTGACGGCTGAAAAGCCGCTGAGGAACTCCGATAAATGGCGAGGCGGGTGTCAGGCATGCCCGGCCGGGCTGTGCCGTACGCGGTCCAGCGCGAAAGGGCCGCGATCAAGAGCGCCGCTTGATGTCTCGCTGGCGGGCAATTGACCGGAGCTTCCTCACGAGGCGAAATCATCACCTCGCATGCGCGTCCGCCCATGCCCGGTGAAGCACCTGAGCAATGACTTCGGCGGGCTGGGCCCCAGAGATACCGTAGCGACGATCAACGACGTAGAACGGGACGCCCGTGATGCCAAGGGAACGGGCTATCGCCTCGTCGGCGTCTACGTCCTGGTCGTACTCATCGCCCGCCAGCACCTTCTCGGCCTCGGCGCCGGCTAGGCCCGCGTCGGTCGCGAGCCGGGCAAGCTCGGCGTGATCGAAGATGGAGGCCTGCTCGGTGAAGTAGGCACTATGCAGGCGCTCGACTAGCTCCAGTTGCAGATGCCTGGCTTTGGCCAGTTGCAGCAACCGGTGCGCGTCCCTGGTGTTACCGCTGCGCAAGTCAGCCATGTGAAACGTCAGCCCTTCGCCGGCGGCCCGCTGCTCCATCTGCCGCTGGGTGTCGCGGGCCTGCTGGCTCGTCATCCCGTACTTGCTGGCCAGCATCTCGACTGTCGGGGTGGTCCGGTCTTCAGGCGCGAACGGGTCAAGCTCGAACGATCGGTAGACGACCTCAACTTCGCTGCCGTGCTCGAACCCGTCCAGAGTACGCTCCAAGCGCCTCTTGCCTAGATAGCACCAGGGGCACACGACATCGGACCAGAATTCTACCTGCATTTGCATGCTAACGCTCCGCTACGCAAAACGACCAGCAGGAAACTCAGGCCGACCCGCGGGCGAACTGCCTGGTCATTCACGTTCGACCACGTGAAGTCCGCCTTGCTGCGTCCACGATTCGACGACCAGTATCGTGGCCGCCGAGTTCAGCCGGGTGATGACGACCTCCGAGATGTCAGCGACGAACAGGTCGCCGTCCGAACCATCACCGTTCGGACCGCCACCGGCCGGCACGACCGCGACTGCGCGGCCGGCGATCTTCGCCTCGCCTGGCCACTGCGCTTCCGCACCCGCCAGCGGGTGAAACGCCGGGCCATGCAAGGCGAACCTGGGATCCCGCCTCAGATCGGCGCCCTTGCGCGCTCCCGGCATCGACCCGAACCTGAGCTCGCCGTCAGCGAACTCGCATTCGATGCCCGAGATCCGCGGCGAACCGTCGGCCCGCAACGTCGCGATTGTCTTGTGCCGGCCCGCGTCGAATAGCCGCCGTACCCGCGCTGCGAACTCAGGCTCGGCCAGCTCCACGTCCCCCCACGCTGCCATCGCCCAAGTATCCCCCCATCCCGTGGCCGCACGACGCGGACTCCGCCAACTCACGGGCTTCGGCGCAAGCTAGTGAACTTGTCCGGGAATCTTGCACAAGTTCGGTCAGCCTTATGACTGCGGTGAGCGCCAGCCGCGCTCGTGAGCATCTCATCCGTTGATCCGGCGATCCAGGTTGCGAGCAGTATGACGCGGAGGTTGCCGCCCATCCCCTGCCATCCATCCCCTAGCACCCTTGCCTGGCCGCCGGTCATGCCTGCGCGAGATTGTCGTAGGCATCGGTCAGCACGCCCGCCCGCTGGCCGTCGATCGCCTCGCGGATGATGTCCGCGTGACCGGCATGCCGGGCTGTCTCCTTGATGACGTGCAGCAGCACCCAGCGAACCGACTTGTCAGCGTCGACCACCGACGCCTGTCCCAGGTCGTGCGCCCCGGCGACGATCTCCTCCGTCTGCGCTGCCGTCTCCGCATAAATAGCCAGGACGCCGGCCAGCGTCTCATCCTCGCCCAGCACGAAGTCGGCCGGCCAGTTCTCGATCGGCCACAGCCCGGGCAGAGCCTGCCCGGCAATCCCGGCGACCACCCACCGTCGCTCGGTCCTGGCCGAATGCTTGATCAAGCCGCCCAGCGATAGCGAGCTCTCAGTCGGCGCCGCACGTGCCTGCTCGTCGTCCAGGCCCAGGACAGCGGCGCACAGCGCGTCACGCTGTTGCGCCAGGAAGGTCAGCAGAGCGTCGCGTTCGTCCGCGACGGCACGCGTGAAGAGCGGCATCCCGCCATTTTCCACTACGAGCCCTGGCTCGGTGCCAGGTCGCCGAGGCTCGGCCGGCAATCTCAGGCGACCTGCCTGGTTCACGCGCAGACCCTCGCTCATCGACTCCAGGATCTCTCACGGCTATGACAGATACGGATTAATACTATTTACCGCACATATCCGAGGTGGATCCGTCCGGGACGCTGAGGTCATCGAGGCTGCGGGCTTAACCAATGAATCGATTCAGGGGAGGAAACAGGTGCCTATTCACGCATGGATGTTGCTGCGCGCTGCGCGTGCTGGCATTAACTCCAGGCGAGTCTCGCCGGCGAGACTCAGCTGCCTGCTTCCGCCAATTGCGCGGCCGCGGCTTGCCCAGTAGAAAGCGTCATGCCGCCACGGACAAAGAGCGGCAGAGGCGTGACTATTACCACGATCACGGCGCCGGCGATCAGCATGTCCCGTATGCCGATGGCCTGAATGACGAAGCCGGCCGCGGCATAACCGAGAGGCGTAAGTCCCTGGCTGCCAATGTAATCTAGGGCCATGACGCGACCGAGGAGCCGGTCAGGAACCTCTTGCTGAACGGCCGTCGACCAGAGGATCTGGGAGACCGTAACGCCTATGCCGGCGATAATCCAGAAGGTGACGATCCCGGGCAATGGCAGATAGGCCAGGGAACTTACCGACCCGGCTATCGTGAGAACGCCAGCGAACGCGACGAGGCCGTTGCGCCTGGCTCGTATTCTGCCGCCGATTACCGAGCCGAGCACCGAGCCGATCCCGAGAGCGGTGAACATGACGCCGTAAGCCTTGGCGCCACCCAGGCTCTGCCTGGCCACGATCGGAGCCGCGACGAACGCAGGAGCGACCGCCAAGGTCGTGACGATCGTCGCGGAGGCGATCCACGCGCCTACCCACGGACGATCCAGCACGGCGCGCAGCCCTTCGCGCAGGTCGTGGGTGGCGCGACGGACGGCACCAGTGCCGAACCCGGCGGTGCCGGACTCCTGCGGCTGCTCTGACTGCTCGCGGGCTGATTCGCTGATCAGCAGCAGCGACCCGATACTGGCAGCGAACGTGGCGACGTCGATCCACAGCGACGGGCCTGGCCCGATCAGGCCGATCAGCACCCCCGCCACAGCGGGCCCGGCCACCATGGCCACGTACTCGGACAACGCGGTCAGGGCGTTGCCTGGCTGCAGGTAAGCATCGCTGAGCAAGCGCGGCAGCACGGCTCCGTAGGTCGGCAGGAACATGCCTTCGCTGACGCCGACCACGATAACGAACACGATCAGGAGAGCGGTCGGGATCCGCGCGGGACTGATCGCGAGGGCTGCCACCCCGGCCGCCCGGACCACGTCGGTGCCGATCATGACCCGCGTCCTGCGCCAGCGGTCGCCGATCGTTGCCGCGAGCCCCATCCCGATCGCCAGTCCGGCGGCCTGCACGGCGAGAACCAGGCCAAGCCCGGCCGGCCCGGCCTTGCGCTCAAGGACCAGGATCGCCAGCAAGATCGGGAACATCTGGTTGCCGAGGGCGCTCAGAGCCTGGCCAGACCACAACAGGCCGAAGTCGCGCTGGCGAAGCGCGCCGAGCATGCCAGGACGCCGTGCCGCGTCCCGCGGAACCGGGGGCTGGCCGGGTGCCTCACCTGCCAATGAGCTGACTCCTCCTCGCCGTCACGACCATGCCGCCCGACCTGCAGTACCGGGCGAATCGACCGGCGGCCCGTTAGACCGACCTATACGGTACAGGCCATTTTCGCAGTCTGATGGGAAGCGTGACCACGACTTCCCCCAATCGCAGCAGAAGCCCTTCGGCACATAGAATTTCCGCCGCTTCGCGTCGTCCCGCGTCCATCCTGTCCAGGCGATCAATGGCATGCGAGCAGTCAAGGAATACGGCCAGCATCGCCGGATCATCGATCACGTAACGGGATGCACTCTGATCGAGGCGCTTGTCAATGACAATGACGAAGCCAGGTCCGATGCGAAAGTGAAACATGCCGTAGCGATGCCGAGCGCGCCATAGATCCAAGGCGCCATCCCGGCCGGCCAGCTCATCGGGCGGCGGCAGGTGCACGACCTGGCCGAGATCGAATTCGCCCGCTACCTCGCCCGTCCAGCGACAGCGGAGCTTTGACGCGTACGCCTCCCGGAGAGCCTGAACCGCGCGAGCCGTGGCAACCGGGTCGGCGCCTAGCACGAACCGCTCCCGCTCCTGGCCAGCTACGGCCGTCATCGCGCCTGCTCCATCGGCTGAGGACCGCTGAGCTTAAGTGGCTCATCCGAGGTCGCGAGCGACACGTAGCCAGCACCGTCAGTGAATGCCAGCCCGAGTGCGACGAGTGAGCGCAGCCACCGTTCCACGTCCGCTGCCGGCGTGTCATGACCAGCGCCGGCGAGTGTCCTGGCCAGCGCACCCGCCGTCCGGCCGCCCTCGAGCAGCCGGTACGCCGCCGCCTGCCAGCCGGTCAGATGGTGGCGCCGGCACGGCCAGCTCCGCCGGTCGTCTTCGATCGTCAGCTCGTGCTCGCCTTGCCGCTCTATGACGAGCCTGGACGACTGATAGTTATTTCGCCAGTCGTCGGTTTTCTCGCGGAGCAGCTGTTCCACCTCACCGCCGATCCCTGCCGGAGGGGTATCAAAGAGGTAGGCCAGGTCGGCGAGTTCCAGCTCAGGAAGCTGGTACACCACAGCGTAGAACTCCGCCGGCTGGCGGTCGGCGAATCCGAGTGCAGGCTGCTCGAAATACGGGCTGAATCGTTCGAGCGAAATCCTTGTCACCGAGGAGGGCGGCTGGAGGTGATGCAGGGCCGGGAGCTGGCGGATCACACCGTAGTAGTCCTCGTCCGTCTCACCGGGGAAGCCGTAGAGATAATTCCAGCTTAAAGTCAGTCCCTGGTTCTCTACTTCCCGCATGACCCGGAGATTCGTCGTGCCAGTGACACCCTTCTTCATCAGGCGCAGCACATTGTTATTCAAGCTTTCGATGCCCGGCTGAATGTGAACTACCCCGGCCGCCGCCAGACTCGCCACCTGCTCGGGTTGCAGATTAGATTTTACTTCATAATGAATCCTCAGATCCCAGCCCGACTCGGCAAGCCAGGGCACAACGTCGCGGAGATACGTCATGTCCATTATATTGTCGGTCATGAGGATATTAAGAATCTGATGTCTTGAGACCAGTTCGCTCAGGTCAGACCAGAACCGCATCGCAGGCCTGCCGCGGAATTTGATGAAAGAGCCGTTCAGGCCGCAGAATGTACACTGATGCTTTTCGCCCCACCAGCAGCCGCGTGATCCCTCCATGACCAGCTGGGGATCCACGAATTCGCTTACCGGGGACAGGTCAAACGCGGCCTGCCAGTCATCGAAGTCGGGCCTGGGTATGACGGAGGGCGGAATGGGCTGCCGCGGTTCGGCGTTGGCGACGGATTCCTGCGCCCGCCACCAGCATACGCCGCTCAGGTCCGCTGGAGGTGCCCCGCTGGCGATGCGGTCGAGCAGCTCGGGAAACACGAGCTCGCCCTCCCCCCGCACCACGAAATCTATGAACCTGTGGTTACGGTGCATGGCGCTGCCCATCGGGCCGTCGCAGTTGCCGCCGCCAAATATGACGGTCAGGCCAGGCGATGAGCACTTGAGCCGTTGCGCGAGCGCGAGGCTGGAAACGTTCTGCATGAACGTGGTCGTAAAGCCCACCACGTCGGCGCCGAGAGCCAGTATCTCGCTCGCTGCCAGGGCGATGAACTCCTCGGCGTGGGGTCGCATGCGCAGGACGCCGGCGATGTCGATCGACTTTCTCCTGGCATAGCCCTCGAGTTCGCCGATCCCGAAGCCGGCATCACCATAGAGGACGCCAGAGAATACCCAGTCGCCAAGCCCGTGGAAGATGCCGCCCTCGGCTACCTGCACATAGTGGACGGGCGTGATCTCGCCGCCGGTTCGGTCGAGCAGGTACTCGGCCCACCGCAGCGAGGCGTGGTATTCGACCACCTGGTGCTGCGGGCGCACTTCGGCAAGCCGGGCACGAAGCAGCGCGACCGGCAGGGAGGGCGAATCAAGCGCTTGCCATGGCATCGATACAAGACAAATTCTCATGGCCTCTTCCCGGCGGCGGGATAAAGAATTGCCAGCTTCATGCGTGTCAGAATGCCAGGCCACGGTCCATGGGCTTGTTGGCTACGCCAGCTAAGGCCATAGCCAACAAGCCGGAGTTGGCTAGCGCTCCTTCTTGAAGATGAGCGATGCGCCCGCCATGCTCGAGCGGAGTTCCTTCTTACGCATAACGATGTCACCTCCCTTCTTTATTCGCACCAGAGGAAGGAAACAGTACATTAATGCAAATTCACTTAAACGATCCGATCATGCCGCATCTATTTTGTCAATACCGGGACCGCTTGCCGCATAGGAGATAGCCAAGCAAGATGTGGGATGCCTGGCCGCATGCCAGACGGGCCAGGCACGTAAATCGCTGACGATCAGGTCGGGGAACGCAGAGGATGGATTCAAGCGCGGCGGACATCATCGATCTCAGCGGCGCGCCCGTGCCGTGGTCGCCTGAGGCAGAGGCAATCTGGGCTGATTGCATCGGGCAGGCAGCGAGGACGGCCGATCTGTGGACCACCCCGGCACCGCGCGGCGATGAGGTCATCCGGGAATGGATCGCCGCCGACCAGGGCTTCGATCCCGAGCAGGTCACGATCGTCTCCAGCCTGCGGGCAGCCGCGCTCACCTACGCCCGGTGTTTCGATCACGTGATTGTCGAGCAGCCAAGTTTCCTTGGCGTGATGCCGGCCCTGGCCAGCGCCCGGGCACAGGTCCAGACGATGCCGTGGAGCGAGATCTTCGAAGGCACGCTCGGTACCGAGGCGAGCCGCACCGTTCTCTGGCTGACCTCACCAGGCCGTAACCCGGACGGTGCCAGCCTGAGCCCGGCCGGCGAGGCTGCGCTGCGGCGCCGCGCCGCGACCGGGTACCGCGTGGTGATCAACGCCACCTACACCTGGTTTACCGAGCTCAGGGCGCCCGCCGGCTTCGATGTCCTGGGATCGCTGCACAAGCTGCGCGGTGGCGGCGCGCGGCTTGGCTGGGTCGCGTCGGCCAGCTTCTTTGACGAGGCAGTGCCTGAACTGGTCGGTACGCCGCCGTCGCCGGTATGGCAGCGCGCGTGGGGCCTATTCCTGCGAGACGGCGGAATGGCCCTGCTGCGCGGTACCTATCTGGCCGACGTGGCGGCCGCGACCTCGGCGTTCGCGAGCCGGCTGACTTCTGCCCACGGGATCGCGCCCCCGGCGTTTGCCGGCCCTTCGGTCCTGGTACCGCTGACGGCGCCGGCGGCGCCGGCGTCCGAGGACGCCGCGGTGGCAGAGTTCGCCCGCCAGGGTTTCAAGCTTGTCGCCGGCCGCCATTTCATGAGCCGCTATCCTGCCATTCGCGCGACTTTCTTCGGCGTCACGCCGGAGCAGGCCGCCCGATTCGCGGACGCGCTCGCCGCGTCGGGGCGCCTGGCCGTAGATGACGGGTGTCACGGCGGGAAGTCCGCGATCGAGAACGCCAGCTGGCCGGCGGTCAGCCCGGCAGCCGTGGAACGGGAGGCTTGATCGTGACCGATGTGGTGTCTGATCTCGGCGAGGCGCTGCCCAGGGAGATCAGCAGGCTGATCGACGCCGGCTGGATCGCGGCGGCTTACGTTGTACTCGCCCGCGGCGAGAGTCCGCGGGAAGTGCGCGACGCCGCCAGTCAGGTTCTGCTGAGGGCCGGCCTGCCCAACCAGGTCACCAGGCACGATCAATTCCTCGGGGCAATCTGCAGCCAGCTCAGCCAGATCGCGGGCTTCGCCTCGGGGAGCAAGCGCTGGACTGATCTCGATGACGAAGTGCTGATCTCCCAGGGCCTCGCCTCGCGCCTGGCCGGCGACTGGATCGTCGATGAGATCATGCCCCTTGCCGGACTCTCCGACCGGTTCGCGCGACCCGGAGCTGCCTTCCTTGACGTCGGGACGGGCACCGGCCAGCTGGCGGCCCAGATCGCCGGGCGGTGCCCTGGGACAACAGTGGTCGGGATCGATGTCGCTGAACGGCCGCTCGGGATAGCTCACGCCCTGCTCAAGCGCTCTGGCCAAGAGCAAGCCGTCGAACTGCGGCAAGCTAACGTCGCCGAGCTCGACGAGCCCGGCGCGTTCGATCTTGCCTGGCTGCCGATTGGCTTCATCGCTGCCGACCTCTTGCCGAAGGCGCTTGACAACGTCAAGCGCGCGCTGCGGCCTGGCGGCTGGGTCATCGCCACTGTCGAAGTAGCCGAAGCGGGCCTGCCGCTCGAGCAGGCCATCTCACGGCTGGCGACGGCCTTCCACGGCGGCACGGCGGTCACTTGCGCGGATGGCGTGCGGACACTACGGCAAGCAGGTTTCACCGGAGTAATGGAACTTCCGACGAACATCGTGACAGGACCGCTCGTCGGCGGCCGGAAGGCCTGAGCGCACATGGCTGAGCATGAGCTGACAGAAGAGCCCCGGTCAGTAGAGAGCCTCGCGCAGCTGGCCGACGCGACGGCGGAACTCCAAGCGCTCGGTGCTCCCTTCTCCTATGCCGCCTCGCCTGCCGCGCTTCCCGCCGCCGCCTTCGCGGCGATGGAGTCGCTCTGGCGGACATTCGCCGCCGGCGTCAGCGCGTTCGTGAGCTCTCACGACGGCAAGCTGGCCGCGATGGCGGCCGCCCTGCGGCTGCCGGAGGAGATCGCGGTGGTCGCCGACGCGCTGCCGGAGACCGGCTGGGGCGTGATCGGCCGGCCCGATGTCATCGTGAGCTCCGGGCAGCCGAGGATTGTCGACGTCAACGTCGAGGGGCTGGCGGGACTATTTCCGCTCAATGACAACTTGCTCCGTACTCACCTGGCACCAGGCCTCCGCGACGAGTTCCGCCAGCCCGCGATGGCGCCGCGCTTCCTGATGGGCCACTACGCCGACATCTTGCGGCGTTTCGCGCGGTGCGATACCGATCTCATCGCCTTGACGATCTTCGCCTCCGAGGTAAACGGCGATCACGACTTCGGCCGCTGGCATTATGAATTGACGATCCGCGAGCTCGCCCGGGTCGGCCTGACGGCTGATCTCGTCTTCCTGGAGGACCTGGAGATCACCAAGTCCGGCGTGTTCGCGGGCGGGCGTCGCGTGGGCCTGATTCACAGGTTCTTCGAGCCCAGGCTCGACGACGCCGAAGAACTGGCGGGCGTGGCCAGGATCGCCGCCGCAGCAAGGGACGGTCTCGTTCCCGTATTCAGCGGCCTTCAGGAACTCATCCTTTCCAACAAGAGCACCCTGGCCGTGCTTTCCGACGAGAGATTTACCGATGAGCTGCCGCGATCCTTGACCGGGCAACTTGAGCAGGTAATACCCTGGACGCGGATACTTGAGGAACGCCATACCCGCTGGCGGGGCAGCCGCATCGACCTGCTGCCGTGGGCGCAGGCAAATCGCGAGTCACTTTTGCTCAAGCCGGCCCTCGGATACTGGGGTGTCGATGTCCTGGCCGGCCGGGAACTCTCGCCCGGACAGTGGTCAGCCCTGATGAACTCGGCGGTAGCCGGCAAAGAGCCCTGGGTCGTGCAAGAGGTGCTCAAGCCTGATGAGGAGTACGCGGCCATATTTGATGGCCAGGAGGTGCGCAGCGGCAGATTCCCCGTCGTGTACGGCGCTTACATCCTGGACAACCAATTCGCCGGTGCGATCTGCCGGTACGGCATCAGGGGCAGCCGTTACGTGATGATAAACGGCACGGTCGGCGCCGTCCCGGCACCCGTCTACTGGCGCAGCTGACCGGCTCGAGCAGGTGTGCTCATCCAGCTTTCCAGCGGGACGGGCACGGCACCCATGCGGCATTTCCACGGGCCATTTATGCGGCCTAGCTCAATCCAGCGGCAATGATGATCCGCAGCCAGTTCCGCTGATAGCTTCAGCAATACAGTAAACGGACTGCACAGCTCGAGCAACGCCGGCTCGGCGCCAATCGCCCAGTTGTGCAGCGTGGTGCCGCAGAGGAATGAAATCGACGCGGCGACCACCGCCTGCCCGCTCTCGAGCGTCAGTATGCACAGCTCCGGACCCGCTCCGGTAATCAGGCGCTCGATGCGACCGCCATCATAGAAGCCTGGATTGTAGCGCCTGCCAGTAATTTCCATTAGTTCACATACCCGGCGGACGACAAGATCGGGCAGCGGCGGACGATACACCCGGCTGGCGATCCCGGCGCCGTTGGCCTTGCGTATCTGACGCCGGGCATCCTGGCGAACAGATCTCGGCAGCCTGGCCAAGTGGTCATCGAACGTCCTGATGCCAGTGGAATCGATGCGATATCGGTCACCACGGGAACCCCGAGTGGCCCCCGTCGTCGCGAGATACCGGCTCAGCGGGCCGTCAGCCTCGAGATTGACCATCCCGAACTTGCTGGCCTGCCAGGCGGCGGCTTGCTGCCCGATGGCGAGCCACATGGCAGCTACGAGTTCCTGACTCAGCGCCGTGGCAGGCAGGTGGGTGTCGTTGCAATGCCAGAAATGGCTGATTGCCCAAGTGTCTCCCGGCGACGCGGGTTCAATCCCGAAGGGGTCGGTTGCCGGCACCAGGTAAAGCGGCAGTATGGCTATTGCCCCGTCATTCGCATAAGCGGTGAGATAACACATGTCGATCGTCGTCAGCAGCGGCTGGCTTTCGTATGCGGCAATGAACCATGACCGGTAGAACGCCGGAAGCCCGGCCATGGTCGTCGCTTTATCCCACTCCTGCGGCTCGGGCCGGTGCGGAGTGACTTGAATCGTGATGCCCGCCTGGTCGCACTTTGCGGCCGTAGCTTCCATCACGCCGCCTTCGCGAGACGCCGCGCCAGCGCCACGCTCGCCGGGTTGATCTCGCCCCAGATGGTAGGCACGAAGACGTCAGCGCCGCAGACCACGGCCACGCCGTTGCCGTTGCGCACGAGCACCAGGCCGGTCTCTAGCTCCTCGTGCTCATCGCGGCCGTCCAGCTTCTCGCCGGGCACCAGCGGCCAGGCTTCTTGCGGTATCAGCCGCCAGCACAGATCCCGGCGCCTTAGTGAGGGCGCGGGGCCGGTGTCGGGCCTGCGGCCCGCCTGCGGCGAGAGGTCAGTCCTGAAATAGCGTCTGGCGTCACGCGCCCGGCGAGAGGCAGTCAGCCGTCCTGAGCCCCTGCTCCGCTCCTCATCGTAGGCCGCGTGCGCTACCGCCGCGGCCCGCGTGGCCTTGCTCGCGCGCACGACGCCAAGCGCGGCCGGCTCGATCGCCAGCGGGGGAATCGCCTGCGCATCCTCCGGATAGGCGGTGCGCAGCACGTGGAGCAACTGCGCCAGGATCGGCACGGCCCGGGCGGATCTGCAGCTCTCGATGACCGACAGCCAATCGACTACCCGGCCGCCTACCAGGACATGCAGATCGTTTATGTCCTTCATGGAGAGCAGCTGATCGCCGAGCGCGTGGGCTGCGACGATGACAGCCGACGTCTCGGGGCTGGCGACCATGATCTCGAAACCGAGCACGCTGCCGGGCTCCCAGCCCATCAACGGGACCATGCTGGCATGCCCGACCGAGAAAGGTCCCATATGGAGGTCAACCCTCGCGTACGGGGCCGCCGCGGTCGGATACACCAGCGAGAACTGGCCATAGCTCAAGCCGCATTCATGCCATTTCAGCCACGGGTACTCATCGGTGTCATGTACCCAGCCGTCGGCGCGAAGGGCGCGCACCAGCGGCAGCGCCCTTGACCAGCAAGGAAAGTGAATATCCACGTCGCCAAGATGACGCAGGCCTGGCTCGGGATACCTGGGCTGCACCGCAAGCCCCTTGATGATCGCGCCGCCGAGATCTGCCCCCACCCTGACGGCTTCGGCCATCTTCGGCAGCGCCTTCTCCTGCCACGCGTCGTCCTCGGCTATCTCCTTCACGAGCAACCGCCGCAAGTCAGCGGCGGGACCCGACGAAATCTCCGCTGATCCGCTTAGCGCATCGGCCGCTCTCAGCGCGAGCCTGGTCACCTTCGACTGCGACAGCGCCTCGTACAGCCGGCTGGCCGCATCGGGCCGCGGGTCAGCCGCCAGGCGCGCGAAAGCCGCCGCTACCTCGGCGGGGTCGGGGCTGATCCTGCCGATAACGGCGATCGTCGCGAGATCTCCTGGCAGCCGCGCGCTGGCTCTTGGCTCACTCATCGCCGTCCGCCGTCCCGAGCATGGTCGCACCGCCGACAAGCCGCGCCGCGCCCACAAGCGGCCTCAGCCGGCATCCTCGCAATCGCTTGGCCTCCCAGGAACCCAGCCCGAACCACATCTTGGTGACGCCGATGGCTGGCGCGACCTGACATGGCCGGTAGTAGAGGGTCGCGAAGTAGGTAAGAGGAGAATAATCGTCGTCATAATCCGAGCCGGTGAGCATGGGAATCCAGTCCCCGCCCTCTCGCGCGAAAATACCGAAGCTCATCATCTTCCCGGCGCGTATCGCCGCGAAGGTAGTCAGCTCGCTTGCGGAGAATTCACGGCGTAGTATGGCCAGATTCGCCGCCTCCTTGTCGGGATTAGGCCTGCTTCCGTATTTGGCAACTAGCTGAACCCGTAGTGCAAGCAACTCGTCCTCACGATCGCGGCCCGCAAGCTCGACGACGCGGACTCCCCGGTCCTCCAGAATGCGCAGCTCCCTGCGGATAGCCGACCTGCGTCGCTGCGGCAGCGTCGCGAGATACCCATCGAAGTCATCCCAGACCACATCCAGGTCGCAGCGGCTCGCGAAATCGATGACGGTAAAACCCGCTCCCCGGAGCGCCGTGACGAGCGCCGCGGCCTCAGGAGTCAGGTACTGCGCCGCGATGCTGCGGATACCGGCCCGTTCCGCCCAGCGGACGATCTCGGAAACAAGCCGCGCGCACGCCGCGACGTCATCGGCCGCCGGCCCGACAGGCACAAGCTCATAGTGGGTCTGCATCAGTAACAGGCACGGGTACAAGCGGCCGGCAGGCATCGCATGCCAAGGATGCGGCCCTGAAGCGGCCAGGCCATGAATGGCGGCCGCGCCAGAAAAAATAGCCTGAGGATCAAGCCGTGTATTCTCGGCGGGCCGATCCATGACAACGCCGCTCACCGCCACCTGGACGTCGCCGTCTTTCTCAAGGAGAAAAACGATATTCTCACCCGGCAGGCGTCCCGGTGCCAGCCTCAGCCACCGCTCTCGCACGGTTGGATGCCGTCCGGCAACGAGTGAATTCCAGTTGTCCGTAATTTGCGGTGCCGTCACCAGGCGATATTCAGCTGATCCGCCGCGGCGACTTCGGCCGATGTTTTCCGTCAGAAGGTCAGCTGCCATCATGCATGCCATCCGGTCTCATTCGGCATTTCCTGGAACGCACGACATAAATACTTCATGCCAAAGTAAGGCCAACAGCTCAGTACGGTCAACCGTGCTACCCTGTCGTTTCGTCGCAGTCCGCTCAGCTTCGATGCGCTCAGCCCGGGAGGGTCATGATGGGAGACGATCACGGTTTGATGCCGCTCGGGCGGACTGGCCTGGCGATAAGCCGTGTCGGCATCGGCACCTGGG
Source organism: Streptosporangiaceae bacterium (assembly GCA_035716545.1). GTDB lineage: Bacteria > Actinomycetota > Actinomycetes > Streptosporangiales > Streptosporangiaceae > Chersky-822. The sequence continues at coordinate 13,870 of DASTJM010000117.1, forward strand.
CTATAGGCGGCGGCAACTGGCCCTACGGCTGGGGGGACCAGGATGACGCCGAGTCCATAGCTGCCATCCATCGCGCCGTCGAGCTGGGTGCGACCTGGATCGACACCGCGGCGGTGTATGGCCTTGGCCATGCCGAGACTATTGTCGGGCGCGCTATCAAAGACCTGGACAAGCGTCCTTATATATTTACGAAGACAGGCCGGGTCGCCGATGGGGCCGGTGGCATTACTGGCAGCCTCAAGCGCGATTCGGTCATGAGGGAGGTGGAGCAGAGCCTCGCCAGGCTCGGCGTGGAGGCGATCGATGTATATCAGCTGCATTGGCCCGATCCCGCTGAGGAGATCGACGAAGGCTGGACTACCTGCGTTGACCTGAAACGACAGGGGATGGTCCGGCACATTGGCGTTTGCAATTTCAATATCGAGCAACTCGAGCGCATATCGAAAATCGCCGAGCCAGAGACACTTCAGCCGCCTTACTCGCTACTACAGCGCGAAGCGGAGCACCAGCTACTGCCCTTTGCCCGGGACCACGAAATAGGGGTAATCGTCTACTCGCCGATGGGTTCGGGACTGCTCACCGGCGCAATGACCAGGCAGCGAATCGAGAGTCTGCCCCCTAACGACTGGCGAAGCAGCGACAGCGCCTTCCGCGATCCAGAGCTCTCCAGGTCACTGGAGATAGCGGCGAAGCTGCAAAAGATCGCAGCGCGCGTTGGCACGGCGCCAGCGGCGCTCGCGGTGGCGTGGACGCTCGCCAATCCGGCCGTGAGCGGCGCGATTGCCGGTTTTCGGCGCCCCGATCAGGTGACGCCTGTGATGACGGCGGCGACCCTTCATCTCAGCCGGGAGCTTGCCGCGGAGATCTCAGGATTGGACGAGCAGAATGCTGACCATAGCGCACCTTAGCGACACGCACCTCGACGGCGGTTCCCGCAGCACCGGCAGGGCCATGTCGGTCGCTAATTACCTCCGCGACCTGCCGGGCAGTGTCGACGCGATCGTTGTTACCGGCGACATCGCGGACAACGGCGAAGCCTCCGAGTACGAGATGGCACAGGCGATTTTTAGTTTTGATTGCCCGGTGTTCTTCTGCCCTGGCAACCATGATCACCGTCAGGAGTTCGTTCGGGGCCTGCTGGCCTCTCCTTCGCCGGACAGCGCGGGGGACGACGACAGTCCGGTGAATCAGGTTTGCCGCGCCGGGGGCGTTATCTTCGCGATGTGTGATTCGACCATCGCGGGCCAGGTAGAGGGCTATCTTTCCGATGACACGCTCGGCTGGCTTGACGGGGTCCTGACGGAGAATGCTGATTGTCCGGCCCTCATCTGCTTCCACCACCCGCCGGTCATGCTGCATGCTCCGTTCGTCGACTCGCTACGCCAGGGCGGCACTGACCGCCTGGAGCGCGTCATAGCCAAGCACCCGCAGGTCGCAGCCATCCTGAGCGGTCACGCGCATACGGCGGCGGCCACGACCTTCGCGGGCCGGCCGCTGCGGGTGGCGCCTGGAGTCGTCTCAACCTTGCGCCTGCCCTGGGAATCCGGCGGGCCGTTCGACGACGAGCTCCCGCCGGCGCTGGCTTTCCACGTTATCGACGACGACGCGCGATTGACTACGCACTACAGGTCGCTGCCGTAGATCACTGCACCAGGCTAGGCGAAGTTATCGAATACCCTGATCGGCTCGAAATAAGTGGACGTCGCGAGCACCGCGTATTCCCACGGATCGAGCTCACATCGGTGCAGGCCAAGCACTCTCTGCACGTCGGCCACGTCAACTGGGGGCATGCTCGAGTCGAAAGCCAGGCACAGCAGTTCCGCAAGCGGGCGCAGGTTGCCCGGTTCCCTGGTCTCCGCGGCGATGAGCGTTCCTGCCTTCGGGTCGGCCAGTTCTCCGCGCTGGGCTAGCTCGACGGCCAGGGCTTTCCCCGCGGAAGTCAGATACGGCCAGAGTGAGCAGATAATCCGGCCCCGCACGGCTGCCAGCACCTCGTTGAATCCTCTGGTCTCCTTCGCCTGTGTCAGTTCAAGAGCGGTTGTGTAACTGTGCAACTCCTGCCCGGGCAGCCAGCGGTCCTCAAAGCCGGGCCCGAGCATGACACTCGATTCCATTGCTGCGTTATCAGGATTGTCGGAAAGATGCAGGAGGCTCATGACGACATTGACGGAGCCGAGATCCCGCCGCAGGGTCCCCGCGGGCGAATTCTGCGGGATGCCGCCCTTAACCGATTTGGCCGCCGCATAGAATTCCTCAGCTTGGCGACCGCGGTTATCGGTAAGCCGCAGCGCGATGGACGGCCCGAGCGCGAACAGGGCGTCGAGCGCGCGGTAACGAAAAGTCTCGCCCGCTCCAGCGTGCTGGATCCGCGCCACTTCGTCCACTTGCTGGCCGGTAACTCTGGTTGGCTGCCAGCCGGACACCGCAAGGCCCGCATCTTGCAAATAGGCGAGCACGCGGTGGATGAGCTGCCGGCGTATGGCATCTGGTGAAAGGAGACCGAACACCGCGCTCTGCCAGTACTCCGGGCCAACGGTCATGGGTGATCTCCTTCTTGTGAGTGATCTCCAGCTTCACTAGACGGCGCATTGAAGCGATCCAGAATCAGCTTTGCCGTCGATCTCGGCGACGGCATTGCGCACGCCCGGCCGTAGGCCTGACTGCCCGCTTGATACACCTGCTGGCTCGCCGAATCGAAAACGACATGGCCGTCGTCGCGCAAACGCGTGACGTTCCGCTGAACTGCCGGGCTATCCCACATCGACAAATTCATATTCGGAAAGAAAATAACCGGACCCGGCCGGGCCAGGATCGCGCAGGTCAGCAGGCTCGGGCACAGTCCGTTGGCTACGAGGCCGATCGTGTTCGCCGAGGCGGGGAGTACCACGAACTCGCCGGCCCAGCTCGCCGCTTCCACGTGACTGTTCCCTCGCTCCTGATCGCTATCGGAGCAGATCACCTGGTCACAGAACATGCCGATGACAGAGGGCCTGACAAATCGGATCGCCGAGTCGGTAAGGATGACCCGAAGCTCTACCGACCCGGCCCCGCGCAGCGCGAGCAGGTACTCGTGCAAATTGATCACGCCGACCGAGCCGCAGGCACCGACCAGCACCCGCCGCGCCTCTTCCGCCACGTTCAGCCGCCGACCGCGACCGAGGCGCCAGTCACGGCCTCGCGGTCATCATGTTCGATCAGCCCGGCCGCCTCCAGCCTTCCGAGCACCTGCTCCACGAGCTCACCAGACACAGCCATACCCGTTCGTTCCGAGAGCAACCTGGCAAGCCGGCCTGCCCTGTCCTTGCGGCTGACATCGCTATCACCGCTGAGCAGCAGCCAGGTGAGCAGGTCGAGCTGGTTGAGCCGCCAGCCTTCCGGCCCGCCGGCGAAACAAGTGTCGCTGAAGCGAGCGAACACGTACCAGGGACTTCGCCCGCTCTGCTCCGGCAGGCCGATCTCCGGCGACTGTGTCAATGGCCTGGTCCAGGCGAAGACGCTGACGTACGCCGACAGGTAGCCGGCCAGCTGCATCCGCTCCTTAACCTTCTGCCGCAGGACATCGTGGTCGGCCGGGATACCGCCCTGCGGATAGAGCAGCGAGTGCGCCTCCCGGCGGAGTCCGGCGCTGATGACCGGGCTGTCCTCCATGCGCCGCAGCAGCCATTTCCGCCCGTAGTACAGATCGTCGGTGGACGCCAGAACGGCCAGCAGAACGCCGCGCAGGGCCTGGACGGACACGTCCCAGGCGGTCAGCAGGTCACCCGAGGTGACCGCGCCAAGTGCGTCCCTGGCATAAGTGATCGCATCCGTAGAGTGGAAGAGCATGTAAGCCTGCCGCAACGAACTCGTGCTCAGCTTGCGCTTCCACTCGCCGAGGAGCTCATCCCCGAGCACAGGTATGGCGTAGTGGATCCTTGACAGGTTTTCCAGCAAAGGTTCCAGCTTGATCGTCGCAGCGTACTGACTGTGCTTGTACGGCAGCTGGTCAAGTTCGGCGAGCCAGCTCTTCACCGTCGCCTTGCTGTAGAGCTCGACATGCGAAATGAATCCGCCGCTCGAGGTCCATTCGGCTATCTCGTCTGTACTATCCGCTACAGCGACGATGTCGACATCGGACGTAGCATTTCCCAGCCCGGCGGCCAGGCTGCCGGTGATGTAGACGCAGCTCAGGCTCAGCTGAGCGCTCAGCTTGCGGCCAGCTTCTCGCGCCAGCGCCAGGTGCGACTCGTCAACTAGAGAACCAGGCATGTGCTGCCTCCTGCTTGCAAACGCTGCCCCTGGGACCAGGCAGCGGAACCGTGATTGCAGGGTCACCCGGCGGTTTAACCGCCGGGTGACTACTGATCAGCAAGTGATCGGCGTAGGGGCGCTGAGATCCCCGACTTCGTCGCACATGATCATGTGCAGTTCGTCAGCTGTCAGCTCGATCGTCATTATCTTCACCTCCCTCCACTTCACTTGACGGGTGCAGTCAGGCGATAACAAGCCGCCCGGCGTGCCGTGACCAGCATAAGGAAGCATGAGACGAACGAGCATTTTTCATAAGTATTTTTTTCGAGATGAATTATACTCGCAATATCAACGACGCAACAGAGTGATTGGCTCACCAGCACGGCTCGATACAGCTCCGCCGATGTTTTGGCCAAGCTATTCTCCGGTAACGTCTAGCGCTACTTAAGTGTCCGTGCGCGGCGCTCAAGCTCTTGCGCGAAGTCAAGCCACATCTGCGCGTTGAGCCGGGCCAGTTGCGCGACGAGCGCCACGCAGTGCGAGGGAAGCGTCGTCGTGACGCCGACGGTGACCTCAGCGCCGGTCGCGTTGTGCTGGAGCAAGCGCAGCAGCCCGCGCCCGCGCTCGTTGTGACGCACCGAAGGATCGCGCATAAGCTTCTCGAGCAAGGCCGTCGCAACGGGCCTGGCCGGCCGTGCCGCCCGCTTCGTCATCCGGCCGCCGCGCCCTGGCCGGCTGTCACGGTCCGTTGCCGGATCCTCCTCGCGCTCTAGGCGCTTGCGGACATCACGTACTGTATTTGGTGATACGCCGGCATTTTTCGCAACTTCCCGCAAGGACGCGCCTGGCTTGTCGGTCAGCAGCTCCGCGGCTCGTCGCCGGCCGTCGGCAGGGCTGACCGGACGGATCCTGCCGTCTTTCCCGACGCGGCCGTGCAACTGCTGACCCTGCGCATTTGCACAGCGGCGAATCTTCGCCACGGTTCCGGCCGACAAGCCCGCCAGGTCCGCGATGGCCCGGTCCGACAGGTGCGGGTGAGTGGAAACGATCCGGACCGCGGCGGCGCGCCGCTCCGCCTGGGTGAGCGGCAGGCCATGCTTGACATTGGCGGCGACGGCTTGCAAGAAAGCGTCCGCCGCTGTCCCTTCGAAGAACTCGATCTCAATGAACTCATCGCCTCTGCGCGAAGCGGCGAGAAGACGGTGCATGCCGTCTATGACTCGCATGCTCTGCCGGTCGACCAGGATCGGAGGAAGCGGGGTATCGGTTTGCGATAGCCGTGCCACATGCTCCTTGTCCTCGCCGGTGAGCCTCGGCGAGTCTCCGGGCCGGAGAAGCATCAGCGGCACGAGCAGGATCTCGCTGCCGCAATGCGCCCGCACCGCCCGCCCGCCTGTCCGGCCGGCTATTGCCAGCGCTCCCCGCGACTGAACTCCCCAGCTATCGGGTTGACCCACGGCCGACTCCTTGACAAACATCACAACGTAATGAGCTAATTAATTCCAGCTGATAATTTATGAATGGAGGCGCTGGATTAAATAAGGCACCGGGCTGACTCGTGCCGATTATCGTAACTCCGCTGTATGGTAGACCGAGACATCGCCGCTGATGGCTGCCGCGCCGTCGAGCGCTGAACTCAGCCGTTCCCGGTACCTTTGGTCCAGGCCGTCTAGCATGATGCCCAGCATAGTTCCGCTATGTGCAGCGACGACGCCGAGGGCGCCGATGTCGCGGCAGATTCCCAGAACAGCCTCGAGGTCTTGCTTGGGCAGCAATTCCTGATTCATCAACGCGCTCCGGGTAGCGATTTTCCCGACGCTGACCAAGTCGTTACGGGCCACGGCGGCAGTAATCGAGTCAAGCAGCACGGCATACTCTCTCCGTGCCGCCGCCGAGAACGACCTTGGCGTCTTATTGAACTTGATCGTATCGACCACGCCTCCTTCGTCTATCCCTACTATCGTCAGGGCAGGCAGCGTACCGAGCGAAGCGCGCAGCCGTACAGCGCGGTGATTCATGGCGACGATCCCAGGATAGAGAACGCCGTCGGTCGGCTCGATTTTCCTTAGCAGCTCCTCAAGCAGCGCCGGCGTTAGTACAGCGCCCAGTGCGTTGCTCACCGCTCTTGCGGTAGCGACAAGATCAGCCGTCGAGCTGGCCAGGCCCTTCCCTTCAGGCAGGTCGCTGTCAATACGAAGGCTGCCCGCTTTCGCGGCACGGAAATGTTCAAGTACGAGCGCTGCGATCTGAACCGACTTAACCTTGTGCGCCGGCTGCACCCTGATACCATCGGTATCCGGGGTCCAGCGAAATGACGCGGTTGAGCTTGCCGTAATCGGCAGGCTCACTAAAAAATCTCCATCATCCTCCGGCAATACGCCTTGAAGCAGCTCGCCGAAGGTGCCGTAGCACGAGCCTATGCCAATTGACCCGCTACGCCCGCCGCGAGCGAGCGTGATTAAAGCTGGATTGCTGAGATGCCGATGCGGAGAACTTGAGGTCGCTTCAGGGCAAGGGAATGTCAGTCCAGCCTCCATGTTGCTCATTCCAATCCTGATCAACTGCTTCCCACTCGTAACAGCATAACCGCAGGCCCACGCGAGAAATCAAGCAGCCCGCCGCGCCGCAAGCTCTTCTTTGCCATGACTATTGACTAATGCACCCCCTTGTGCATAGGTGAATAAGGTCCCGCGCGCTTTCCAGTATCCAGGTATTAACAACCGGAGGACATCGACGTGACGCTTAGCAGCGAGCGTGCTGCGGATAGCGACTACGATCTAGATCATCATGGCGACGCCGATCTCACGGCCGGCTCATACCAGCTTGATCTTGCCGTGAACGTCCGGCTCCGAAGACCGCCACGCTGGCTGACGAGTCTGCTGAGCGCCGGCCTGGACGATCTCGCTTCCTATCCAAGGCAGGATCAAGCGCTCGGCGCGGTCGCCGCGCGACACGGCAGGCAGCAGGCCGAGGTCCTGCTGACCAACGGCGCGGCTGAGGCCTTCACGCTGATTGCCAGGGCGCTTAGTCCGTCGCTTGCCGTGTGCGTGCACCCGTCCTTCACGGCTCCTGAGGCGGCCTTGCGGCGGGCAGGACGACCGGTGCGCAGAGTCTTGCTGCCGCCGCCGTTCGCCCTGACCGGGGAGGAGGTGCCGGCCGAAGCGGATCTGGTCATAGTCGGCAACCCGACTAACCCAACCGGCCGGCTGCATCCAGTGGCCGTGCTTGAGCGGCTCGCGGCGCCAGGCCGCGTGCTTGTCGTCGACGAGGCCTTCGCTGACGCCATTCCTGACGAGCCAGCGAGCCTGGCTGGCTGTTCAGGGTTGCCCGGATTGCTGGTAGTCCGCAGCCTGACCAAGGCATGGGCACTTTCCGGCCTGCGAGTCGGTTACGTGCTGGGCGATCGTGAACTCATCAGCGCGCTGCGCGAGGCTCAGCCGCCGTGGCCGGTCAATAGCCTCGCGCTCACCGCCCTGACAGCATGCAGTCAGCCGGACGCCGTCGCCCAAGTGCGCCGGCACGCAGGCGAGCTGCTTCGATGGCGGGCAGACCTGGCCCGGCGGCTCGGCGAATTGCCGGGAGTGTCGGTCACCGGGGGCGACCGCTCGCCCTTCCTCGCGCCATTTCTGCTGCTCAAGGTCGACGGCGGGACTCAGGCGCGGCATCGGCTGCGTGAACTCGGAATCGCCGTCAGGCGAGGGGACACCTTCCCTGGCCTGGGCCCGGAGTGGCTGCGGATCGCGGTGGCCGAACCGGCCTGCCACGACGCGATAGTGGCAGCGTTCGCCGCGTGCGTAACTAGCTCTCGAGCAAGCCAAGCCGACCCGGTGGGATGAACGCGAGCAGCCTCCGGGGAAAACTGACGAAGGGCTGCCAGGTAGCGCTGCCGTAGCCGGCGCAATTCGCGCGGAACTCCTCCTCCTGATAGCCGGAGCGCTCTGCTAGCGACATACAAGAGACAAAGATAAGTTTTTAAAACTGTTTATCCCATATAACTAAATGTCCGGCAGTGCCCCAGCGGATCAACCCGCTGAGGATCCACCACCGCAAGCGCTACCGGCGAGACGGTTCCGCGCGCAGCGCCCCTGCAGGCAGCCTTGCTCCGAAACCTAAGGCCCATAAGATGGTACGCTTAGACTCAATGAATTCATCAATATTCAGGCCGTTAACAGGCAGACCCGAGTTGCCATCAAGTATCATGGTCGACGCATCGTCGAGAACAGCTCGCACCCAGTCGCTAAAGCTGACTCCGACCTTATCGGCCGCTGCCTGCCAGCTGTCGACATGCTGCTTATTAAATGCCAGCCGGAGTAAGACATCAGGACGCTGATCCCGGCTCTGCGAGGGGCACTCGATCCGCGACCTGAGCTGCCTTCGCAGTTCGTTCCTTGACCATCCGAGCTCCTCGGCTCGCGTCAGCCAGCTATCTTGCTCGGTCAGCGGCAGCGCGGCTACTTCGACGTGATGCTGGAAGCTCAGCCGGTCTCGCCGGCGAGACGGCTCGAACCGGCGCGCGACCCATGCGTAGTTCTTCAGCGTCTGGTAGTCGAGACTGGTGCCCAGCATGGCGCGCTTGTAACGATCGGGGTATTTGTCCTGGCCATAGATGAGCCAGTCCCCAAGCCACCACGCTGATGCCTGAGCGATGCAGCTGATCTGCTCGCCAATATGGCGCCAGGAGTCCACCGTTAAGCGCTCGGGCAGGATGAGGTGCGTCCTCCTGGCCGAGACCTGGGCATCTATCCCCAGGCGACCATGTGCGTTTCGGGCAGTGTCCCGGCCGATGGTCGAAGGTCGCAAGCCGTTAGCGTCGTGGCGGGTCGTGTTCACGTTCGCTCCTTCATAACGAAGGTCCCTCATTCGTCCGCATGCCCGAATCAGGAAAAAAAGCATAAATCATACGAAGACGTCAATGACCTGCTGGAAGCCTTTCTGGCGGAGCCGACCCCTAAGTCCTAGCGCTCTCGCCGCCCTGCCTCAACCCCGGGAACGCCTCAAAATGGACGAAGACGCGATCGAGGTAGCCCGTGCGCCCCGTGCGCCCCGCGCGGGGCGCACGGGGCGGCAGACCCGCGGGCCCCACCGGTCCCACGGCCTTCAGCCGCCACAGACGGGCGGCGGCCTCAGATAAGCACCAGGCGCATCAGATATACCGGGCATATCGGGCGTGTCTAGCGTGCCTGTCACCGCTGGGTTAGTTGAAACTACAATCAAATCGCAGCACCCGGACAACGCGGCCTGCGCCGAGCAGAGCAGAACAGAGAGCGATGCAGAGCAGGCCCGGCACGATCGCAGCAACATGGTCCTACCTGATGCTGTTACCGGCCAGCACCGAACAGCAACGAGGAGGACCACCAGGCTGTCCGGCCAGGCCGGCGCCGCCCCCGCCCTCGTACCCTCAAGCCCTGACAACGATGTCAAGGCGTAGCAAGTCCCGGGCTAGGCCACGGGCTAGTCCGGGTTGCCTGCCCCGGCGGGTGATCGGGGTGCCGGCCGGGCTCTTGGCGGGAGGGCTTTCGATTAAGTTTGTGGCATTGCAGGTCCGCGAACACTCCACCAGGGCCCGCTGCCCAGCCGCGTCGCCCCGACGGGCCAGCCGGATCGCCGTCTTCGCGCAGCGGGACGGACCACCGGGCGGAGAAGGTGGCCAGGGTCAGGGATGGTCTTCGAGCAGTACGGGTTCTCTCGGCACCGGCAGGTAGGCAAGCACGCGTGGATCCTCACCAAGCATGTCAGCCCGGCTTAGCATCGGCTCGGTATTGTTCGTCCAAATCTCATGACGGTGGCGTACCGAATCCATCCCAAGTCCCAGGAGGTTGCAGTGAGCCTTCGAGTCGTCTCGGCTGCCGAATGGCTGGCCGCGCGCAAGGAATTGCAGGCAGCTGAAGAAGAGACCATGCGCGCCCTCGAGCAGATCGCTCGCAGGCGCCGCGAGATGCCTGCCGTAAAGATCGAGAAGGAATACCTCTTCGATGGCCCGGCTGGCAAGGCCAGCCTGCTGGATCTGTTCGAGGGCCGGGCCCAGCTCATCGTGCAGCATTTCATGTTCGACCCCGAGTGGGACGAGGGCTGCCCGGTCTGCTCCTACCAGGCCGATAGCATCGGCCACCTGGCTCACCTAAAGGCCCGCAATACCACTTTCGCGGCCATATCACGGGCGCCGATGAGCAAGATCGAGCCGTTCCGGCAGCGGATGGGCTGGATTTTCCCGTGGTACTCCTCGTACGAAAGCGACTTCAACTACGACTTCCATGTGACTCACGACGAGAGCATCGCACCGATCGAATACAACTTCCGGACCGCAGAGGAACTAGCCGCCATGGGCGAACCCTACTCCGCCCGGCCCGGCGAGCAAGGTGGCGTGAGCGTCTTCTTCAACGATGGCGACGCCGTCCTGCATACCTGGTCAGGCTATGGCCTGGTCATCGATCTGCTCTGCGGGACCGACATTCGCCTCGACCTGACGCCACTGGGCCGCCAGGACGAGTCCGTGGAACTGCGCCACCACGACAAGTACTCATAGGAGGATTTGGCTCATGGTGTGGTGATAGAGGGATACGGCCGCGTCAATGGGTTCCTCGCCGTCACCAGGAAGGTCACGCGGGGATCGAGCGGCAGGCCATCAAGCGGTGTGTGCGTCTTGATGAACCGGCGATGTCGTTGGGCCGCCAGCAGCGCATGTACTTGTTCTGGCGACGCCGTCCGATGATCGAGCCACGGCGAGAGCCGCCCCAGCGGGGCGGGTAAGCGGGCGGACTGAAAGATCAGCGGGCCGCAGATCATCTGAGTCCAGGTCGTACCGCTTCTGGACCGCGTGCTGATGACAATGTCATCATCCCGGAACGGAAAACCGACCCAGCGACCGCTGTCCTCATCGCCCGTACAGTAGCGAAAAGGAGCGTCGTTCAACCTTACGAGACTAGCTGTCCCGGCCAGCCGGCGCCCGGAAACCTGGCAACTAGCCGGACGCTACGACCTGTCCGGCCGTGACCTGGGGCGGGTTCGGGAGCAGTGACTCAAGATTCGCGCGCACGTACTCCGCGGCCTTCTTCGTTGATTCCTCCTCCCCCGATTCATCTTGAAAAACCGAGGCGGAAAGCATTACCCCATCTCCGGCATCGACCCAGTAATAGGCCACGAATCCTGGAACCTCACGAAGAATTCGGACAAAGTCGTCCTGAACTCGACGTCCAGCCTCCTCAGGATCGGTTACCCCGTTGTACCGCCGCACCACTGCATACATAACCGAACTCCTATCCAAGCTCGCCCCCGAAGCTCGCCTTATACGACAGGATCTACTCTCCGTCGCACGATGTCTAACCTCGGTCAGGACTCCGTAATCTCGCGCTGGTAGATACCCCGGATACGCGGGTGCATCGGCTTTATCTCCCCTTGTCTCGCTAAAAATTCCAGTTAGCGTGATGGCCCAGTACAGCCGGAATGCCGCGATTTCAGGATTAAGCCGTTGACCGAGCCGCCTAGAAAGCACGGCAGGTAGCGCGGCAATTTTTCATCTCCTGGCTCTGGCCATCATCCTAAGCGGGCGGTGTGTGATCAGATCCGGAGGGAAGCCTTCTGGGCGGCCCCGGCCTGTCCTTATAGCCAGGCTGAACAGCAACGTCGAGGCGCGGGCACGCCGAGTCGGTCTGGGCGTTGTCGGAGGGGCTACGCGACGGGGATGTGGGTCAGTGGCACCTGGGCAACTCTGGCGCGGCTTGGGGCTTGCGGCCCTGGTGTTGCCAGTGAGGTCTGTGGCCCCGCTGGGGTTGCCGCAAGCTCGCTCGGGGGCAGACGGGTTTCCGTGAATGCGGGAATTGATGACCCTGTTGGCTTATTTGGCGTTCGATGCCCAGGTCGCCGGACCGGGCTGATGTGGCCGCGCGCCGGCTGGCCGCGTCCGGATGGCCGCAAGCCCCGGCCCGAACTGACCAAGCTCGCCGAGGACGCTCGATCAAGCCGAAAGCGCCGGAGCAGTGATCATGGCCGGAGCGCGGACCGGCGGAATGCTCAGCATGACCGGCGCAGCGCTATCGGCGAACGCGCAGGCCATCGTCGCCTTCGAGACCCCCGAGATCGCCTGCATCGTCCTGATCGGCAACCACGACCGGGAACACCCGCCGCTGGACGTCTACCGGCAACTCTACGAACCGGCCGGGCACCAGCCACCGGACCAGGCAGGGCGGAGCAAACCACCGTGCTGCGACACAGAATCCGGCAAGCCTCCGGTAGATACCGCCCTGAGCCAGTTCAAGACCAACAGCGGGCCATTCCGAGCAACCACCGCGAACACGAGTCCGTAACCGCACCATAGCCCTGTCCTCGCCCGCAAGCTTCTCCACCTTCTCCAGCATCCATTGCCCGCGATTCATAGCCCGTAACCAGCGCAAATACAGCGCTCGTCCTGTATTCCTAAGTGCTGTTGTGCCGCAGCTCTGGCGCCGGGATCAGGTAGTTATCGGCGGCGGCGCTTCCAGTCTGCGGTCATGTGGCCATGAGTTGACAGCGGATGGCCAAGGTTGCAGGGACGGCGGCTGCTTGGCGAGATCGTCCGCGCTGTGCTCTGCCTGGCCGGCCTGATGGTGTCCCAGGGCGCACTACGCGGTCCGGCCTTTCCGTCCGGGCACAGCAGCGAAAACGTCGTGGAACGACACGTCGTCGGCGCTTAATAAGTTGTTGCCGGAGCCTGTCTAAGTGTTCCGCCGTTCCTAATTCGGGCGGTGGGTCGTTCAAGTACTCCGCAAGCCGCCGCTGCTCGCATGCGCACGGCCCGGTGTCCGAGACTTCCAGCGCGTCACTACCGGTCACAGGACGGCAGGGCTCGCTGAAGTCGCGAACTTGTTCTCGGAGGCTGGCGGCGGTAGGGCGGTCGTCGTATCCGCGGACGGCGATCCACCTGCGACTCGACCGCGACTCGAACGCGGGACCTACTGCTTAGGAGGCGATTTCTGAGCATCGCGGCGCATTGCCTGGAGTAGCTTGACATACCCGTGACCTGGGGCTGCGGTCGCCGGACGACGCTGGACGCGGCCTGACTCCTGTTGGCGTTGGCTCCCAGTTTGGCTCCCCCCGATGGTGACGCCGGCAGCCGATCTGCTGGAAGCTGCCTGCTCCAGCTACCAGCGCGAGCCAGGTGCAGTATTATGCATACGTAATATCTGACTGCCGAGGAGGGTGCCGGCGTGGCCTACGCCCTGGTGATGACACCCGAGGTGCGGGCATGGCTGCATGACCTCAGGCGAAACGACCGGACCAGCGCCATCCTCGTCGGGCAGGCAATCGGAATGCTGATCGAAGCCGCCCAGAACTCGGACGGCCACTGGCCGACCGTGTTCATCACTCGCGGCTGAGCAACCTGAAGGAACTGCGTCCTGGATCGGCCGGGCGCAGCGAGATCAGGATCTTGTATGTGTTTGACCTGCGGCGGAACGCGGTGCTGCTGGTCGCGGGGGACAAGGCCGGGCAGTGGGCTGCCTGGTACCGGAAGGCAATCCCGCTAGCCGAAGAGCGATACGAGTTGTACCTGAAACAGGAGGGGTACCGATGAGCGGCGAGGACTTCCGCAGCTACACCCGCGAGGAGTTCCTGAACGAGTTCTTCCCCGACACCGAGGACCGGGCCGCTATCGCGGCCGGCATGGAACAGCTCCGGTCTGAGCAGCGCGCTTACCGCCTCGCCGAGATGCGGCGTCGGCTTGGCTTCAGCCAGTCTCAGGTAGCAGATCGCATGGGCGTCACCCAGGGCAGGGTCTCAGCCATCGAGAACGCCAAGCGCGGAGCGACCGAACTCCGCACCATCGCCGCCTATGTCGAGGCCCTCGGCGGGCGACTAGAGATCATCGCCGACTTCGGCGACTACCGCCTGGCCTTCGTCGAACCAGGAAACGAAGCCGCCTGACGCCCAAGCGCCAGCAAGTAGACCGCGCCGACCGACATGAGCGAGTGCAGTACGTGGCCGACGACCTTGCGGTGCCACCACGGCCAGACGAACGCCGTGACCTCCGCCGCGAACGCGGCACCCCGCACGGACAAAGTCAATGCTCCTGAGATTCTCGGCTACGTCCAGCACCTCCGCGGAAACACGACGCGGTGAATCCCGAAAGCTAGCCTGACCTGGGCCGAAACCTAAGCGCCCCGACCGCGACTCGAACGCGGGACCTACTGCTTAGGAGGCGATTTCTGAGCATCTCGGCATGTTGCCTGGAGTAGCCCGATGTGCCTGTGACCTGGGGTTCTGGTCGCTTGACGAAACTGGATGTTGCCTGGGTCCTGCGGGCGTTGGCTCCCAGTTTGGCTGCCAGGCGTGTCGTCCTGGAAGGGGCCTTGATTTCGCTGTCGACGATCCACCAGTGATCTTCATCCTGGCACCATGGCCCTACGCTTGGAAGTATGACCGTCGCACGCGAGGAGCTTCATCGCCTGGTTGATGACCTTGACGAAGAAGCGATGCCCAGTGCCGCAGACCTGCTTCGTACGCTTTCCGCCAGGAGAAGCCGACAGCGGAGTCGGCCGTCCTGGTCGGTGCACTGCGGGCTGGTGCCGACTTCGCAGAGCGCTCTGAGCGTGAGTGCCCGCCGTCGTCGAACGGCTGAAGGCCCCAAAGTCGGTGCGGCGATACGTCGGATCATGCCGCCCAATCATCCGATAACTAGGCGATATCAACCGGAAAACGAGCGATACTAAGCGATCCGCGCCCAGGTCGGTCTGGGCATCTCCAGACCGGCGCAGGTAGCCTAACGGGCTACGGGGGACCCGATATCGCGGCGGACGGCTAATCCGTCCGCCGACTTATCCAGTACCATCAGCCAGTGATTTTCGGCGTCGATCTCAGCCACCATAGCTACCAGCACATCTCAGCTTGTCTGGCCGACTGCCGACGACACTCGGTGATCGAACCAGTGGCGAAGGGCCCGGTTCCGTCGTGATGCCTGAGAGCGCACGAAGCGCCCTCGTCGCCGTCCTCGCTAATCCGCCACTTACCGATGGTCAGCGCACCTTGCGCCGTGTCGAGCTGGCTGCCCAGCTACTCGGCTTTTCGGACTACGAGGTAGCCAATCTCTTTGCCGTGCCTTCACACGCTACGGGTGCGATAGCGGTACTGGGAATAGAGGAGAAGGGCTGGTTAGAAGCGCGCCTGTCTCTGCAAGATCGATTGGCGACTGCCCAGGGCGTGCTTCTCGCGTATGGCGCGAGTGCGCCCACTGGACGTGCCCGGGCGCATTTCCGGCAGCAGGTTGAGTGGCTTGACCGTTGCATCGCATCGCTGGATCTCCCGGCATGGCAGGTCGGTGACGGCCCTCGGCACCCTTCCCGATGGCAGCGTTGGACGCACCGAACTTACCCGGAGATTTCCTTCGTTGACGCCCTACGCCGCAGCCTCGTTCCGGTCTATGTCGACTATCAGTGATCTTCAAAGCCGTAGGGATCGAGTTTGAGCGTCCGGGCATTTTCGGTGACGTTGCGGACCTTGTCGTCTGGGTAGCCGTCGGGCTTGCGTGCGGAGATCTCGACTCGGATCTCGAGTTCGACGCCGTCGGCGGCGGCTAGATGCTGGATGATCTCCTGCGCGAGCCGATTCAGGTCACGCGCGTAGCGCTCCGGATTGATAGTGGCAACGCCGAAAAAGCGGGACCCGGCGGCGACGGCGAACGCCTCGGCATCCCAGGTCAGCTCGTTGGCGACGCCGAGAACGCCCTCGTCCAGCACAGCCCGGTCGCGAAGCCTGGGCAGATATGGATGCCCACGAGCCGGACGGCGGGCTCATCCGCGATGTCCCCGGTGTCCTCCGACCCGATCTGCACCCGGGCGAACGCGCCTCGGCCCCGCGCCCCCGTCTCGTGCTCGCCCAGTCGCCGGGTGATCTCCGCGTACACGTCATCGGGCCGCTCGCGCAGCCGGTCGGCGTGGTCCCGGGCAATCCTCGCGACCGAGGCCTGCGTGTCGTACCAGTACCGGTCACCATCGCCGTACAGAAACGTGGTCTGGTCGGTGAGCAGGCTGAGCGCGGAACCGAAATTCCCCACCGTGTCACCGGGCACCGCGACTCCCAGCCAGACCGACGGCCGTTCGATGCCCTTGTGCGCCGCCTTCAGCGTGGCCGCCGATCCCAGGAAGATCGCCCGGGCGATCCGGCGGGTCACTTTCCGTTGCCCGTGCGTCGTCCGGCTCGCGTCTATCATCGCCGGAGTGGACCCGTCACCGTCGATATCGGCATCGATGACCGGCTTGAAGTCATCTTCCAGGTATTGCGTCAGCTCGCTGCGCACCCGCTCAGAATCCAGCGGTACCCCGCCCGGCAGGATCAGCGGCGCAGCGTCGCCCGCGTTCCACAGCGCGTAGATGACCGCGCTCATCAACCGCAGCACACCCCGCGTCCGCTGGAACCTGGCCAGAGTCGACCAGTCCTGGTACAGCCGGTCAAACAACTCCGGGTGAATCGGGTACGCCGCCTTGATCCGCTCCTCGTACGCCGCCTCCGCGACCCCGCTGGGGAACTCCCCCCTATGCCGGGCGTAGAACTCGGTGAAGGTGCGCGCCACCACCGCGATATCGGCCCGGGCGGCCGCGTCAGTGTCCTCAAACAGCCGCCGCCGCACGATCTCGAACGACTGACGCGACGTAGCCGGCCGCCACTGATCGGCCGTCCGCCGGATCACCTGCTGCAGCCGGTCCAGCGCCTGCCGCCCGTTCAGCCCGCCGACCTCAATGTCCGAACCGGATCGCTCGCGCTCCTCATCCGAGGGGGTATCCGACGACGCCGGAATCGATTGCCGCAGCCGAACGCGCTCTATGAGGCGACGCCTCCGTGCACCCATCGAGGTCAACTCTGATCAGGGCGAGACGGTGCCGGCCGCGCTCGCGGTCGGCCGGCGGATAGCGGCCGCGTCCAGCCCGAGGTTTCGCAGGATTCCGTCTTCCTCCTCCTGGCCGGCCAGTGCCAGCAGGAGGTGAACGTCGCTGACCTGAGCTTCGTCCGAGGCATCGGCCTCCGCCACTGCGGCCTGGATAACGACCTTGGCGGTCTCGGTAAAGGGCACGAGCGCTGGCACCTGCGCGGCCGCCGCCGGCAGGCGGGTGCGAGCAGCCGAGGTGACGGCGCTCGCTGGGATGCCCTGGCCGGTCAGGGCCGTCACCGCAGGCGAGCCAGGAGAGGCGAGCAGCCCGAGCAGCAGGTGAACGGACCCTACCTCGGCGTTGCCTGCCTCATGGGCCGCATTGTGAGCGGCTACGATGACATTGCGGGCCTGCGTCGTGAAGCGGGCGAAGGCGTCGGCCCCTGAGCCGCCAGGCGCGCGGGTCACGAATCGCTTCTGGGCGGCCTGCTTCGTGACGCCCATGCTCCGGCCGATCTCAGCCCACGACGCGCCTGCTCTGCGGGCCTGGTCCACGAAATGACCGAGCAGGCTATCTGCAAGATCACCGAGATGCTCTGCGAGCACAACGGCTCCTGACAACTGATCGAGTGGCTGATCGTAGGCGCGCCTGGTGGCGTCGATGAGCTCATCGAGCCGGACCGGAGCGGTAAGAGCGATGGAATCCGTCATGCGTCAACATTAAGTTGACGTACCTGGTTCTGTCAACTTTTGGTTGACGGGACGCGCAAGCCGCTGACCTGGCGCCCCGACCGCGACTCGAACGCGGGACCTACTGCTTAGGAGGTCTTCTAGGCAATCCCTCCAACCTGCGCCAACGCAGGCCAGAGCCGCAGAGGCGTGCCCGTGAATGACCGTGATTCACCGCTAATTACGGCCCGATCGGGCACGCCACGGGCACGGGACATCCTCGGACTTGACACTCTCCGACTGTTGGTAGGCGCACTTCCGTTAATGCGCCGCCCAGCCACGACGGTATCCCCTGGAGGCATGGGCACGGGCGGGTCAAGCCGCGACGATTTCAGCCAACGCAAGACGTAGCCAACGTCGGAAAGGCGGCGAGATCGGTGAATGACAGGGCACCTGGGCCTAACGCGGTGAGCGCGAATAGACGCTCTGCATGGCTGATGAGCGGCGGCGGCCGTGGGTGAGGCACGAGTCGCCAGCCCGCTAACTGAGGCTGCGTATCGTGCCGGACTGCCCAAGCCGTGGCTGGCCGTCGTCGACGGCGACATGATGCGCAAACTGCGGGAGAGCCTCGGGCTGTCGCAGAAGGAGTTGTCTGAGAGAGCCAAAGTCGGCATCAAGATCGTGAAGAGGCTCGAAAGCCTGCCGTCAGGGCGTTGCATGCCGAGAACCGCAGCGCTGTTGGCAACGGCCTTGGACGAAGACCACATAGTCCTAGTTCGCCTGAGTTTGCTCACGTTGGCGGCCCGGCGGGGGTCGTGAGGCGCTGACCTGAGGGTTCCCGGTCTTCGCTGGCTGGATGTGCGCACTAATCCGGGGTCATAGAGTGGGCCGTCGTGGCGTATGTCCGGACGGTGAAGACG
>DASTJM010000118.1:0-105932 GCA_035716545.1 Streptosporangiaceae bacterium
CTGACCGTCTACCCCAAAATGAAGAAGCTGCTGTTGCAATCTATCGAGCTGGCGACCCGAGCGGGCCTTGCTGGTGACCTGAGCTAGATCGCATGTAACTCTCAACTCATCTTCCATCTCGGACACTAGCGCGGTTAGCGCCCAACGATTCACGATGGGCATAGCATAGAAATCAAAGAGATGAAGCGCTTGGTTGAGTTGTTGATCCGCCGTCGCTGTCGCGGAAGCAGGTGGCGGGAATGCACCGAGAAGATCGCTGCGCCTCGATGCCATAGTGACAATGTGAAGTCGACTCCGAATCCAGCCGAGTGGAGTACGTTCTCGCAGACGAAGCCACGGCAGGTTAATGCACTGCCAGAAGCCGGATGCATCCGAATCGGTCAGATCCAGCAGCGATAGCCAGCGATCCGACTTCTGGTTCCGTGGAGAGGTATCATCCCACGATCGAACCTGAGAAGTGAGCGAGAGTTCGATAACAGGTAGCTTCGCTGATTCAAAGCCGCAGAATGAACCAGGCAGACGATCGGCTAGCCAGCGGGTCACGTCTGCCTGCAGATCAGTGTGCCAAGCCTCCACGGACTTCTGCTTCTGCCACGGCACATCGAGAATAGAAAATCCGCCGTCAGCCCGCATTTCAGCCTGAGTCGTTTTGTCGGAGGTCAAAATAGCTTCAAGTCCACGGCTGCGCTCGTCATTGAGCCGGAAGCGGACAGTCACCGCAGCGACCGCCGAAGTGAGCATGTAAATGGCTACCTGCGCCGATGACACTCCTTCTGGCAAGGTATCTACGATCTTGCTGCCGAGTATCCGTTGTCCGTCTGGGACGATAGGTGGCAATATCCGCCAAGCACCACTTGCGCGCCGCCGAGCCGATTGGAGCCACTCGATAATGTCTTCAATCCCATATCGGTCGGTCGCTTTGTCGAGCAAGCTGCTCAAACCGTGCTTGAGACCTGCGAAGGTAGTCGGCGTATAGAGTTCGGTTGCCCAAATCACCGGAACGCATATACTTTCGCCTGCCGGAATAGAGGTATCTTTGTTATCCTCCGGATCTTTGCTACGCCAATAGCGCAGGGCTTGGCTTGCCATGATGGAAGCGGAGCGGCGCCGTGCGAGGCGCCTGATCGGCGCAGGTATGCGCTTGTTGAGGCTCAACGCCCGCCAGAACTTATCCTGATCATCGTCGTCTGCTTCAATGTCACTGTCTTCTTCACTCGCCCCTGTATCGGCAGCACTGCGGCCATCTTGCTCGCCTTCAGGTTCAGTTGAGGCGTCAGTGGTCTCAGACGCAGGTTGCCCACGTCCATCCGGTTCGTCCATATCTACCCAAAATTCAGCACGGTAAGTTTCAGGCAACTTCTGCACAGCGACTGGCCATCCGTAGCCGTGATCGGGTTCATGCGTCTCCCGCATGGACAACCAGTGCCGATCGTGGCTGGAGAGATAGATCTGCAACTGCGGGCATGTCTTGGATTCTCCCGCGTGGGACTGACACTCAAGAGGATGGCACGCCGGTCAAATGGCGAGACCACCTTGTAACGAATCGCCTATTACAACACTAACCGGATACTTATGCCTAATCTGGTCCTTCGACCGAAGGGCCTATCGCGATCGCTGCCGGGTCGAAGACGATGTATCGCGTTTGGCGCTGCTAGGTATAGGCTGAGGAAGTCCGCTGGGGCACCATATCGGAGGCGGGGTTCATGGGATCGACCATTGTCATTAAGATCGTTGCCGCAGTGGCAGCCACCTTGGTAGTGGACCTGACCGAACGCCTTCTCGATGAGATGGGCGTTTCGAAGGACACCGCCAAGTTGCCGAGAGAGATCGCTAAGGCGGTGGTGGCCGTCATGAGCGGACTGTTGGTCGAGTCAGCTCTCAAGGGTTCGACCGAGACCGCCGATAGCGCAGCCTGAGCCTTCTGCCTGCTCCTAGACCAGGTGTAACGACGATATCGTGCGGTGTTTGTGTCATTTCCACAAGATGTACAACTCTGCGGCGACTTTCCACTTATCCGCCGAACTCCCCCGCCTGCACCCCAGCCACGAAGCTCTGCCACTCACTGACGCTAACCACCAGCTTCGGCCCCTCGGGGTCTTTCGAGTCCCTGATGGCCACTAGCCCCGGCAGGTTGGTCGCTACCTCCACACAGTTGCCCGACGTGCCGCTGTAGCTGCTCTTGCGCCAAGTGGCACCTGTCAGATCTGGTTGACTCTCAGGCTGGTGGTGCAGGTCGGTCACAGTTCCCCGGATACCTCTTCAATCAGGCGCACCGTTCCCACTGTGGATAGTGCTGATGCGCGTAGGTGTTCACACACCAGGGTATAACGCGCAACCTCATCAGCGCTCTCTAGGTAGATGCCACCAGTTTGCCCTTCGAGGTACACCACGCCGAGATCCGGTGCCTCCCGGAACTTCATGATGACAAACGGGCCGCTGGTCGCAGCATGGGCGCCAGCCACGAAGGGCAGTACTTGCAGGGTGACGTTGGCGCGCTCGTTACTGACCTCGATGAGCTGAGCAAGCTGAGCTTGCATGATCTGCCGGCTGCCGACGAGCTGGCGCAATGCTCCCTCGCTCAGGATGGCCCAGAACTGGAGCGGGTTGTCCCGAGTCAGTACTTGCTGTCGTCTCAACCTGGCCTGGACGAACTGCTCACGTTCCTCCTGGCTCTCGCCGAGCAGGCTGGCTGCGGCGATAGCTCTGGCGTAGTCCTCGGTCTGGAGCAGTCCCGGCACGAGCTGGGCTTCGTAGGTCCAGATAGTAGAAGCACTCGCTTCCAGGCTGATGAAGTCCTGGTAGGCGTCGCTCAGTACATGACTGTACGACTGCCACCAGCCTGCTTGCCGGGTCTGCCGAGCGACGGTCAACAAGGCGTCACGTCGATCCGGCTCGACGCCGTACTCGTCCAGCAGTTCCCGTAGCTCTATCGGTCGGACGCCGCGCTGACCAGTCTCAACGCGGCTGATCTTGGAACGATCGCACTCCAGGATGCGCGCGGCGTCGTCAAGGCTGTAACCAGCAGCCTCGCGGAAGCGCCGTAGTGCTGCGCCGAGCAGTCGGCGGCGAACGGGCGGAACATCGGTCATTGGTGCGCCTTTGGGTCAGAGTCGGTGATCAAAGAAAGGAGATCTTGGCACAGATGCGTTTGGCAATATTGTCAAACGCACGCCATTGCGCCATGCTAGCTGAAAGCAGCTTGCCAGTCAGGAGCAAGCGCCAGCAGGCGAACCGAGGAAGATGACGAGCGCAGTGAGTACCGATTGGTTCGAACGACCGTCAACGACTGCTCGACATCGGCGACCTGGCGTAGAAGTCACCAAACGGTGGGCCGATCAGCATCGGCTGAGTGACGCTCCAAGAGACGGCAGGACTGGCACTGTATCGACCGGGCGTGGTGGAGCACGCCTGACCGCACCTGGCCTGGATCGCGGTGTGGTCGCAGAGCCTAGCTCCGGTGCCGGTCCTGTCACCATCGCTGATCTCGAAGAGCGATCCGTCCTGCTCGGCGCGGACTGGCCGCTCAGGTCGTACCTTGAACTCGGTGCTCTCACCAGCGCCGTGCCCTGTGCCCGGCTGCATGCCAGAGTTGTTGTGAGCCAATGGGCACTCGATGACGATGACATGGCTGACACGATGGAGCTGATCGTCTCGGAGTTGGTCACCAACGCGATACAGACATCTGAGGCTTTAAGGAGTCATCGATTCAATGGGCGGTGGGCGCCTGGTCGACCACCAGTGCGACTGTGGTTGTCGTCCGAGAGAAAACATGCGCTCGTCCAGGTCTGGGATGCCAATGAACGACTCCCAGTCAGGCGAGCGATGACGGGGCTAGATGAAGAGAGCGGCAGAGGCTTGCTGCTCGTCGAGGCGTTGTGTGAGCGGTACGGGGTGTATCGGCTGGAGAGGGCGAGTGGGAAGGTGGTGTGGGCAAGTCTTGAGGAATTTCGTACAGGCTACAAATCTGGACGCTAGTTCCCAAGTAATTCAACCTGCACAAGGCGACATAGTGACTGTTACTCACGTCATTGCCTGACCGCCCCAAGATGCAGGCGACACGATCGCGTGCTCAATTGTCATCTTGCACCCGTACCGGCCCGAGAGTACTGTGCGTAGCATGTCAGGTATATCGCCTATCATGAAGGTCAACATCGGCGACTTTCAGTCATATCAGCGACTCCCAGCACTACTTGACGGCCACATTGTCGCATTGCGCGTACAAGGCCTTGTTTCTCCTGCTGCATGCGAGCATCTATGCGCAACGCTGCTCGTCAGCCCTGCCACAGTCTCCCACGTTGATGTACCTGGCTTAGACGTTATCGGACCCTACTACCTCGGCTACGTTACCTACGACGGCGTGGAGTACCAGGGCCGACATGATCCGCTGGTGAGCCAGGAACTCTTTGACCGAGTACAGCGCGTGCTTTTCAACGAACGCCGGGCTGGCACCAGGCAGCGCACCCACAACCATTACCTCAAGGGCCTGCTGTGGTGTGCTCGCTGCGGCTATCGGCTCATCGTCATCCCAGGACGGAGCAAGAGCGGCCAGCAGTATTTCTACTACCTCTGCCGTGGTCGGCAGCGTGGTATCTGTGACTTCCCGTACTTGCACATCAACAAGTTGGAACGCCTGGTCGAAGCCCACTACGCCACGGTGCAGCTCAGTGAGGTTTTCCGTGATCGCATGCAAGCCCGGCTCGATGTCACCAAGGCCAGTGCGACCACCACGGCTGGCAAGCTGAGGACGCAACTCAACAAACAGCTCGCCATGCTTGACCAGCAGGAGGACCGCTACCTTGACCTGGTTGGTCATCCCGACTGGCCCAAAGAGAAACTGTCGGCCAAGATGCGCGGCATACGGGAGGAACGAGCCCGCATCCAAGAACGCCTGAGCCAAGCCGACAGCCCGGTAGACACTGGCTACGAACTACTGACCAAGGTCTTGAGCCTGCTCAGTGACCCCCAGGCCCTGTACCGGTCATCATCGCTGCGAGCCAGAAAGGTCATAAACAAGGCGATCTTCGGCAAGCTGTACGTCCAGGCCGACGAGCAGGGTCCCTACGTGGCGTCAGATGAGCTGAACGAACCCTTTGAGACCGTGCTCTACACTCGCCGAGCATCCAGCCTCAGTGAAGCGCTGGAGCAAGCAGAAGCCCGCCTGACGGCGGGCGATGAGCAACCCCAAGCGCTTGGCGACCTGCTGGTCGCGGCGCTGGGGTCACCGTGTTCGAGTAGGAACCGTATGGTGGAGGTGGCGGGAATCGAACCCGCGTCCTTCAGTACCTCACCAGGGCTTCTCCGGGCGCAGTCTGCTGTGCTTTTCTCAGCCCCGGCGGTCACGCAGACAAGCCGCCGACGAGCTCAGTCGCTGTTTGATGTCCCGTTTAGTCCCGCGACCGGACTAAGCGGTTGATCCTCCTAGCTGACGCCAGGCACCGGGCCGGAGGAACTCCCGGACTGACGGTCTCGAAGCTCGCTTAGGCAGCGAGGGCGAGACTAGTGCGCTGTGTGTTGGCACTTATTCGTTGCGGCAACAGGATTAACGAGGTCACCACCGCAACCCTCGGCCCGCTTCCCCTGGATCAACTACCGAAGTCGAAGCCAGTCACCCCCTATGCAGTTTCACTGATCGTACTCACCAGGCGGGAATCAGCAAACCTGATAATCCGATCGCTAGGACAACACCAAGCGCTCAGCCCCCATTCCCGCCCGCTCACATCGAGCTAAACGGCCAAACAGCCCGAGTCGGCCCCGACTCAGCCGCCCAGCTCCAACCCCCCGGTAACATCGGCACGGCGGACCGCGCGGCACCCGCAACACGGCAGGCGACCCCGGTAAAAGCGACCACCGAAAGTGTCATCTACCAGCAGCGTTGCAACGGCCCCTGGCCCGGTTACCCGCCTTCCGCCATCAACTCCCGCGTCGTCTTCGACGCTGGCCTCGGGTGTCAATGCCGCCGGGGTGCGGGCGCCGACTCGGGGCGGGGGCGGCTGGCCGGACAGCACGGTGGTCCTCGTGGCTGCTGTAAGCGGCCGGTTCGGGTGAGCAACGGAGTACTCGTTCCTGCTGTTGGGGGAGACTGCTGAAAAGGTCCATCCGGGGGCGGGCGGCACTCAGGCCACGGCAATTCAGCGCCGGCGCTCGCCCGCGCTGGCCTCGCCGGGCGCTTCCGGCGGCGGCGTCAACTGCCAGCCATGTTCGCGGGCGGTTCTGAGTACTCGCGGCCAGGTTCAGGGAGGTTGTCCGCGTCCGGGCCAGGATCAGGGAGGGTTGTCAGCGTCCAGGCCAGGTTCGGGGAGGGTTGTCCGCTGCTGCGCGGGGAGTTTTCGTGTCCGGGAGCGTTTTCTCTCCTATGAGCGGTGAACTTTCCCCGCTGTGACAAGGTTCCCCGCAAAGCGCGGTGAAGTCTCCCCGATCATGAAACCCGGGCACCGGGCACGACGACCGCGACAGGCTGACGCCCGGCCTCGCCAATCCAGCACCCTCTCGGGACGACATCATGCGGGGCCACGTTGCTGACAGGCCCGAGCCGGTTTGAGCATCGGGGGCTTCCTTGCTGCTGCCCGCGCCTACGCCGACCCGCCCTGCGCGCTCCGGGGCCGCCCGCTCCGGCGACCTCCGCCCAGGCCATCCAACACCCCCGGACATCCAACACCCCCGGACATCCAACATCCCCGGACATTCAACATTTCCGGACATTCAGGACACTAGGACATCCAGGACATGAGAAGGCCCCTGCGGGTGCTGGCGGTGGCCGAAGATGCGCCCGCAGGGGCTCGACCGGCAGGGTCGGGGCCGGTCCCAATGGCCCGGGCCTCCCCCGAGATGAGGCCCGGTTCTCATTACGACTACTGGGCCGCAACCCCCCAAGCGGCAGACCAGCGTCACTTACTAAGACGCCGGAGAGTCATCACAAGGTTGCTTAGAGTGACAAGATTTTCTGAGACGAACACCCCGCAACCCACGACCGACCCCCGTCCCCGGACCCGACGACCAACGCCCGGACCCCAACGACCAATCCCCCGGACCCCAACGACCGACCCCCCGACCCCAACTTCCAACCCCCCTGGCCCCCACGGCCGCCCCACAGCCCCAACGACCGGTCCCACAACCGGCCACGGACCAGCTCACGACCACCCCGCCACCGCCTGCCGCCCGAATGCCGCGCGAGTTATGAACCGCCTGGCAGGCCCGCCGCGAACTTGCCAGCGATCTCGACCGCCGGGCTGAACGCAGGCGACTTCGCGAACACCAGCACAGCGAAGGCGACCTTCCCTCTGAACCCCACGAACCAGATCGCCCGCAATCGAGGATGCCCCGGCAGTAGCGCCGTCCCGACCTGGCCGTACAGCAGGACGCCGCGGCGGTCAGCCGCTTTGGCCGCTCCCGACACGACGGTCTCGCGCATCAGCTCGCGCAGTTGCGTTACCACCGCGGGCCTCAGCTCGGGCCGAGGCGACGCGGTTACCGGCGCCGGGGCTGGCTGCTTGAGCACAAGCGGGGCGCGCCACTTGCCAGCGTCGACGGCGCCAGCCACCAAGGCCATGTCGAGCGGGCTGACCCGGACGCTGCCGCTGCCGACAGTGTCCGCCGCAATCTTGCCGGCGTTGTTGCCCGGGTTGTTCATCACGCCGGGGAAGGCCGGAATCGGCAGCTTCCACGCGGCGCCGCCGATGCCGAAAGCCTGCGCGGCGTCGGTGAGCTCGCGCGAGTTCAGGCGCAGTGACAGCCCGGCGAACGCGGTGCTGCACGCGTGCGCGAACACGGTGCCGAAACTGGGCTGCGTGCCCAGGTTCGGCTCCGCCGGTACGTTTGCGAACGGCTGGCCCACCGGGTTCCGCTTGTAGCACTTCACCGGAGTTCTGGCGGTCACCGGAGTCGATGCGAGCAATGCCGCTGACGACACGATGGTGAACGACTGACCCGGCTGATAGCGCCCGTCAAGCGGACTCACGATCGGCATCCCGCGGGCCGAATGCCGGACAACGCCGAGTATCTGGCCACCGCCCGCGCGCACCGCCACGATCGCCGCGGGCGCGGTGGCTCCCGCCATCGCCGCCTGTGCCGCCTGCTGCACCGCTCCGCTGATCGTTGTCCGGACGTCGGAACCACCGCCGCCTTGCCACCTGTGCAAAACCCGAAGTTGCTTGCCGACGGCATTTTGCACGACGACCGAGGTCGTCGGCTTGCCAGCCAGTTTCGTCTGGAACGCTTGCTGCAGCCCGGTCAAGCCAACCGTCGTACCCGGACGGTACGGCTCGCCGTCGACGATCAGCGTCCTGGCTGTCTCCGTGGCGACCTCGCCGGTCACAACCGGCGCCGCACTCTCGAACAGCCGTTTCACCACTCGCCTGTGCCGCAAATCGGGCACCTTGCGCAGCGCGCGCCGCAACTGCCGGTAGCTAGCCGGGCTGAGCTGGACGAGCTCAAGGAACTTCTTCGGCGGCCACGCCTCGATCTGGCCGCTCATCTCGTCCGCATCTGACTGTGCCAGGCCGGTAACCTTGGCGAGCTTCTCGGCAGTCCGCAGCGGATGCTTCACCTTGCCGGGCTTAACCCCAAGTTCAATGACAGGTGAACGATTGATGAGGGACCGGCCCTGAGTGTCTAGGAGCACCGCGCGCCGGGGCATGGTCGTCAGCACCGCCAAGCGGTTACCAGCGCGCAGACCCGGCACGATCACGGACGGCGACCAGACCACGCGCCAGCCGGACGAGCCGCGATGGAGCATGACGTGCCCGGTGTAATTCCAGGAGAGCCCGCCCCGGCCAAGGTCGAACGAAGCGAAGAACGACGCCTGCGCGTCGTCACCGTGCACCGTGATCTGGCCCATCGCAAGGCTTAGGTCTTCCGCGCCGAGCTGCCTGTACACCGAGCGCAGCCCGCTGGCTACGACCGCCGGAGTCCCGTCCGTCATCGTCGCGGCCGTTGTGTAATCCTGCTGCTCCCAGTCAAGCAGGAAGTTCCTGAAGGTCGCCGTCACCGACGGGCCCTGCCAGCCGATGCCGGTCACCCCGATGATGACGACGAGGCATACTCCGCAGAGCAGCGCGACGCCGCGGACCATCTTTCGCCGGGATCTGCGGCTCCCGCCCTTGGCTCCGGGCTTGCCGCCCCCGCCCCCAGCTGGCTGCCCCGTGCGGCGTGGCAGCGCCGATGGCCCGGGCGCCGCTCCGCCTGAAACCGGCGGCGCCACGTCAGGCAGAGGGTACTGAGCCCCGGCCCGCTCGCGTATGGCCTGCACCCCCGCCCAGTGCGGCGGCACCGGAGTACTGACGGCAGGAGTGGGTTGCGCCTGCCGGCCATCGGCCCTGCGCGGGGGTGCCCACAGATCGTAGCCAGCCTCCGGCGCGGCTGGCGGCTGAGACCAGTCCGACCTCCGCCGGTCGGGCCCGGGTCCGGGCAGATCCGACCTAGCCAGATCTGGCCAGGGCCGATCCGACCCTGGCAGATCGAACCAGGCGCCGGCTGGCCCGCCCCGCTCTGGCCGTGCGGCGGCCGGCCCGCCCAGCCCCGGGCTGAACAGGTCGGCTCCAGCGTGGCCCGGCACGCCATGCCCCGGCACAGGCTGACCCGGCACGCCATGCCCCGGCACAGGCTGACCCGGCACGCCATGCCCCGGCACAGGCTGACCCGGCACAGGCTGACCCGGCATGCCATGCCCCGGCACAGGCTGACCCGGCACAGGCTGACCCGGCGCACCATGACCCGGTACGGGCTGACCGGGCGGCGTACCAAATCGCCTCATCGCGCTCGCGGCCGGCCCAGGCGCGCCAGCTGCGTCCGATGCGCCGTGCTCCGGCCACGGCGGAATGAGCGCCCCGCGCCCGTTGGCCCCGGGGTCAGCAACGTCAGGCCTGCCCGTCTCAGACCGCGAAGGTCCAGGCCTGTCGGCATCGGGCTTGGATCGTCCAGCTCGATGCCGCGCTGAATGGGTGCCGCGCCTAGCCATGCCGGCCATCACATGCCATTGTGCTACCTACGGCGCCGCAAGGCACGCTCAACTTCGCGTTCGGCGTCCCTGCGTGCTAGTGCCTGCCGCTTGTCGTAAGTACGCCGGCCCCGCGCCAACGCGAGCTCGATCTTGGCTTTCCCCTCGGTGAAGTACAGCGACAAAGGGACGAGGGTCAGGCCGCCCTCGGCTGTGGCACGCGCAAGCTTGTCGATCTCCTTGCGGTGCAGCAGCAATTTCCTGATCCGTCTCGGTTCATGGTTGGTCCAGGTGCCGAGCGAGTACTCGGGTATGTGCACGCCGTACAGCCACATCTCACCGTCGTTGATCATGGCGTAACCGTCGGTAAGCGAAGCCCGGCCTGCCCGCAGCGACTTGACCTCCGTCCCAGTCAGCATCAGGCCAGCCTCGACCACTTCGAGTACCTCGTAGTCATGCCTGGCCCGTCGGTTGCTCGCGATGATCTTCTTGCTCTGCTCTGGCGCCACCGTAGATCTGATTCCCTTAGACGCGCAGATAACGCCTGAGCGTGAGGAACGAAGTCGAGCCGCACAGCGCCAGCCCGATCATCATCGTGACGAGCACGATCTCGACCAAGTCGGTGGTCGAGAGCTGGACAGGGAACGGGAAGTATTGTTGCAAGCCGTCGAGCCCGACCCGGGCGGCCGTGAGCAGGCCGACGGCGATCAGCCAGCCGAATAGGCCCGCGATCATTCCCTCCACCAGGAAGGGCAGTTGCACATAGAAGTTGGACGCGCCGACCAGACGCATAATGGCGGTCTCCCTGCGGCGGTTGAAGGCAGAGAGCCTGATCGTGTTCGCGACCAGCAAGATGGCCGCGATGATCAGGATGATCGCGATCACGATCACCGCGTTCCTCGCGCCGTTCAGCAGCTGGTAAAACTTCGTCAGGATCGCCGCGTCGTCTCCGACCGAATCAACTCCCGGGCGACCAAGGATCGCCTGCGTGACAGGGCCGGCGTCGCTCTGCGCGTTCTTCATCTTCACTTGGAATGATGCGGGCAGGTCACCTGGCTGCACGAAGTTCAGCATCACTGGCTCGTTCTGGAACAGGTGCTTGGCCTGTTCGAACGCCTGCTGCTGAGTCAGATAGTCAATGTGGACCACCTGCGGGAGGCTATCCAGGGTTTTCTCGATCTGGTTCCGCTCCTCCGCGGTGACCGGGCCGTTCTTCGCGCAATTGGCATCCGGGTTCACAGCCGAGCATAGGTAGACGGACAGCTCAAGGCGACTCTGCCAGAGCGACCTGGTGTGATCGACTTGCTTCACGAAGAGCAGGCCGGTCCCGAGCAAGGACAGGCTGATCGCCACGACGACGATCAACGCCACCGTCATGGTGATGTTGCGCCGGAGGCCCACCCATACCTCGCCGAAAACAAACTGCGCACGCATGTAGCTGATCCTTCGGTTGTCTGTGCCGGCCGGTTACCGACGGCTGGTGAACCTGGCCTCAGTAAGCCTGGCCATATACGCCGCGCGACTGGTCTCGCACGATCTTGCCGTACTCAAGCTCAATAACGCGCTTACGCATGGAGTCCACGATCGCGGCATCGTGCGTGGCCATCACGACCGTGGTGCCTGTCCTGTTGATCCGGTCAAGTACCTTCATGATGCCGATGGAGGTTGCCGGGTCGATGTTTCCTGTCGGCTCATCGGCCAGCAAGATCATCGGCCGGTTGACGAACGCCCTGGCCATTGCCACGCGCTGCTGCTCGCCACCTGACAGTTCATCGGGCATCCGCTCGCCCTTTCCCTCAAGGCCGACGAGATCGATCACTTCGGGCACGACCTTGCGGATGAAGCGACGCGGTTTGCCGATCACCTCAAGGGCGAACGCGATGTTCTGGTAGACATTCTTCGCAGGCAGCAACCTGAAGTCCTGGAAGACGCAGCCGATCCGGCGCCGAAGCTGCGGTACCTTCCAGTTGGTGAGCCGGGCGAGATCCCTGCCAGCCACGTAGATCCGGCCTTCGCTTGGCCGTTCCTCCCGCAAGATCAGCCGCAGGAACGTCGACTTGCCTGACCCGGAGGGTCCGACGAGAAAGACGAACTCGCCCTTCTCCACGTCAAGGTTGACGCTTTCGAGGGCTGGACGATTCTGATTCGGGTACGTCTTCGTAACGTTTTCGAAGTGGATCACGGGTCCGCCGTAGCGCTAGATAGTGACACGTACCGGAAGCGTCGCGGCCCCGGTTTGATCACGGGATAGTCTAGGGGGGAAACTGGGCTGGAACGTCCAACATTGTCGAAGAGAGCGGACGGCACGTCCAGGGGAGGCAGACAGATGAGCTGCGAACACCTGATCTGCGCACAGTGCGCAGGGCCGGTCGCCGAGGGCAGATGCCCGGTATGCCGGGCCGCGAAGTCCGACTTGCATAGGCACAGCCACGGCCTCAGCGTTCCCTACGCGCTGGCCCTGCTGCTGCTAGCGATAGCCGTCATCGTAGCGGTACAGCACCTGACACACTGACGCCCACGCCGCGCCGCCCCACCTGCATCACCATCTCCCCCCGGGATTTTTGCCTGCCTGGGCACCGCTGGCCGCACGTGCCCGACCGGCCCGACAGCAGCAACGGCGCGGCGTTGCCGTTCCCGGCGCCGGGTCGGCGGCCGCGCTGCCGCAGCTGGCCCACCGATGGCCCAAAGGTGGCGCTGGAGCGCCACGGATGTCCCAAAGATGGGCCTCAGTACGAGGCTGGGGCGGGGCTGGGGCGGGCTGCGGGTTACAGGCCCTGGGTGCGGAGCCAGCGGATCTCGGCCTCAATGAAATCGTCGATCTCGCCGTCCATGACGGCGGCCGTGTTGCCGGTCTCGTGGCCGGTGCGCAGGTCCTTGATGTTCTGGTAGGGGTGCAGCACGTAGTTGCGGATCTGGGTGCCCCAGCTGCGGCGTGACTCGCCGCGTAGCTCGCTGAGCTTGGCGGCCTGCTCCTCCCGCTTGCGCTCTAGCAGCTTGGCCTGCAGCACCGCCATGGCGCTTGCCCTGTTCTGGATCTGGCTACGCTCGTTCTGGCAGGTTACGACGATGCCGGTCGGCAGGTGGGTGATCCGCACGGCCGAGTCGGTCGTGTTGACGCCCTGGCCACCTGGCCCGCTTGACCGGTAGACGTCAATCCTCAGCTCGTCGTCGGGGATGTCGATGTGGTCGGCCTGCTGCACGACGGGGATGACGTCTACCCCGGCGAACGACGTCTGGCGGCGGCCCTGATTGTCGTACTTCGAGATCCTGACCATCCGGTGCGTGCCGTGCTCGCCGCGCAGCGTGCCGTAGGCATAGGGAGCCTTAATCGCGAAGGTCGTGGACTTGATGCCCGCCTCTTCGGCGTAGGACGTGTCATAGACCTCGGTCGAGTAGCCGTGGCGCTCCGCCCAGCGCAGGTAAATGCGCTGCAAGCCCTCGGCCCAGTCGGCGGCGTCCGCTCCGCCGGCCTGCGCGGTGATGGAGATCAGCGCGTCACGGGAGTCGTATTCGCCCGACAGCAGTGTCCTGATCTCAAGCTGGTCGATCTGCGTCCGGATCGCGGCCAGCTCAGCGAGCGCCTCAGTCCGGCTCGCTTCGTCGTCCTCGCTCTCCAGCAGCTCGAACATCACCTCGAGGTCATCGAGCCTGCTGCGCAGGCCCGACAGCCGGGAAAGCTCCGCGTCCAGGTAGGACAGCCGCCGGGTGACAGACTGCGCGTTCTCCTGGTCTTCCCACAGCGCAGGGTCGGCCGAGCGCTCGCGAAGCTCGTCAGCTTCCTTCCGCATCGTGTCCGGATCCAGGACAGACTCAATACCGGCCAGTTTGGCCGATAGGTCCGATACCTCGCCCGCAGGGTCGATTGCCATGCCGGAAGCCTACGCGAACCTGCCGTCCGATCTGGCTTCAGCACCGGCCAGACAGGCCAAATTTGGTCGCCCGGTAATGCGTTTGCGCTGGTACGTCCTTCCCTGACCAGCTCACTGGGCGGGAAGCGTGCTCGTCGATACCAGTGTCCTGATCGCCCGGACAGCGACCGACAACGTCGCGACCGTAAAGGAGTCGCTCTCCCAGATCTCGACCAGCGTCTGGTTAGCCCTGGCGACCGCAGCCTCGTTCCTGGCCACCCAGGCGGCCAGACGCTCCTCCGGCGTACCCGAGGTCGTGACCGTCAGCACGTCCCTGGCGAGCGCCGCGTGCGCCGTGTACAGGTCGTCCCGCAGCGCGCCCCTGGCCATCGTGTTCCACCGGTCTTCGCGCGGCAGCGCGGTGATCCGGTCACGCAGCCTGCTTATCTGCAGCCGGTCAGCCAGGTCGAAGTAGACCTCGGCGGTCTCCTCGATCCGGCGTCCTACCTGCGAGGCGATCTCCACGATGTCGAAGGCTGAGTACGCGGGCACCATCGCCGCGATCCAGTGGGCCAGCTCGCCGGGGAACCCGAGTCCGGAGAAAATGCCACGGCGCTCATCGAAGCCGATCAGGTCGAGCCCGGTCAGCAGCGTCGGGAAGCCGCCTGCGACCGCCATCACCCCGCCTGCGAAGTAGTCAATGGTCGCCTGGATGTCGAACGGAGGCCGCCGGAAGTGCAGCAGCCACCTCGCCGCCCGCTCGGTAAGCTTGCGACCTTCGAGCATCGCCAGGATCTGCGCGGAGATCTCGACCTTGCCGTCGAGTTCGGAGACCTCATTCCAAAAGCGCGTCATGTCGAACACGTGCCTGGCGACCAGCCAGGCCTCGGTGATATCGGGCACCGACGCGCCGGTCTCCTCATTGAGCCGGAACGCGAACGTGATGCCTGCCCGGTCGACCATGTCGTTGACCACGGCGGTGGTGATGATCTCACGGTGCAGCCGGTGCGCCTGCATCCGGTCAGCGAACCGCTTGCGCAGCGGTACCGGGAAGTAGCTGGTCAGGACGCCGTTGAGGTACGGATCGTCGGGTACCTCCGATGCCAGCACTTCCTGCGCCGCGGCGATCTTGGTATGCGCGAGCAGCACTGAGAACTCCGGCAGGGTCAACCCCGAGCTTGCCGACCGGCGCTCGGCGATGTCCTTGTCAGCCGGCAGCACATCCAGGCGCCGCTTGATACGCCCATCGCGCTCGAGCTTCCTGATGTACCTGGCGTGCACATGCAGCATCGATGAGGCCTGGGCCCTGGCGGCCGCGAGCGCCCGGTTCTGGTGGTAGTTGTGCGCGAGTACCAGATGCCCGACCTCATCGGTCATCGTGGCCATCAGCTCGTCCCGGCCCCGGGTGGTCATCTCGCCATCACGCACGACCTCGTCGAGCAGGATCTTGATGTTGACCTCGTGGTCGGAAGTGTCGACGCCGGCCGAGTTGTCGATGAAATCGGTGTTGACCAGGCCGCCGGCGAGCGCGAATTCGATCCTGGCCTCCTGGGTCATGCCCAGGTTGCCGCCCTCGCCGATCACCTTGACGCGCAGCGCCGACGCGTCGACTCTGACCGCGTCGTTCGAGCGGTCACCGACGTCGGCATGCGACTGGTTCGTCGCCTTGACATAAGTGCCGATGCCGCCATTCCAGAGCAGGTCGACGGGCGCGGTCAGGATCGCCGAGATCAGCTGATCGGGAGACAGCCCGGTGACGTTCGCGCCAAGGCCAAGCGCGGCAGCCGCGTGCGGCGAGATCGGCACGGACTTGGCGGACCGGGGCCAGACCCCGCCTCCAGCCGAGATCAGCCCGGTGTCATAGTCAGCCCACGATGACCTGGGCAGGTCGAAGAGCCGCCGCCGCTCGGCGAGACCCACGGCCGGATCTGGCGCAGGATCGATGAAGATATGCCGGTGGTCGAAGGCCGCGACCAGCTTGATGTGCGGGGACAGCAGCATGCCGTTGCCGAACACGTCCCCCGACATGTCACCGATTCCGACCACGGTGAAGTCCATGGTCGCGATGTCTGTGCCAAGCGAGGCGAAGTGAAACCTGACCGACTCCCAGGCACCGCGCGAGGTGATGCCCATCTTCTTGTGGTCGTAGCCGGCCGACCCGCCTGAGGCGAAGGCGTCACCCAGCCAGAAGCCGCGGCGCAGCGAGATCTCGTTCGCGGTGTCGGAGAACGTGGCCGTTCCCTTGTCAGCGGCCACCACCAGGTAGGGATCGTCGCCGTCCCGGCGTGCGACCCGCTCGGGCGGGATCACCGCGCCCGACCGCAAGTTGTCGGTCACTTCCAGCATCGCGGTGACGAACATCTGGTAACAGGCACGGACCTCGGCGGCGTACGCCTCCCGGTTGGCCGGATTGGGCAGTTGCTTGCATACGAACCCGCCCTTGGCGCCGGACGGGACGATCACCGAGTTCTTGACCTCCTGGGCCTTGGCCAGGCCGAGCACCTCGGTCCTGAAATCCTCGCGCCGGTCCGACCAGCGCAAGCCCCCGCGAGCGACGCCCGCGAACCTCAGGTGCACGCCCTCGAACCTGGGCGAGTAGACGAACATCTCGTGCTTCGGCCTGGGCTGGGGCAAATCTGGCACCAGTTCGTCGTCGAGCTTGAACACCAGGTAGGCCACGGGGCCGTCGGACCCGGCCGGAGCGCAGAAGTAGTTGGTCCGCGCCGTGGCCATGATCAGGCCGAGGTATGCGCGCAAGATCCGGTCTTCGTCCAAGCTGGCGACATCGTCGAGCTCACCCTTGATCTCCTCGATCAGAGCTTCGCTCCGCTCGGCTTCGCCTGCCTGCTTGTCGGGGTCGAATCGCGACTCGAACAACCGGATCAGCTGCCTGGCGATGACCGGGTTGTGGCGCAGCACGTGCGAGACGTAGACCTGGCTGAACGTCGTGCCCGCCTGCCGCAAGTACCGCGCGTAGGCGCGCAGGACGATGACCTGGCGCCAGGTCAGGCCAGCGTCAAGCACGAGCGCGTTAAATTCGTCGTCTTCGATCTCACCGCGCCACAGCGCCGCCAGCGCCCCTTCCAGCTGCCGGGCGAATGATGCGACATCGGGCTCGGCAGCTGACCTGGCCCGCCCGCCAGGTGCGGCTGAGTCCCTGCGCAGCCCGAAGTCGTAGACAAAGAAAGGCTCGTCCGGGTCACCGAACTGATAAGGGTGCTCGTCCACCACCTCGACGCCCATGTGCTGCAGCCTGGGCAGCACGTCGGTGAGGGTGATGGGCGGGCCGTTGCGGTGAATGGTGAGCCGCCAGACCCCCCGGTGGTCCCGCGTTTCCTCGTCGAGGTCGACCGGGATGCCACCTGCGTAGCCTGCGGATTTCCACATCTCGAACGAGATGTCCTGGCCCGTATCGCGCATCCGCAGGATCCTGGCCAGGTCGGACACGGCGGCAGCGGCGGACACGTCCGCCTTGTAGGTCTCGGAGATCTTGCCGCCGAACTCGGCGAGCAGAGCGCGGCCAGGACCCTCTCCGAGCTGGCGCACCGCCTCCCTGACCAGGTCGTCGTCCCAGGACCGGACGGCGGCGGCGACCTCCTGCTCAAGCTGGTTGAGGTCGACGTCGACCAGTTTCTCCCCCGGCTCAGCCCTGACGACCACATGCAGCCGGGCGATCGGCGTCTCATCCACCACGGCGCTGTAATCGACCTGCGAGCCGCCGAGCGCCTTGCTGAGCAGCGCTTGCACCGCGAGCCTGCTCTTGGTGTTGTACCTGTCCCTGGACAGGTAGATCAGGCACGAGACGTACTTGCCGTAGACGTCCTTGCGCACGAAAAGCCTGGTCTGCATGCGCTCGCGCAACCGCAGGACCTCGCCTGCGACGTCAGCCAGTTCGCTGACGGTAGTCTGGAACAGCTCCTCGCGCGGGTAGACCTCCATGAAATCGGCCACATCGCGGCCGTCATGGCTGTCCGCTGAAATGCCGCTCGCGGCGAAGACCTCGTCCAGCCTGCGGCGGAGCACCGGAATCCTGGTGATGCTCTCGGTGTACGCCATGTGCGTGTACAGGCCCAGGAACCGGCACTCCCCGATCACCTTGCCATCAGGCGCGAGCCGCTTGATGCCGATGTAGTCCAGGTAGCTTGGCCGGTGCACGGTGGCCCTGGTGTTCGCCTTCGTCATGATCAGCCGCGTGCCCGGGTCGAGCGCGAGGTCGCTGGCCTGCTTGGGCAGCGGGCTCGACCCGTGCTTGTCGTGCCGCAAGATGCCGAGCCCGGTGCCGGGCACGCCGCGTAGCGCCAGCCCGTCCGCCTCATTGACCAGGTCATATTCCCGGTATCCGAGGAACGTGAAATGGGCGTCGACGAGCCAGCGCAAGAATTCCAGGATCTCAGCGCCCGACTCATCCGCCGCTGGCCCGTTACTAGCTTCGGCCTCCAGCCCATCGGCGAGGCGCACGGCCTTGGCCCGCATCTTCGGGTAATCCTCGACCGCCATCCGCACGTCAGCCAGGCCACGCTCGAGGTCGGTCGCGATGGCGGTGGCCTTGTCAGCTGACAGCCTCGCGACCTCGATGTGCGACCAGGACTCGGCGATCTGGTCGGGCTCGCCGGTGGTCTGCGCGCCCCTCATCTTGCCGAAACGGCCAGACCCCTCGATGGGCCTGAGCACCTCGTGCAGCGCGCCTGACACGTCCCTGCGGACCAGGAGCTGGGGATGGACGACGAGCTCGGCCGCGACCTCGTGCCTGGCCAGCGTCATCGTGATGGTGTCGACCAGGAAGGGCATGTCGTCGGTCACCACGTCGATCACGTCGTGGCTCGGCAGCAGCGTCTCTTCGGCGCCGGGCCTGACCTGCACGAGCGCACGTCCTTGCGGGCGGTGACCAGCGAGTTCCGCGTGCAGGGCAGCGACCATCGCGGCCCGCTTCACGCCCGCGTCGATCAGGTCAGACGCGTCCACATGCCGGTAATAGCTGCGCACGTAGTTCGCCTGATCGCCGATATGCTCCGCGCTGACCTCAGCTGCCACCTCGGTGAGAAGCTCCTGCTTGGCGGCACTCTGGTGCTCGGACATCCCGTCCCACTCCCTAGCGGATTAAAGCCTGTCCCGAAGTTCCCAAAGAAACGGGTAATAACGCAACGGAACCCGACGATGCAAATACGGAGCACCGCTCGAGCCGCCTGTCCCTGACTTAGTTCCGATCTGCCGCTCGACCATCTGCACATGCCTGGCCCGCCAGAGCGCGCAGATCTCGTCATGCGTGAGCAGGCTCTCGGCGAGCTGCCACAGATCGTCATAGCCTGCCCGATCGGTAGCGATGACTAGCAAAGATTTCCATATCTGCTCATCACCGCTCACATCGAGGCCACGGCGGGCAAGCAATCCCAGGTAGGCATCCCACAGCGACGGCTCGGCGAGCCGGCGCGCCAGCCGCTGGCGCTCCCCGGCGGTCAGATCCCTGAACCGCGCCACCAGCCGCTCGTCCTTCGCCCCGGACAAGAACTCAAGCTCCCTGAACTGCACGGACTGCAGGCCGCTGGCTGGCGCGAGCGCGGAGCGGAACGCAAGGAAGTCCTGCGGCGTCATCGTCTCCAGCACGTCAATCTGGCTGACGAGCAGCCGCTCGATCACGTGTGCCCGGCGCAGCAGGTGCCCGGCCAGCCACGTTTGATCGGCGTCAAGCGCGCCCCTGACCCCCGTCAGCTCATGCAGCAGTTGCTTGAACCACAGCTCATAGACCTGGTGAACGGTGATGAAGAGCAGTTCGTCATGAGCCGGCGGGTCGACCAGCGGCACCTGCTGCGAGAGCAAGCCCGGCAGCCGCAGGTAGGTACCGTAGGTCAGCCGCCCGCCCTCTTCTCCGAAGCTGCGCCCAGCCCGGCCGCCCCCGTCCGTCATGACCCGCGATCCGCACGGGCGGCGCCGCCGCGGGTTTCACCGGGGACTTCGGGTGCTGCGCCTGGCTCATAACAGGCGAGCACCTCGGGGTTGGCGAGCGAGGCCGGGTCGGCGGCCTCGCTGACCGGCGTGCCGGTCAGGATCTTGCGCACCGGAATCTCCAGCTTCTTGCCCGACAGCGTCCTCGGCACCCCGGGCACCTGGTGGATCTCGTCCGGCACGTGCCGCGGCGACAGCGCCGAGCGCAGCGCGGCCCTGATCCGCGCGGTCAGGCCGTCATCGAGTGAGATGCCCGGAGCCAGCACCAGGTACAGGACGAGCCGGCCCGCGGTGCCGAGCGTGCCGGTGTCGATCACGAGGCTGTCGGTGACCTCGGGCAGTTCCTCGACGACGCGGTAGAACTCAGCGGTGCCCATCCGCACGCCGCCGCGGTTCAGCGTCGCGTCGGACCGGCCGTAGATCACGCACCCGCCATCGGGCAAGAACATGATCCAGTCGCCATGCCGCCACGCACCGGGAAAGTCCGCGAAGTAGCTCGCCCGGTACCGGTCACCCGACTCATCTCCCCAGAATCCGACCGGCATCGACGGCATGGGAACGGTCAGCACAAGCTCGCCGACCTCGCCGATGACGGACTGGCCGGCCTCGTTGTACGCCTCGACTTTCGCCCCGAGGCACGGTCCCGCGATAATCCCGCTACGCACGGGCAAAAGCGGATTAGGACCGACAAACCCGGTGCACAGATCGGTCCCGCCCGAGAACGACCCGAGCGAGAACGAGACCCGGTGTGCCGTTGGTGCCGTTCCAGCGGCGCCGGCCGCACTCTGGCGCGGCGCTACCGCCGCGTAGACCCACTCGAAGGCCTCAGGCGGCAGCGGGGAGCCCGTTGAGCCCACGCCGCGCAGGCACGACAGGTCGTGGGCAGCAGCGGGCCGCAAGCCGGCTTTCATGCAGGCGATCAGGTACGGCGCCCCGGTGCCGAAGTACGTCACGCCAGTCTCGGCCGCCAGGCGCCACAATTCGTCGGTGCCCGGATGAGTGGCGCTGCCGTCGTAAGCCACCGCGGTCGCCCCGGCGAGCAGCGCGCCAGCCAGGTAGTTCCACATCATCCAGCCAGTAGTCGTGTACCAGAAGAAGACGTCACCAGGGCCGATGTCCTGGTGCAGGCACAGCGCCTTGAGATGCTCAAGCACGATGCCCCCGTGCCCGTGCACGATCGGCTTAGGCAACCCCGTGGTACCCGATGAATACAAAACCCAAAGCGGATGATTGAAAGGGACGTCGGTGAACTCTGGCCGCGACGGCTTGCTCGCCCAGGCGCCCAGCGTCTCCCAGGCGTGTGCGGGAACTGGCAGCGCAGGCCCGTCACTGCCCCAGCCGGTCCCTGCGTAGTCCACGGTGATCAGCGCTGACAGGCCAGGCAGCGCCGCGGCGATCGCCGCGACCTCGGGCCGCCGGTCGTACCGCTTGCCGTTGTAGGCGTAGCCATCGACGGTGATCAGCACCTTCGGCGTGACCTGGGCGAACCTGTCGACGACGGAGGGCGCGCCGAAGTCGGGCGAGCACGAGGTCCAGATCGCGCCCAGGCTCGCGGTCGCGAGCAGGCCGATCAGCGCCTGCGGGGAATTGGGCAGGTACGCGGCGACACGGTCCCCTTGAGTTACCCCGAGGTCGGCTAGCGCAGCCTGGAGGACGGCCACCTGGGCGCTGAGCTCTCGGTAGCTGAGGCTGCCATCGTGACCGGCCTCTGAGCGGTAAATCACAGCCGTGCTGTCCGGGTCGGTGTCCGCGGCCCTGAGTGCGTTGCGCGCATAATTCAGCATCGATCCGGAGAACCAGCCGACGTCGGGCATCTGCTCGCCGGTGAGGACCGGCCCGCTGCCACGGCTGCCGAGCACGTCGAAGTAGTCCCAGATCGAGGCCCAGAACTCGGCCGGATTGGCGACCGACCACTGCCACAGTCCGGCATAGCCGCCGTCGGTATGCACACCGCGGCTGGCGCCGAGCCACCGTTCGTAGGCCGTGATCCTCGCTCGCTGCACCGTATCCGCGGACGGCGCCTGTAGCGTCGCGCCGTATCCGCGTCCGAAGGCCGAACTTTGCCCTTGCCGCATCGACCGTCCCGCCCCACGTGCTCGTCCGCCACCGTTGACTTGACCGTTTATACACCCGCGAATTCAGCCAGTCGTGCGGTCGTCGCGCTGGAACCGGCGCAGCGCCACCAGCGCCCAGATCGCCTCGACGATGCCGAAAGGCCAGGCTCCGGACAAGAATCCGTAGCTGCTGGCCAGCGCGCAGCCGCAGGCGAAGGCCAGCACGTACCGCCGGTGCCTGCGTTCAAGGGCGTACATGGACATCATGAACGTGAGCGCGAGCACGCCGTAGACGGTGAGCGCGATGGCGTTCATGCCAGCGTCATCGCATGATCGCCGCCACCACGCGCGCCGTGTCGGTCAGGTCGTCGAGCACCGGGTCGGCGCCCGCCTCCCGCAGTTCAGCCGAGGTCGACCGGCCGCTGGCGACTCCGACGCAACGCACCCGGGCTACCTTGGCCGCGGTCACGTCCCTGATCGAGTCGGCCACGTAGACCACGTCCGCCGGCGCAAGGCGCAGCCCGAACTTCTCGTTGGCCAGATCAAGCGACCGCAGGATCTGCGTGCCCTTCGGGTACACGTCCGAGCCGAACCCGCCGATATCGGGATCCAGGTAACCCTCAAGGCCGAACGCGCGCAGCTTGTGCCCGGCGTTGGCCTTGATCGTGCCGGTCAGCACGGTCTGGATGACCCCTGGCTGCCTGGCCATGGCGTCGAGGGCGTCCCTGGCGCCTGGCAGCGCCCGGCCATGCTGTGGCAGCAGGGCGCTCCGGGCGCCGAAGGCGGCCGCGAGCTCGTTGCTGTAGCTGGCAAGCAGGTTCCCTTCGTCGCCTGGCACTGACCCGGGCGCGGCCTCGTTCAGGGCCAGTGACTCGAAGAAGATCTCCGAGTCACTGGCTCCGGCAAGCTGCGGCAAGGCGATGAGCCGGCGTCCGGTCGCGCGCTGGAACGCCTCAGCGTAGGCATCACGAGAAACCCTGGCCACGTCGATGAGCGTCAGGTCGATGTTCCACAAGATCAACCGCATCCCGGCTATCCCATATGCGGATAGCGATAGTCGGTCGGCGGCGCGAACGCCTCCTTGATGGTCCTGGCGTTGACCCAGCGGATCAGGTTGTAGATCGACCCCGCCTTGTCGTTCGTGCCGCTGGCACGGGCGCCGCCGAACGGCTGCTGGCCGACTACCGCGCCGGTCGGCTTGTCGTTGATGTAGAAGTTGCCGGCCGAGAATCGCAGCTTGCTGGTCGCCGCGGCGATCGCCGCGCGATCGGTCGCGATAATAGACCCGGTCAGGGCGTAGGCGGCGACCCCGGCGGCCTGGTCGACCACGGCGTCGTACTCGCCGTCATCGAAGACGTGCACGGCCAGAATCGGCCCGAAGTACTCGGCGGTAAAGACCTCATCGGCCGGGTCCGAGCACTCCAAGACGGTCGGCCTGACAAAGTACCCGACCGAGTCGTCCGTGCTGCCGCCGGCCAGCACCCGCACCGAGACCCGCGACCGGGCCCGCTCGATAGCGCCGACGTGCTTGGCGAACGCGCGGTCATCGATGACTGCCCCCATGAAGAGCGACAGGTCGCTGCTGACGTCCCCCATGGTGAGCGACTCGACCGTGCCGAGGAAGCCGTCCCGCATCACCTCCCACACGCTGCGCGGGATGTAGGCGCGGGAGGCCGCCGAGCATTTCTGGCCCTGGTACTCGAATGCGCCCCGCAGCAGCGCCGTGGCCAGCACGTCGGGCTCGGCGCTCGGGTGCGCGATCACGAAGTCCTTGCCGCCGGTCTCACCGACCAGCCTCGGGTAGCCGCGGTAGCCGGAGATGTTCTCGCCCACTGCCTGCCAGAGCCGCTGGAACGTGCCGGTCGAGCCGGTGAAGTGAATCCCGGCGAGGTCAGGGTGCGGCACGGCGACCCTTGACACCGCCTGGCCGCCGCTGGTCACCAGGTTGATGACACCCGGGGGCAAGCCGGCCGCTTCGAGCAGCCGCATCAGGAAGTGCGCGGAGAACGCTTGCGTCGGCGACGGCTTCCATAGCACCACGTTGCCGAGCAGCGCGGGCGCGGTCGGCAGGTTTGCCGCGATCGAGGTGAAGTTGAACGGCGTGATCGCGAGCACGAAGCCCTCGAGCGGCCGGTACTCGAGCCGGTTCCATGTGCCGGGCGCCGAGGACGGCTGCTCGGCGAGCAGCCGCCTGGCATAGTGCACGTTGTAGCGCCAGAAGTCGATCAGCTCGCAAGCGGCGTCGATCTCGGCCTGGTACACCGACTTGGACTGGCCGAGGATGGTCGAGGCGTTGATGGTCGACCGCCAGGGACCGGCGAGCAGGTCGGCGGCGCGGAGGAAGATGGCCGCGCGGTCGTCGAAGGAAAGCTCACGCCACCCCGGCGCGGCCAGGCTCGCCGCCTCGATAGCTGCCGCGACATCCTCATCGCTCGCCTCACCGAACCTGCCGAGCTTGTGCGCATGACTGTGCGGCTGCACCACGTCCTTCCAGTCGCCGCCGCCCATGCGCTGGACGCCGCCCACGGTCATGGTGAGATCGACTGGTTCCCTGGCGAGATCCTTGAGCTTGGACTCCAGGGCTGCTCGTTCCTGGCTACCTGGCGCGTAGGCCCTGACCGGCTCGTTGACTGGGTCCGGGACGCTGGTGACGGCATCGAACACGGCTGCTCCTGTCGCTGGCTATCGCTGGCCTTCGCTGGCCTCTCCCGCGGTTGCCGACCTCCACGCTAACCCCACGCTAGCCGATGAGGTAGATCAGCTCCTGAGTGGCATACCAGAGCAACTCATGTCCTTCCGCGCTGTCGACTACAAACTTCGCGTCGCTGTCGCCGGCGTCGGCGGCAGGCAAGGCCGCGGCCGCCGCCTCGATGTCCGGCATCGCCTCGATGTCGTCCACGTGCCCGGACACCACGTCCGCGAGCTGGACCGGCAGCATGACCTCGACCCGGCCAGGGTTGTCGAGTCCGTTCTTCACGAGCACGTCCCGGGCCGCGAGCTCGGCGGCAAGCACCACGCGGCGCCTCGGCACGGTGGTCTGCTCATGCAGTGTCCGCAGCGAGGCGCGAGCAGCCTCCATCATCGCAACGTACTCGAGTTCCTCGAGGTCGCCGCTCGCGTACCACTCGCGCAGCGCGGGCGTCACCGCGTATCCGAGCACAGGCGCCGGACCGACCTCGCCGGCCACGAGCGCCGTCGCAAGGTCAGCCAAGGTGCTTGGCACGTACACGCGCATAGGAGGACTCCACACTCGGGGTCCGGGGGGTCGCCCCGTGCGGGTCGTCCCCCCGGGGCTAGCACTGCCCGGGGCGACCCGGCGGGGGTTTCCCGGGGGTAATGCCCCGGGGCTAGCACTACCACGAGTCTGCCAGCGATCAGCCGATCGCGACCGCCGAATCAGGCGACCCATCGTGGCTCTTAACCGCCGCGACGCTGCCGGCTGCCGCTCGTGGCCTTGGTACCACCCCTGCGACGGCGGCGATAGCGCTTTCGAGCGACTCGTGCTCCCATAGCCGCACCACGGTCCACCCCTCCGCTCCGAGCGCCGCGTCGGCCGCTCGATCGCGCTCGACGTTGCGCCTTAGCTTCGGCTCCCAGTACCAGGTGTTGGAAACGGGCTGACTCCCGTGGTCGGGACAGCAATGCCAGAAGCAGCCGTCAACGAACACCGCGACCTGCCGCGCCGTGAATACGATGTCGGGCCGCACTCGCACTCCGCCGGCCAGATCGAGCCTCAGGTCCTTGCGGTACCGGTAGCCGAGCGCGTGCAGCGCGCGCCGCAGCGCGAGTTCCGGCTTGGTGTCGGATCGGCGATTGGCCTTCATGTTGGCTGACCGGCCAGGGCTGGAGGGCATCGGATATGGCTTGGCCGCCGCCAAGGCGGACTCTTCCGGCATAGCGCAAAGGCTAGTCCGAGCCGGGTTACGCCGCCGCGGTTCCTGACAGCAACTCGATCAGCCGCACCCTCGTGCTGGCCGGATCGGTGTGGTGCACGACGCCGAAGCCGAGCGCCTTCGCGGCCGTGATGTTGCCCTCGACGTCGTCGATGAAGATCGTTTCGGCAGGCGATACGCCCAGACGCATCGAGGCGAGGCGGAAGATCCTTTCCTCCGGCTTGCGCATTCCGACCTCACCGGAGATCACCG
This sequence comes from Streptosporangiaceae bacterium, assembly GCA_035716545.1. GTDB lineage: Bacteria > Actinomycetota > Actinomycetes > Streptosporangiales > Streptosporangiaceae > Chersky-822. The sequence continues at coordinate 25,919 of DASTJM010000118.1, forward strand.
CGTCGTCGAAAAGCTCGTCGAGCAGCTGGTAAGGGTAGCTGACGCGAGTTCCCCACGAGTTGGAGAGCAGGCCGGTGCGGAGACCGCGGTGGCGGAGTTCACTGATAAGGGCGAGCATGTCTGGCTGCACCGAGGAGGCGGCGAACATGCGCTTGAGCAGTCCCGCCGCCTGGACCGGCCCCCCGTCGAGCGTGACGAGCGCGGCGGCCAGCGCCTGCTCGAATTCCGCGTCGCTGATCTCGCCGCGTTCGAGCGCGTGGATCGGCGTCTCCGACTGGCCTGGTCCGTACGCTTCGCGCACCCAGGGCCGCATGGCCGCCGTGTAGCTCTCCCTGTCGATCCGGTCGGCAGCGAGCCAGGCCATCACGGTATCGACGATCGGGGTAGTAATGACGCCACCCCAGTCAAAGATGACGCCTCGGACAGTCGCGGACAGTTCAGGTATCCGAGCTAGTTCTGCCACGAAATTGATGGTAAGTGACGGCCTTGGTTCCCCCGGCTGACCGGTGGTGACTACCGGAGGGCAGAATTCCCCCATGCAGACGGACTCCCCTATGCAGGCGGACTCCCCCAGGCAGGCGGACTCCCGCATCGCCGTGGTGACCGGGGCCAGCAGCGGGATCGGGGCGGCGACGGCGGAACGCCTAGCCGCGGCTGGCTATCACGTGGTGCTCGCGGCGAGGCGGGCTGACCGACTAGCCGAAGTAGCATCACGGATTGCCGAGGCCGGCGGCTCAGCGCAGGTCAGCGTGCTCGACGTGACCGACAGGCCCCAGGTCAACGCGCTCGCGGCCAAGTTGCCGTCGTGCAGCGTCCTGGTGGCCAACGCCGGCGGTGCTCTTGGCGCGGACACCGTCGCCGAGGCGGATCCCGACGAGTGGCTGACGATGTACCAGGCCAACGTGCTCGGCACGCTGCACCTAGTGCAGGCGCTGCTGCCCAAGCTGACCGCCAGTGGCGACGCGACGATCGTGCTGATGTCGTCGACGGCTGGGTTTACTGCCTACGAAGGCGGCGGCGGCTACGTGGCGGCTAAGCACGGTACCCATGCGATCGCTGCCACGCTGAGGCTCGAACTGTGCGGTGAACCGGTCAGGGTGATCGAGATCGCCCCTGGCATGGTCAAGACCGAAGAGTTCGCGCTGACCCGGTACCGGGGCGACACCGCCAAGGCGAACGCCGTCTACGCGGGCGTCGCCGAACCGCTGACCGCTTCCGACATCGCCGAGGCAGTGGAATGGGCGGTCACCAGGCCCTCGCATTTCAACGTGGACCTGATGGTGCTGCGGCCGCGTGCCCAGGCCGCGCAGCACAAGGTTCATCGCGTGCGGGAGTGACTGCTGGGTTGTCATGATCGCGGGGACTGTCCCGGGCGGTCTTGAGCGCGGGCGGTCTTGAGCGCGGGCGGTCCTGAGCCCCAGTTCTCCCGGGCCTTTAGGCGGTCTGTGTGACCTTGGACAGGCCGCGCGGATTGTCGGGATCGATCCCGAGCCGCCGGGACAACGCCTCGGTCAGCAACTGGCCGGGCACGATCAGGCCGATCGGAGCTAGCCACTCAGGCAGGTCGGGGCCGGACAGCGCCTTGCTGGCAACCGTCGCCAGCGCCTCGCCGCCTCCGATGGCGTAGGCCCTGGCGCCAGCGCTGGTCACCCTTCTGGCGAGACCGACCGCGGCATCCAGGGTCGGTCCCCCGTTGGCGGCCATGACGATCGCCGGGGTCCGGTCGTCGACGACCGCGATCGGCCCGTGCTGCAAGTCGGCGTACGAGATTCCCATGGCGTGCAGGTAGCAGGCTTCCTTTATCTTCAAGGCGAGCTCGAGCGCGACCGAGTAGGCGAGCCCCCGCGCGGACACGACCAGGCCGTCCACGTCGGCGAGTTCGCCTGCGATCGCATCGACCGCGGCGCTGCTGGCAGGGCTGGCCAGGCGTCCGAGCAACGCATCGATCGCATCGGGCAGGCTGCGCAGCCCGGCGATGTCGAGATCGGCGCCGAGGCCGATCGATAGCACCGCGAGCGCGGCAAGCTGGCAGGTGAACGTCTTGGTGGCAGGCACGGCCTGCTCCACCCCGGCCTCGGTGACCAGTGCGACATCGGCGAGTTCAGCGAGCGGCGAGCCGGCCGAGTTGGTGATAGCGACCGTGCTTGCTCCGCAGTCGCGAGCCCAGTGGAGAGTCTCGATGATCTCCTGAGTGCGGCCTGACTGGGAGAGCCCTACGGCGAGAGTCCCGGTTAGGTCAAGCTTGCTGTGATAGGTGGTCGCCACGGACGGCGACCCCAGGCTCGCCAGCCGCCCTGCCCTGGTCTGGATCAGGTAGCTGCCGTAGACGGCGGCATTGTCCGAGGTCCCGCGCGCGAAGAACAGCACGTTCCTGCTGGCCTGAGCAAGCTTCGCGATGTCGCCGGTTCGAGGCAGCAGCGTCTTTATCGTCGCGGCAAGCGCGGCCGGCTGTGCCCCGATCTCGGCCCGCATACGTGTCTGACCAGGCTGCGCTTGCGAGCTCGTGCCTGCCACAGCCGCTGAGTCCACCACGGGCCCCGTCCTAGTTCATACCGCTCGGCTACTGGTTGCGCCATGTTGTCGCCAACGACCAGGGTAAACCGCCGGCCGCCGGCCGTCCCGCGCCAAGCACCGGAGCCACCTAGGCGAAACCACCCAGGCGAAACCACCTAGGCGAAACCACCCAGGCGAAACCACCCAGGCGAAACCACCTAGGCGAGATGGGGGCCGTAGACCTGGTGTCCGTCAACCCACGTCGCGACCGTGCGAAGGTCGTCGCTCAGCCAGGCCAGGTCGGCCGCCGCTCCCGGCGCGAGCCGGCCCAGATCACGGCGGCCGATCAGATCGGCCGGAATTCTCGTGGCCGCGGCCACCGCGTCGGCGAGCCCGATGCCCGTAGCCACCATGTTCGCGACCGCGGAGTCCATCCGGAGCGCCGATCCGGCGAAGGTACCGTCAGCACGGACCGGCGGTGCGCCGTCGCCGCCGGGCAACTCGATCGGCTCGCCGCCGAGCAGATAGGTACCAGGCGGCATGCCCGCGCAGGCGGCCGCGTCGGTGACCAGGCAGATCCGGCCCGGCGCGGCGGCGAACGCGATAGCGGCGACCTGACCGGTCACGTGATGCAGGTCAGCGATGAGGCTACTGGTCAGGCGATTGTCGGCTAGCGCCTGCCCGACCACACCTGGCTCACGGTGATGCATGGGACGCTGTGCGTTAAACAAATGGGTGACCATGGCCGCGCCGCACAGTGCCGCGCTGCTGACCTGCTGAGCCGTCGCGTCGGAATGGCCCACGCTGACCAGCACCCCCGCGGCTGTCAGCTGTTTGATGGCGGCCATCGCGCCGTCGAGTTCTGGTGCCATCGTGACCAGCTTGACTATGCCGGCACCGGCCTCAATGAGGGTCTCGACCGCAGTCGAATCCGGTGCGGCGATCCAGGCCAGATTGTGGGCGCCCGCCCGCCTCGGCGATATGAACGGGCCCTCCAGGTGAATCCCGAGCACCCGCGCGAGGCGCGGGTTCCTGGCGAGCTCGGGCATCACGGCCGCGCTGTGCCTGAGCATCGCCGCGAGGTGCTCGATCGGGCTCGTGATGAACGTGGGCATGAAAGACGTCGTGCCCGTCTCAGGCAGCCGACGGGCCACGGTAGCGAAACCATCGGCCCCCGCGCCCGCGAGCTCGACCCCGAAGTAGCCGTTGACCTGAAGGTCGATGAACCCCGGCAGCAGGAAACCTTCACTGAGCTGCACATCTGGCCTGCTGGACGGAAGCCCGGCATTGACCGCTACGATCTTGCCGTCCTTGCAGGTGAGGTAGCCGGGGGCGAGCACCGTGTTCGTGCCGGAAAACCTGCCGCTGGCTGTGATGATCCGAGCAGCAGCGATCAGCATGTGGCTAGCATCGCACTCGCTTCATGTCATGTCGCCCGATTTGACTAATTCTCCCTATTTGGTCGACATTATGCGATTAGCGGTGCTGTCCGTCCTGGCGCATGAGTCGCCTTCCTGCCCAGCCGGGGAACGAGCGGATCTCGTCTGCCACGATCGCCGGCGGTTCCATCATCGCAACGTGCCTTACCCCGGATAGCACGACAGCACGCACGCACCGGAAAGTTCTCGCTGCCTTCGCGGCCATTATCGGGATACGAGCACGTCGGTCAGCTGGCCTTCCTTGTCGTGCGGGACTTCGACGTCGTCCTGCTCCCGCCCGCCTTGCCGGAGGAGGACCTGCCCGAGGACGACTTGCCTGAGCCGCCCTCGCCTGAGCCAGCCCCGCCTGACGAACCGGCCTTCGCCGAACTGCTCCTAGACGAACTTGCCCTCGACGAACTGGCCCTGGACGAACTGGTCTTGGACGAACTGGCCCTGGACGAGCTGGCCTTCGCCGCACCCGACTTTGACGCGCTGCCTGCACCCTCGTCTTCGTCTTCGTCCGCATCCGAGCCTGAGTCCCGGCCCGCGTCCGAGCCTGAGTCCCGGCCATCCTCCCGGCCCGCGGCGATCGCCCGCTTGTCACCCTGGCCACCGCGCTGCGCCTCGAGGCTGGCCCTGAGCGCATCCGTCAGGCTGGCCGCCGGGCTCGCGGCGATCTCGAGCGTGCCGGGCTGCAGCAGTTCCCTGCCTTCGACCTTGGCTTCGACCAGTTCGATCAGCGCTTCGCGATAGTTGTCGTGGAACGCGTCGGAGTCGAAGTCGGCCGTCATCGAGTCGATCAGCGACGCCGCCATCGTGAGTTCCTGCGGCCTGACCTCGACGTCCTGCTCAAGGAACGGGAACTCCGCCGGCCGGATCTCATCTGGCCACAGCAGCGTCTCCAGGACAAGGACGCCATCTTTGACCCGGAGCGTCGCCAGGGACTCACGCTGCCGCAGTGCTACCTGCGCGACCGCGACCCGCCCTGACTGTTCGAGCGCGTTGCGCAGCAGCACGTAGGCACGCGCGCCGGCCGTCTCCGGCTCGACGTAGTAGCTGCGATTGAAAAGCATCGGATCCACCTGGGCCGCAGGAGCGAACTGCAGCACCTCGATGGCCTTGGTGGTCGGAAGCGGCAGATCGGACATGTCCTCATCCGTGAGGACGACCATCTCGCCGGTCGGAAGTTCGTAGCCCTTGGCGATCTCCTCATACGGGATCTCTTGCTCATCGAGCGAGCAGAATCTGCGGAACCTGATCCGGCCGCCATCTTCCCTGTGCACCTGACGAAACGAGATGTCCTTCTGCTCGGTCGCGGCGTAGAGTCGCACGGGGATCATGACCAGGCCGAAGGAGATCGCGCCCTTCCACATGCTGCGCATGGCTTGTCCTTACCCAGATGGATCGAGTGCTGATACCAGCTGCTACTACAAGCGTTGCCCCACTGTAGCGATTCGGCAATATGTTCGAACGCGTGAAAGGCTGATCTCAGCACTTTCCGAGCTCGCACCCGAAGGGGGGCCAGCAGAATGTCCGAAAATGACCATGAGGAGCCGCAAGCCGACGTCATCGAGCAACACCAGCAAGCCGCTCCGGACAACGACGAGGCCGAGCAGGATCAGGAGCAGACCAGGCTGCCGCTCGAGGCTGACGCGGCCGACGCCGCCGACCAGGCCAGGGTCGTGGAACTGGACGAGGAGGAGTACCGCTAGACGTCTGACCGGCAGTCAGCCGACCGCTGCGCGTCACCATAGGCATACCGCGAGCAATCGCGGTTCTCCCTGCCCGGCCGTAGGATGACAGTCGAGCCGACGCCGACCCACCGCCGTCGATCGACCGCCGCCTGATGAGCATCCGGAGAAGCTAGTGACTTCCACCTCGCACGCCAGGCAGGCTCGACCAGCCAGTCAGGCCAGCCGGGCCGACCAGGCCAGTCCCGCCAGCACGCGGTTGCCGCGCCCCGCCAGGCGCAAGCAGTTGCTCGGCGCCGCCCGCGAGGTCTTCGTTGCCCAGGGCTACCACGCGGCGGCGATGGACGAGATCGCCGAGCGAGCCGGGGTGAGCAAGCCGGTCCTCTACCAGCACTTTCCGGGCAAGCTTGAGCTGTACCTCGCGCTATTGGACGAGAGCGTCGCCGAACTCGTCGGCGCGGTCTCCGAGGCGCTGGAGTCGACCACTGACAACAAGCAGCGGGTACCGGCCACGTTCCGCGCTTTCTTCGACTACGTCAGCGGGGCGGGCGAGGCGTTCCGGCTGGTGTTCGAGTCAGACCTGAGCAACGAGCCGGCCGTGCGCGCCAGGCTTGAGCGCGCGATCTCCGAGTGCGCTGAAATGGTCGCGGACTTCATCCGCGAAGATGCTGGCGTGTCCGACCACGAAGCCGAGTTGCTCGGCATGGCCCTGGTCGGAATGGCCCAGGTCAGCGCCCGATACTGGCTCAGCAGCGATCGGTCGATCGGCCAGGAAAAGGCAGAGGACCTGCTCGCCAGGCTCGCCTGGCGAGGCATAAGCGGCTGGCCGCTCGCCGACGCCTCCCACGAATGACATAGGCAAGCCGATAACCATTAGCAGGCTGGGCACCTGCTGTCGCTGCGGCAGCAGCAGGGTGCCCACCTGCGCGCAGTACCTCGATTCGGGCGCGGCCGGCCTTTCGCCGCGGGCGTAGGCCACGACGGCCACCAAATGGCACAGCTCCGGCTAGCCTGACGGGCAGTGGCTGCGGGGGTGTGACCGCAGGTTCGCGCTGAGCGGAGGATGGCCATGGAAGTCAAGGTCGGAATACAGATGGCTCCTCGCGAGCTCATCGTCGAAACCTCGATGACCGCCGAGGAGATCGAGCAAGCTCTGGGCGATGCCCTGGCTGACGACCGGGTGTTCATGCTCAGTGACAATAAGGGCAAGACAGTCCTCGTGCCTTCGGGCAAGATCGCCTACGTCGAGCTCAGCATGGGCGAGCAACGCAAGGTCGGTTTCGGCAGCCGCTGACCCGTTCAGCGGACCGAGCGCCCACGCCCACGCCAGCCCGCCTTACTCGGCTAGACCGAGCGCGGCCATTCTTTCGGCATGGGCGTCGGTCAGGTCGGCGAACATCCGGCCTATGTGACCTAGCTGCGCCGGAGTGCCGCCCGCCAGGAGCCGCGCCAGCGGTTCACGCTCTGCGGCGACGCGCTGAGCTTGGCCCAGCGCCTCACCGAGCAGCCGGCGCGCCCACAGCGCCAGCCGGCCGGCGACGGCCGGGTCGGCGCTAATGGCCTCGCGTACCCTGGTGATCGCGAACTGGGCGTGGCCAGAGTCGGCAAGCACCTCCAAGACGAGCGAACGGTTCGGCGCATCGAGCAGCGATGCGACCACGCGGTAGAAGTCGGCCGCGATTCCGTCGCCCACGTACGCCTTGACCAGCCCTTCTAGCAAGTCCGCGGGCGCGGTCCTGGCGTGGAACGCATCGATCGGCTCGACGAATGGCCGCATTGCCGCCTGCGGATCGGCGCCCAGCTCAAAGATCCGCTGCGCCAGCAGCTGGAAATGGCCGAACTGAGTAACCGCCATTCCCGCGAGATCGGCCTTGTCAGGCAGTGACATCGCCAGTGCCGCGTCATCGGCGAGCCTGAAGAAGGCGACAAGCGAGGCGTAAGCAAGCAGCCCGAGCAGGTCAATGACGCCATCGTCACGCGCCGCGCCGCCCGCGCCTGCTCCGTTGCCGTCGCCATCGCCCTGCCGTGGGTACTGCGTCACACCGGCAGCGTAACAACGTGTCGCCAGCCCGCCGTCCCGGACGACACGGGCGGCGCGACCGGCCGGATGTCGCCCAACGAGTATCTGCTTGCTACACTCAGTTGCGACTTCGCCTTGGAATGCGGCCACCCCCATGGCGCGTTGCAAGGTGTGGTGCGGTGGTTGCCGGAATAAGTATTGGCGGCGGCGCTGCGCTCGACTCGTCCACGCGGCTGCTCGACATGTGACCAGGCGTGATCGGCAGGCCGTGCCGGCTAGCGAAGCCGGCCAGGCATTGCCGCCGCCCACCGCGCTCCATGCCAGGCGCTCGCCGCGGGCAAGTCAACTGCTTCCTGCGGTAGCCGGACTGGCCGCCCCGAGCGACTGGCCGGGCCGCAGGACATCGATGGAGGCGAAAGCCCTGACTACGCAAGACCTCATGACAAACACACAAGACCAAGACCAGCAGGCGCCGAACGGATCAATCGGGGAATTCATCATCGCCGCTGGGTCGGCGGCGGCGCAGTTGCTCGCCGAGAACTCCGCGGTGGCTGCGGTAGGTGCGAGCGAGCTTAATGCCGCGCAGGCTTCCGTCAGCCACGTCAGCGTGGAGGCGGCCAGCTTCGATGACTTTGGCGTCGCCGAGTCCATCTGCGCCGCGCTGCGCGCGGCCGGCATTACGAAGGCCTTCCCTATCCAGGCACTGACGCTGCCGATCGCGCTAGGCGGACACGATGTGATCGGGCAAGCGCGCACCGGCACCGGCAAGACACTCGCCTTCGGCATACCTCTGCTCCAGCACATCGTGGCCTCGGGCCGCGGCAAGCCGTCCGCACCGCGCGGCCTGGTCATCGTCCCCACCAGGGAACTGGCCATTCAGGTTGCTGACGACCTGCGCAGCGCTGCCGCGCGAAGCAACGTGAATGTCGTCACGCTCTACGGCGGGCGCGCGTACGAGCCGCAGATCGAGGCTCTGGCGACAGTCGACATCGTAGTCGGAACGCCCGGCCGGCTGCTCGACCTGTCCAGGCAGCATCAACTGGAACTGTCCGACCTGGACATCCTGGTGCTGGATGAAGCCGACCGGATGCTCGACCTGGGGTTCCTGCCCGACGTCGAGACCATCTTGCGGCTTACTCCGGTCAAACGGCAGACGATGCTGTTCTCGGCGACCATGCCGTCGGAGGTCGTGACGCTCGCCAAGCGGCACCTGTACCGGCCGACTCACATCCGGGCCGAGCACCACGACGAGCCGGCACATGTACCGACAACCGATCAGCATGTGTTCCGTGCCCACCACCTGGACAAGATCGAGGTACTCGCCCGCGTCCTGCAGGCTCAAAGCCGGGGGCTGACTATCGTCTTCTGCCGTACGCGACGCGCGTGCGACCAGGTCACGGCCACGCTCGCCGAACGGGGATTCGCCACCGCGGCCGTCCACGGCGACCTTGGGCAGAGCCAGCGGGAGCGCGCGCTGCGAGCCTTCCGCAGCGGCAAGATCGATGTGCTCGTCGCCACTGATGTCGCCGCCCGCGGTCTCGACGTTGATGACGTGACCCATGTCGTCAACTACGAGTGCCCCGAAGACGAGAAGGCGTACCTGCACCGCATTGGCCGTACCGGCCGCGCGGGCCGTACGGGCGCGGCGGTGACTTTCGTCGACTGGCAGGACCTGGCTCGCTGGAAGCTGATTGACGCCGCGCTCAACCTCGGCCATCCGGAGCCGCTTGAGACCTACTCAACTTCTGAGCATCTCTTCACGGCGCTGACCATCCCGCCAGGGGTGACCGGAGCACTGCCCGCCGCGCAGCGCGGCCGGCCCGGCCTGCAAGCCGAGGATATCGAAGACATCGGCGAGACCGGCCGCGGCAAGTCACGTCAGCGCCCGCCCAGGCGGGGTCACGGCTCGCCGCACCCGAAGACGGCGTCCGCGCACGGCGAGCGTCCGCCATCCGACGGTCACGGCAGCAAGTCGGGCGAGGCGGCTGGCGCGGGCAGCGCCGGCAAGCGGTCAAGGCGGAGGACCAGGAGCGGCGCGCTCGTGCAGCGCGCCGACTCATCCCCGGCCGACGGTCTGGCGGCGGCTCCTGGCGACCCGCTGACGCCGGGCGGCCCGGCGACAATTCCGGCGTCGGCCCCGACGTCAGCCCCGGTGGGCAAGGCAACCCAAGTGCCTCCGGCCAAGCCAGAGGTGACCCGCCGCCGCAGGCGCACCAGCCGAGGGGCCGCGCGAGGACCTGCCGCGGGCCACGCAGCCGATGGCCAGCATAATTCGACCAGGCCGGCCAGCCGCGCCGAGACGCGCGACATCGCCAGCGACTTAACAACCCTCACCTACGTCAGCAATGTCCCGAAGGTGGCGCGCCGACGCCCTCAATGTCCCAAAGATGGGCCTGACGCACAGGCACTGTAGGTGGATGCTGGGCGCAGGTACGGTACCGGAACGCTTTGCTGGGTAGGCTGCCAAGCCGTGAGTACTCCCCGATCGCTGCAGATGTCGCATCGCATCAGGCAGACGTCCATCCGTACGGCGCGCGGTCCGTTCGCCGCGCTGTGCGCCGAACCCGCGGGCGGAGTCGGAGAACGACAGCCGGCCCTGCTCGTGCCCGGATACACCGGAAGCAAGGAAGACTTCCTTGCCGTGCTGGAATCGCTGGCCGCGCCCGGCCGGGCCATCTTCGCGATCGACTTGCGCGGCCAGTACGAGTCCGAGCCAGCCGCTGACCGGGCTGGATATCAGCTCGGTCAGCTGGCCAGGGACATCGGAGCCGTTGCCGGCGCCATCGCCGGCGATTCCGGGCAGGTGCATCTGCTCGGTCACTCGTTCGGTGGTCTCGTCGCCCGGGCGGCGGTGCTGCACGAGCCGGGAGCGTACCTCTCGCTGACGCTCCTTGCCTCCGGCCCTGGCGCCATCGGAGGCCAGCGCGCGCGGGTGCTGCACGACCTGCTCGGCTACCTCAAGCCTGCCGGCGACGACGTCGCCAAGCTCTCCGCCATGATCCTCAGGCTCTGGGACAGCCAGTTCGGACCGCTGGCCGAAGCGCAGGGCACCCCGGCCGACATTATCGAGTTCTTGCGAACGCGAACCTTGCGAAACTGCCCGCTCGGCATGGTCGTGATGGCTGAGCTGCTGCTGAGCTGCCCGGACTCGACCGCCGACCTGGCCAGCGCCGGCGGCCTGCCGATCCTGGTCAGCTACGGCGAGAACGATGACGCCTGGTCACCCGATGTCCAGGACCTCATGGCCAAGCGACTCGGTGCCGAGCGGATCTGCATACCGGGCGCCGCGCACTCACCAGCGGTCGAGGCGCCGGAGACGACGGCGGCGATGCTGACGTCGTTCTGGAAGCTCGCCGAATCGTCAGCCGGGCAAATCAGCGGCTAGCACGCCGGAGCTAGGGCTGGTCCTCCTCCGACAGGCCGTCCCACGGGCGGCGCGCCGGGGCGGCGAGGCGCCCCGGCGGACAGTGCGCGCGGAAGTCACACCAGCCGCACCAGACACCAAGCCGCGGCGGGAACACGTCATCACCGCGCTGCGCCGCCTCCTGCGAACGGAATCGCTCGTCAGCGTCTGCGCATTCGGCCGCGATGTCCTCGGCCCGGCGCAGGTGCCGCTCGAGCGACTCCCTGGTGTGTTCCCAGCCAGCGACCTGGCCGGTCGGCAGATGGTGCAGCTCGACCTTGGCGCAGCGCCTGCGGAGCACCCGCCCGGCTGCCAGCGCGTACAAGGCGAGGGTCAGCGACGAACGCACGTCCGCCGTTTCTGGTGGCACCCTGCCGGTCTTGTAGTCCACGACCACCAGGTCGCGGTCGTGCCCGCGGACACCGGGCTGCGCCACCTCAGGCGCCAGACGGTCGGTCACGGCAACGTCCGACGGCCGGTCGTCGAGCCTGTCGATACGGCCCGACACCGCGATCAGATCGGTTTTGGTGGCGACGACGCGTTCAACCCCGGCCGGCTCAGCAGCCGGATCGAGCTTGGCGACGTAGGCACCGACCATGGCTCGCGCGCGACGGCGCTGCCTGGCGGACTGGGCGTCGTCGGCGTAGCCCTCGTTGATCCAGCCTCGCTCAAGCAGCTCACCGGCTGCGTCGACCGAGCGCTCGCCTCTGGGCAATCGCCACCAGCCCGCGAGCGCATTGTGCACGCTGGCGCCGAAACTGTTGATCGCCCACGGCGGTCCCTTTGGCGGCGATGGCCGGTCCAGGTAGGTCATCCTGTACCGGCGCGGGCAGTCCAGCCAGGTACGCAGGCGGCTCGGGGTACACGGATAAAGCCTGCGCGGCATGCCGTCGAAGCCGAGTTGCTGCCCCATGTGAGTCCTGCTAGCCGCTAGCGCTACTCGGTCTCGTGGTCCGCGTCTTCGAGCAGCCCTTCGGGTCCGGCGGACACCCAGGAGTCAAACCTGCGCTCGACGAAAGCGACCGTGGTCTCATCGCCGTGCCCTGGCATGACCTTCGTATGCCCGTCCAGGGTGAGCACGCCAGCCCCGATCGAGCTCAGCTGGCGCGCGAAGTCGGTGAAATAGCCTTCGTGCGGCGCCGGCCCGCCGGCCGCGACCGCGTCGCCGGTAAAGACCGCGTCGAGTTCCTCGCAATACAGGCTCACCGAGCCGGATGAGTGCCCTGGGGTAAAGATGACCTCGAGCGTGACGTCAGCGACCTCGAACACGCCTCCGTCTTCCATCTCGATGTCCGGCTTCGCCTGCCCGTGCGCGTCACGCCAGGCAAGCCTGTCGCCCGGGTGCAGCGCCACCGGGGCGTCGTCGCGCTTGGCCACCTCGAACGCGCTCGCTACGTGCCGGGTGTGGCCGTGCGTGCAGATGACGGCCACAACCTCGCGGTCGGCGACTCTGTCAAGCACAGCGGCGGCCGACTCGCCTGGATCGATGACAATGACCTCGGAGTCATCGCCGACAATCCACGTGTTCACGGTGCCGGTCACCCGATCAATCCGCGCTTGCATGCCAGCCGCCTTCCCGGTGCTTATTTGCTCCATCGTAGAGCCCAGCCGCCGGCCTGGAGAGCAAGCCGCTGCCGTCGGCCGTCAGATATGTCCCGCGGCTGCTCAGGCGCCGTCCCGTCGTGCAGCCGGACCGACGCCGACGGCTTGCGCAACCGCGTGCCGTACGTTCCTGCCCGCCGCGAACGTGATCTTCCGTAGCCGCATCACCCCGGAAAGTGACAATATCGCCCTGTCGCGAGCCGTGAGCCGTGAGCCGTAACGGCATGGACAGAACCCTCTTCAGTTCGGCTCGGGATGCCGGCAAGGTTCCTGTTGTCAGGTGCACGCGATTGCGTTATGCCAGGGCATGGCTGATCAAGCGCGGCCGGTATTGATCCGGATTCGTTTGCCGGGGGACAGCCGATGTGGTGTCGTGGGTGCATGGACGCCGGCGACGCGACCGTCCCAGCCGCGCCGAGAGGCGAGGCGGCGGAGAGCCTGGCGCTGGGCGCTCTGGACTGGCTGCTCGGTTCAGCGAGCAGCACCGAGGCAGGCCTGACATGGGCGGCCGTCGTGCCTGGCGCGGAGGCGAGCACGTCGCTGTACCACGGGTCCGCGGGAATCGTGCTGGCGTTGCTGGAGGCCCAGCGGCACTTCGGGGGCGACCGCTACGGAGACGCCGCGCTGCGCGGCGCCGCGGCCATCGCCACCGCGGCCGGTCACGAGGAGAACTGCTCGCTGTACTTCGGCCTGGCCGGCCTGGCGGTTGCCCTGGAGGCGGTGCACGACCAGCTGGGTGACTCTTCGGCAGGCAGGGCGGCGCGGCGTGCCCTGGACCGGGTGCGGTCCCGGTTCGACGGGCAGCGCTGGAGCGTGATGTTCGAGCTGCTCGGCGGCAACGCCGGCATCGCGCTGGGCGCGCTGCACGCCGGCGATGCCGAGCTGGCCGTCCTCGCGGCTGAGCCGTACCTAGCCGCCGCCGACCCGACGCCCGGCGGGGTCAACTGGGCGGTCCGGCCCAGCCCTCCTCGCTCTCATCACATCGCGCACGGCACCCTCGGCATCGCCTGTGCCCTCGCGGCCGTCGGCACGGCCGCCGGGCGGCGCGACTTCGTCGACCTTGCCCTGCGAGGCGCCGCCGATGTCGTCGCGCGAGATGAGGCAGGGTCCGGCGGCTTCGTCGTCCCGCATTCCGACCCGCAGCACCGTCCGGACCTGATCGAGCGGTACAGCTACGGCTGGTGCAACGGCCCCGCGGGCGACGCCCAGGTGTTCCGGCTGCTCGGGGCGGTCACCGGGGACGCCGCCTGGGCCGCGCTCGCCGACAGGTGCTGGCGCACCGTGACCAGCTGCGGCCTGCCGCGCCGCATCCGGCCCGGCTTCTGGGACAACAGCGGCCGCTGCTGCGGGACTGCGGGAGTCCTGGCGCTGGCGTGCGACCGGCACGTGGAGCGGGGGGAAGACCTCGGCTTCGCCGGCATGCTCGCCGAGGACCTCGCCGCCCGCGCGACCGCCGACGCCGACGGCGTGCGCTGGTCGAACCGCGAGCACCGGGCAACGCCGAGCACGCTCGACCCGCGCACCGGATGGGCGATGGGCAACGCCGGCATCATCCGCGAACTGCTCCGGTTCGCCCGCGCCAGCACGGGAAGAGACCCGGCCTACGCTGTCCCCTGGCCAGATCACCCTGGCGCGTGCGGGCTGGCGGTTCCGAACTCTCATGATGACTGAGACGCAGTAAGGCGCCGACGTCGCACGAACACGGCACCCCACAGGTCCCGTGATGCGCGGCCCGGGACACGGATACAGCCTGGCCTTCACCCGATTGCGTTGACCCGGCTTAACGCAATCGCGTGTACCTGGCCGCAGCGGTATTACCGATACCCAGGCTCCCAGGCCCGCGTCGGTTCGACTGGTCATCCGCGGGACAGGTCGGCCAGGATAGTGGGGGCACGCCAGCCCTACGCTCAGCGTCGTGACGGTCGGTGACCGTGAAGCAGCCAGTGCTCAGGTACCCTGCCCGCTGCTCCTGTAGCGCTCAAGTACGGTGCCCAATGCTCAGGTACATCGGTTCCCTACACGTGATCAGCCCGCCCGGGGCTGCGAGCCCCTGATTACCGGGGCGCCGTGCGCCGCGCTGACCAGCCGCTCGAACGCCTCGCCGCTGGTACATTCAACGCCGATGCGGTCGGCTGTGAGCTCACCGTGGTCGTCGCTGCCGCCGGTGCTCACAAGATCCAGTCTCGCGGCCAGATCAGCGAGCGCGAGCCTTTCATCCTGTTCATGAGAGGGGTGCGACACCTCGACACCGGCCAATCCGGCGCTAGCCAGTTCCTCGATCAGGGCATCGGGGACTAGCCAGCCGCGAGTCTGCACGAACGGGTGGGCGAGCACGCAGACACCGCCCGCCGCGCGGACGAGCGCGATCGCGTTCACTGGGTCGAGCGCATACCTGCCCGCGTGGGCACGGCCGCCGGGCGCGAGCCACTCAGCCGTGAACGCCTCGTCGAAGGAACTGATCACCCCGGCCCGCAGCATGGCCCTGGCGATGTGCGGCCGGCCGACGACACCACCGCCAGCGATCGCGCTGACTTGGTCCCAGGTGACCCCGGTGCCGAGGTCCGCGAGCTTGGCCACCATTTCCCGTGCCCGGCTGACGCGGCTCTGCCTGATCGTCAGGCACTCGGCCGCGAGTTCAGGGTGACCAGGATCGAAGAGGTAGGCGAGCATGTGCACGCTATGCCCGTCGCGCCGGCAGGAAAGTTCCATGCCGGGCACGAGGGTTAGGCCGCAGGGCAGTGCCCGCGCTGCTTCCTCGATTCCGGCAACAGTGTCGTGGTCGGTCAGCGCCACGGCGTCAAGACCAGCCGCCGCGGCCCTGCGCATCATCTCGGCGGGGGACCTGGTGCCATCGGAGGCAGTGCTATGAGTGTGCAGATCGGCGCGCACGCGCTGACTCTAATGCTTTTAGCCGGGAAGCACGGGCGAACGGGCGCCGAATGGCAGGTCCAGGTCCAGGCCAGGGTCGCGCAGATCGCGCACCGGCAGGGACTCCACGAGCAGCACTCCAGCGGTGTCCGGCCAGAGCAGGACCCACAGCCAGCCGCCCATCAGCTCGCCGACGAAAGCGGCCCGGCCGGGCGAGTCGATATTCCACAGGGGTAGGTCGTGATTGCCGAACGTGATCTGGGCGTGCGGCGAGCTGGCAGGAAACCCGTCGCCGGGATCGGGTCCGACGAGTCCGGCGCAGTGAGCGCCGAGACCGACTCCGATTTCCTCGCAGATCAGCAGCATCTCGGCCGGGCCGCCGAGCGGGTTCGGCCCGGAGAGCGCGACCGCGCAGGCCCGCGTGCCGCTCCGCTCGTCACCGACCGCCGCGAAACCTGTGACCAGCCAGCCGCCGGGGAGCGGCCAGGGCAGCATGACCGGGACGGTCGCGTAACGCAGCAGGCCAGCGAGCCCTTCCGGAGACAAGCTCTGCACCTGCCTGAGCGGGTAGATGTCGCCGTGCACCGCACACCGCCAGCTGCTCGACCAGGCGGCTGGCGGCATCGCGACTGAACCGCATCTCGGGCAGTAAAGGCCCAACCCGTCACCCTTATCCTTCAGCGTCCGTCCTTCTGGCGATCGCTGCCGCCTCACTCCATGTACGATGCTCTGCGCACACGATTTGTAAACGCTCGCTCACGCTGAGGGTAGTCCCGGGCCGGGCGAGGCAAAGCTGATCGCCGTCAGGCATGACCTTCTGGGCCGTTTGGTGCTATAGCCAGGACTCTGCGAGCTGTCCCTGACCGATTTATCCGATGCCGCGCGTTCGACGGGGTCCCCTGGTGCTTCTAGCATTGGGCCCATGTCCACTACCTCAGCCAGACCCGGAGTCCTGACCGTGGAGCGGGTCACGCAGGCGCTGGCGGGAGTACTCGACCCGGAGATCCGCCGCCCCATCACCGAGCTCGGCATGGTCAAGAACGTCGAGGTAGGAGCGGATGGCGCCGTCCTCGTCGAGGTTTACCTCACCGTATCGGGCTGTCCGATGCGCGACACGATCACGTCCGAGGTGCGCGGCGCGGTCGGCAAGCTCGAAGGCGTGCGCGCCATCTCGGTCGAACTCGACGTGATGAGCGAGGACCAGCGCAAGGAACTTCAGGGCAAGCTGCGCGGCGGCAAGCCTGAGCGGGAGATTCCGTTCGCCAACCCGGCGTCGCTAACCAAGGTGTACGCGGTCGCGAGCGGCAAGGGCGGCGTCGGGAAGTCCTCGGTCACCGTGAACCTGGCGGTCGCGCTGGCCGCGGCCGGGCAGAAGGTCGGACTGCTTGACGCGGACATTTACGGGCATTCGGTGCCTCGGATGCTCGGCGTCACCAGCCGGCCGACTCAAGTCGAGCAGATGATCATGCCGCCGATCGCCCATGGCGTGAAGGCCATCTCCAGCGGCATGCTCAAGAAGGGCAACGAGCCCTTGCCGCTGCGCGGCCCGATCTTGCACCGGCTGCTGCAGCAGTTCCTCGCCGACGTGTACTGGGGCGATCTCGACGTGCTCCTGCTCGACCTGCCGCCAGGCACCGGCGACGTCGCCATCTCGGCCGGGCATCTGGTACCGGGTGCCGAGCTCATCGTCGTCACGACACCGCAGATGGCCGCGGCCGAGGTCGCGGAGCGGGCAGGGTCGCTGGCCACGCAACTGCACCAGCGGGTAGTGGGCGTGATCGAGAACATGGCGTTCCTGCTGTGTCCGCACTGCGATGAGCGGATCGAGGTGTTCGGCAAAGGCGGCGGCAGCGCCGTCGCTTCGGCCTTGTCCCGGCTAACGGGGACGACCGTCCCGATGCTCGGCGAGGTGCCGATCGACCTGCGCCTGCGCGAGGCTGGCGACACGGGCACGCCGCTCGTGCTCAGTGCCCCGGAAACCCCGGCCGCCCGTGCCCTCTCCGCCATCGCCACCCAGCTAGCGAGCCGTTCTCGCAGCCTGGTAGGCCGCCAGCTAGGCGTCACCCCCGTCTGAGCGAAAGTTGTTAGAGCCCCGCGCGGACCCCGGAACCGGTCCGCCAGCAAACCCCACGCCAGCGGCCCGCCTGGCCCGCCCGGCCCGGCTGGGCCGGTCGGCCTGAACAGCAGCAAGCAGGCCCGCGATGCTCAGACCAGCCCCGGCTCGTCAGCAACGCGGCCCGACCCGATGCTGTCCCAAGAGGGTGCTGAATTGAGGAGGCCGGGTGGTCAGCCTGTCGCGGTTGCCGTGCCCGGGGCCCGGGTTTCATGATCGCGGAGACTTCACCGCGCTTTACGGGGAGCCTTGTCACAGCGGGGAAAGTTCATCGCACATAGAAGAGAAAACGCTCCCGGACACGAAGACTCCCCCCGCAGGAGCGGACAACCCTCCCCGAACCCGGCCCGGACACCCACAACCCACCCCCGAACCCGGCCCGGCACCCACAACCCACCCCGAACCCGGCCCGGACACCCACAACCCACCCCAACCCGGCCCGGACACCCACTACCCACCCCGGTCCTCGCGTGATCTCGGTGCGAGCGGGCGCCGGACCTGATCAACGCGCGGTGGCCGCGATGATCGATGAACGCGAACGCGGTCCGGCAGCGCGGTTCGACGTTAAGTGGCTTCGGCGTCGAACGGTGGCGTGTCGTGGATCAGGAACGAGGACGAGTGATCGTAACCGCTTGAGGCGGTCGAAGCGGGGTCGAGTGCGTCAGGGGTGATCACGCCGTTTGATCCGGACCAGCTGAAGTCGTCGTCATCGAAATCCTCGAGCAGGTGCTTGCGCACGAAGCTCTTGGGATTGAGGTCGTTGAAGTCGAAGTCGCGAAATTCGGGCCCGAGGCTGTCGGTGAGGTCCGACTTGGCCGATTCAGCTAGCCGGCGCAGGTCGCGCAGCGCCTTGCCCGCCTGGGCGGCGATCTTCGGTAGCTGATCAGGACCGAAGATCATCAGGCCGAGCACGGCGAGTATCAGAAGCTTCGTGATGGACAAGTCAAACAAGCTGGCCTCGCGATCCTAGGCTAGTGACCCCACCGGTACAGGTCCGCGATTTCCAGAGTAACCGCACAGCCAGGCGCCGCCCAACCACTGCCGGCTATTCGGCCTAGCCGAAGGGATCGAACCAGGAACCCATGCGGTGCAGTCCCCGGCCGACTCGCTGCCAGAAGCCCGCATCGCGGTCGTGCGGCAGCTGGCTGACGATGAGGTCGACGGTTCCCTGCGGGGCGTCGGAGATCACCGTGTAGACGACGTCGTGTGCCGACCAGGCGAGGCTGCGCTGGTCTGGATCGCTTGAGTACACGAGCGCGCCGTGGACGCGTGCCTGGTGCCAGCCTGGCAGCGCCCGCGCCAGCTCACCGCGCTGCATGAACACTGAGACCACGGACAGGCCATCGGAGTACGAGGCGTCGACGACCGCGCCAGCTGAAGTGACCGTCCGGCTTACGCCGACCAGGGTCATTTTTCCGGCGAGCGTCACCGGTACTGGCCAGCCCTGCCTGCGGAGCCTGGGCAGATCTGACTTAGCCGACTGGGGGCGCCACGCACGCGTGACGCGGCCAGGCAGCGGACTGAGCGCATGCGGACGGAAATCCAGGTCGATGAACGCTCCCTCGTTCACCAGCTGGCCGCTGGAGTTGAACATCTCCCTGCGCAGCGGGAGGCCGGTCCTATGGTCAAGCCAGTACTGCGCCGCCATGCTCCCGTCACGCCTGCGCACCGTCACGACCTGCGCCGGGCGGCCGTCGGCGGCACCGCGCCCCGCGTACTCGATCAGGTAGTTGGCATGCAGCAGCTTGAGCATCCAGGACGAGACGCTCAGCACGCCGGCAGCCGCATGGTCGGATGCTGCGGCGCCGGGGCGCGCGATAGTACCGGGCACTCCGTCGCTGTCGGACCCGCCGGCGTTGTCGGCCACCTCCGGCTCGCCCGACTGATGCCAGACACCGATGAGATAGGCGGTCGACAGGCCAGTCCCCCACCATGCGACGACCTGCACGCCGGTATAGGACACGGTGCGGCATGCCGCTACGGCAGCGTTCATCAGCTTCATGCCGCGGCGGATGCTCGCCATGTTGACCGGGTAAGGAACGGCTCGCTTGATCTGGCCGCCTGATCTGGTTGCCGCGGATCCTCGCGAAGCATTGTCGTGAGAAGGTCCCGGTCCGGTCGAGCCGGCGATGAGGACGAGCGTAGATACCGATGCGAGAGCAAGCCCGGCCAGCAGGACACCGAGCCGCGCGCGACGCCAGTAGAACCACAGCATCGGCGGCTACGGCGCGTCTAGGCGCATCAGCTCGGCGAAGCTCCTGTGCCGGGCGGGACCCGGCACGACCTTGGCCGGAACCAACGTCTTGCGTCCGTTCGCGCCGTTCGTCGGCATCTGGCCGGTGTCGTAACTGTGCTGCTTCCAGTAGGCATCTACGGCCGGTGACACCCTGGGCGCCGGGTGCTCGACCGAGGTTCCGCCAAGCATGAACGCGAGAGCGCCGATCGCCGCGAGTGCCGTGCCAGCCGAGCTTGCGGCGACCTGCCAGCTAAGCCAGGGCCGGCGAGTTGCGTGCATGGCTGCCGGACGCCGATGCGCCGGCCAGGCGATCGGCCCGGCTGAGCCAGCGACCAGGCCCTGGTCAATCCTGGCACGCTCGATAAGACGCCCGACGATGGCACTGTCAGAAACGGTATCGCCCAGCGCGGTCATCCGGCGCTTGAGCACCCGGAGCGCATTAGCTTCCTGGCGGCACGCGTCACAGCCCGCGATGTGATTGAGCACTCGATCGCGTTCGACGCCATCGAGTTCGCCGTCAACTTGAGCTGACAGCCAGCGGCCGAGATGACTCATCGCTAGCCCACCTCGCCCAGCAGCGCCGGGTCGCGCGGGGAGGTGCTGGTGACCGGCGTGCCGGGGACGGCAGTCGTGGCCGCCGCGGTCACCGCATTGCGGCGCGGCCTGCGATGCTCGAGCGCCGCACGCAGCTGGGCGCGCCCGCGGTGGATGCGCGAACGCACCGTGCCGAGCTTCACGCCGAGTACATCGGCGATCTCCTCATAGCTCAGCCCCTCGATATCACACAGAACAACCGCGGCGCGGTACTCAGGCGGCAAGTCGGCAAGCGCCGTGGCGATGTCAACATCCAGATGCCTGTCGTCGAATGCCTGCGACGGAGTGGGCTCGGCACCGCGCAGCCTGGCCGCCGTCTCCTCACCGAGACCTTCGAACCTGATCCGCTGGCGCCGCCTGGTCATGTCGAGGAAAAGGTTCGTGGTGATCCGGTGCAGCCACCCTTCGAACGTTCCTGGCGTGTAGCTCGGAAGGGACCTGAAGACGCGCACGAAAACTTCCTGGGTCAGGTCCTCGGCATCGTGGCTATTCCCGGTCAGCCTGTAGGCCAGCCGGTACACCCGGGCTGAATGGTCCCTGACCACTTCCTCCCAGGATGGCGGCGTCCATTGGGTGGCGCGCTCGCTGCCCGAACCGGCCGTGTCAACCGACTCAGTCTGCATCGGCCTCCCCTTGTTCGCATAGCTGAGATTGTCAGCTGGCCGCATTCGGTCAACGTGCGGGCGGCCCGGCCTTGTTCCCGGCTCAGGCCGGCGGACGCTAGGCTGCGGCGCGAGGATATTTGCCAAGGATCCCGGAGGTCATCATCTTCCGCTCAGATGTCACCGAAATCCTCGACGACTTCGTGCCGGAGGACGAGGCGCTGCTGCTGGCTCGCGGCAACGCCGAGCAAATGGGCGGCGCCGTGCCGATCGCGGCGGCGACCGGAGCCGCGCTGCGTTTCCTCGCGACCGCGATCTCGGCCAGGGCCATCGTCGAGATCGGCACCGGCTATGGCACCTCAGGACTGTGGCTGCTCAGGGGCATGCGGCCAGGCTCCGTGCTGACCAGCGTCGACTCCGAGCCCCAGCACCACGCTAAGGCACGCGCTGTCTTCGCCTCGGCGGGCTTCCCGTCAAGCCGTTACCGGCTCATTACCGGAAGGGCACTCGAGGTCCTGCCGAGGCTCGCCGACGGCGCCTACGACATGGTGTTCTGCGATGCGGACAAGCGCGAGTACCCCGAGTACCTCGCGGCCGCGCTGCGCCTGCTGCGGCCAGGCGGGATCATCGCGTTCGACAACGCGCTCTGGCCCGACCAGGCCCCGAACGTGGCCCATCGTGATCCGGACACCGCAGCGATCAGCGAGCTACGCGAGCAGGTCAGGGCGGATGAGAACCTCGTGCCGCTGCTGCTGCCGATCGGCTGCGGCCTGCTGACGGCAGTCAGGCAGGCCGGCTAGCGAGCCAGCCAAGCAGCACGTGAGTGCCGAATCCGGTCGCTCCGGCGCTCACGTCACCATCGTCAGTCAGGCTCCTTGCCGCGCCGGCGATGTCAAGATGCGCCCACGGATAACCTCCGCTGAACTCACGCAGGAAAAGAGCGGCGACAACCGAGCCGGCGCCGCTATCGGTGACCGCCACGTTCGACAGGTCGGCGACCGGCGACTCGAGCACTTTGCGGTACTCATCAGGGAGCGGCATCCGCCACAACCTGTCACCGCTGCGTTCCCCGGCGTCGAGCAGGGCCGTCGCGAGCTCATCGCTGGTCGAGTAGAGCGCGGCGCGGGTCCCGCCGAGCGCGATCCTGGCCGCTCCGGTGAGCGTCGCCACGTCAACGATCTGATCCGGGGCGAGCTCAGCGACCGCGTACGCCATCGCGTCGGCGAGCACGAGCCTGCCTTCGGCGTCAGTATTCAGCACCTCGACGGTGCGCCCGCCGAATTGAGTGATTATGTCGCCAGGCCGGAAGGCCGATCCCGACGGCATGTTCTCCGCCGCGGCCACCAGGCCGGTGACCCGGTCAGATACGCCGAGCTTAGCCAGCGCCGACATGACGGCGATGACGGCGGCTCCGCCGGCCATGTCGGTCTTCATCAACTTCATGCCGTCGTTGGGCTTGAGTGACAGCCCGCCGCTGTCGAACGTGATGCCCTTGCCCACCAGGACCACATGCCGGCGCGCGCCAGGAGGGTCGTAGGCAAGCTCGATGAGCCGCGGGGGCCGCGCTGACCCCGATCCCACAGCGGAGATGCCGCCGAAGCCCGCGTCCGCTAGCTCCTGCTCGGTCCGGACTCTGATGGCCAGCCCAGCGCGCGCCGCGACGTCGGCAGCCGCCTGAGCCAGCCACTCCGGCGTCTTGCGCAGCGAAGGGGTATTGGCCAGGTCCCTGGTCAGCGCAACCGCAGCGGCGATGGTGTCGGCCGTGCCTACGGCGGCACCCGGCTCGGCAAGCCCGGCCGGCACGACAAATCGCACTACGGATTTCTTGGGCGTGACTCCGACATCGGCCGACTTCTCGGAGAACCGGTAAGAGCCGAGCAGCACGCCCTCGGTAAACGCCTGCACCTGGTCAGCGGCCAGACCCGCGAGCACATCGGCGATCGCTGCCTCGCCTGGCCGCATCAGCCGGCCAAGCTCGCCACCTGACTTGCGAAGCGCGGCCAGCGATCGGTTGCCCACTCCGAGGAAAAGCACCCGGGTGAGCGTGCCGTTGTGCCTGGCGACCGTACTCGCGATCTGACCGGCCTTGCCGGTCAGCCGCGATGTTGCGGCAACGTCGGCCGCGGACGCTCCGAGCACGGAGTCCAGCGCCTCGTCGGCCGCAACCTCGCCACCTTCGCCTACGGCCACAACGGCCAGCTCAGCCGGCTCCTGATGACCCTGGCGTCCGGCCAGCAGGTAGCCACCTGCTGACCTGGGTTCGCCGGGCCCCGCGACGCGGACCTCACACGTAACAGGCATCTGCCAAAACCCGCTTAGCCGACAGCGGATTCAAGCGCGCTGCTGAGCGCCTTGGCCTCGTCGGGGGTCAACTCAACAACAAGCCGGCCACCACCCTCAAGCGGCACGCGCATCACGATTCCGCGGCCTTCCTTGGTGACCTCAAGCGGACCGTCACCAGTCCGGGGCTTCATCGCCGCCATCCTGCCTCCCCATCTCACTCGTACACGTCAGTGCACCGGGTACCAGATCCGAACGGTCACGCCGCCACAGCCGCTCGCCTCTGCCACCCAGTGCCGTCAAGCCACATCGACATCAATCAGTACCTCTATTATCGGTCAGTTCCTTGGGCTTGGTGGCATCGATCAGCGTTCCGTCAATCGCTGTCCGTTCAACGGGCACACTTGGGAAGCGTGAACGCGCGATCGGCCCTCTTCGATCTCTACGGTGATCACCTTCTGTCACGAGGTGGGCAAGCACCGGTCGCCGCGCTTGTCAGGCTGATGCGCCCAGCGGCGATCTCGCCGCCGGCGGTTCGGACCGCCGTCTCCCGTATGGCCAGGCAGGGGTGGCTGGCTCCGGTAAGGCTGCCTGACGGCGCCGGTTACCGGCTGACCCCGCGGGCGGCGCGGCGGCTCGCTCAGGCCGCCGACCGCATCTACCGGCGCGACGTGCCGTCATGGGATGGCAGGTGGCACGTTGTCATCATCGACCGCGTTACCGAGCGGGCCAGGCGCGACCGGCTTAAGTCGGCGCTCGGTTACCTGGGCTACGCCTGTCTCGACGGTTCCACCTGGATCAGCCCGAGGCCAGCCGATGAGCTTGACCCGGTAATTTCCGCCGAGCACGTGCGAGCCGAGCGGTTCCTCGCCAGCTACGACGGAGATCCGCGTGGCCTTGCGGCCAGGGCGTGGGACCTCGATGGCATCGCGCATGCCTACGAACGCTGGATCGAGATCGCCGGCGAGATCCTCGCGAAGGCTGGCAACGGTGAACAGGATGAGGCGATCTTCGCCGTGCGCAGCGAGCTCGTACACGAGTGGCGCAAGTTCCTCTTCGTCGATCCTGGCCTGCCGGCCGAGTTGTTGCCGTCCGGCTGGCCCGGCACCGCGGCGGCCGAGCTCTTCCATGCGCAAGCTGACCGGCTGATGCCCGCAGCCGCCCGCTTCGTCGACCATGCGCTCGCCGAAGCGAACGGACGGCGGCGTCAGGCGGATTCCCCCGGGCCGGCGCGGCCGGAATCGGCGCTGCCTGCGCCCTGATCTCCGGACGTCGCTGCAAAAGTTTCTTCGGGTTTGCTTCTCGCGACCAATTCCTCATGGGCCGCCACGATCCGCTCCGTGGCCTCGACCAGGTCACTCACCGACAACCGGTCGTAGCTGCCGTCAGGCTCCCGCCACCAGACCGCCTGGCCCTGGCACCAGACGGTGAGCTTGTGGCTGACCGACAGCACCGCCAGGTCACCTCCGGGTTCGGTGACCGGAACCAGGCCAGTGCCAAGGCCCCTGTCGGTCAAGGCCGCTGCCAGCTCCTCTATCGCCTCGCTGCCGCGTGGCGCCAGCCGCTCGCTGCGCGCGAGCTCGCTGGTCGCCGGTACCCGAAGCGCGAACCATACGGCT
The DNA here is from genome assembly GCA_035716545.1 of Streptosporangiaceae bacterium. Classification (GTDB taxonomy): domain Bacteria; phylum Actinomycetota; class Actinomycetes; order Streptosporangiales; family Streptosporangiaceae; genus Chersky-822. The sequence goes on from DASTJM010000118.1 coordinate 50,861, forward strand.
TTGCCTGGCACCTTCCAGACGCCGAGCCGACCGCGACTCAGGTGATGCCCCCACAGGCCAGCCGACAGCCCCGCGACCATTTGCAGCCCGCGACCGCGAACAGAGTCGGGACCAGCGGGTATGGCCGCGCCAATAGGAACCGGTTCACCAGCGTCCCAGCCAGGATCGGAGTCGAAGATCTTACAGACAATTTCCCGGCCAATTGGACCTATAGTACAAGTCCTAACATAAAGCCAAAATTCCGGTATTCCGCTCACGGGCCGATGACCGTGGCCGCCGTATTCGATGTTGCCGTGAGCATTCAGGGTGTTGGCCGCGAGTTCGCTGGCCATGGTCACGCCGTCATGGATCAGATCACCGGGCAGGCCGACTCCGGCTACCGACTCGCGGAAAAAACTCCGCGCCGCGCTCGCGCAGGTGCTGTCGAGCGGGAGCGGCCTGACGAAACACCCGCCAGCTCGGACGCTCGCCTGAGCCATCCCCACCCTGGGAGTTCTGTCATCAATGACGGCACCAGCGACGGAATGGGAGCGCGCGAGCCGTCTCGCCGACGGCGGAAACGACGGCCCCTCAGCCAAGGGAGCGGCCAGCCACCTCTCCTGGGGTCCTCGCCGATCAGGGGAAGCCCTTCGGTCCTGGGAGACGCCGTGGCTGCCAAGCGCCGCGTCTGGGTCGCCGTCGGCGGGTGTCAGAAACATTCTGGCCCCGCCTTCCCGCGTCGCAGCTGGTATCCACAGATTACGAGTCAATTGGCACCGCGTGCAACGACTCTGCGATAAATAACGCGGCCGCCTTTGTCGCTGCCGAGCCGGAACTCAAGGCAGCCGTTCTCCCTGCTGGCACGGGTGATGGCGGTGGCGGCGGAGCTACGCGGCGTGAGCAGCGCGCGCGAAGCAGTCGGTGAGGTGATCGTTGACTATTCCGCACGCCTGCATCGCCGCGTAGGCGGTGACCGGACCGGTGAAGCGGAACCCGTGCTTGCGCAAATGCGCCGACAGCGCCTTGGATTGCGGAGTCCACGACGGGACGTCAGCGGTTGTCCGGGGCACGGCCGCGCCATCGACGGCGTAGCTCCAGATCGTGGCGGCCAGCCCGGCGGGCAGTTCAAGTGCCGCCCTGGCGTTGCTGATCGTCGCCTCGATTTTCGCGCGGTTCCGTACGATTCCCGTGTCGGCGAGCAGCCTGGCGATGTCATCGGCGCCGAATCCGGCGACGACGGCTGGGTCGAATCCGCTGAAGGCGGCCCGGAAGTTCTCCCGTTTGCGCAAGATGGTCAGCCAGGACAGGCCGGATTGAAATCCTTCGAGGCAGAGCCGCTCGAAGATGCCGATGTCATCCTTGACGGGCCGCCCCCACTCCTCGTCGTGGTAGGCCATGTACTGTGCGGTATCCAGGCCCCACGGACAGCGCAGCCGCCCGTCAGCTCCGGTCACCGCGCCCCTAGCCTCGCTCATCGCCATCGCCCCGTACCGTGTCGGCTGCTTCAGCCGGCCCGGCCGGCCCGGCCGGCCCGAGCTGCCACAACTCACCGCGCAAAGCCGCGATCTCGGCATCCCTGGCTGCCAGCAGGTTCGCGGCGGCGGCCAGCGCCTCCGAGGTCGCCTGCACCTGGTAGCCGATCGCTCCCAGCGGGAGCCTCAGCATCGCCACGTCCGCCGGTGACCGCAAGTCCAAGCCAGTCACGGGCAGGTCACGCGGAAAGAACGCCATCTCGCCGCCACGTCCCATCGCGACGACGACGACGCCGCCGAGTATCACCAAAGCGGCGAGCAAGAGCACCAGGTACACACAGTGCATCGTGCCACGATCGCCCCGATGCTCGCATCACGCAGACGGTTGGCTTACCAGGTTAAGCGGCGTAGCCTCTCTTGCGGGCCGGGCTGGTCAGGCGTCGACGCCGTGATCGCGGAGCACATCGTTGAGCCTGGACTTGTCATGCCGTTCACCCGCGGGCAGTCGCTTGAGCACGAGCACGCACTGCATGCCGAACTCGCCGCCAGGAAACCGCCTGCCGCGGGTGCCGCTGATACATACCGACCACGGCGGCACCTCACCGCGTGGCAGCTCCTCACCTGTCTCGACGTCGATGACGTGCATCGTTGGCGTCAAGATCGTGCCGGCGCCGAGCATCGCCCCTGTCCTTACCCTGGCGCCCTCGACAACCATGGAGCGCGAGCCGATAGTGACCTCGTCCTCGATCACCACAGGTGCCGCGCTAGGCGGTTCGAGCACGCCGCCGATGCCCACACCGCCTGAGAGGTGGACGTTCTTCCCGATCTGGGCACCTGAGCCGACTGTGGCCCAGGTATCCACCATCGTGCCGGAGTCCACGTACGCGCCTATGTTCACGAAAGAAGGCATGAGCACCGCGCCAGGCGCAACATAGGCGCCCCACCGTACGATGGCGCCCGCCACCGATCGCACGCCATCAAGGTTCGACGTCAGCGGTACCCGGTCGTGATACCGGAAGTCACCGACGCTGGACGCCACCATGGGCATGACGCGGAAAGCCAGCAAGATAGCCCGTTTGACGCGCTCGTCGACGAGTACCTTGTCGGTCTGCCGGTCGATCCACGCCACCCTGGCCTCGCCGCTGTCGATCAGATCGACGGCACCGGTGATCAGCTTCCTGGCGTCGGCGTCCGCTGGCGTCAGCTCGGCGCGGCGGGCCCAGAGCTCGTCGACCTCAGCGGGCACCTTGCTGGCGGGCGCGGCGGGCGCGCCGGGAGGAGCGGGCGCGGTCGAACCATTGTCCATAGGCAGGGAGCCTAGCGGCTGGCTGTCAGCCGTGCCGCCAGCGAATTGCCGGCAAAAGTGTAGTAAACAGGTACCTTCTGATTCGTGGCAGCAACAGCTCGCTCTGGCCGGGTCGGGGCCGGGGCGGTTTTCGTTATAGCGGCGATCGTCGTCGCGCTCGCGATCGGCAGGTCCAAGCAGGCCACGCCCGCGCCCGATATCGGGACCGGATGCCTGGTTCACGGCGCGAAGTTCGACGTGCCGCTGACCACCGGTCAGGCCGGCATTGCCGCCACCATCGCCGGCGTGGCCAGGCTTCGCTCCATGCCGGTCCGCGCGGTCACGATCGCCTACGCGGCCGCGCTCCAGGAGTCCGATCTGGAAAACCTTCCTTATGGCGACAGGGACTCAGTCGGCGTGTTCCAGCAACGGCCATCGCAGGGCTGGGGTACCAGGGCGGAACTGCTGAACCCGGTGTATGCGAGCACGCGGTTCTTCGCCGCGCTCGCCGCGATTCCCCATTACGAGAGCCTGCCCGTGTACCGGGCGGCACAGGCTGTGCAGCACAGCGCGGACGGCTCCGCCTACGACCAGTACGCCTCAGAGGGCACTGCCATGGCGCTGGGGTTCGCGGGCGGCCATGGCAGGTCCGTGTGGTGCTGGTACGGCACGGGCGTGCCGGGCCGCACGCGACTCGCGGCCGCTGGCCGTGACCTCGCGAACGCGTTCGGCCCGCTGAGGGTCAGGCGTGCGGGCGATCCAGTCGCGGCGGTGCGGGTACCGAGCCGGACGGCCGGGTGGGCGGTTGCCGTCTGGCTGATGACGCACGCGGCCAGTTACCACCTCGGCACGGTGCGGTTCGCCGGGTACCAGTGGACCGCGGCTCATGGTCAGCGAGGCTGGCGAAAGGAACGTCCTGACCACCATCGGCCAGCAGGGAAGCTGACTGTCGCGTTCGGCTGATAGCCTGCGTTCGCGGCGGGCTCCACCGGTGCCGTCACTATGCCGGGTCGGCTACGCGATACTAATCCGATCCGAGATACTGAGTCAGGTGCGTACTGGCACCCGACCGCGGTTGCAAGAGGAGTTCGGAGTGACGTACATCATCGCCCTTCCATGCGTCGACGTACTCGACCGGGCGTGCATCGAGGAATGTCCCGTCGATTGCATCTACGAGGGCGAGCGCATGCTTTACATCCATCCTGACGAGTGCGTGGACTGCGGCGCGTGCGAGCCAGTTTGCCCGGTTGAGGCCATCTACTACGAGGACGACGTGCCTGCGCAGTGGAAGGACTACTACAAGGTCAACGTGGACTTCTTCGAAGACTTGGGCTCACCGGGTGGTGCTTCCAAGACTGGCAAGATCGGTAAGGATCACCCGGTCGTCGCTGCCCTGCCTCCCCAGGAGACTGAGCACTGACCGACATCGCGGTGCCGGCCGCGCAGGCGCACGAGGCTGGGATCGCGCGCTCGCTGACGGCCAGGCTGCCTGACTTCCCCTGGGATGTGCTGGCGCCCTCAGCGGCCGTCGCTGCCAGGCATCCGGGCGGCATTGTCGATCTGTCGATCGGCACTCCGGTAGATCCAGTTCCTGAGCTGGTCCGCCAGGCCCTGGCTGGCGCTGCCGACGCTCCCGGCTACCCGCAGACCAAGGGCACCCCCGCACTGCGCGCCGCCGCCTCCGGCTGGCTGGCGCGGCGGCACGGAGTGCACGTCAGCCCTGATGCGGTGCTGCCAGTTATCGGCACGAAGGAACTGATTGCGTGGCTCCCGACGCTGCTCGGCTGCGGACCGGGCGACATGGTGGCCTTTCCTGAACTCGCCTACCCGACCTACGACGTCGGGGCGCGGCTGGCGGGCGCACGATCGCTGCCAACCGACCTGCCTGACCTGACCGACCGGCCCGACCTGCCTGGCCGGCCCGACCTGCCCCGCGGGATCGGGGCCGTCCGGCTAGCTTGGGTCAACTCGCCGTCCAATCCGACTGGCCGGGTGCTCCCGGCCAGTCGGTTGCGCGAGCTGGTGAGCTGGGCACGCACCAGCGGAGCCGTGGTAGCCAGCGACGAGTGCTACATCGACCTGGGATTCGATACGACTCCGGTGTCCGTGCTGCACCCGGACGTCTGCGGCCAGAGCCATGACGGCGTGCTCGGCGTGTACTCGCTGTCGAAGCGCTCCAATCTGGCTGGGTACCGGGCCGGCTTTGTCACCGGCGACGCTGAGCTGGTGGCCGAGTTGCTCGAGGTACGCAAGCACGCGGGCATGATTGTGCCAGCGCCCGTGCAAGCCGCGATGACAGCGGCGCTGGCCGACGACGGGCACGCCGCGGAGCAGCACGCCAGGTACGCACGCCGGCGGCAGGCACTGCGGCCAGCACTTGAAGCGGCAGGCTGGGTCGTGAGCCACTCCGAGGCGGGCCTGTACTTGTGGGCCAGTTATCCGGGCAGGGACTGCTGGGAGTCGGTAGGCGCTCTGGCAGAGATCGGCATCCTGGTCTCGCCCGGCGCGTTCTACGGCGCCGCTGGCAGCGAGCACATCCGGGTCGCACTCACTGCCACGGACGAGCGCATCGCCGCCGCGGCGGCCAGGCTCGCCGAACTGGCCGCGAGCGAGCAGAGCCTGGGCTAGCAGCGGGTCTTCCGGTCCGGCACCCTGCAACGAATCGCCGTAACGGCATCATCTACGCAACGAATCGCCGCTGTTGCGCATGAGCTAAGTGGCTCGATCGAGTCGAGGCGATCCTAGGCTTGTCGTGATTCACTACCGGGAGGTTCGATGACGCCGATCGGCACGCAGCGCAGCGAGTCGACGCATACCAGGACCTATCTGATGTGCTCGCCCGAGTACTTTGCGGTCGAATACGCCATCAATCCGTGGATGCATCCGAACGATTCCGTCGACCTCGAACTAGCCAGGCGGCAGTGGCAAGGGCTCAAGGAAACCTACGAGGGACTCGGGCACGCTGTGCGGACAATCGACCCGGTGCCTGGCCTGCCTGACATGGTCTTCGCGGCGAACGGCGCGACCGTGATCGGCGGCAAGGTGCTTGGTGCCAAGTTCAGGCATCCGGAGCGCTGCAAGGAAAGCGCCGCGTACATGGACTGGTTCAGGCACCAGGGCTATCCGGTGACCGAACCGGTGAGCGTCAACGAAGGCGAAGGCGACATCGTCTACGCCGGCCGCGCGATCATCGCCGGGCATGGCTTCCGCACCGACGCGCAAGCCAAAGACGAGGCGCAGGCGCTATTCGGGCTGCCGGTGATCAGCGTGCGGCTGATCGACCCGAGGTATTACCACCTTGACACCGCCCTGATCGTGCTCGACGAGAACACCGCCGCGTATTACCCGGCCGCCTTCGACGAGGCCGCCAAGGACGCCTTGGCTTCCCATTTCAGCGAGCTGATCGAAGCCAAGGACGAAGATGCCGAGGTCCTTGGGCTCAATGGCCTGAGCGACGGGCGGAATGTCGTGCTGCCAGTCCAGGCCGGCAATCTGGCACAGCGGATCGCCGCGGCGGGCTTTACGGTCGTTCCAGTAGACATGTCCGAATTCAAGAAGTCAGGCGGCGGGCCTAAGTGCTGCACGCTGGAACTCAGATAACCGGGAGGTAGCCGTGTCCGCCAGCCACATGACATCAGCGCAGCTCAGCGCCCAGGCGGCCGTGCATAGCGCGCACAACTACCACCCGCTCCCTGTCGTGATCTCATCGGCCGAGGGCGCCTGGGTCACCGACGTCGAGGGCCGCCGCTACCTTGACTTGCTCGCCGCCTATTCGGCCATCAACTTCGGTCACCGGCATCCGCGGCTCGTGGCCGCCGCTCAGCGGCAACTTGAGCAGGTCACGCTGGTGAGCAGGGCGTTCGAGCATGACCAGTTCGGCCCGTTCTGCGCCGAGCTTGCCGCGCTGGCCGGCATGGAGATGGTGCTGCCGATGAATACGGGCGCCGAAGCCGTCGAGACCGCCATCAAGACGGCACGCAAATGGGGCTACGAAATCAAGGGCGTCCCGGCTGACGAAGCGGTGATCATCGTTTTCGATGGCAATTTCCATGGCCGCACGGTCACCATCGTCAGTTTCTCGACCGATCCGGATGCCAGGGACTCCTATGGGCCTTACACGCCGGGTTTTCGCATCGTGCCCTACGGGGACGCCGATGCTCTGGCCGCCGCGATGGACGATCGCGTGGTTGGCGTCCTGATCGAGCCGATCCAGGGTGAGGCTGGCGTCGTAGTGCCGCCCGCCGGTTTCCTGCGCCGGGTACGTGAACTGTGCACAGAGCACGGCGCGCTGATGCTGGCCGACGAAATCCAGTCCGGTCTCGGCCGTACTGGCACCACCTTCGCTTGCGAGCACGAGGACGTCGTGCCCGACCTGTACATCCTCGGCAAGGCTCTAGGCGGCGGCATCGTCCCGATTTCGGCTGTCGTGTCTTCGTCGGCGATCCTGGGAGTGTTCAAGCCCGGTCAGCACGGCTCCACGTTCGGGGGCAACCCTCTGGCGTGCGCGGTAGCCCGCGAGGTTATCGCGATGCTCAGCACGGGCGAGTTTCAGGAGCAGTCCGGCAAGCTCGGCACGCACCTGCACGACCGGCTGAATGCACTGCCCGCCAGCGCTGTCCGCGAAGTGCGCGGTCGCGGCCTGTGGGCCGGAATCGAGTTCACCGAACTGGGCGGTCGCGAGGTCTCCGAGCGCCTGATGACGACCGGGGTACTCGCCAAAGACACCCATGGCACCACGATCAGGCTCGCTCCCCCGCTGGTCATCAGCCAGGAAGACCTCGACTGGGCGGTAGACCAACTCGAATCAGTCATCAGGTAAGCCATCAAGCCACCGCAGCCGCCCTCAGTCCCATCTTTGGGACATTGAGGGCGCCAGAGCGCTGCGTCCTAATGCAGGTGGGGCACCCTGCTGCTGCTATCGCGACAGCAGGGTGCCCCACCTGCTAGATCATCGCCCGCTCACGCCTCCGCTCGGCCCGGCCCGCCTCGGTTAGGCCCGCTCACGCCTCCGCTCGGCCCGGCCCCGCCTCGGTTTTCGTCCTTGGCGGGATGTTGTTCGTGTCCCTGAGGGAGACTTTTCCTGTTGTAGAGCTTTTCCGTCGTATAACACGTCAAGGCTCCACAACACGAAAACCTTTCACCAGGAACCCGAAAACCCTCCCGCAGGAGAACGAAGCACGCTCAAGGCGAGTTCTGCGCCGGGTGACCCGCCCCCATTCCCGGACCTGCACACAGGTCCGCGAGCGATCGGCTGTTGGCCCGTTCACTCACCCTCAGCGCACGCCAGCACGTCGCAGCGCCCGCTAGCGCGGGCGCTGCGACGCCTGTGGCGACAGCAGGGTTAGGGCGCCTTAGCAATCAGTCTGCGTGGTGACCGACGTGGGCGTGACGGTTAGCGCCGAGTTGACCGGGGAGGTCGTGACTGGCTGGACGGCAAGTACGGTCGTCTGCTCGGTCAGCCCGGGGTCGACTGCCTGAAGCGGCGTGGCCGCGTGGATGTCGCCGCAGGAAGATCCGACCAGCCCGGAGCCGTCAGTGCTGGCGGCAAACAACTTGTCATCGGGCGAGTTCAGGCTTTCTGTCAGTCCGGCGGCCAGTGAGCCTCCCCCTGGCGTCAGTGCCGACGACGAGAAGTCCGCGCTGATGGGAGCGCCGGTAGGAGCGCTCTGGTAGTAGAAGTGCTGCCAGAGCAGGTTGCCTCCGGCGTCGACCTTGGCCTGCCACGGCACGAGCGGTACCTCGTTTGCCAGCTCCAGGTCACCGTCGCCCGCCAGGACGAATCCGCCGTCACCGGTCTGGTGTACCGAGTTGCTCTCGACGCCGATGTTGGTGCACGCCTCGTCGGCGCCGCCGCCGCCGCTGAAGCAGAATTGGCCGCCGGTGTAAGCGCGCTGCCATTGCAGGTTCCCGCCAGAATCCAATTTGAGCAGCAAGCCGCCATGCGCGCCGACGCCGCCGCCGAACGCCGAGTCGAACCAGGTGCCCGAGACGGCATAGCCGCCGTCTGACGTCGAAATGATCGAGGTGGCATCGGAAACGCTAGTGACCTGGCCGCTGTCAACGGCCGTGAATTCCCGCTGGAATCCCGGGCTGCCGTCCGCGCCGAAGCTGGCCACGAGTGCCTGTGTCTTCGTGCCGGCTGACGTGGCGGTGTAGAAATCGCCGGTGGCCACGTAACCGCCGCCGGAGTTCTGCACGACCGAGTTGAAATAAGCTCCAGTCGAGTTCGCCGGCGTGAGTTCTTGCTGCCATTGCACATTCCCCGAGGCGTCGAGCTTCAGAATCATCGCCCCGACGTTGTTCTGGGAGTCGAGTGCGGTCCCGGCCGCGACGTAGCCGCCATCCGCGGTCTGGCGTACCTGCCTGATAACGCCGGAGACGCTCGCGTCGTACACACGAGCCCACGAGACATCGCCTGCCGGATCGAGCTTCACGACCAGGGCGCATTGGTGGCCGCTCACTGCCGGGCAACTGCTCCCCGACCCGCAGTCCAGTGTTCCGCCGGCCACGATGAAGCCGCCGTCGGCTGTCTGCTGCAGCGACAGCCCGCCGATCGACCCGTCCGTGCCCGTGGTGCTTGCGCAGCTCAGCATTTCCTGCCACTGCGGAACACCCACTGAGTTGAGCTTCACCAGCCAGCTCACCTGCTGACCCGCAGGAGAGTTCGTCTGCGCCAGGGCGATGTCACCGCCGTCGGAAGTAGCCTGCACCTCGTTCGGCGTCAGGTTGAGCGTGGTGCCGTTCACGATCGCGGAGAACGCCTTCACGTAGGTCGACGACGCGGACGGCGGAGGTGACGGCGGAGGTGACGGCGGCTTCTTTTTCGCTGAAGCCGCTATGGCAGTGCCGGGCAGGCCAAGCAACGCGACGCTGAAGGACACGGCTACGGCTATCGCCAGTGCGGATGCGCGGTTCTTCATGGTGGCTAGCGCCTCCAAGAGTTCGGATTCGGTGGTACCGGGTCGGGCTTTGCAAGTAACTCGGAGCGCGCGCGAACGCGGATTGGTGCTCATGCCAGGAGCACGAGACAAGAGCGGCTGGTGCGCCTGGCTCGGCGGCGCATATGGTTCCGCATGTGACCGTTCTCGCCAGCGCGCTGGACACCGGCAGTGCCCAGTACCAGGCTCGGCGCGCGGCGATGCTGGCCAAGCTTGACGACCTCAGCCAAGAGCACGCCAAGGCCATCGCGGGCGGCGGCCCCAAGTACGTGCAGCGGCATCGCGACCGTGGCAAGCTGACCGTGCGCGAGCGCATCGAGTTGCTGATCGACCCCGACTCACCCCTGCTTGAGCTATCCGCGCTGGCCGGCTACGGCACGGGCTTCCCCGTCGGCGGCAGCAACGTCACCGCTATCGGCATCATCGAGGGCACGGTCTGCGTGATCAGCGGCAGCGACCCGACGGTACGCGGCGGGTCCACAAACCCCTGGTCGCTGCGCAAGTCGATGAGGGCGATGCAGATCGCCATCGAAAACAGGCTGCCCCTGGTCAATCTCGTCGAATCGGGCGGTGCCGACCTGCCGACCCAGAAGGAGATCTTCATCCCTGGCGGGCAGATCTTCCGCGACCTCACCAGGATGTCGGCGGCGGGCATCCCGACGATCGCGATCGTCTTCGGTAACTCCACCGCGGGCGGCGCCTACGTGCCGGGCATGAGCGATTACGTCGTGATGATCGGGCAAAGATCGAAGGTCTTCCTTGCCGGGCCGCCGCTGGTCAAAATGGCCACAGGCGAGGAGTCAGACGACGAGTCGCTCGGCGGCGCTAGCATGCACGCACGCCAGTCGGGCCTCGCGGATTTCCTCGCCGAAGACGAGCACGACGCGCTCCGCATCGGCCGGTCGGTCATCAAAAGGCTGCACTGGCACCGGTATCAAGACCAGCCACGAGCAACAACCAGCCCCCAGTTCGACGAGGAGGAACTGCTCGGCATCGTGCCGGAGGACCTGAAGGTGCCGTTTGACCCGCGCGAGGTCATCGCCAGGATCGTCGACGGGTCGGACTTCGACGAATTCAAGCCTCTCTACGGGACAAGCCTGGTCACCGGCTGGGCAGCGGTGCACGGTCATCCGGTCGGCATCCTGGCCAACGCGCGCGGCATCCTCTTCAGCGCGGAGTCGCAGAAGGCCGCGCAGTTCATCCAGCTGGCCAACCAGATCGGCACGCCGCTGCTCTTCTTGCAGAACACGACCGGGTACATGGTCGGCGCCAGCTACGAGCAGCAGGGCATCATCAAGCACGGCGCGATGATGATCAACGCGGTCTCCAACAGCCGGGTACCGCACCTGACCATCGTGATGGGCGCCTCGTACGGCGCGGGGAACTATGGCATGTGCGGACGCGCCTATGACCCCAGGTTCCTCTTCAGCTGGCCGAGCGCTAAGTCCGCGGTGATGGGTCCGGCCCAGCTCGCCGGCGTGCTGTCGATCGTCAGCCGCCAGTCCGCGGCCTCCAGGGGCGAGCCGTTCGACGAAGAAGCAGACGCCGCCATGCGGGCAGCGGTCGAAGCCCAGATCGAGTCTGAGTCGCTGCCTTTCGTCCTGTCCGGGCGGCTGTATGACGACGGCGTGATCGACCCGCGCGACACCCGGCCGGTGCTCGGCATGTGCCTCGCCGCGATCGCCGCCGCGCCAGGCCAGGCGACAACGGCCATCAGCCACGGCACAGCGCCAGCCATCGCGACCCGACCGTCGCCAGCGAGCCGTTTCGGCGTCTTTCGGATGTGAGGTCGTGACACAGATAACGAGGCTGATGGTGGCCAACCGGGGCGAGATTGCCCGGCGGGTCTTCCGCACCTGCCGCCAGCTCGGCATCGGGACGGTGGCTGTCTACTCCGACCCCGACGCGGGCTCCCCGCACGTGGCCGAGGCTGACCTCGCCGTCCGCCTGCCCGGCGCGACCTCGGCGAAGACCTACCTGAACGCCGGCGCCCTGATCGAGGCGGCGCGCGCCGCCGGCGCCGATGCCGTGCATCCTGGCTACGGCTTCGGTTCCGAGGACCCGGAATTCGCCCGCCGGGTGCTTGCGGCCGGCTTGCTGTGGGTGGGCCCGCCGCCAGAGGCAATGGCGGCGATGGCACTGAAGATTCAGGCGAGGGAACGGGCTGCTGACGCGGGACTCCCCGTTCTCAGCGAACTCGATCCCGGGTCAGTCACCGAGTTCCCCGTCCTGGTGAAGGCATCCGCGGGCGGCGGCGGCCGTGGCATGCGGGCCGTGCACAGCGCCGCCGAGCTCGCTGAGGCGATCGAGTCGGCCAGGCGGGAAGCACTGTCGGCGTTCGGCGACGGAACCGTGTTCTGCGAGCCGCTGCTGGCCGGGGCCAGGCACATCGAGGTGCAGGTGCTGGCCGACAGCCACGGCACGGTCTGGGCCCTCACCGAACGCGACTGCTCCACCCAGCGCCGCTACGCCAAGGTCATCGAGGAAACGCCAGCTCCCGCCTTCAGCGCCGAGCTGCGGTCGCGGCTGCTGGCGGCCGCGACCGCCCTGGCGAAAGCCGTGGGTTACGCGGGAGCGGGCACGGTGGAGTTCCTGGTCGGCGGCCTCGGGACCAGCCGGCAGGACGAGTTTTACTTCCTGGAGTTCAATACCAGGCTGCAAGTCGAGCACCCGGTCACCGAATGCGTGCACGGCATTGACCTGGTCGCGCTGCAGCTCGCGATCGCCGAGGGACACCGGCTGCCAGCCAGTCCTCCGCCTGCTGACGGGCACGCGATCGAGGCCAGGTTGTACGCCGAGGACCCGGCCGAGGGTTTTCGGCCCTCCGCCGGACCTGTGCACGCCTTCGCCGTGCCTGATGTCGACTCGGAGTTCGGGCTGCCTGCCGGACCCGCTCGCGGGCCGCTGCTGCGGCTCGACGCTGGCGTGGTGCCGGGAACCGGCGTGAGCCCGCACTACGACGCGATGCTCGCCAAGGTCATCGCCTGGGCGCCGGACCGGCAAGCCGCCATCAGGCGCCTGGCCGCGGGCCTGCGCCGAGCTGTCATCGCCGGTCCCGCGACCAATCGCGACCTGCTGGTCAGCGTGCTGCGCAATCCTGCTTTCGCCGATCACGGCGCCGACACCAGCATGCTCGACGGCTACGACTACGCGAGCCTTGTCCCAGACGAGCGCGCCTGCGAGCTGGCCGCGGCGGCGGCGACCGCCGCCGTGGCAGCGGCCAACCGCCTTGGCGCGAGGATCGCACCAGGCGTGCCCGGCGGGTGGCGTAACGTACCTAGTCAGCTCTCGCGTACCTCATTTACCGGCCCGCACGGCCAGATCGACGTCGCCTACCGATGGACCAGGCGCGGCATTGTCGTGGGGGGCGGCACGGTCGGGGAAGGGACCGCGGTCACCTCCGCCGCGCCCGACCGGGTCGAGCTTGACGTCTCCGGGGTACGTCACCGGTTCGGCGTCACCCGGGCCGGCGCTGACCTGTGGATCCACTCGGGCTTCGGGTCGGTCAAGCTCACGTTGCTCGAGCGGCTGCCAGGCCCCGAGCGAGCGGCCGATCCAGGTTCGCTCATCGCCCCGATGCCTGGCTCGGTGACCAAGATCGCCGCGTCGGCCGGCGACACTGTCACCGCTGGCCAGGCGGTGCTCGTGGTGGAGGCGATGAAGATGGAACATCAGATCATGGCGCCGGCAACCGGCCTTCTCACCGAACTGAGAGTCAGCGTGGGTGCTCAGGTCAACGCCGGTGAAGTGCTCGCGATCGTTCAGACTGACCAGGAGTGACTGTGACCGACGCCGAACAGGCAGTACTGGTCCGCGCCGAGACCGCAAGCAGCGTGCGGACGATCACGCTCGACTCGCCTCGCAACGCCAACGCGCTGTCCACACCGCTGCTTGCGCAACTGCGCGAGGCGCTGGACAACGCGATGGCCGATCCCGGCGTCCGTGTCATCGTCCTGACCGGGGCCGGGCGGGTGTTCTGCGCGGGAGCCGATCTCGTCGAGGCACGCACGAGCCCGACCGCTGCCACGCCGCTGATGGCCGGGATCATGCGGCGGCTGTGGGAGAGCGCCAAGCCGGTAATCTGCCGGGTCAACGGGGCGGCCAGGGCCGGCGGGATCGGACTGGTCGCGGCCTGCGACATCGCGATCGCCACCGAGCACGCGACGTTCGCGTTCTCCGAGGTGCGGATCGGCGTGGTGCCAGCGATCATCTCGGTGCCGTGCCTGCGCCGGATGCCGTCCAGGGCGGCCGCCGAGTATTTCCTGACCGGTGAGGTGTTCCAGGCCAGGCGAGCGGTCGAGATCGGCCTGCTGACCAGGGCGGTGGAACCGGCCGCGCTGGATGCCGAGACCGGCCGGTACGTCGAATCGCTGCTCCGCGCCGCTCCGCGCGCCCTGGCCGGCACCAAGGACGTGCTGCGGGGCGTCCTGACCGACAGCGTGGCCGACGGGCTGACGAAGATGGCCGAGCTGTCCGGCAGGTTTTTCGGCTCGGACGAGGCACGCGAAGGCATGGCCGCCTTCGCGGACAAACGCGACCCGTCCTGGGTCGTCTCCGTCCAGCCAGAAGGCTGACCGTGCCGCGGATACCAGGGCCGCAAACACCAGGGCCGCAACCACCAGGGCCGCAACCACCGGGGCCGCCAACACCAGGGCCGCCAGCACCAGGGCCGCCAGCACCAGGGCCGCCAGCACCAGGGCCGCCAGCACCAGGATCGCCAGCACCAGGGCCGCCAGCACCAGGATCGCCAGCAGGCGTGCTGCGGATCGCGAACTGCAGCGGCTTCTACGGTGACCGGCTGTCAGCGGCGCGCGAGATGGTCGAAGGCGGTCCGATCGACGTCCTCACCGGCGACTGGCTGGCCGAGCTGACCATGTTGCTGCTCGGCAAGGCGATGCTAAGCGGCCGGCCCGGCTACGCCAGGACATTCCTCACGCAGATGGAACAGGTGATGCCTGCCTGCATCGAACGCGGCATCAAGGTCGTCGTCAACGCCGGCGGCCTGGACCCGGCCGGCTGCGCCGCCGCGGTCTCGGAGATCGCCAGGCGCGCCGGCATCACGCCGGTAATCGCGCACGTGACCGGCGATGACTTGCTGCCCAGGGTCCCCGAGCTGCTGGCCCGCGGCCATCCGCTGGCCAACATCGACACGGGCGAGCGACTCGCCGACCTCGGGGTGACACCGCTCACGGCCCATGCCTATCTCGGCGGCCTGCCGATCGCGAAGGCGTTGCAAGCCGGGGCTGATGTGGTGATCACCGGCCGGGTCACCGACGCGGCTCTGGTGGTCGGGCCGGGGATGTGGCGGTTCGGCTGGACGGGCGATGACCTGGACGCGCTGGCCGGCGCCGTCGTGGCCGGGCACGTGATCGAGTGCGGCTGCCAGGCCACCGGCGGGAACTACTCGTTCTTCGGTGAGGTCCCCGACCTGGCGCACGCCGGCTTCCCGCTGGCCGAGCTGGCCGCCGACGGCTCGGCAGTCATTACGAAGCATCCAGGTACCGGCGGGCTGGTCAGCGTCGGGACAGTGACCGCGCAGCTGCTCTACGAAATCGGCTCACCTAGATACATCAATCCTGACGTCATAGCTGCTTTCAGCACGATCGGACTTTCCCAGGCCGGGCCCGATCGCGTCCGCATCCAGGGAACGAAAGGCGAGCCGCCGCCGGCAGACCTGAAAGTCGCGCTGAACTACGCGGGCGGCTACCGGAATTCGATGGTGCTCGTGATCGAAGGGCTCGACGCTGCCGCGAAGGCGCGCCTCGCAGAGGAGGCGATCTGGGCGCGGATCGATGGCGGCAAGGCGAGCTTCGAGGCGGTCGACGTCGACTTGGTGGGCGCCGATCCGGCGCTGCTCCGCATCTCGGTGCTTGATGGTGACAAGGGGAAGGCAGGGCGGGCGTTCTCGGCCGCGGTGATCGAGACAGGGCTGGCGAGCTATCCGGGCTTCTACGCCCTGACCCCGCCGGGCGACGCATCGGCCTATGGCGAGTACTGGCCAACACTAGTGCCCGCCGACCTGGTGACGGCCAACGTCGTGATCGATGGCAAGCCAGTCTGGGCCGGCCCGGCCCGCGTTCAGCCGACAACCGTAGCCCAAGCCGCACCCCCGCCAGCCTCCGCACCCCCGCCAGCCTCCGCACCCCCGCCAGCCTCCGCACCCCCGCCAGCCTCCGCACCCCCGCCAGCCTCCGCACCCCCGCCGGCCTCCGGAGCCCCGCCAGCCTCCGCACCCCCGCCAGCCTCCGCACCGCCGCCGGCCTCCGGAGCCCCGCTGGCCTCGGTACCCGCGCCGGCCTCCGCAGCCGCGCCGGCCTCTGCGACGAGGCGGGTGCCGCTGGGAACGATCGCCGGCGCTCGGTCAGGCGACAAGGGCGGCAACGCCAATCTCGGGGTGTGGGTGCGGACGGAGGCCGAATTCGAGTGGCTGGAGCAGTACCTCACGGCCGGGCGACTAGCTGAGCTGGTGCCTTCAGTCGCCGGCCTGCCGATCGAGCGGCACTGCCTGCCCAACCTGCTCGCCCTGAACTTCGTGATCACCGGCCTCCTCGGCCGCGGCGTAGCCGCGAGCACGAGACTTGACCCCCAGGCCAAGTCACTCGGCGAAGAACTCCGCGCCGCGCCGGCCGACATCCCCGAGACGCTGCTCGCCGTTAGCCTAAGTTGATCCTGGAAAGAGCGCGGCGGCAGCGGCGGCCGGATCAGGCCCGGCGAGCCATCCGCGCTGGTGCCTGAGTTGCTGACAAGGCAGCGGCGGCTAATGCGATCACCGGGATCGGCGCGGGCGGATGGATGCGGGTACCGAATGCCGGAAATCAGGTGCCGATTCACCGCGTCGATGTTGCCCGGGCTGAGGGCCTGCCGCAGGTCATCGCCCGGGCACGCGCCCTGAGTGCCGGGCGATGACGCGCGTAACGCCGCCAGGGGCGGCGCCAGGAAGGCGCCGTGCTGTCATCGGGCGGTCGAGAGGTCTAGCCAGATAGCGGATGGATTCGACGGGTCTATCGCGCCATCCACGGTCATGCCAGGGCCGATCGAGCCGATCTGCATCTGGCTGACCGTCTGCTGGGCGGTGGCCGGGTACGGCGGCATGTCGTCCTGCATCACCGTCAGGTCGAACTGCACCAGCAGGTCGAAGTTGATCATCCCGACCTGCTGCATGCCGTTGATCACGACCGTGCGCTTGATCGCGGTGCCGTCGGCCAGCCCCTGCGCGGCCGCGGCCGCAGCGTTGGCCGCAGCGGTCTGGTTCGCGATCAGCTGCGCGGCGTTCGCCATCCGAGCCTGCGCATCGGCCATCCGGTCGGCGACCGGAGGCATGTTCCGCTCCGCATCGCGGCCCATCTTCTGCAGGTCGCGCATGTTCTTGAACATTCCCATGTCAGGCCGCCCTGTAAAGAAGGTTGAATCGCTGCGCGACGGCGAGGTTCGCCTTGATGCGGTCGTTCCAGCCGCGTGCTGCCTCGTGCCAGGCAGCGGCCTGGACGCCCTTGGATTCCGCAATCTCCGGCAGCTTCGACTGGTCGTAATTGAACGCGGCGACGCCCTTGCTGATGGCCGCGAACTGCTCAAGAGAGACGCCGGCTATGGGCTCGAAATCGGGGCCGGACGCAGCCTGACCCGGCATGCCGGCCGTCTGAGCCTGCACGGCGCCGTACTGTGCCTGCATCGCTGCCTGCTGCGCGGCGGCCATTTGCTGAGCCTGCGCACCAAGTTGTTGTGCCTGCTGGATCATGTCGGGTGCGGCATTCACCATGTCCCGCATGTCCTTCATTCGCTTCATCATTCCCATACCGCTGTCTCCTAGCTAATCGCTGGTCAGCCGCCTGAATTTGTCGGCATACCGTGCTTCACCCTGCGGTAGCCTCCATGCGAGCGCAATATCAGTTGAGTCTCGTTTTGGTACGCTGAGCGTGCCGCGGCTCGGCCGATCGAGCCGCTCACGTGACTGACGGGCATGCCCGGGGGCGGCGGTGGGCCAGATGGCATTCGACCCGCCCCGCCGGACGCTCGCAGCCAGGCTCGAGGACCGCGATCGCGGCCGGTTCGCTGGACGCGAGACCGAGCTGGCCTTCCTCGACCGCTGCATGGAGGCCGATCCCCCGGCCAGCGTCGTGCACATCTGCGGGCCGGGCGGTATCGGCAAGAGCGCGCTGCTCAGGGCGGCCGCGCGCCGGGCCCGGGCGATCGGCTGGGAGGTCGTCTCGGTCGACGGCCGCGAACTCGGCCCAGCGTCCGCCGTGCTTGAGGCCGTCGTGCGCAAGGCCGCGCGGATGCGCAAGGGCGCGCGCGGCGGCGGGCCGCTGATCCTGCTCGACTCCTACGAACGGATTTCCTCGCTCGACGGCTACCTGCGCCGTGATCTGCTGCCGACGCTGCCCGACCGGGCGCTCGTGCTGATCGCCGGGCGCGGCGAGCCTGACGCGGGCTGGTTCTCCGGCGGCTGGGAGACCGTGACCGCTCGCCTTGAGCTGCACGGGCTCGACGAGCAAGACGCACTGCGGCTGCTCTTTGCCCATGGGCTCAGCGACGAACGCGTCCCGGTGATCATCGACTGGGCTCGCGGCTCACCGCTGGCACTGTCGCTGGCTGCCGATACCGCGAGCGCGGACGCCGCCTGGAACGCCGAAACCGACCTGCAGCGGCCCGAGGTGCTCAGGTCGCTGATTCACCGCCTCGCGCATTCGGAGCTGCGCGATGTCCGGATGTCCGCGCTCTGCGTCGCCGCGCTCGCCCGGACTACGACGCCACAGCTGCTCAGCGCGGTCCTGCCGCGCGGGGAGGGCGAGTCGGCCTACGCGCAGCTCTGCGAGCTGACCGTGGCAGAACCGCTCGGCGACGGCGTCACCTTGCACGACCTCGTGCGCAAGGCGCTCCTGGCTGACCTCCGGCTGCGCAACCAGGAATTCGAGCGTTTCTTGCGCCGGCGAATCATCGACTACCTGTACGAGCTCGCCGCCGACGATCAGCCGCTGCTGATCATCGACATGGCGCACCTGGTCGAAGACCCGCTCATGAAATGGGGATTCGGCTGGGAGGGCGACGTCGGTTACCGGGTGGACTCGGTCAGGGACTACGACATCGCCCGGCTCGAACACGAGCTGAAGGTCAGCCAGAACGTCGACTGGTGGCATCTGACCAGCCGGTTCTTCACCGACTCGCCCGACCGGGTCGCCGTGGTGCGCGACGTCAAGGACAACATCCGCGGCTACATGGCGTGCATGAGCCTCGCTACCGCGCCGGGCTTCGCCTGGCGCGACCCGCTGATCGGCCCCTGGCTCGCGCACGCCCGCGAGCACGCCGGCGAGGGCGAGTCCGTACTCTGGCACGCCGCGGTCGATCTCACTGGTCAGGGCAAGGTGCAGGCCATGCTCGGCGTGGCTGGCGTGCTGCGCTGCGGCGTGGTCAACCCGCGGTTCGCCTACCTGCCAATCGACCCCAGCTATCCGGGCGCCTTGGCGTTCGCGCAGGCCATCGGGGCTGAGCACCACACCGAGCTCGACGTCGAGGTCGGCGGCATGCTCGTCGAGTGCCACCGGCTTGACTACGGCCCTGGCGGGCTCAACGCGTTCATCCGGGCCCAGGTCTACGCCGAGATCGGGCTGCCGAAGCCCGGCTCGGAGCCCGTACTGCGCCCCACCGCGCCCGGCACGCCAGCTGTGACCCCCATCCTGGCCATCGACGAGGCAGCGACGACGATCCCCGCAGCGCCAATGAGGCCCGCCGCAACCGGAGCGACCGGAGCGACCGGAGCGCTGGGGCAGGCAATGCCGGTCACACCCGACCTCCAGCCGCGAGCACCGGCCCGGGTCCCGAGGTTCATACCGGCTCAGCTCGCGCGGGCGAACACGACCAGGCCCAACCCGGGCTCGGGCGGGCCCGCAGAGTCACCTTCGGTCGATATCCAGATCGTCAGGGACGCGCTCAAGAACTTCAGGGTGCCGCGTGATCTCGCCAGGAGCCCTCTCGCGGTCGGTGACACCGTGGCTGAGCGCGCCGAGTCCGTGCGCCGCTTGATCAACGAGGCCGCCCAGGGCGCGTTCGGGGACAGCGAGACCGAAAAACTGCTGCGCAGCGTGCTGATCGCGGGCTACCTGGAGCCGATGCGCAGTCATGAGGAAGCGGCGAGCAAGCTCCTGCTGAGCCGGGCCGCCTACTTCCGGCGGCTCAGGACGGCTGTGGAGCGGCTCACCGAGCACCTGGTGGAGCAACTCACCATAGGCACAGCCCGCCTCCGTCAAAGGCCCCTCGATGGCCCAAAGGTGGCGCCCCAGCGCCCTGGATGTCCCAAAGGTGGGCCTAGCGATCGCGCGAGCGTGCCAGGCCCGCCTTCGACCACAAGGTAAATGCCGCGATCACCCCAGCCGTCGCGCACGCGGCGCCTCCGAACAGGAACCACTCACCAGCCGTGCTTGCGGTGATCACGACGCTGCCCCCGGGTGTCCCGCTGGCGAGCACGAACACCACCACGAGCCAGCCGGCGGCCGGAACGAACCCGCCCGAGGCCCGGCGCAGCCCCCAGCCGCCGAGCAGGCACGTGCCAAGGATCGCCGCGTCGAACAGCAGCGCGGCTGCCGGCGCGGGGCCGACGCCGTAGAAGAAAGCGCCGGCCAGCCCCTGCACGGCCCCGAACAACACCAGCATCAGGTACGTCAGCACCCGAAGCCCGGCCTCGCGGCCGTCGCCCGATGGCGGCCTGCCACCACCCGGCTGGCGGCCGAAGACCTCGCCACGATCGACCGGAGAGTTCGGCACGATGCGGTTGCTCACTTACCAAAGACTAGTCAAGGCCAGCGAACAGGTCCTGCTCCCAGCCGCGCGACCCGCCTCCAGGTCCGCGCGGACCGGCCAGGAGCGTGTAATGCTCCACGCCGAACGCCCGCCGCCCGACCCCGTCAGACAGCGCGAAAAACGGGCTGTCCACCGCGATCTGGCTCGCGTGCGCCCGCATGGCGGCCAGCTTCGCGTCCAGGTAGTCCACCGCGTCGATCTCCGTCGTCACCTGATCGTCGGGCACGCCGAACGGCAGGTCGTCAACCGACTCGACGACGGCGAAGCCAGACCCCGCGAGATCGCCGGCCTGATCACCGCCATCAGAACCCGCGGCATCCCTTTCAGCCCGCATGGCCTTAATGCCTTCGAAAAGCACCGATTTCGGCATCGCCGTCGCGTAAAACTTGGCGACCAGCCCGCCGGCTAGTTCGAAGGCTCGCCACGCGACCCGATGCGCCTGAATGTGATCGGGGTGCCCGTAGAACCCGTTTGAGTCGTACGTCACCAGCACCTGAGGGCGGACTTCCCTGATGATCTCAAGCAGCGCGCCCGCCGCCTCGTCCACGTCCGCGCGCCAGAACACGCCGGCCCAGTCGTTGGACGGAGTGCCCATCATGCCCGAATCGTGCCAGCGGCCCGGCCCGCCAAGGAACCGGTGGTCGGTGACGCCGAGCGCCGCGCACGCTGCGCTGAGCTCGCCGATCCGGTGCTCGCCCAGCTTGTCCTGCTTGTCCCAGGCTAGTTCAGCCAGTTCAGGCGGGATGATCTCGCCGAGTTCGCCAAGCGTGCACGTGACGAGCGTCACGCCAGCGCCCGCGGCGGCGTACTTGGCCATCGTGGCCCCAGTGCCGATCGACTCGTCGTCTGGGTGGGCGTGCACGAGCAGCAGCCGCCTGTCATCCGCGTGCTGGTCCATGCCGCGAGGATAGCTAACGCCTCCGCCGCGCCGTGCTGGCAGGATCTACGTCATGAGCGACACTTTCCCCCGCCAGCAAGCCCGTACCAAGCGATTCTCACTTGGCGCACCGCGCTCGTTCCAGGTCAGCCCGGATGGTACCAAGGTAGTGTTCCTGCGCGGCAAGGACGGCACCGACCCGATCACCTGCCTGTGGGCACTCGATCTTCCCGGCGGCCCAGGCAAGCAGGGCAGCCCTGGCAACGCCGGCGAGCGGCTCGTCGCCGACCCGGCGGCGTTCGCCGACCTGGCGGACGAGCCAGAAGAAGAACGCGCCAGGCGGGAGCGCTCACGGGAGTGGGCAGGCGGGGTCGTCGCCTTCGCCACGGACGCCGCGTGCGCGCTGGCCGCGTTCGCGGTCGCCGGCGAGGTTTACACGGCTGAGCTCGCGGAGGACGGTACCGGCCCGCGCAAGGTGAACGCCAAGGCGCCTGCCATCGACCCGCGCCCCGACCCATCAGGGCGTGCAGTCGCCTACGTCTGCGAGGGCGCGCTGCGGATCGCTGACCTGCGAACAGGCGCCGACAGCCAGCTGATCGGGCCTGGCGCTGACGACGGCGCCGACGTCACGTACGGGCTGGCCGAGTTCGTCGCTGCCGAGGAAATGGGCCGGTACCGGGGCTACTGGTGGTCGCCTGACGGCTCGGCGCTCCTGGTCGCCCGTGCCGACAACTCCCCCGTACAGCGCTGGCACATCGCCGACCCGTCGAATCCCGGCCACCAGCCGGCAACGGTCAGGTACCCGTCGGCCGGGACGCCGAACGCGAAGGTGTCGCTCCTGATCGCGGCGCTCGACGGCTCGGCCGTGCCCGTGAGCTGGGACGCAGGTGCCTGCCCGTACCTGGTAACGGCTGACTGGGACGCCGGCGGCCCTCTGGTCGTCGTGCAGTCACGTGATCAACGCCTGATGCGGCTGCTGACAGTCAACCCCGAAACAGGGGGAACGCAGGTGCTGCGGGAAGACACCGACGCGTCTTGGCTGGACATCGTCCATGGCGTGCCGGCGCGGACCGCCAGCGGGCAGCTCGTATGGACGACAATGAGCGACGACACGAGGCGGCTGCTGGTGGCCGAGCCCGGCGAACTGGCCGACGGCAGCGCGGCGGCGGTCACGCCGCCGGCCTTGCAAGTACGGGAAATCCTCTCGGTCGACGGCGACACGGTCCTGTTCAGCGCCTCGGACTCCGAGCCGGCCGAGATCTCCGTCTGGGCCTACGGTCCTGACGGACTCGCCCGTGTCTCACCCGCGGGCGCCGACGGGCCGGCTGGCACGTACAACGGCACCCGGGCAGGCGGCACCACGGTGCTGGCGCATAGTTCGCTGGCTGAGCCCGGCGTGACGACCACGGTGCTGCGCGGCCAGCCAGGCGGCGTCGGCCGGGACGGGCTCATCTCGGTCGCCGCCATCGCCTCGATGGCGGAAAAGCCGCTGATCAGCACGCCCTGCGTCACCATGCTCCGGGCCGGCCAGCGTGACCTGCGGACCGCGCTCGTGCTGCCGTCCTGGTACGACAAGGGCTCGGCCTCGCTGCCCCTGCCCGTGCTGATGGACCCGTATGGCGGACCGCACTCTCAGCGGGTGCTGGCCACGGCTGACTCGTTCCTGACCTCGCAGTGGTTCGCCGACCAGGGCTTCGCCGTGATCGTCGCCGACGGGCGCGGCACCCCGGGCCGAGGTCCGGCCTGGGACCGAGCCGTGGCCGGTGACCTGGCCAGCCACGCGCTCGAAGACCAGGTCGACGCGCTCACCGCGGTCGCCGAACTGTGCGTCAGCCAGCACCTGGCCGACCTGGACCTGACGAAGGTAGGGATCAGGGGCTGGTCCTTCGGCGGGTACCTGTCCGCGCTGGCCGTGCTGCGCAGGCCGGACGTGTTCCACGCCGGCGTCGCCGGCGCCCCGGTCACCGACTGGCGGCTCTACGACACGCACTACACCGAGCGTTACCTCGGCGACCCGGCAGTCACCGGGCAGGCGTACGAACGCGCTTCACTTATCTCCGACGCGGCCAAGCTGAAGCGCCCGCTGATGATCATCCACGGGCTTGCGGACGACAATGTCGTCGTGGCGCACTCGCTGCGGCTGTCCTCAGCGCTGCTCGCGGCCGGACGGCCGCACTCCGTGCTGCCGTTGTCCGGCGTCACCCACATGGCCACGCAGGAGGAGGTCGCCGAGAATCTGCTGCTTCTTCAGGTCGAGTTCCTCAAGCGGGCGCTCGGCGTGCTCTGACACCGTGTGCTCACGGCACCGTGCGGCACCGTGTAAGGAGCGTCACATCGGCCGATGCGTCACCCAGGTCGGTACGCCGATTACCGTTGGAATAAGGTTCAGTGGGCAACGCAAGCGAGCTAGCGGCGCCACCGAATCGCGGTTGAGCGGCTCGGGCTCCGCTGCGCGGCCGAGAAGAGCAGCGTGGCAGCGCGGGGCGGTCAGCCATTCGTTTCAGTGCGGAGACGGCTAAATGACGCAGGTAACGCAGGCGCCGGATAGGTCAAGGGTCCGGGCGCAGATCGCAGCCAAGACGCTGCGCAAGGACGACTGGTGGCGGTATCCGTCCGTCAACGCTATTTTCCTTGGCATCGCCGTGGTCTACCTGACCTGGGCATCGGTAGTCAACACGAACTACTACGCGGCGCCTTTGATCTCGCCGCTGTACTCGCCGTGCCTGGCAACGACGTGCACCAGCGGTGCCGGGTTCTCCTGGGTCCCGTGGCTCGCTGGGCTGACCCCGGCGATCCTGATCATCTGGGGGCCGATGGGCTTCCGGTTGACGTGCTACTACTACCGCAAGGCGTACTACCGCGGGTTCTGGCAGTCCCCGCCCGCGTGCGCGGTGCGCGAGCCGCACGCCAAGTACACAGGCGAGACCAGACTTCCCCTGATCCTGCAGAACGTGCACAGGTACTTCTTCTACGTCGCGCTGATCTTCAACGTGATCCTGAGCGTGGACGCGGTGTTCGCGTTCAGGAACGCGGACGGCGCCTGGGGGCATATCAGCGTCGGCACGCTGGTGCTGATCGTTAACGCGGCGCTGCTATGGCTGTACTCGGTGTCCTGCCACTCGTGCAGGCACGTGACCGGGGGACGGCTTAAGCACTTCTCCAAGCACCCGCTGCGGTACAAGGCGTGGACGATCGTGTCCAAGCTGAACGCCAGGCACGCGCAGTTCGCGTGGGTATCGCTTGGGTTCGTATGCTTCACCGACCTGTACATCCGGCTGGTCGCAGCGCAGGTCTTCCCCAACCTGCAGTTCTTCTAGAAGGTGTCGAATCAGTCATGACTGACATCGAACGACTTCCCTACGACGTGGTGGTGATCGGCGCCGGAGGCTCGGGCCTGCGGGCGGCGATCGAGGCCAGGCAGGCCGGGAAGAGGACCGCGATCATCTCCAAGTCGCTGTTCGGCAAGGCGCACACGGTGATGGCCGAAGGCGGCTGCGCCGCCGCCATGGGTAACTCCAATCCGAACGACAACTGGATGGTGCATTTCCGCGACACCATGCGCGGCGGCAAGTTCCTGAACAACTGGCGGATGGCCGAATTGCATGCCAAGGAGGCACCGGAGCGGGTCTACGAGCTCGAGGCCTGGGGCGCGCTGTTCGACCGCACCGAGGACGGCCGGATTCACCAGCGCGACTTCGGCGGGCACGAGTACGCCAGGCTGGCTCACGTCGGCGACCGCACCGGCCTTGAGATGATCCGCACCCTGCAGCAGCGGGTAGTCGCGCTCCAGCAGGAGGACGCGGTCAGTCACGGTGACCCCGAGGCACTGATCAAGGTCTATGCCGAGACGACGATCACCCGGCTGATCAAAGACGGCGAACGGATCGCGGGGGCTTTCGGCTACATCCGCGAGAGCGGGCAGTTCGTGGTGTTCGAGGCGCCGGCGGTCATCCTGGCGACGGGCGGCATCGGCAAGACGTTCAAGGTCACCTCGAACTCGTGGGAGTACACCGGCGACGGGCACGCGCTCGCGCTGCTGGCCGGGGCCAAGCTGCTCAACATGGAGTTCGTGCAGTTCCACCCGACCCACATGGTGTGGCCGCCGTCGGTGCGCGGGCTGCTGGTCACCGAAGGAGTCCGCGGCGACGGCGGGATACTCAAGAATTCGCTAGGCGAGCGGTACATGTTCAAGTACGTGCCTGACGTGTTCCGCGACAGCTACGCCGAGACCGAGGAAGAGGCCGACCGCTGGTACGCCGACCACGAGAGTAACCGGCGCCCGCCCGAGCTGATGCCGCGCGACGAGGTCGCGCGGGCGAACAACGCCGAGGTGAAGGCGGGCCGCGGGTCGCCGCACGGCGGCGTGTTCCTTGACATCGCCTCGCGGCTGCCCGCGGAGGAGATCAAGCGCAAGCTGCCGTCGATGTATCACCAGTACAAGGAGCTCGCTGACGTCGACATCACCAAGGAGCCGATGGAGGTCGGGCCTGCCCAGCATTACGTGATGGGCGGCGTCGAGGTTGATCCCGACACGGGCGAGTCCTGCGTTCCTGGCCTGTTCGCGGCCGGCGAGGTCTCCGGCGGCATGCACGGCTCCAACCGCCTCGGCGGTAACTCGCTGTCGGACTTGCTGGTCTTCGGCCGGCGGGCTGGCATGGGCGCCGCCGAGTATCTCAACAGGCTCGGCGAGAAGCGGCCGACCCCGAGCGAGGGCGAGATCGCGGTCGCGAGCGTCGAGGCGATGGCGCCCTTCGAGCGCGCCGTGGGCGAAAACCCCTACTCCGTCCACGCCGAAATCCAGAACACTATGTTCGACCTGGTGGGCATTATCAGGACCGAGGCCGAGATCAAGACGGCGCTCACCGAACTCGGCAAGCTGCGGGAGCGGGCCGCGGTCGTCCGCGCCGAGGGTGGCCCGGCCTACAATCCCGGCTGGCATCTAGCCCTCGACCTGCGGAACATCATGCTCATCGCCGAATGCGTCGCCCAGGCCGCGCTTGAGCGCCAGGAGAGCCGCGGCGGGCACACGCGCGACGACTACCCCGAAATGGACCCGGAGTGGCGCAAGGTCAACGTCATCTGCTCGCTGGACGGCGACAAGATCGTCCTGATCCGGCAGCCGATGGTGCCGATGCGAGATGACCTGCTCGCGCTGTTCGAGCGCAGCGAGCTGAAGAAGTACATGACCGAAGATGAACTGCCTGCCGTAACCGAAGGACTGTGATGGGCACCAAAGTCAAGCTGAGGGTTTGGCGCGGCGACGCTGGCAAGGGCGACCTGGTCGACTACGAGGTCGAGGCCAACGACGGCGAGGTCGTGCTCGACATCCTGCACCGGCTGCAGGCCACCCAGGCCGGGGACCTCGCCGTCCGGTGGAACTGCAAGGCGGGCAAGTGCGGTTCGTGCTCGATGGAGATCAACGGCATGCCGAGGCTCGCCTGCATGACCCGGATGTCGCTGTTCGACCCGGCCGAGCCGATCACCGTAACCCCCATGCGGACGTTCCCTGTGATCCGCGACCTCGTGACGGACGTGTCCTTTAACTACGAGAAGGCCAGGCAGATCCCCTCGTTCACGCCTGACCCCTCGGTCGGCCTGGGCGAATTCCGCATGCAGCAGGTCGATGTCCAGCGATCGCAGGAGTTCCGCAAGTGCATCGAGTGCTTCTTGTGCCAGGATGTCTGCCACGTGATCCGTGACCACGAGGAGAACCTGCCCCGCTACGCGGGACCGCGCTTCCTGATGCGGATCGCCGAGCTTGAGATGCACCCGGCTGATGTCGCCGACCGGCGCGAGATCGCCCAGGACGAGTTCGGCCTCGGCATGTGCAACATCACCAAGTGCTGCACCGAGGTCTGCCCCGAGGGCATCCTCATCACCGACAACGCTCTGATCCCGATGAAGGAGCGCGTGGTGGGCCGTAAGTACGACCCGCTGGTGTGGCTGGGCAACAAGATCACGCGCCGCAAGCCCGACGACACGCCTTCAGTGCCTGGCCGAGGGGATTCACGTTAGACCCTGCTGGGGCGGCTGAGCCGGCGCGAACGCGATGCTGCGCCGGGTTTCGCGATCACGAAACGCGTTCAGCTTGGGTGATCATGTTCTGACCTGCATGTCCGTGCCTGGCCGACGGCTTGGTCCTGAGTGGCTCTGAGCCCGGGCGACATCGGCGCGCGGCTCTGAGCCCGGGCGACATCGGTGCGCGGCTCTGAGCCCGGCCGACATCGGCGCGCGGCTCTGAACCCGCGCGACATCGGTGCGCGGATCAGTACCTGATTCCGGGCAACGATTCCCGCGTCCGTGCTCCAGTCCCGGCAGTCACATCAGCCGCTCCTGCCTTGTCAGCGACTCAGGCGCCGACGCGGACGTCTCGCCAGGACCTGATCCGGCATCGCGACCGGCACCGCGCCTTCTTCCCAGATCAGTTCAGGCTTCCGAGGTCAGTTCAGGCTTCCGAGGTCAGTTCAGGCTCCCCGGATCAGTTCAGGCTCCCCGGATCAGTTCAGGCTCCCCGGATCAATTCAGGCTCCCCGGATCAATTCAGGCTCCCCGGATCAATTCAGGCTACCAGGATCAATTCAGGTGAGGCGGCATTGCTTCTGGGTGGAGAGTTATCGTTTACGGGAGCACTTTCGTCATGATCGTGGAGTTGTCTCGGGTTCCTGGGGGAGCCTTTGCATGTTGTGGAGCTTTTTCGTTGCATAACACAGCAGGGCTCCACAACATGAAAACTCTCCGCCAGGAACCAATGCCACTTAGGGTTTACAGATTATTAGCACGCTGGTTTGGTTCTGGGTGAGGTCGATTCCGTGTGGTGTTGCGCAGGCGGCCAGTGCTGCGAGGGTTTTGATGGGGGTGGCGGCGAGTTCGATGCGGGGCCAAGCCGGCTGAGAAGCGGCCGGGCGTCGCGTTCTGCTTTGGCGATGGTGCCGGTGACGACACTGGAGAGCCCGGCGACGGACGTGTCTGGGGGTGCCGGAGCGGGCGCGGATGACGGTGGCGAGGTTTGCCCGGCGAGGGTGAGGGCTCGCGGCTGCCCGGCTGCTGGCTTGCGGGCGCGGGTGCCCGGTCGCTGGCTGGAAACGGAACGCCCGGCCAGCGGAAAGTCATCGTCATCTCGGGACAAGCCATCGCCTCGGTCGGGCTTTATGCGAATATTGCGAGATGCGCAAATGGATGCTCATTGGCCGGGTGATAGCGGGCCTGCGGAGCCCAAGTGCCTAACGTGCCAGCTTCAGACGTGCCAGCTTCAGACGGGTCGGCTTCAGACGGGTCGGCTTCAGACGGGTCGGCTTCGGACAAGCCGGCGCGGGCTGAGTCAAACGGGGCGCCGCCATCCGTCGTCGGCTTGCTCGACCCGCATCGCGAGGTCGTGAAGTTCGCCGGCCGCGACCGTGAACTCGCTGAGCTGATTGCCTGGTGCGCCGACGGGCAGGACGCGCCGCTGCGGATCGTGATCGGGCCGTCAGGGGTCGGGAAGACCAGGCTGGCCGTGGAACTGGCACGTCAGATGCGCGCGCGTGGGTGGCGGACATGGTGGGCTGACGCCGACGGTCGTGGCCATCCAGGAAGGCACGCCGCCATCGCCATGTCTCACCGCAAGACCCTGCTGATCGTTGACCGGGCGGACGAGCGGCAGGACCTCGACGAATTGCTCGTCAGGCTGACCACGCAGCAGCCATTCGCGCGATTCCTGCTGCTCGCGGGTGCGGCCGGCGGCTGGTGCGATCAGCTTGAGCTCTACGGGCAGGCACACTACGCGCTGATCAGTGCCGCTAGGTCGGTGCTGATGGCGCTTGCCCCGGCCGTGCGCGCGGGCCTCGCCGATTCCGAGGTCGCCGAGGCCGCGGCCGCGTGTTTCGCGGCCGAGCTCGGGCGGAGCGCGCCCGCAACACTAGTTCTCCGAAGGACCGGCGGGTCAGCGCACCGGATCCTCGATCTGCACATAGCGGCGCTGCTGGCAGTGCTGGACGAGGCTGACGATCAAGCGACCCGCTCCGTCGATCCCAGGTCAGCTGCCGGTGAGCTGCTCGGTTACGAAGAGGGCCGCTGGGCCGCGACCGAGCCGGGCACCGAACTGGCTGAACTGAACTTTGGCGAACTGAGCGCACGTCAGCGCGTCGTGGCGGAGTACCTGCTGACGCCGGTCAGCGCCCAGTCAAGCGGCGGCGTCCGCGGGTTGCCGCCGCGAGTGTCGGACTGGCTCGCGGCGACCGAACTTGCCGCCTCGCCGGAATTCGCCAAGCGCTGCTTTACTGGTATCGCTGCCTCCAGGGCAGCGGCAGCCGCTTGTGTACTAGCGCGAGCGGGCGCCGAGGACACGCTGCCGATGCCATCGCTAGACGCCGCGGTCGGGTTGCTCGCGGGCGAAATCGAAGATCTCGTCGCGCCGCTGCCGACCCTCGTCGGCGTTCTCAACGTATTGCCCTGGTCCGCTCCGGCTTGGAACGAGGCTGCGGCCGTGCTCTGCGGCCGGATAGTCAGCATGCTTGGCCCGGCCGGTGATCCGGCCATGCGCGCCTACTGGCTCGCCAGCCTCGGTGCCCGCGACTGGCGGGCCGGCCGCCATGCCGAGGCAGTTCGCAGCACCCGCCTGGCCGTCGCTCTGCGCCGGGAACTCACCGAGGACGACCCAGACCGCCACCTTGCCAGCCTGGCGCTCTCGCTCGGCAATCTCGGGCACCAGCTGGCCGGCCTTGGCCAGCTGCCGGAAGGCATCAGCGCGATGGAGGAAGCCGCGATGATGTACCGCGCCACGGCTGTCGTCAGCCCTAGCAGGCACCTGCCTAGCCTGGCAGCCACGCTCACCAGGCTGGGACGCTGCTACGCCCGCGCCGGACGGAACCAGGACGCGCAGCGGGCTAGTGACGAGGCGGCGCTGCTCCGCCGCGAGCTGGCAGGCGATCACGCTCAGGCCTCAGCGGGTCAGTCGCCCGCGCCGTAGCCGCTGCCTGTGCCTCAGGGCCGGGCACCGGCAGGCACCCGGAGTGAAGATAGGCGGCGATTCCCTGTTCGTCGGCAGCCGCGATAAAAGCACCGCGCACCATCACGAGGATTTCGTCAGCGTGGTCAAGGCACGCCCAGGCACTGTGCCCGGCCGCATCGGCGAGCTTGACGTCAGCCTTGCCGAGGCACTGATCGCCGTGCGGATCCCGGACCTCGCAACGGGCCGATGATCCGCCTCGTGCCGCGACAGCGGCGGCGGCTTCGCGCAGCAGCGAGAAACGCGACGCGGACTCTTCCTGGTTGGAAGCCGATAGCGAGCCTGACCGCTCCCGCTGGCCGATCAGGACCGTGTTGCCGTCAGGATCGCTGAGCTTGATCTCACCGCCAAGCGCATGCGCGGGGAAGCCCATGTGGTCTGGGACAACACCGCCAGCCCGCAGATCACGGACGACCGCATCGACGTCCTCGAAGAAAAAATAGAAGAGAAGCGGCAACGGCGGAATGCCGAACCGCGGCGTAGTCGACGCCAGGACGATCTGATTGGCACCATGGTGCAAAGATGACCATGCCGATGTGGCGGCTCGCCCGGACGAACGTTGCTGAAACCCCAGCAATTCGTAGAAGGCACGCGACGTGTCAAGGTCCCTGACAAACGTCACGGCAACCATCGAGCGGAGGGCCGCGCTCACACGGTCAGGATACGCTTTCCGCCGGTGACGGCAATGCGAGCGCCGGAGACGTAACTCGCCTCGTCCGAGGCGAGTTACCTGAACCAGTGCCACCTCGGCTGGCTGGCCGGGACGGTCGAGAGCCACAGATGCCGAAAGAGTCCACTCCCTCAGGAGGCATGGTCGAGGGGATCAGCGGAGTCCGGATCGGGCCGGGTGCGACATTGTTCGCACGAATCCGGCGCGGCGCCGGAAGCTGGGCCAGCCCGGCAGTCATATTCGCGTCCCGGCCTCCGTGACCTCGTATGGGAGGAGCGATGGATTAGGCGAATCGGAGTTGACCGACGTCGTCCCGATGAGCCTCGACTCGCTGGTTCATCGCTTCCGCCTCGTTTCCTCATCCGTAGCTGTCCGCGGGCAGCCCGCTACCCGGCGACGGCCGCTCGACGCCAAAGTCAGTGGCCGGAACTGGAGCTGTAGCTCACAAAATATGCCAGGTCTTTGCTTAACGCATTCCCGGCTATCTCAATGTCCTCACGCCGGCAAAATGCGGTAGCCCGGTGATGTTACCGCGGCCTGTAAATCCGGCGTATTCCCTGGCTAGTAAAGATCTGGCCGATGCCCGGTATCGCCGATGCCCGGTATCGCCGGGGCCAGTCGCAACGGCATTGGGCAAAACGGATCACCGCAACAGGGCCACCGCGAATCGTAACGCAAGGTGACGCCCTGCGCTCCGGTTCCCGGGCGACCAGCCGGGCGCCGAAGATCCAGGCAAGCTGCGGACATATGATGGCTGGGTCGGCCGCTGCCGGGCATGTCCATGGGACAGCTCAAATGTTCGCCAGCGCTGCCGCCGATTGGTCTCGGTACAGGGAGTTAACCACCTGAGCCGACGTGCATGAATATCCTTGGCTCGCGCGGTTGCTTAGGCGAGCCGCGCCGAGTGAGAGGCTGTCATGTCACACCTGACCTATGCCGAGGCCATCATCGTTGGCCTCATCCAGGGCGTCACCGAGCTTTTCCCCGTCTCCAGCCTCGGCCATAACGTGCTGCTCCCAGCCCTCGTCGGCGGCAGCTGGGCAAACGACCTGAATGTCAGCACGCCCGAGTCCCCGTACCTGGCGTTCATAGTCGGCCTGCATGTCGCGACAGCCATCGGCCTGACCGTGTACTTCTGGCGTGACTGGGTGCGGATCATCGGCGGCTTCTTCACCTCTCTGCGCCGGATGGAGATCGAGACCGCCGATCAGAAGCTTGCGTGGATGATCATCTTCGCCACGATCCCGGTCGGTCTCGCCGGAGTGATCTTCGAGCACGCCTTCCGCGTGCTGTTCGGCGTCCCGAGCCGGGCCGCCATTTTTCTCGTGGTGAACGGTGTCATCCTGTTCTCGGCGGAGCGGTTCCGTACCAAGAAATCGCGTGCGGCGGATGCGCAGATACTGGCCGAGCGCGACCGGGACCGCGAGCAAGACCGCTCGCGCGAACCTGAACTCGTGGGCGCCGGCGTCGGTGGCGCCCACGCCGCCGGGCACCGCGCGGAGCGCCACGAGGAAGTGGTGACGGCGATCCAGGCCGACCACCGCATCACCGCCTTTGGCTACGGGCAGGCTTTCCTTATCGGTTCCGCGCAGATCCTCGCCTTGCTGGCGGGCATCAGCCGGGACGGCGTAGCGATGGCTGCTGGCATGTTCCGGGGCCTGTCCAGGGAAGACGCCGCTCGCTTCGCCTTCCTGCTCGCCACTCCGGTCATCCTCGCCGCCGGGGTCCTCAAGATACCCGACTTGTTCGGCCAGCTCGGCAACGGCATCAGACCGCAAATCCTGGTCGGGAGCGTCGTGTCTGGCATTGGCGCCTACGTGTCTGTCCGGTTCCTGATGAGGTACTTCCGCACCAGGACGCTGACCCCGTTCGCCATCTACTGCGTCATCTTCGGTCTCGGCAGCCTCATCGTCCTGGCCGCCAAGTAACAGTCCGCCCGCGTCCCAGGCCCGGAGGGTTGCGGCACGCCGCGCGGATGCGGGAATCACGACTTCACCTCGCCTCGGGCTGTTGCGGGATCGTCTGAAGGTGCCAGGGCGGTCGCTGGCTGGCCGGAGCCATCACCTCGATGTCTCCTACCGTCCTGCGGGCGGGGTTGCGTATCACGGCGTGCTGACCGGCCCTTCCTGCGGTCAGGCCCCAGGCCCTTCCTGCGGTCAGGCCCTTCCTGCGGTCAGGCTTCCTGCGGTCAGGCCTTATGCGGGACGGCTCACTTCCAGCCAGCGACTACTTCCCCAGTCCTGGGTCATGGCGTCAACAGCAGCAAGTGGCACCACGCTGCTGTGCGCGACTGCGGATGAGCAGCAACAGGACCCTTCCTGCCGCTTTCCCAACGACAGCGGGCAGGATCCCGTTGCTGTTCGCGGCCTGCCCGCAACAGCAGCAGGCGGGACCACGCTGCTCACCGGCGCGGGTCGAGCGCGAGTCCCGAGCGCAGGGAATTCCGTCTACACTATCGGATATATCCGGCGTATCTGGCGTATCCGGAGTAAGTCGTGGGTCGTGGGACGGTGGGGCGGTGCTCGGTCGGCTACGTAAGAACGAAGTGAACGCGTCCGAGGTTGCGTTGTACCTGGCTGGCCAGATCGGGCAGGCGAGCCTGCACAGGCTCGGCAGGTCGGCGCATCCGGTACTCGACCAGCACATCGCCGCGGTCTCAGAGGCCATGATCCCGATTGTCGGATCTGGAGCTGTCCCGCCAGACGCGATGCTGACCGCGCTCGTCAGGTACGCCGGCGGGTTCATCGACGCGGCGATCAGCGGTGGCTGGCGACCGGCGCCCTTCGACCGGTCTCTCGACGCCCAGTCGATGCGCCTCGCCGCAGTCTGCCGGCTCGTCCAGAACTGCGGAGCGGAGCCGGCGGACGAGGACTAGTCCCGGCTGCTCCTTGCCCGCATCCGGGCGCGCTCCTTCGCGTCGAGCACGGTCTTGCGGAGCCGGACTACAGCCGACGTCACCTCGACGCACTCATCGTCCGCGCAGAACTCAAGTGCCTGCTCAAGGCTCAGCAGTCGCGGCGGGATAAGGCGCTCAAGCTCCTCAGCCGTAGACTGCCGAACGTTGGTCAGCTTGCGCTCTCTGGCGATGTTCACGTCCATGTCATCGGACCGCGAGTTCTCGCCGACGATCATGCCCTCGTAAACCTCGGTGCCTGGCTCGACAAACAGCGTGCCGCGCTCCTGGAGCGAGAACATCGCGTAGGTGGTCGCCGTGCCGGCACGGTCGGCGACCAGCGAGCCCGAGGCCCGCATCCGCATCGTGCCCGCCCACGGCTCGTAACGCTCGAACACGTGATGCGCGATCCCGGTACCGCGGGTGTCGGTGAGGAACTGGGTGCGGAACCCGATCAGCCCCCGGGACGGCACGATGAAGTCGAGCCTGATCCAGCCCGTGCCGTGGTTCGTCATCTGCTCAAGCCGGCCCTTGCGCAGCGCCAGCAGCGTGGTGACCGCGCCCAGGTACTCCTCGGGCACGTCGATGGTCATCCGCTCGACCGGCTCGTGCAGCTTGCTATCGATCTCCCTGGTGACGACGGTCGGGCGGCCGACGGTCAGCTCGTAACCTTCCCGCCGCATCATCTCGACCAGCACCGCGAGCGCGAGCTCACCCCGCCCCTGAACCTCCCAGGTATCCGGACGCTCGGTGGGCAGGACGCGGATCGAGACGTTGCCGACCAGTTCGGCGTCAAGGCGGTCTTTGACCATCCTCGCCGTGACCTTGACGCCGCCGCGGCCGCCAGGGCCGCCTCGCCCGGAGCCTGAACCGCCGCGACCGACCAGCGGGGAGGTGTTCACGCCGATGGTCATCGAGATCGCGGGCTCGTCCACAGTGATGAGCGGCAGCGGCCTGGGATCCTCGGGATCGGCCAGCGTCTCGCCGATCATGATCTCCCCGATCCCGGCGACGGCGATGATGTCCCCGGCGCTCGCGGCTGTCGCCGGCACTCGGTCGAGAGCTTGCGTTCTAAATAGTTCTGAGATCTTTACTCGCTCGATGGACCCATCACGACGGCACCAGGCAGCCTGCTGACCACGCGTGATCTTGCCTGAGATCACCCGGCACAACGCGATCCGGCCCAGGTAGGCGGACGCGTCGAGGTTGGTCACGTGCGCGCGCAGCGGCGCGCGGGGGTCGTACGACGGCGGGGGCACATGCTGGGCGATGACCTCGAAGAGCGGCTCCAGGTCCGCCGAGTCCGGCAGCGTGCCGTCCTCCGGCGGGTTAAGCGAGGCGCGGCCGGCCCGTGCCGACGCGTAGACGATGGGGAACTCGATCTGGTCCTCGGTGGCTTCCAGATCGAGGAATAGCTCGTAGCACGAATCGACCACCTCAGCGATCCGCGCGTCGGGCCGGTCCACCTTGTTGATCACGAGGATCACCGGCAGCCGGGCTTCGAGCGCCTTGCGCAGCACGAACCTGGTCTGCGGCAGCGGTCCCTCGCTGGCATCCACGAGCAACAGCACGCCGTCAACCATCGACAGGCCGCGCTCGACCTCGCCGCCGAAGTCGGCGTGACCCGGCGTGTCGATGATGTTGATGGTCAGGCCGCCGTGGGTGACAGCAGTGTTTTTCGCGAGAATCGTGATGCCCTTCTCGCGCTCAAGGTCGCCGGAGTCAAGGACGCGCTCAGCGACCTGGGCGTTGGCGCGGAACGCGCCCGATTGCCACAGCATCGCGTCCACCAGCGTGGTCTTACCATGGTCAACGTGCGCGACGATGGCTACGTTGCGCAGGTCATCGCGGGTCGCGACCTGGGTCACGAGGTCAGCTTGGCTGGCGGGCATGCGAGAAACTCCGGTTTGCGAACTTGGGAAATCGCCTGAAGCGGCTATTTGAGTTTACCCGCACCCTGGCTCACCTGAGTTCGGCCCGGCCGAGCGCCCTGGCGTGCACAGCTTTAGGCCGACGCAGGCTCCCGTGGTCTCAGTGTCATGAGGGCTTGAGCAGCTGCCCGCCGGGCTCCGTTCCCCGGGTCAGGACCACCCGGCGCAGGCCAGCCAGCCCGTCGAGGGCCCGGGCGCGGGAGGGTTGCCCGGTTCCTGTGGGAACGTTTTCGGGCGCGGGAGCTTTTTCGTCGTGGAGCACGAAAATCCTCCCGCACCCGGAAACCCTCCGCCAGGACCACGGACAACCCTCCCCGACCCGGAAACCCTCCGCCAGGACCACGGACAATGCTCCCGCACCCGGAAACCCTCCGCTAGGACCACGGACAACCCTCCCGGCACTTTGATTGGCAGCCGCGCCGCAGGTAGGACGGAGCCATCGAGGCTCTAGAACATACATTCGATTCTGACCTATGATGAGGGGGTGACAGCCTATGTGCCGCCAGGCTGGCCGGCCGGCGTCCATCCGCCGGGTAGCGAGGAGTTCGAACGTTCAGCCATCGCGTGGCTGCTCGATGTGGTCCCGGCCGACTACCTGCTCCACGGCGTGCTCCAACGTCATCCGATCGCGCTGGCGACACTGGCCAGGCATCACCTCAGTGCGTGCGTCGACGGCGCCAGAGACGGCTACCGGACGGCTCGCACCGAACTCGGTCCCCACCTTCCGCCTGGGGTCATCGAGGCGGTGCTGACCGCGTACCGCAACGAGGGCAGGCGCCTGGCCGCCGCCGCCCAGGCGGCTGACCTGATCGATCGGGCGCTGCATGGCGAGGTGTTCGTGCGCCAGGCTAGCGGCGGGGCGCGTTCGGTGCCCGGGCCTGGCGCGCGCCGGCGGCCAGGATCGCCGAACACGGCTACCCAGCCGCGAACTCCGCCCGCGCCCAGCGGCGAGCACGAGTCATAGCGCGGCCGAGGTTTCGGGCAGCGCCGGCGGAAGCTCGGGCCGATCGGGCACCTGGAGCACGGGCGGGGCGGGGACGGGCGGAGCGGGGAGCACGGACGGAGCGGGGAGCACGGACGGAGCGGGCACCGGGAGCACCGGGTCAGGCTCGGGGCGGGCCGGGTTCCTTGTCCAGCCCGCCTCGGGGCTGAAGCGCTTGATCACCCTGGCGGGCACGCCAGCGACCACACACAAGTCGGGAATCTCGCCCCTGACCACCGAGCCGGCCGCGACGACGACATTGCGGCCGATCACCGATCCGGGCAGCACGACAACGCCCGTGCCGAGCCAGGTGCCGGCGCCGATGCGGACTGGCGCGTTGACCGGCCACTGCCGTCCGATGGGCATGTCAGGGTCGGCGTAGCTGTGATTCTGATCGGTGATGTAGACGTACGGGCCGGTATAGACGTCGTCGCCGATCTCGATCGAGCTATGTGCCACGATGTGGCTGCCGCGCCCGATGATGCAGCGGTCACCGATCCTGAGCACCGCAGCCGGCCCCAGGTCATGGCCCGGCATCATGCCGGCGCAGACCGACGCGAGTTCGGCGATCATGGTGCCTGCGCCGATCTCGATCCACTGCTCGCCGTAGACCGAACCAGTCGGGAAGGCGATCAGCGACCCGAACCCGAATGCCGCGAACCTCCGGCCGATGACGGTATCTCCATTGATCGCGCCAGCGTCCCTGAGCCACCGCCATAGGGCGTGCACGAGCCGGGCGGCGACCCGCCGACGCCACAGTCTCAAGGACGGCATTCCAGACATCGCCGCCACAGTATCGTCAGCCCGGCCCACCGCGCACTCCGCCAGCCACGCCGCCAGCCAAACCAGCCGCCAGCCAAACCAGCCGCCAGCCGTCAGCCTTCAGGTGGGGCACCCCGCTGTCGCCAGGACGACAGCGGGGTGCCCCACCTGAAGGTCAGTATGGGTCGCGGGTCGCGGCGGCTAGCTGGCCGCAGGCGCCGTCGATCTCGCGGCCCCTGGTGTCACGCACCGTGACCGGGATCCCGCGCCGCGCCAGCCGGTACTCGAATTCCGATGCCACGGCAGGATCAGAGGCTGTCCACCGAGACCCTGGCGTCGGGTTCAGCGGGATCAGGTTCACGTGCGCCAACTGCCCAGCAAGCAGCGAGGCGAGCGCGTCGGCCCGCCAGGCCTGGTCGTTGACGTCGCGGATCAGCGCGTATTCGATCGACACCCGCCTGCCGGTCACGGCGGCGTAGGACCAGGCGGCCGCCAGCACCGAGGCGACGGGGAACCGCCGGTTCACCGGTACCAGCGTGTCCCGAAGCGCGTCGTCCGGCGCGTGCAGCGAGACGGCCAGCCGGCACGACAGGCCCTCCGACGCCAGCCGCTCCATCGCCGGCACCAGGCCGACCGTTGACACCGTGATGGCACGCTGCGAGATGCCGAACCCGTCCGGGACAGCCGAGCTGATCCGCCGCACAGCCCGCACCACGGCCGCGTAGTTCGCCAGCGGCTCGCCCATCCCCATGAACACCACGTTCGACAACCGCCCGCTCCCACCCGCCAGCCGCCCATCAGCCAGCGATCGCGCGCCGCTGAAGATCTGGGCGATGATTTCCCCGGTAGACAGGTTGCGGGTCAGCCCAGCCTGGCCGGTCGCGCAGAACGGGCAGGCCATGCCGCAGCCCGCCTGCGAGGACACGCAGATCGTCACCCGCGACGGGTAGCGCATGAGGACGGACTCCACGAAGGCGCCGTCCGCCGCTCGCCACAGCGTCTTGCGGGTCATGCCATCGTCGCAGCTCTGCTCGCGAGCGGGCGCGAGAAGCTGAGGCAACAGCGCCTCCGCCAGCTGCGACCGCAGCCCGGCAGGCAGGTCGGTCATGTCACCGGGCGCATCGGTCAGGCGGCCGAAATAATGCCGCGACAGCTGATCCGCACGAAACGCAGGCAGCCCAAGCTCGGCGACGGCAGCCCGCCGCCCCGCCGCGTCGAGATCGGCCAGATGCCGTATTGGGCGTATCCGGGCCGGACCCCGCGACCGCACCTGCTCAACTTCCAACCAAACCCCC
The DNA here is from genome assembly GCA_035716545.1 of Streptosporangiaceae bacterium. Taxonomy (GTDB): domain Bacteria; phylum Actinomycetota; class Actinomycetes; order Streptosporangiales; family Streptosporangiaceae; genus Chersky-822. Next base: position 89,719 of record DASTJM010000118.1, read on the forward strand.
AAGGCTATCCGCCGCAGTGGCAGCGTGGTCTGCGGAATGTCGATAGATTTCATTGCTATGCAGAACACGCGCTCTCGAGCCGGCCAGTCAAGGATATCCGCCGAGCCGGGGCGGCCGATCGTCCTGCTCGATAGCGAGAGCCCGTACGGAAGCAGACGGGTGGTCGTCGAGTACGACGGCTGGACGACCGCTGCCTACATGCACGACAGGTCTGAGCCGATCGCCGCGACCTGGCTGGCCAATCACCGCAAGGCGCCAGCGGACATCGACCTGGCGCTGCTCGACGCCGGCCACGCGCCCGAGATGCCCGACGGGTATACCAAGCACGGGGACGGCCGTCCGCCGCTGAACCAGGCATCCCTGCGAGCGGTCTGGTTCGAGGAAGGCGACGGCGTCGCGATCTTCGAGGGCAACGAGCTTCTCGGCGTGATCCCGGGCTGGTCGGACATGTCCAAGGGAATGCCCGGCTATAGCAGGGACGTGATCGGGCAGACCCCGTTCGGCTGGTCACTCGACGACGCCCTTGAGGGACTCGGCCCGCGCGTGAGCGAGGCTTCTGACTTCTGGCGCTGGCGGCTCGACTCCCAGGCCTGGGCGCAGTTCCAGCAGGGCATGCTCGGGCATCTGCTCGACCGCCTCGGCCCTGGCGCCCGCTACTGGGACGTCTCAGCCAGCAAGCCGCCGGTCATCGGCGTCTCCGAGCGCCCGTCAGCGGGCCGCCGCTCCTACACGGTGCTCACCACCGTGGGCATGAGCTGCCAGCGCATGCCGGTCGTGGAGCAGACCGGCCACGGCGCGGCGGCCAAAGCCAGGATCGAGCTGGCGGTCGCGACGTCATTGCCGAGCAATGAGGCGGCGCGGATCTTCCTGTGGCTGGCGCAGTACCCGTGGCGCGAGATCAGCTGGATCGGCAGCGGCCAGACGATCCGCTGGTACCACGAGCCGTCGTCGTTCCCGCTTGGCCACGGCAACGAGGCCGTGCTGTTCCTCGACAATCCGGGTCTGCTGCTGGGACCTGAAGTGCCGAACTTGTCCGGGTTCACGGTAGCGGGCGAGCCGGTCAAGTGGCTGTGGCTCATTCCGATCAGCAACCGTGAACGGCTGCTCGCGCAGGGCCGCGGCTCATCCAGCCTGGTAAACCAGCTGGCCTCGCAATCTCGCAGCTGGGTGGTCAGCTAGCCAGCGCAGCTCAGCCGAAGAGCATTTTTTCAGCCTGAATTATTCGCGGTTGCCGGTGTGCGCCCGATCACCGGCCACGCAGGAAGATGGTCATCAGCAGCCAGGCCACCGGCGCGACGATCAGCATGGCGTCGATGCGATCGAGCACGCCGCCATGACCGGGCAGGATCGATCCCATGTCCTTGGTGTCGAGGTCGCGCTTGATCTGCGACTCGACCAGGTCGCCGAGGGTCGCGGCGGCCGCCGCGGCCGCGCCGAGCACCAGGCCGTACCAGACTTTGCTGTCCAGCAGGTAGTACATGCCGAGCGCGCCGGCCGCCAGGCAGGCGATTACTGACCCGGCCAGCCCCTCCCAGGTCTTCTTGGGGCTGATCCGGGGCGCCATCAGGTGGCGGCCGAACAGGATGCCGGCGAAGTACGCTCCGGTGTCGCTGCAGACGGCGAGGATCAGGAAGACGAGCACCCGGTGCGAACCGTCGTGCTGCCTCAGCATCAGCGCGACGAACGACGCCATGAAGGTCAGGTAGATGAGGGCGAAGATGCCGGCGGTAACGTCGCGCAGGTACCCGGCCGCGCCGCCTGGCAGCCGCCAGGCGAGCACCGCGATGAACGACAGTCCGAGCGCGCCCACCGCCCAGTGCGGCCCGCGCCAGTAGGCGAGCGCGTAGATCGCGGCGCCGCCGGCGCCGAGCGGGACGAGCGAGAGCCTGATCTGGCGGGTGGCGAGCACGTGGCTCAGCTCCCAGAGCGCGACCGCGACCATGGCCGCGACGAATACCAGGAAGGCGACCTTCAGCAGCAGCAGCGTCACCAGGGCGATCGCGCCGAGTCCGACCCCCACCGCCAGAGCGGCCGGGAGGTTACGGCCAGTCTGGATCGCCTTGCGCTCGCTCACGTAGCTTTGCCTTCCCTCCGGCGGCCGCCTGGCGTAGCCACGGGAGCCCGCGTTTCACCGGGAGGCGAGATAATCCTCTTTGAGAGGCAAAGTTATACCGTGAGCCGAGCTATACCTCCAGCAACTCGGCTTCCTTGTGCTTGAGCAGCTCGTCGACTTGCGCCACGTAGGTATGAGTTACCTTCTCGAGCTCAGCCTCACCCCGGCGGCCCTCGTCTTCGCCGGCGTCGCCGTTCTTGACCAGCTTGTCGATGGCGTCCTTGGCGTGGCGGCGGATGTTCCTGATCGAAACCCGGCTGTCCTCGGCCTTGTGGCGGGCGACCTTGATGTATTCCTTGCGCCGTTCGGTGGAAAGCTCGGGGAATACGACCCTGATGATGACGCCATCGTTGTTGGGATTGACGCCGAGGTCGCTATTGCGGATAGCCTTGTCGATCGCGGCGAGCGACCCCTTGTCGAACGGCTGGATAATCACCATCCTCGGCTCCGGCATATGGAATGATGCCAGCTGGTTCACCGGGGTCTGAGTACCGTAGTAGTCGACGGTGATCTTGCTGAACATCGAGGGATGGGCGCGGCCCGTCCTGATGCTGGCGAAGTCCTCCTTGGCGACCGCGACCGCCTTCTCCATCTTCTCTTCGGCTTCGAGAAGAGTGTCGTCAATCATTGCGGCTCCTGTCTGCCTTCGGTGCCCGTCCCGGGTCAGTTGCGTCAGTGGCGTCAGTGCCCGTTCCGGCCGTACCCGTTCCTGCCTACTAGTGTGCCGATCCGCTCACCGCGCACCGCGCGAACTACGTTGCCCTTGCCCATGAGGTCAAAGACGACGATAGGCAGATCGTTATCCATGCATAGGCTAACCGCCGTGGCGTCCATGAACTTCAGCTCACGCCGCAGCACGTCGCTGTAGTCGAGCCAGTGAAACAGGCTCGCGTCGGGACTCTTGCGTGGATCAGCGTCGTAGACGCCGTCCACCTGGGTTCCCTTGAGCACGGCCTCCGCACCGATTTCGAGCGCGCGCTGAGCCGCGCAGGTGTCGGTAGAGAAGAACGGTGCGCCGAGCCCGGCGCCGAAGATGACGACCCTGCCCTTTTCCAGGTGCCTGATCGCCCGCCTCGGTATGTAGGGCTCGGCGACCTGCCCCATGGTGATCGCGGTCTGGACGCGGGTCTCCACGCCGAGTTTCTCAAGGACGTCCTGCAGTGCCAGGCAGTTGATAACCGTGCCGAGCATGCCCATGTAGTCGGCGCGTGCCCGGTCGATGCCGCGCTTGCTAAGCTCACCGCCCCTGAACATGTTGCCGCCGCCAACGACGACGGCGACCTGAACTCCGAGCCGCAGCGCGTCCCCGATCTCGCGGGCGAGATGCGATACGACGTCAGGATCAATGCCGAGGCCCGCACCCCCGGCGAACGCCTCGCCGGACAATTTCAGCACGACTCGATGCCAGAACAGCCCCTGCTCGTCGCGGTCATCGCCGTCATCGGTCTCGATCTGGTCGAACTGCCCGGCGTGGTCACGGTGCGTAGCCGGGTCGACGGCGCTCATCACAGCACCGTCCCCCGGAAAGGTGCTATCGGGCAAAGCGGGCTCCCCTCACCTGAGCACGCGGCCGACCACGGTGACCGGCTGCCTCGCTTCAATTAGCCTGCTCTATCTAACTAGCCTGCCCTATCTGGAACCTGGCAAAGCCGCGTACCGTCGCACCCGAGCCGGCGAGCACCTGCTGCACGGTCTTCTTCGGGTCCCTCACGGTCGGCTGCTCGGTCAGCACGACGTCCTTGAAGAACGCGTTCAGCCTGCCCTCGACGATCTTGGGGATCGCCTGCTCGGGCTTGCCCTCATCGCGGGTGACCTGCTCGGCGATGCGTCGCTCGTTCGCGACAACGTCCTCTGGCACCTCGTCCCTGGTGACGTACTGCGGCCGCATCGCCGCCACCTGGTGTGCCAGGTCCACGGCGACATCGGCCCCGGCCTCGTCGACGTCGATGAGCACGCCCAGGGTCGGCGGCAGGCCCGGGTCCGACTTGTGCAGGTAGGTAACGATGTGGCCGTCGCGGAACGCGGCGAACCGGCCGAGATCGAGCTTCTCCTTGAGCGCCGCGCTCGCCTCCTCGATCAACTCGGCAGCGGTCTGGGAATCCCGCACGACCAGCCCGAGCACTGCCAGCCTGTCGGTCACCGCGGCCTCGAGCGCGGCGGTCGCGATGTCGGCTGCTACCTGCTGGAACATGTCCGTCTTGGCGACGAAGTCAGTCTCGCAGTTGAGCTCGACAAGGACGCCGGCGGTCCTACCTTGCGTGGCCGCCGTGACCAGTCCGTTGGCGGCCGTGCGGCCGGCTCGCTTGCCGACGTCCTTGGCGCCCTTGATTCGCAGGGCCTCGACCGCGGCCTCGACGTCGCCATCTGCTTCCACCAAAGCGTTCTTGCAGTCCAGCATTCCGGCCCCGGTCAGGTCGCGAAGCCGCTTCACATCCGCGGCGCTGTAGTTCGCCATGTCCTCATCTCTCGCAGTTCTCGATCTCGTAGTGCCGGGGCCGCCGCGTTGCCGGGTCCCGGCGACGGTGCCGGCTCCCTCGCGCTGGCGCCGGCTCCCTCGCGCTCCCTGGCACGAAGGCTTCGACACCTGAACGCTTCGTCACCCGAATGCTCCCTCGCGAACAGCAGCGCGGGCGCCCCTGCTGTCGTCCCGACAGCAACGTGGCCGACTTTGCTGCTGTTGCGGCCCGCTTGCTGGTCAGCTCTGCTCGGCCGCCGCCTCGCCGTGAGCGACGTTTGCCTCGGCCTTCTCAGCCTCCTTGGCGTCCTCTTCTGACGCGGCGAAGGCGTGCACGCCAGTCGCACCAGTCGAGGCGTCGGCTGGCGCGGTATCGGCTGGCGCGGTATCGGCTGGCGCGGCGTCGGTCGTGGCCGCTGCCGCGGCGCTGCCGTTAGCCGCCTGGCCGCCGTTCACGGACCTGCCCTCGAGCAGATCGCGCTCCCACTCGGCCAGCGGCTCCTCGGCGCCGAGCACTCCGTCGCCTTGCGGCTTCTCCTCGCCGGCCGCCCGGCCGGCGCGCGCGATCAGCCCGTCGGCCACCGCGTCGGCCACTACCCTGGTCAGGAGCGCGACGCTGCGGATCGCGTCGTCATTGCCCGGTATCGGGTAGTTGACCTCGTCCGGATCGCAATTCGTGTCCAGGATCGCGATTACCGGGATGCCGAGCTTTCGCGCTTCGCTGATCGCGATGTGCTCTTTCTTGGTGTCGACTACCCAGATCGCGCTCGGCACCCTGGCCATGTCCCTGATACCGCCAAGCGACCGCTCGAGCTTGTCGCGCTCGCGCCGAAGCTGGAGTAGCTCCTTCTTGGTCATGTTAGAGCCCGACACGTCATCGAAGTCGAGTTCCTCAAGCTCCTTGAGCCGCTGCAGCCGCTTGTACACCGTCGAGAAGTTGGTCAGCATGCCGCCTAGCCAGCGCTGGTTGACAAACGGCATGCCAACTCGCCGCGCCTGCTCGGCGATCGCTTCCTGTGCTTGCTTCTTGGTTCCTACGTAAAGCACCGAGCCGCCGTGCGCGACGGTCTCCTTGATGAACTCGTAGGCGCGATCGATGAATTGCAGCGACTGCTGGAGGTCGATGATGTAGATGCCATTGCGCTCGGTAAAGATGAACCGCTTCATCTTCGGGTTCCAGCGCCGGGTCTGGTGCCCGAAGTGGACGCCGCTTTCGAGCAGCTGCCGCATGGTGACGACCGGAGCCATGCCGGTGTCCTTTCTGTCGTGCGCCTGCCAGAGGCATAGAGCGCGGATCGGTTTGGTCCTGGCGCCCGTACGCACCTCGCCGCGAGACATTCCCGCGGACCGACCAGGTGCGTCCCATGAGGACCCGACAGAGGCCCGGAGTGGCTGGCGGACGCGCGAATTGGCCTTGAGCTCGCAGCAGAGAACCTGCGGCCCTCGGCCTGGTAAGAAGTCTACATCTCCCCGCATCCGCCGCGCCCGCCTTGCGAGATGCACGGCAGGATCACGCGCCCTGGTCAGGCGCGAGTTCAGGCGCGCGGGTGTGCCTGCCGGTAGGCCGCCATGAGCCGGTCAACCGAGACGTGAGTGTAGATCTGCGTGGTGGCCAGCGAAGCGTGGCCGAGCATTTCCTGCACGCTGCGCAGGTCAGCACCGCCATCAAGCATGTGCGTAGCCGCCGTGTGCCGCAGGCCGTGCGGCCCTACGTCGGGCGCGGAGCCCATCGCGGCTATCTCGCGATGCACTACCCGCCGTGCCGTGCGCGGATCGATGCGGCCGCCTTTCGCGCCAATGAACAGCGCCGGCCCCGATGCCGCGGTCACCAGCTGCGGCCGGCCAGCATGGCGCCACCGGTCTACAGCCCGCTCGGCCGGGATTCCGACCGGAACGACCCGTTCCCTGGCTCCCTTGCCCAGCACGCGGATCGTTCTCCTGGACTCATCGATATCGTCGATGTCCAGCCCGCACAGCTCACTGACCCGGATGCCCGTCGCGTACAGCAGCTCCATGATCGCCGCGTCACGCAGCATGACCGCATCGGGCGGGCTGGCCGGAACGTCTGGGCTGACCCGGCTGGCCGAGGTGGCCGACCTGGCCGGGCTGACCCGGCTGGCCGACGTGGCCGACCTGGCCGGGCTGACCCGGCTGGCCCGGCTGGCCGGGACGCCGGTCACGCCGCCCGGCCGGCGGTCAAGTACGGCGCGCATTTCCTCGGCGGTAAGTATCTGAGGAAGCTTGCGCCCGACTTTGGGAGCGCCGAGCTGCGCCCCTGGATCATCGCTCAGCAGTCCGCGCGCGTGTCCGAACGCCGTGAATGCTCTCGCCGCCGCAGCTCTCCTGGCGATCGAGGTCCTGGCCTGCCCCGCACCGTGCTGTGTCGCGAGCCATGCCCTGAGGACGGCGATGTCCGCTTCGGAAAGGTCGCTGATGCCGCATCGCAACAGATGCTCAAGCAAGAGCCTCACGTCGCTCACGTAAGCCCGCACCGTGTGCGCGGACAGTCCTCGCTCAGCCGCCAGATACCGCGCAAACGCGGCAAGCGGCTCGGCGAGCCGAGGCGGCAGGGAGTCAGACGATCCTGGCAGCGGCGACCCGGGCGTCGCTGCCCGCACCGTTTCAGCCTCCGACCGCACGGGCTCCGACCGCACGGGCAGCGACAGCTCAGCGCGGGACCGCCTCTTCGCGGTTCCGGCATCACCACGTGAGTGCGGCACGCTCTCCTCCACGGGCTGACACGCCGGGGCGCCGGCCGTCCAGCCACCTCTTCAGTGTGCGTGACCTCCAGCCAAGCCGCGCCTCACCACGCCGGCGCGGCCAGCGGGCACCGCTGGCGCGGCCAGCGGGCACCGCCGCGCGGTACTGACCGCCGCCGCCCGCGTACCGTCGCGCACGGAACCTTACCCAGGCCATCACCGGCACGGGCCGGCGCAGCAACAAGTGCGTGATCACGACGCAACGCCGCTCATCCTGCGCGCCTAGCCCGCCAGCCCTGGTCGCACCGCTCGGCGTACCCCGCCGCGGCGAGCAAGCCCAGGCAGCGCAGCGCGGTGTCGAGATCCACCTTGGCCAGCGTCGCGATGGTGGCCGGGCCACGTCCGGCACGCCGGCTCAGCGTTCCCAGGACCGATGCGGTGACAGGATCGAGCACCTCGGCCGGCACGGCGGCCTCGTGGCCAGTCCGAGCCGCGTCGTCATCACCGAGCGGGGCGATCAGCTCCATGACATCGGCGGCGCTCGTCACGCAGACCGCGCCCCATTCCCTGATCAGCTCGTGGCAGCCCGCGGACTGGGCCGAGGTGATCGGGCCCGGCACGGCCATGACGGCACGGTTGAGCTCGATGGCGTGCCTGGCGGTGTTCAGCGCGCCGCTGCGGAGCGCTGCCTCGACGACGACCGTGCCCCGGCTGAGTGCGGCTATCAGACGGTTTCGCACCAGGAACCCGGGCCTGGTTGGTGCCAGGTCTGGTGGCCGCTCGCTGACCATCACCCCGGTCGCGGCAATCGCCTCGAAGAGCTCGAAATGGCCCTTCGGGTAGCCGAAGTTCAGCCCGCTGGCCAGCACGGCAACGGTGCTGCCGCCGACCGCGAGCGCGCCGCGGTGAGCGCTGGCATCGATGCCGTAGGCACCTCCAGAGATCACCGTGATGGCGCGTTCAGAGAGATTCGCGGCCAGTTCGCTGCCAACGACGGTGCCATAGGACGTCGCGGCGCGAGAGCCCACGACTGAGACCGATCGCAGGCAGGCGAACCGCAGATCAGCCGCCCCGCGCAACCAGAGCACGACCGGGCTGGCGGTGCCAAGATCATCTAGCTGGGTTGGCCATTCGGGATCACCTGGGCAGATCAGCCTGAACCCGGTGCGCTGCCAGCCGTCGAGGAGGGCGGGCGGCGGCAAGTTAGCAAGCCTCGCTCGCATGCGCTCTATTGAGCGCCTGGCTGCCAGCTCAGCCGGCCCCGGCACGCTGCCGCCATCCGGTGAGTCGGCGAGCGCGAGAAGGTCGGCCGCCGGCATGGAGCGCAGCAAGTCGCCGACGACAAGATCGCCGGGCTCGGTCAGGAAGCTGAGCGCGGCCCTGGCCCGCCGCTCATCGGCTCTCCACCCATCCCGGCCGTGCGGCGTCACTGCGGCGTCCCCGACCAGAGGCCAAGCGCATAGCCGACCTCGGCGCGACGCGGCTCCCGGCTGCCGGCCAGATCCGCGAGCGTCCAGGACAGCCTGATCACCCGGTCCGCGCCTCTGGCACTGATGCTGCCGAGATCCATCGCACGCTCAAGCGGCGCGAGGGCGCCGCCCGGCGGCGAGAACCTGCGCCTCAGCTCGCTGCCAGGGACCTGAGCGTTGAGCCGCCATGGTGTCCCCGCCAGCCGGGCCGCTGCCCGCTCCCGCGCCAGCCTCACCCGCTCGGCCACCGCGGCGCTCGGCTCGGTAAACGCGCGGTCGCTCAGCAACTCCGCCCGGCTGACGGGGAGGAATTCGATCTTCGCGTCCACCCTGTCGAGCAACGGCCCGGACAACCGCGACAAGTAGCGCCGCCGGACTGTCGGACTGCAGGCGCATGTCCCTCCAGCCAGCCTCGCGCTGGCGCACGGGCACGGATTCGCGGCCAGGATCAACGTGAACTTGGCCGGGAACCGCGCTGTGACAGCCGCTCTGGCGATCACCACCTCGCCGGACTCCAGCGGCTGCCGCAGCGCGTCCAGAACGTCACGAGCGAATTCGGGTGCCTCGTCGAGGAAAAGACAGCCATGATGCGCCAGCGAAGCCGCTCCGGGTCTGACAATGCCGCTGCCGCCGCCGACGATCGCAGCTCTCGTCGCGGTATGGTGCGGCGCGCAGAACGGCGGCTCGGTGACCAGCGGCTTGCCAGGCGGCAGCGTCCCTGCCACCGAATGAATAGCGCTGACCTCCAGGGCGGCTGCGGGATCCAGCCTCGGCAGTACCGTCGGGATGCGCTCGGCCAGCATCGTCTTGCCCACCCCTGGCGGGCCGAGCAGCATCAGGTGATGGCCGCCCGCGGCGCAGATCTCGGCCGCGCGCCTCGCGACCGGCTGCCCGACAAGGTCCGCCAGGTCCTTCCGGCCCGCAGCGCCCTCCCCTGCCAGGGATGCCGACAGTTCACCATCCAGCGAGTTCTGGCTGTCGCGACCTGGTTCGAGCACCTTGACGCCCGGATCCTTCCGATGCTTGCCGCCGCGCAGCCAGGCGGTGATCGCGGAGAGCCTGGGCGCCGCAACCACTCGCAGGTCAGTCACGAGAGCTGCCTCGGCGGCATTCTCGGTGGCGACCACGATCGTGTCGAAGCCCGCGGCCGCGGCCGCGGCGGCGGCCGGCAGCACTCCGGGCACCGGGCGTACCCGGCCGTCAAGCCCGAGCTCGCCGATCAGCACGAGGCCGCGCAGGCCAGCCGCGGGCACCGCCTCGGACGCCGCCAGGATCGCCGTCGCGATGCCGATGTCGAAGCCTGATCCCCGCTTGGGAAGGCTCGCCGGCGAGAGCCCGACGGTGATCCTGCGGCTCGGCCATGTTTCGCCGCTGTTGACGATCGCCGACCTGATCCGGTCCCGCGCCTCGCGCAGGGCGGTGTCAGGCAGGCCGACCAGCAACAGCGCGACCAGTCCATTCTCAATGTCGGCCTCGATCTCGACCGGATGTCCCTGCACTCCGACAAGGGCGATGGCGTGCGCCCGGGCAAGTCCCATTTACCCCACCCCGCGAATGTGCTCGATCGTGAACTCACCGGCCGGAGTCCGCAGCACGCCCACCGCGTCAACCCGAAGTTCGTCGAAAAACGTGCCGTGCGTCATCACCCAGCGGACCGCGAGTCGTCGCAGTCTCCTGACCTTCTCGGTAGTGATCGCCTCGATCGGCAGTCCGAACGAGATGCTTGACCTGGTCTTGACCTCGCACGCCACCAGTACCCGGCGATCCGCAGCGACGATGTCGAGCTCGCCATCGGCGCAGCGGTAGTTGCGCTCGAGCACCCGGAATCCGGCCCGCTGCAGATACTCAGCCGCGAGTTGCTCGCCCTGTCGTCCCAGCACATCCTTGCGATGCATGGCACCACCTCCTCCGGACACCGACAGTGCCGGAGGCCGGGCCGCACGGCTAGGAGTGAACGCCGGCTGGTGGACACCGCGGGAGAGTCAGCCGCGACTGTGCATAACCGGTGGCTCGGGATGGCGCGATCCGCTAGCGCGGATCCGGGAGCTGGCCGGGCGCCGTAATGGCGACGGGCCGGGACTCAGGACTCATCAGGGAGCTGGAGGTCGCTCTTGGCGAGTTCCTCGATATTCACGTCCTTGAAAGTGACAACCCTGACATTCTTCACGAACCTGGCCGGGCGGTACATGTCCCAGACCCACGCGTCATGCATGGTGACCTCGAAAAATACTTCACCGTTGTCGGCCGTGCGGACCTTGAGGTCAACCTCGTTGGTCAGGTAGAACCTGCGCTCGGTCTCTACCACGTGCGTGAACAGCCCGACAACATCCCGGTACTCGCGGTAGAGCTGCAGCTCCATCTCGGTCTCGTACTTCTCAAGGTCCTCCGCGCTCATGTTCTCCCCTCCGATGAGGCGGGCGCCCTGGAGCGCAAATCAGTCAGGTCCGCCGGTTCCGGGCCGGGCGAACCCGCGATCAACTCAACGATAGGACCATCCTGTCCTGAGTCCAGAGCCGCGGACCTGACGGCGGCAAGATCGCCCGATTGGAACCCGCCATCATCCGGCCCCGCCCCGCCCAGCACGGCGTCGTCCGGCCCCGCCTCGTCCAGGAGGGCGCCTAGCCTGCTCGAGACGTTGACGAACGACCGGCGGTGTATGGGGCTCGGGCCGTGGGCCTCGAGCGCGGCCATGTGGCTTGGCGTCGAGTATCCCTTGTGCCGCGTGAACCCGTACTCCGGGAACTGCGCGTGCAGCCCCGACATGATCTTGTCTCTCGTCACCTTGGCGACGATCGAGGCGGCCGCGACGCACACCGCGACCTGATCACCCTTCCACATCGCCAGCGCGGGCACCGCCAGCCCGGGAACAGCGAACCCGTCAGTCAGCACATAGCCCGGGCTGGCGTTCAGGCCCGCTAGGGCACGCCGCATCCCGGCGACGTTGCACACATGCAGGCCGAGCCTGTCGATCTCGCCGGGCTCGATCACGACCACGTGCCAGGCAAGCGCGGACCGAACGATACGCCGGTAAGCGGCTTCCCTGGCCTTAGCCGTCAGGGACTTGGAATCGGCGACGTCAGCCCAGCGGCCGCCGTCCAGCCGGTCAAGGATGACGGCCGCCACGACCAGCGGGCCGGCGCAGGCACCGCGGCCGGCCTCGTCGATACCGGCCACGGGCCCGAAACCGGCACGCGTCAGCACGCGCTCATATCCTGTGAGCCCATTGCCTCGCCTCGGCGTATAGCCGACGGGACGCTCCACCGAGAGCAGCGCCAGCGCCTGCCCAGCCCTGACCGCCCGTTTGGTCCGCTGCGAGCGCGAGTCCGTCCGCGGGGCACCGGCACGCGCCTTTGTCGATGTCCGCACGGCTCACCTTCGCCCGGGCCGGGCGCTCGCGGCACTTGCCCTGGCCTTCCCTCGGCGGCTGATCCGCAGCCGCAGCCAGCGCCCGGTGAGCGTGAGCGGGACCGCGCCGGCGAAGCCGAGTCCGAGCGGCAGGTAGGGGGCTGACGGCTTGAGCGGTACCGGCCCGGCGGCGCTGAGCGTCTCATCAGCCGCGCGCGCGGGCGAGGACCCGTGTCCCGCCGCCGAAGCGAGCTTGGCCTGATCGAAAGTCGAGGGGATCGGCAAGCTCCTGATCCGCCCGGGCGGCCAGACGATCATGAAAGCCCGGCCGATCACCTTGCTCTCGGGAATTGTCCCGTCCCGGTCAAACGGGTAGCACGTCACCTCGGGATCGGTGTACTGGCAGTCATGCAGCCGGGAATCGGCGGACTCGCCCCTGTGGTCGCCCATTACCCAGAGCCGGCCTGGCGGCACCACCACGGTGAAAGGATCCTCGGACGCGCGGTCGCCGGAGAATATATAGGACTTTTCCGTCAGCGGCACGCCGTTGACTTCCATCTGGCCCCTGGCGTTGCAGCACATCACATGATCACCAGGAACGCCGATGACCCGCTTGATGTAGTCCGTCTGGTCGGGCGCCGTCCCGAACAAGCCCGCGATCGAGTGGAACAGCGCGCCGAGCGTATCGTCATACACCCGCGCGACCGGGTTGCGGGCAGCCGCCGCCGGCGGCACGGGCGGGTCCCAGGAACCTGAGCCGCTGAACACGATGATGTCACCGCGCGCAATGGGCCTCAGATGGTAGACGAGCTTGTTCACCAGGACTTTGTCGCCAATCAGCAGCGTATTTTCCATCGACGCCGACGGGATGAAAAATGGCTGCACCACGAATGACTTGATCAGCAACGCGATCGTCAATGCGACCGCGAACAACACCACCATCTCGGTCAGGAATGACCAGCGCCTGCCGCCCGGTTCATCAGGCTGGTCCTCGGCCGCCGCCTCGTCATCAGCCGCGTTGGCATCCACGTCGCCCGCGGGTGGACCCGGGCTGTCAGACCCCGGCACGCCGCCGGAACCGTCCGGCCCGGTCAGCACGTCTTCATGCATGCGCTGATCGTCGTTCATCATCACCATCCAGCCTAACGGCCAACAGACCGGTCCAGCGGCCTAGCGGCGGCCGGGCGGGATAACCCCCATGCACAAGACCCAAGATCTTTCGGGAGCGGAAAGGCAAGCGCAATGCGAATGCGCGTTGGCAGCCTACCCCTAGCTCCGGCTGAATCCGACCAAGTCCGCCGTTGGCCAGGCTACGACGCGGACTGGTGTCCCTTTTGCGTGCGGCAACACCTATTTATCCTGGTCAGGGGCGATCGCCTGCCGCGAGCTAGCCGCTAGCCAGCCGCCTTAACCCGCCGGCGCCGCCTGATGCGCTTCCTTAGCCACCGCTCAGTCACCGTCACGGGCACGACCGCGGTGAGGCCCAGCCCAAGCGGCAGATAGGGAGCCGACGGACGGAGCGTAACCGATCCGTCAGCAGCCAGGAGAGAGGCCGGCGCCGTCCCGGATTTCGCTGCGGCCGTGCCGCCGCCAGGATGCCCGATGGCGGCCTGATCGAACGTCGACGGGATCGGCAAGGCCCTGATCCGGACGGGCGGCCAGACGATCAGGAACGCCCGGCCGATCACCTTGTTTTCGGGGATCGTCCCGTCCCGGTCAAATGGCTGGCAGTCCACCCCCGGATCAGAGTAGGCACAATCATGGAACCGGGAGTCGGCGGAAGCACTCCGGTTATCGCCCATCACCCAGAGCCGGCCTGGCGGCACTACTACGCTGAAAGGATCCTGAGACGGAGGAGCGCCGGGGAAGATGTAAGACTTCTCCGCCAGGGCCACGCCGTTAACTTCGAGCTGACCCCTGGCGTTACAGCACATCACATGATCACCGGGCACTCCGATGACCCTCTTGATGTAGTCGGTCTGCACGTAGCCTGCTTGCTCGGTCGGCGTTCCGAACAGGCCAGCGATCGAGTGGAACAGCGCGCCGAGCGTGTCCTCGTACAACCGCGAAACCGGGTTGCGGCTGGCCTGCGACGCGGGCGGCGGTATGTCCCACGATCCGGTGCCGTTGAACACGACGATGTCGCCGCGCTCGATCGGCCGCAGGTGGTAGACGAGCTTGTTCACCAGGACCTTGTCGCCGATCAGCAGCGTGTTTTCCATTGACCCGGACGGGATGAAAAATGGCTGCACCACAAACGTCTTGATCAGCAGCGCGATGGTCAGGGCAACCGCGAACAGCACCACCATCTCGGTCAGGAATGACCAGCGCCCTCGGTTCGATTCCTCGGAGTCGTCCTCGTCGGGCTGGTCGTCGTCGGCTTCGCGGGGATCAGCCGTGTCGAGATCGTCGTTCGTCATTACCAACCAGCCTAACCGCGGCCTGGCCGGTCAGCATCCGCGCCGCCTAGCGAACCGGCTCCCTGCGCTCCTTGATCCGCGCCGCCTTGCCCCGCAGCGACCGAAGGTAATAGAGCTTGGCGCGACGAACCTGACCACGCGTCACGACCTCGATCTGCTCGATCGCCGGAGTGTGCACGGGGAAGGTCCGCTCGACTCCAACGCCGTAGCTGATCTTCCTGACCGTGAAGGTCTCGCGCGCGCCGCCGCCCTGCCTGCGGATCACGATGCCCTGGAAGATCTGGATCCTGGACCTGTTGCCCTCAGTGACCCTGACGTGCACTTTGAGGGTGTCGCCAGGCCGGAAGGCCGGGATATCCGACCGGATCTGTGCTTGCTCTAGCTCGGCAATCGCGGTGTGCATCGCTCGTTTCCTCAGTGTCATCAGGCGCACGCCTACGAACGCGCTGAAGTGGTCTGGTCGCACGCGAGGGCATACGACATCTGCTCGCGACGAACACGCCACGTCGGGGCAGCGGCTTTCAGTGTGCCACATCTTTACCTGTGACCGCGAAACCGGCGTCAGAAAGGACCTGCCGATCGCGCGCGTCAAGGGCCTGGCCCGCCAGCCTGGCCGCCAGATCGGGCCTGTTCCTGACGGTGCGGGCCAGCGCCTGGTCCCGGCGCCAGCGCGCGATCGCACCGTGGTCACCAGAAAGGAGAACCTCGGGAACGTCGAGATCGCGCCAGGTCCTCGGCCTGGTATAAGCCGGTCCTTCGACCAGGCCGCTCATCGGGCCCGCCCCGGCTCCGAACGAGTCGTCGGGCGCCGACTGCGCGTTGCCGAGCACGCCAGGGATCAGGCGGCAGATCGCCTCGATCATGACCAGCACCGCCGGCTCGCCGCCGGCGAGGACGTAGTCACCGACCGAGAGCTCGCGAACGATCATCCGCCGCCTGGCATGCTCCGCGACTCGCTCGTCAATGCCCTCGTACCTGCCACAGGCGAATACCAGGTGGCCGGCGCCGGACAACTCGGCGGCCACCTCCTGGGTGAAAAGTGCTCCGGCCGGCGTCGGCACGATCAGCTGCGGCGGGCCGGAGTCCGCGGGATAACCCGCCAGCGCGTCAAGCGCCTCACCCCACGGCTCAGGTTTCATGACCATGCCGGGACCACCGCCAAAGGGCGCGTCGTCCACGGTGCGGTGCACGTCGTGCGTCCACGTCCGCAGATCGTGCAGCGTGACGGCGATGTCACCGCGTTGCACTGCCTTGCCGATCAGCGATACCCGCAATGATTCAAAATATTCGGGAAATATTGTAATTATATCGATTCGCACCTCTGGCCTCCCCTACCGGCGACTTGCCATCCGGTCGCCTGCCGGGCACCCGGCGTTCCTAGAGTGCCGCGTCAGGATCGAGCAATCCCGGCGGCGGGTCCACGACCAGGCGGCCGCCGGCGACGTCGACTACGGGGACGAGAGGTGCCACGAACGGAATCAGGATTTCGGTGCCGGCCCGAGCCCCCGCGCCGTCGATGACCAGCAGATCCTGCCCATGATGCAGGACATCGGCGACGATGCCGACATGCTCGCCCCTGACGGTCGTCGCGGTCAGCCCGATCAGGTCGTGGTCGTAAAACTCTTCAGGGTCAGCGAGCGGCCCGAGATCAGCCGAATCGACTTCGAGCAGGGTGCCGCGGAGTCGCTCGGCGTCGTCTCGATCCACGACGCC
>DASTJM010000119.1:0-18987 GCA_035716545.1 Streptosporangiaceae bacterium
CGGGCCGTGCCTGGCCCGGGGGTACCTGGGTGACCCGGTCCTGACCGCCGGGCGGTTCGGCCCTGATCCGTTCGGCCCGCCCGGTGCCCGGTTGTACCGGACCGGGGACCGGGGCCGCTGGGGGCCAGACGGCCAGGTCGACTTCCTCGGCCGCGTCGACCACATGGTCAAGGTCCGCGGCTACCGCATCGAACTCGGCGAAATCGAAACCGCGCTCCGTGCCCGCGATGACATCCGCGAGTGCGTCGTGGTCGTCCGGCACGAGTCGGGCCAGCCGGATCTGGTGGCCTACCTGGTGGCCGACGGGACGGCGCCGGGCGCAGCCGAACTGCGCGGCTGGCTGCGGAACCGCCTGCCCGAGTACCTGGTGCCGGGGATCTACGTGTTCCTCGACGCGCTGCCGCTCACCCCCAGGGCCAAGATCGACCGCGCCGCCCTGCCCGCTCCGGTCATCGGCGGCGCGCGCCCCGAGCTTGAGCAGGAGTTCGTGGCCCCGCTGCCCGGCGTCGAGGAAACGCTTGCCAGCCTGTGGCGCCGGGTGCTCGGCCTGGACCGGGTAGGCCGCCATGACAACTTCTTTGACCTGGGCGTCGACTCCATCAGGAGCATCCAGCTGCTCGGGCAGGCGCGGAACGCTGGCCTGGAGCTGACCCTCCAGGACATCTTCGGCAACTCGACGCTCGCCAAGCTGGCCTCGGTGGTCGGCTCGGCCGTCCGTGCCCTGGTGACCGGCTCAGGCAGCCACGAACCGGCCCGGGCACCGGAACCGTCTGAAGCGTTCGCTCTCATCGCGCGGCAGGACCGCGAGAAGCTGCCCGCCGGAGTCGTGGACGCCTATCCGATGGCCGAGCTCCAGGTCGGCATGGTCTACGAGATGGAAAGAGACCCGGAGCGGCTGCCGTACCACAACGTGCACTCCCTTCGCATCGGGCTGCCGTTCGACGAAGGGAAGTTCCGTGCCTCGGTCGCCCAGGTCGTTGCCCGGCATCCGGTCCTGCGCACGTCGTTCGACCTCACCAGTTACCGCGAGCCGATCCAGCTGGTCCACGCTGCCGCCGAGCTCGAGATCACGGTGGCCGACCTGCGATCAATGACCCGGCAGGAGCAGCGGGCCGAAGTCGCCGCCTTCAAGCACCGGGAGCGGCACCACCCGTTCGAGCTGAGCGTCGCGCCGTTGTGCCGGATGGGCGCGCAGGTGCTGGGCGACGACGCCTTCCAGTGGACGATCACCGAGCACCACGCGATCCTCGACGGCTGGAGCGTCGCCTCCTTCTGCTCGGAGATCATCGAGGGCTATCAGCTGCTGCTTGACGGGAAAGCGGCGGACCGCCCGCCGCTGCGCTCGCTGTACCGTGACTTCATCGCGGCCGAGCGCGCCGCGCTGGAGTCAGCGGAGAGCGAGAACTTCTGGCTGGACCAGGTGCTCGAACGTCCTGACGGCCGCCTGCCGCGCTGGCAGCCGGGCCGCGTCAGCGAGCTGGCCGGGGAAAGCAGAGCAGGCGAGCATCACAACCGCGACGAGGAGCGAGGATGGGGCGAACTGACCACCCTCCTGCCCGAGGATCTGCTCGGCCGGCTGTCCGCGCTGGCCCGGCGGTGCGGGGTTCCGGTGAAGTCGGTCGCGCTGGCAGCCCACTTGCGCGTGCTCAGCCTGGTCACGGGCAGCTCAGACCTGCTGATCGGATTCGGCACCAACGGCCGGCTTGAAGAGGAGGACGGCGCCGAGGTACTCGGCTTGTTCATGAACACAGCCCCCTTGCGGGTCCGGCTGCCAGACGGAAGCTGGCTGGACCTGATCCGTGCCGCCTTCGAGGCGGAGCGGGAAATGCTGCCGCATCGCCGTTACCCGTTCGGAGCGCTGCTGCGCTTGCTCGGCGGCGGCGCCCTGTTCGAAGTCAACTTCGGTTACAACAACTTCCGCCAGCTCAGCGCCGACGCCATGGCGAGCATCGCCGGGCAGCAAGAGGACGGCGCGGGCGGGATGGCCAGGACCAACTTCCCGCTCGTGGTCAACATGAGCCACGATCCGGGGATCGCTGGCCTGCGGCTTGACATGGAGTACGACGCGCGGGAGCTGGCACCTGGCCAGGTCAGCCTGCTCCGCGACTACTACCTGCGCGTGCTTGAAGCCATGACAGCCGACCCGGAGGCACCCCACCGGCTGGCGCCGCTGCTTGGCGAGGCCGAGCTGGCACTGACCGCCTCCTGGAATGACACCAGCGCTGACATCCCGCCGGTCCCCGTGCACCAGCTGGTGCAGGCACGGGCGGCGGCCGCGCCGGACACTGTCGCCCTGGTCTGCGGGTCCCGGTCGCTGACCTACGCCGAGCTCAACAGCCGGGCGAACCAGCTCGCCCGCCTGCTGCGCGACTACGGGGTCGGCCCCGAAGTGTTCGTCGGCGTCTGCCTGGAACGGTCGGCGGAAATGGTGATCGCGCTGCTGGCGATCCTGAAGGCCGGCGGAGCGTACGTCCCGCTGGACGCGGCGTACCCGGCCGACCGGCTCAGCTACATGATCCGCCAGGCCGGCGCACCGATCGTGCTTGCCCATGACAACACCGCCGACCTGCTGCCCGCAGGGCTGTGGCAGGTCATCAACCTCGACACCGACCTGGCACCGCCGGTCCAGGCCGGCCCTGGCTCCGGGGCCGGGGACCTGCCCGAGCTGGTCAAGGGCGACAACGCCTGTTACGTCATCTTCACCTCGGGCTCGACCGGCCAGCCCAAGGGCGTGGTCACCGTCCACCGCAACGTGACCGAGCTGCTGCACGGGGGAGAGTGCCTGTCGCTCAGCCCGGCCGATACTGTCCTGCAGCTCGCCTCGCTCTCCTTCGACGTCTCGACCTTCGAGATCTGGGCGCCGCTCGCGGCGGGCGCCCGGCTCGTCCTGCCGCCGCCCGTCAGGTACGGCCCGGCCGAGATCGCAACCTGGGCCGCTGAGCACGAGGTGACCGTCCTGCACGTCACCGCGTCCTTGTTCGCCCTGCTTGTCGAGCACGAACCGCGAGTGTTTGACCAGCTGCGCCGGTGCCTGACCGGCAGCGAGACCGTCTCGCCCCGGCATGTCGCGGCGATCCTGGCGAGGTGCCCGGGGCTCGAGCTCGTGAACTGCTGGGGACCGACCGAGACCACGACCTTCTCGGTCTGCGGCACCTTCACCCGCGACACCCTGCCCGATGGACCGCTTCCGCTGGGCACGCCCCTGGCCAACACCCGCGTGTACGCGCTCGATCAGGCCGGCGCCGCCGGCCAGCCCGCCCCGGCGGGCACGGCCGGCGAGCTGCATGTCTCCGGGCCGTGCCTGGCCCGCGGGTACCTCGGCAACCCGGCGCTGACCGCCGAGCGGTTCACGCCGAATCCGTTCGGCCCGCCTGGCAGCCGGCTGTACCGGACCGGCGACCGGGGCCGCTGGGGGCCAGACGGCCAGGTCGACTTCCTCGGCCGCGTCGACCACATGGTCAAGGTGCGCGGCTACCGCATCGAGCTCGGCGAGGTCGAAGCCGCGCTTGAGCGCTCGCCCGACGTGCAGCAGGCCAAGGCGCTCGCCGCGCGCGGCCAGTATGGCGACAGCGAGCTTCGCGGCTATGTCGCCGCCGCCGTCGGACGCCAGCCGGACGCGGCGTCCCTGCGGTCCTACCTCGAATCGGTGCTCCCGCGCTACATGGTGCCCAGCGTGATCATCGTGCTTGACGAACTGCCGGTCAATGCCAACGGCAAGGTGGACACCGGCGCCCTGCTCGCCATGGAACGAGCACCGGAGTCGCGCCGGGGCGAGGCGCGCCCGCCCCGCTCGGCGCTTGAGCAGGAAGTGGCGGGGATCTGGGCGGAGACGCTGGGGGTCGAGGTCGGCGACCTGCGTGACGACTTCTTCGGGCTTGGCGGGAACTCCCTGCTCGCCGTGCGGATGCTGTTCCTGCTGCGGGAGCGCCTGCTCGTCGACATCTCGCTGCCCGCGCTGATGCGGACCTCGGATCTGGCGGCTTTCTGCGCGCAGGTCGAAGAGAAGTTCGCTGAGCTCATGGACAGCGTCGACCTGGGTTCCATGATCGCTGAGGAAAGGTCATAACGTGCTGGTACTCGGGTTCAGCGGCCTCGACCGTTCGCTCGGGGTCAAGGAGCGCATGGTTCCCGGTCTGGACGAGCGCGAGCGGCGCTACCGCCAGGGCATGGACTCGGCCGTCGCGATCGTGAGCGAGGACGGAGTGCTCGCCGCCTCGGCGCAGGAGCGCCACGACGGCGTCAAGACCACGGGTGCCTTTCCCGCCGATGCCATCGACGCATGCCTGCGCATGGCTGGCGTGACGCTTGACGATGTCGACTTCGTGGCCCACAGCTTCTGCTACGAGCCGTCGGTGGCGCACGAGCTGGACGAGTTCGCCGGCCGCTGGTACGACCAGGTGTACAGCAAGGAGGTGCAGCTCGGGGTGCTCCGGGCCCGTTACCCAGGCCATGACTGGGAACGCAAGCTGGTGCGGGTGCGGCATCACCTGGCCCACGCCGCCAGCGCTTATTACCTGAGCGGCTTCGACGAGGCGGCCGTGCTGGTCGCCGATGGCATGGGCGAGACCGAGTCGACGTCGATCATGGCCGGGCGCGGCAGCGAACTGCGCACGCTGCGGACCTACCCGATCTCCAGCTCGCTTGGGATCTTGTACAGCGTCGTGACCCACTACCTCGGCTTCCTGCCTGGCATGGACGAGTACAAGGTCATGGGCCTGGCTCCCTACGGTGACCGGAGCCGGTTCGCCGGCGTGGCGCGGAAGCTGGCCGAGCTGGACGCGAAAGGTCAGCTGCTGATACCTGTGCTGTCCCGTGACCAGTCGCCAACGGAGCGAGAGACACACCAGGGCGTGCTCAACGCGCTGGAGGATTTGTTCGGCCCGGCCAGGCATCCGGAGGCGCCGGTCGAGCAGCGGCACATGGACGTGGCCGCCACGCTTCAGGATTGCCTGGAGCGCAGCCTGCTGCACGTGCTTGCGGCGGCCCGCCCGCAGCTGGGCTCAGCCAGGTTGTGCATGGCCGGCGGCGTCGCGCTGAACTGCACGGCGAACGGGCTGATCCTGCGCAGCGGCGAGTTCGACGACGTGTTCGTCCAGCCGGCGGCAGGTGACGACGGCACCGCCCTGGGCGCCGCGCTGTGGCAGCTGCATCAGCATGTTCCGGTCACCCCGGCCCGGATGACCATGCCCTACTGGGGCGACTCCGCCAGCGACGAGCAGATCGCCGAGGCCGTACGCGGGCTCGGGCCCGGGCACGAGGTCGCGGCGCTGGCCGAGGACGAACTCGTAGCGGCGGTGGCTGAGCTGATCGCCTCAGGCTCGATCGTCGCCTGGTTCCAGGGGCGGATGGAATTCGGGCCGCGGGCGCTCGGCAACCGGAGCATCCTTGCCGACCCGACCCGCCCGGGCATGCGCGCCCACCTGAACGCCGTCGTCAAGCAGCGCGAGGAATTCCGGCCCTTCGCCCCCGCCGTGCTCGCCGAGGAGGCGGGAAAGTACTTCGACATCACGCCGGGGACCGAGCGGACGTTCGAGCACATGCTGTTCGTCGCCCAGGTACGCGATGAGTACCGCGACCGCCTGCCCGCGATCACTCATGTAGACGGCTCGGCGAGGCTGCAGGTCGTACGGCGGGACAGCGCGCCGCTGTTCTGGAAGCTGATCATGCAGGCCGGCCGCCGCCTGGGGGTGCCGATCGTGCTCAACACCTCGTTTAACTTGCGCGGCCAGCCCATCATACGTACGCCCGCCGAGGCGGCAGCGACATACGCTCGCTCGGCCATCGACGCGCTGGCGATCGGCAACTGGCTGGTGACCCGATCACCGCAGGCGGCAGGAACGGCCTTGCTCGGGACGGTCGGTTCCCGTGCCTGAGCCCAGGGTGCCTGACCGGGGCGCGTCAGGTCGTGACGTCATCCGGGACGCGGTCGCGCGGGTCTGGCAGGAGGAGCTGGCCGTCGGCGAGGTCGCGGACCGCGACAACTTCTTCGGCCTTGGCGGTCACTCCGCGCTGGCGGTGCAGGTCGCGCTGCGCCTGCGCCAGATCCTGGGCATGGATGTCGAGCTGGACATCCTGTACATGTACCCGGAGTTCGGCGCGATCGTGGCGGCGCTCGCCGCCGGAGCCGGCGGCGCGGCCGGCGCGGAGGAGCGCGAGCTGACTCCCGCTGAGGAGCGCATCTGGTTCGTTGAGCAACTCCACCCGAGGACCGCCGTCTACCACATCAGCGTCCTGTACAGGTTCGACGGCAAGTTCGACCCCGGGCGGCTGCGGCAGGCGTTCGCGACGCTGGTGGAGCGGCACAAGGCCTTGCGCACCGGCTTCCGCAAGCCGGGCCAGGCTGTCGTCGCCGGTACGGCGCCGGCCGCCGTCCGGTTTGTCGACGCGGCCGGCGCGACCGCGCTGACCGTGTCGCAGATGCTCGACAAGGAGGCCAGGCAGCCCTTCGACCTGGACCGCCCGCCGCTGATCAGGGCGCTGGCCGTGGGCCGCGGCGAGGCGGGCGACTGGCTGCTGCTCACCGCGCATCACCTGGTGTGCGACGGGGCGTCGCTTGACCTGATCGAGGCGGACTTGCGGCGCGCCTACGCCGGCGACGAGCTACCCGATCGGCCGGACGTCGCGGTTGCCCAGGCAGTCACCCGCGACCTGCAAGACCCCGACGCTGGCCTGGAGTACTGGCGCCGCACTCTCGCCGGGCTTCCCGCTGAGATCTCGCTGCCTTACGACCGGCAGCGGCCAAAGGTGCTCGGCGTGGCTGGTGCTGTGCACCGAGAGGAAATAAGCCCGCAGGCGCTCGCCCTGCTAGAGCGCATCGCCGAGGAGGAGAAAGTCAGCCCGTTCATGGCCTGGGCGGCGGCCAGCCTGGTCGGGCTGGCGGCGGCGACCGGCGAACGCGACCTCACCGTCGTCACGCCGCTGTCTTGCCGTAGCCCGGCGCAGGCAGCAGACATCGGGATGTTCGTGAACACGGTGCCGTTGCGCTTCGTCCTGCCGCCTGAGGCGACCGCCCGCGCGGCCGTCAGGCTGGTGCGCCGGGTGGTCGCCGGCGCCCTCGCGCACTCCGACGTGCCCATGCAGGCGATGATCGAGCAACTCGGCCTCGGCGGTGACCTGTCACGAGTGCCGCTCGGGCAGATCACCATGACCTACCTCGACGACACTGGGTGGCGCTGGCCGCTGAGCGGATTGTCCGCCAGCCGCGAGCTGTACCCCACTGGCACCACCAAGTACGAGCTGACCTGGATGGTGACCAAGCGCGCGTCCGGGGTCGGCGCGGTGCTTGAGTACAACACGGAACTGTTCTCGCCTGAGGCGGCGGGCGCCCTGCACGCGGCGCTGGTGGCGGGGTTCGAGGCCGCGTTCTCCCGGCCGGACACCGAGATCTCGGCCGCCGTCGCCGCGGCCGCGGCGCAGGCCGCCGCCGCGACCCCGGCTCCCGCCGGGCTGGCGGGCTACCAGCCGATCACCGAGCTGATCGCGCGGCAGGCTCGCGAGCGCCCTGACGCACCCGCCGTCGTCCACGGCGACAACCGGATCAGCTATGCCCAGCTCGACCAGCGGGCGGCCGCGATCGCGGCCGGGCTCAGGCGTGCGGGAGCGGGCCGCGGCGACATCGTCGCCATCCCGATGGCCCGCGGCGCGAATGCCGTCCTGGCGGCACTCGGGGCATTGCGCGCTGGTTGTGCCTACCTGGCACTCGACGTGAACCTGCCGCTCGCTCGGACGCGAATGCTCATCGAGCAGTGCCGCCCGCGAGCCGCGATCACCGACACCGCCGCCGGCGCGGAGTCCCTGGCTGACCTCGTGCCCGTGTTCGGGATCGACCGGCTGCAGGCGCCGGGCGCGCCCGGCGAGCGGCCGGACCGCCCGGTGGCGGTGACCAAGCTGGACCCGGCCTGCGTGATCTGCACTTCCGGTTCCACCGGCCAGCCGAAGGCGGTGGTCCTGCCGCACGGGGCGATCAGCGCGCTGGTTCCCGACGCGGACTACCTGACCTTCACCCCTGACGACCGGGTGGCCTGCCAGTCCAATCCGGCGTTCGACGCCATCTTCATGGAGATGTGGGGAGCGCTCACCAGCGGCGCCACGCTGTTCGTCGTGGACCGCGAGGTCGCGCTGACACCTCGCCGGATGCGGGCCTTCCTCGCCGAGCACAAGATCTCAATCATGGTCATGGCGACCTCGCTGTTCCACCAGCTGGCGGACTTCGAGCCGGACGCCTTCAGCGGGATGCGGGTGATGTTCTTCGGAGGCGAGACCTGCGATCCGAAGCGGCTGGAGAAGATACTGACCAGCCGCCCGCCGCCCCGGCTGGTGAACATCTACGGCCCGACCGAGAACACGACGGCCACCACCATGGCTGACGTCACCCTGGCCGACGTGGCGGGCGTGGTGCCCATCGGCCGGCCCGTGTCAGGTGCCGTGCTGCATGTCCTGGGCACCGACGGCACGCCGGTCGCGCCCGGTGAGACAGGCGAGCTTTACATCGGCGGCGCCGGGCTGGCGAACGGCTACCACCTGGCGCCGGCGATGACGGCGGCGGCTTTCGTGCCCGACCCGTTCGGGCCGCCCGGCGGGCGGCTGTACCGGACTGGCGACCTTGTCAGGCAGCTCCCCGACGGCGCATACATGTTCGCCGGGCGCAACGACGACCAGGTCAAGGTCCGCGGTTTCCGGGTCGAGCTCGGTGAGGTCGATCTCGTGGTCCGGCGCCAGGACCAAGTAGCGGACGTGGTGGTGCTCAGCCATCGCGCCCCCGACGGCGCCGAGATCACCGCCTTCGTCACGGGAGCGGCACCACTGGACGGGGCCGAGCTTACCCGGCGGCTGCGGCAGGAACTGCCCGACCAGATGGTCCCGGCCGTCGTGGTGCTCGACCAGATGCCGATGAGCCCCAACGGCAAGATCGACCGGCGTGCGCTGGCCGACTCGATCACGGCGCCGGCGCCGGCGGCGACCGGGTCCGCGGGCGTCGGCCCGGCCGCGGGCGGCGGTGAGCTGATGGCGGGCATGGCCGGGCTGTGGCGCGAGATCCTGGCGGTCGGACAGGTCGGGCCAGACGACGACTTCATTGCGCTTGGCGGTCAGTCGATCAAGGCGCTGCGGCTGCTGGCCAGGGTTGATGAGGTTTTCGGCGTTCAGCTCGAGCTGGCCGACGTCCTGGGCCATCCCACTCTGCTCGCCGTCACCGAGCTCGTCAGGGCCGCACGCGATGGCGTTGCAAAGGGGAGTTCAGGTGCCTGAGCCAAGCTCCGCCACCATGGCGCGGTTCCTGCGCGAGGTGCGGGCGCACCCGCAAGCACCCGCGATGGAGGACGAGCACGGCTGCCTTTCCTACGCCGAGTTGCTGGCCACGGCCCAGGCCGCGGCAGGCAAGCTCACGACGCAGGGGGTGGTGCCAGGGTCGCGGGTGGCGGTCGAGTGCGGCTACGGCCGGGACTACCTCATCGCCTTGCTCGCTGTCTGGCTGCTCGGCGCGACAGCCGTCCCGCTTGATCCGGCATCGCCCGCCGAGCGGCGGCTGTACCAGGTCAGGCGGGCCGGCTGCGATGCGGCGGTGACAGGCCCGGAGGCTGACGGAGTCGTGGCAGCCGCGGTCGCCGGACGCGAGCCGGCGGGACCGGCGGGACCGGCCGAGCCGGCGGAATCGGCCGGCCCGGCCACGCCGGCCGGCCACGATGAGGCCATCGCGCCGGCGTACATCCTGTTCACCTCCGGTTCGACCGGCCAGCCCAAAGGCGTCGTCATCGAGCACGCCGGCCTGGCCGGGATGCTCGACTGCGTCGCCAGCCGGATGGGGCTAGGCCGCGGCGACCGAACCGTCGCCCACAGCAACCCAGTCTTCGACATGTCGATGTTCGAGACTGTGTTCCCCCTGGTTTTCGGAGGCTGCCTGGCCGTCGCGCCCGCTCGCTCAGGGCGTAATCCGGAGATCTTCGCTAACTGGCTGCTGTCGAGTTCGGCGGACGCGGCGATCGCCACGCCGAGCCAGCTGCGGCTGCTGCTGCCATTCCTGGCCGGCCGGACGGCGGTCGGCAAGCTCATCAGCGGCGGAGAGGCGCTGACGGCGGCGCTGGCCCAGGACCTCCAGGCGGTGTGCGGGGTGCTGTGGAACGCCTACGGTCCCACCGAGGCCTCGATCATCGCCACGTGCGGGCAGGTGACGCCGCCCTGGCAGGACCCGATGCCGATCGGCCGCGTGGTCGACGGCCTGCGGGCCCACGTGCTCGACGAGAGCCTGCGCCCGGTGCCTCCAGGTGAGCCCGGCGAGCTGTGCCTGTCCGGCCCCGGCCTGGCCCGCGGCTACATCGCGGACCCGGAGGAGACCGCCCGCGCCTTCGTGACCGGCCCGGAGGGCATGCGCACCTACCGGACCGGCGACATCGTCGTCCGCCGGCCCGATGGCCAGATCTGCTTCCAGGGCCGGCGTGACGATCAGGTCAAGGTTCGCGGCCACCGGGTCGAGCTTGGCGAGGTCGAGGCAGCGGCCCAGCGCGACCCCCGCGTGGCGCACGCGGCCGCTCTCATCTGCGACGTGCTGCGCGCACAGCCGGAGCTGTACCTGGCGGTGGTCGCCGCGCCTGGCCGCGAGCTGCGGGACGACGGGTTGCGTGAGCACCTGCGGCGGCTGCTGCCAGTTCATATGCTGCCCAGCAAGGTGCTGTACTTCGCCGAGCTGCCCACGAACCCCTCAGGCAAGATCGACCGCCACCGCGTGCGAAAGCTAGTCGAGACGCGCCTGGCGTCCGGCTGAAATCCGGCTGACTTAGCCGGACCCCGAAAAGAAAGGAAACGACCGCGAAATGTCCGAGCCAGACCCGCAGACCCAGTACCTGGTCGTCATCAACGACGAGGAGCAGTACTCGATCTGGGCAGCTGACCGCGACGTTCCGGCCGGCTGGCATGGGACCGGATTTTCCGGCACCCGCGACGAGTGCCTGGAGCACATCGGCGAAGTGTGGACCGACATGCGTCCGCGCAGCCTCCGGCTGGCCATGGCGGCCAGCGCGTCCTCGGCGGGCGCAGCTGACCAGGCTGAGCCTGCTCGCCCGTCCCCCGATGAAGCTGATTGACCGCGATCCATGACCGGCCCGAGAATCGACGGCGCCCGGATGCTGGACTGCCTGCGGGAACTGGCGCGCATCGGCGCCGATCCCCAGGGCGGCCTGACCCGGCTCGGGCTGACCGAGGCGGAGAGCCAGGCCCGCGCCTTCATCGCCGAGCTGAGCCGCTCGGCGGGGCTGGTCACCGAGCTTGACCCGGCGGCGAACCTGTTCGTTCGCCGTCCTGGCGCCGATCCGGGCAAGCCCGTCCTGCTGATGGGCTCCCACCTTGACACGGTCGTGCAAGGCGGCTGGCTCGACGGCGCCTTCGGCGTTGCCGCCGCAGTCGAGGTTGTCCGCGTGCTCACCGAGTGCGGTCAGGAATTCCCCTGCGAGCCGGTCGCGGTCGCCTTTGCCAACGAGGAAGGCGCGCTCATCCAGGAGCCGTTCTGGGGCTCGCGGGCGCTGTGCGGCGTCCTGGGTGAGGCCGCGGCCGCCGCGGACGACGCCGGCCGCCCCGTGAGCGGCTACCTCGCCGATTGCGGCGGCGACCCTGGGCGGCTGGCCGAAGCCGCGTGGGCACCCGGCCGGATCAGGGCCTTTCTCGAGCTGCACATCGAGCAGGGTCCGGTACTCGAGCGCCTTGGCCTGCCGATCGGGATCGTCGACGGGATCGTGGGCCGGTCCATCCTTGAGGCCGAGATCAGCGGGGAGCAGCAGCACGCCGGCACCACGCCGATGCCCGACCGCCGTGACGCGCTGGCCGCCGCCGCGGAGTTGCTGCTGCGAATCCGCCAGATCGCCGCGGCTGACCGCATCTGCTCGACCGCCACGGTCGGGCACCTGGAAGTCTCGCCCAACACGACTAACACCATCCCGGGCCTGGTCCGGCTGCGCGCCGACGTCCGGGACACCGACGCCGGCCGGCTTACCCGCGCCGAGGCGGCCGTTCGGGCGGCCGCCGCCAGCGTGGGACGGGTGACGGGGTGCCAGATCACCGTGACGGCGGTGCACCAGTCGCCGCCCGCCCGCACTGATCCAGGCCTGCGCCAGGCGATCGCGGCCGCGGCGGGCGAGCTCGCGCTGGCGGCTCACGTCATGCCGAGCGGGGCAGGCCATGACGCCCAGGTCGTTGCCGGCATCGCCCCCGTCGGCATGATCTTCGTTCCGAGCCGGGACGGAGTGAGTCACGCTCCGGCCGAGGACACCAGCGACGCCGCTCTGACCCGCGGCGCCGGCGTGCTGCTGCGGACCGCCATCAAGATCGCGGCAAGCGCGCGACCGGCCCGGCAAGATCAGGCACGGCACGATCAGGGTGAGCTGAGCGCCAAAGACCAGGTGCGCCCATGAGCGCCGCACCCGAAGGGGCCTGGTTTCCGCTCTACCGGCCGGAAGGCGGAGCGGCCCCGGTGACGCGTCCGTGCGCGCCTGAGCTGTTCTGCCTGCCGCACGCCGGGGCCGGCGCGTCGGTGTACTGGGAGTGGCTGCCGCTGCTCGCCCCCGAGGTCGACGTCGTGCCCATCCAGCTGCCTGGCCGGGAAAGCCGCTACAAAGAGCCGCCGCGGCGATCGGCGTCCGACATTACCGCGGAGCTGATCGAGCCGCTGGCCGACCGCGCTGGTCCTGATTTCTCCCTCTTCGGCCATAGCATGGGGGGCCTGCTCGCCTACGAGGTGACAAGGGCGATGACGGCCAAGGGCAGGCCGCCGCGGCACCTGTTCGTCTCCGGGGTCCGCGCGCCGCAGCTCGGGCCGCCGCGCCGGATCGCGCACCTGCTGCCGGACCCTGAACTGCTCGAAGTCATGGAAGAACTGGCCGGCACCTCGCCGGAGGTACTGGCCCACCCGGAACTCGTCCGGCTGCTGCTGCCCGTGCTGCGGGCCGACTTCGCGGTCTGCGAGACCTACCTGCACTCGCATGACACTCCGCTGCGGGTACCGATCACGGTGCTCGGCGGGCTGAGCGACCCCAGCGTCAGCGTGAGCGAGATGCGGGCGTGGCGGGACCTGACCTCGGCCGGCTTTGAAGCCGAGTTCTATTCAGGCGGCCACTTCTACCTGAACACCCTGCGCGAGGAGGTAATCGGTGCACTGCTGGCACGGCTCGGCCCGCCTGGAAACTTGACAGAGCGCTCCTAATTGAGTCAGCTTCGCATTTAGGCATAAGCTCCCTACATTCAGCTGCTTGACGACTGATCGTTTCCAGAAAGGGAGTATTCATGCTATTCCAGGCTTACCATGGCGTATCGGCCGCCCAGCATCAGGCAAATTTTAACAAATGGTCTGCAGAGGGCTACCGCATGATCTCGCTCAGCGTCTATGGCGACGCTGGCAATGCGTTGTACGCCGCGGTGTGGGTGCAGCGCTCAGGGCCGGCCTGGGTAGCGATCCACGGCGTGGACGCCGCCGGCTATCAAAGCTTTTTCACGAAATGGTCGGACGAGGGCTACTACCCGGTGCTTGTCTCGGCGACCGGAGCGGCCGACGACGCCGTGTTCGCGTCCGTGTTCGAACAGGGCAACCCAGGGGTCTGGGCTGGCCGGCATGGCATGACGCCGGCCGATTTCGCGGCCGCCAGCGCATCGGCGCTCGCTAACGGGCAGGTGCTGCGCTCCTTCTCGATCTACGGCACCTCCGCAGATCGCCGTTACGCCGCGATCTGGCATCCCAATCCGACCTTTGTGAAATCAACCCTAAATGCGGCCGAAACGGCCTCCGCATACCAGACCACCTTCAACGCCGCGATCCAGTTGCCGGGGGTCTACCTGAATGCCTGGCGGCCGGCCTATGTCGCGCTGTCGGGCGACGGAACCTATTGCTCGGTGTTCAAAGACGATTTCGTCGGGCCCTGGGCAGCGCGTCACGGCCTTTCCGGCTCCGATTACCAGGCCTTTTTCAACCAGCAGGTTGCCGAGGGCTACTATCCGATCGTCGTACAGGGCGGCGGCACGACAGCCGCGCCGATCTACGCCGCTATCTTCGCGAAGCAGGATGTTCCCTATGCCCGCAAATGGACCGTCACCGGGTCGCCCGTCGCCGCGCTCGCGCCGGTCGACCAGGCGGTGCGGACCTTCATGCAGGCTAACGGCGTGCGCGCCGCTCAGGTTGCCATCGCCAAGAACGGCACGATGCGCTCCTCGCGCGGTTACACCTGGGCGGAGCCTGGCTATCGCCTCACGCACCCGACTGACCGGTTCCTGCTCGCGAGCTGCAGCAAGATGTTCTGCGAGGCGGCGATCCAGAGCCTTTACAACAGCGGCAAGCTGCACCCGCCGACCCTGACCGTCAAGCCGGCCGGTACCGAGAAACCCGTCGTCGGCGACACGGTGACAGGTAACAAGACGGGCGCGACCGCCGTCGTGACAGCGGTCAACGGCGACACGCTGACGCTCGCTTCGGTTCTCAACACGTTCACGACGGCCGACACCGCCGCGACGATGAGCAACTCGGGCGGCACGGTCGCGGTGCTCGCTTACCGTCCTGGCACGAAGGTTTACCCGCTGCTCGGGTTCTCCCATCCGGCCGATCCGCGCAGCGACTCGATCACGGTGCAGCAACTGCTCGACCATCAGGGCGGCTACGACGACGGCCGCAATCCCAAGTACCCGTACGCGCCCGATCCGACCTACAACATGCGGCAGATCGGTCAGGCGCTCGGGCACGCCGTCGCCACCAAGCTCGACGTCGCGACCTACATGTATGGTCAGCGGCTGCAGTTCGCGCCGGGGACGGACTCGGCGTACTCGAACTACGGCTATCTGCTGCTCGGCGCGGTCGTCGAGAAGGTCACCGGGATGAGCTATCACGCCTATCTCGCGCAGGCGGTACTGCAGCCGGCCGGCATCACCGAAGTTGAGGTGTTCCCGACCCGTGCCGCTGGCCGGACCGCGCAGCAGGCGATCGCCGAGGACCCGGGGCTGGGACTAGATCCGCTCGACCTCGCCTCCGCGCTCTATATCCCGTGTGTCTATGGCGGCGACGGCGAGATCAATGAAGTCGGCGATCCGAACGACGGCACGGGTGCGTCGGCGCAGGCCATGGCGCGGCTCGTCCACACGCACGCGGTCTGGGGCAATGGCGGCCGGGCAGCTGGCTACGCGCGGGCCGGCAGCACGCCCGGCGCCTCCACCTGGGCCGAGTCGCGCTGGGATGGCATCGACTGGGCCTACGCGGTCAACACCCGCACCTGGCCCCCGGCCAGCGGCCAGACCCCGGCCACGACCGCCAAGGGCAGCCAGGCGCTGACGACGGCCGCGTTTACCCTCACGGTGGCGAACGGCGGGACGGCCGGTTTCCAGCCATCGGGTCATCTCCTGGTCGACACCATCAGCAACGGAACCCAGCTTGTCGCCTATACCGGCATTAATGTCGCGGCCAGCACGTTCACGGGGTGCACGGCGCGGGCTAACGCCGGAGCGGCCGGCGACGGCGCGACGGTGAAGCAGGCCTGCACCGTCGCCGGCGCCCCGGCGCTTACGCAGACTCCCTTCACGATCAACGTCAGCAAGAACGGCACGCTGGGGTTCGCGCGCACGGGAATGCTGGCTGTGACCAATACCGCTAACACGGCCCAGGTGATCCGCTATACGGGCCTGGGCACCGACGCGTTCGAAGGATGCACCGCGCTCCTGCCCGGTGCGGGGAGCGCCGCGGCAGGCGCCCTCGTGACGCAAGCCTCGCTTGAGTCGAGCATTGATACCTTGCTCGGCTCGATCGCGCTGCCTTAGCGGCTCCCGGCACCGGCCAGCCGCACTCCGGGTCAGTCTCGCAACGCCTGATCGGCCGGGCTGGAGATGACGTCAGCGACGGCCGATACCCATGGGGCCCGCAGGAGCTGGAAGTGGTCGGCGCCGGACTGAGTGACCGACAGCGGGCCGGAGTGTGCCTGCCAGGTGGCGATCGCGTGCTGGCCGGATGACTCGTCCTGGTCGGCGGAAAGGATGAGGCGGGCTGGTCCGTCGAACCGTCTGGGCTGATGTCGCGCCAGGCTGGTCAGCATGTGCTGCCAGAAGCCCATCAGCGTGGCGGCGGTGGCGGCGTCGAGCTCGGCAAAGGAGACCTGGTCCACGCCGAGCGCGGCGAGGAAGCCGGCTGCTCCCGGCTCGGCGAGCAGCCGGCCTGGCCCGTGCTGAAGGACCTGCGGGCGCAGCCGGTCAAGGGCGGCGGCGTCAGCGTCATCGTCGCCGGCCGGGCTGGTGTCGATGAGGACCAGCCGGCTCACGGGCAGGCCTGCGTCAAGAAGCCGCACGGCGAGTTCGTGGGCGATGATGCCGCCCGCTGACCAGCCGGCGATGACAGGCTGGCGGCCGCCGAGTACCGGCAGGAGCTGGCTGGCGTAGCCGGCGGCACGCTCGGTCAGGCTGGCGGGCTGCGCGGCGGCGAGGGGGTCGGCGTGGACGCCGAGTACGTGGTAGCGGGCGGCGAGGGCGGCGGCCAGCTCGCTGTAGCGGGCCACGGCGCCGCCGATCGGGTGGACGAGGACCAGCGGCGGCAGGTCGGGTGTCCCGCCCAGGGTCGTGATGGCGCTGGCCGCCCCGGCGGGTACCGTGCGACCGGCGTAGGCGGCCTGCCCGGCGATCGTGGGGCTCGCGAAGACCTGGTGCAGGGGGAAGCCGATGCCGAGGTCGGCCGACAGCCGCAGGGCGAGGCGGGCGGCCAGCAGCGAGTGGCCGCCGATGGCGAAGAAGTCGTCGTGGACACCCAGGCTGTCATGGCCGAGCAGATCGGCCCAGATGCGGGCGACCTGATGCTCGGCGGGGGTCGCTGGCGGGGTCACAGGGGCGCGCGAGGTACCGAATTCGGCCGCCTCGGCTGTCAGCGCCTTGCGGTCGAGCTTGCCGCTGAGCGTGACGGGGAAGCTGGCCGTGAAACGGATGGCGGCGGGGACGGCGGCGGCGGGAAGCCGCTGGGCGAGCCAGGTCCTGATCGCGGCGGGGTCCGGGGCCGTGCCGGGCGCGGCAACGAGGTGCGCGGTGAGCCGGAGCCCGGCCGGGGTGCTGTGCGCGGTGATGGCGGCGGCGGTGACGCCGGGGTGGGCGCGCAGTACCGTCTCGACTTCCTCGGGCTCGACCCGCTGGCCGAGGATCTTGATCTGCAGGTCGTTGCGGCCGCGGAATTCCAGCGCGCCGTCGCGGGTGTAGCGGCCGAGATCACCGGACCGGTACAGGCGGCTCCCCGGCGGGCCATCCGGGTCGGGGATGAACGCGGCGGCGGTCTGGGCCGGGCGTCCGAGGTAGCCGTAGCCGACGCCGGGTCCGGCGATGCACAGCTCGCCGGCGGTGCCAGGCGGGACGGGCCGCTGGCGGTCGTCAAGCACGCGGATGACGGCGTTGCCGTAGGGACGGCCGATCAGCACGTCCGGGCTCTGCGTCAGGTCGATCTGGGTGCAGTCCATCATCGTCTCGGCCGGGCCGTAGGAATTGATGGCGACCGTGGCGGGGTAGCGGCGCAGCGTGGTCCACAGGTCGGGCGGGCAGGCCTCG
The DNA here is from genome assembly GCA_035716545.1 of Streptosporangiaceae bacterium. Taxonomy (GTDB): domain Bacteria; phylum Actinomycetota; class Actinomycetes; order Streptosporangiales; family Streptosporangiaceae; genus Chersky-822. The sequence goes on from DASTJM010000119.1 coordinate 17,527, forward strand.
CCGGCCATCATCACGATCCTGGGCGGGTGCGGGGCGTCGAGCAGCCCGGCTTCGACAAGGAGCTGCAGCTGGGAGGTCGTGCATTCCAGGGCTGTGATCGCGCGGTCGGGGTCAGCGGCCAGGCTGGTCAGGTAGCGGGGGTCTTGCCGCTGGTCGCGAGACAGGAGGTGGAGGGCGTGGCCGCCGGCCAGGGTGACGAGCTGGGCGATGAAGAAGTCGGAGATGAACGCCGAGGTGCCGGCCGCCAGCCGGAGCGGGATGTCGCCGGCGTGGTCGCGGAGCCTGGGGAGCATCTGCGCGGCGGTGTAGTTGGACAGGGCGCCGTGGTGGATCATGATCGCCTTGGGCTTGCCCGTCGATCCTGAGGTGTAGATCAAGAACGCGAGCTGGCCGGGACCGACCGCCGGCAGGGATGATCCGGGCGGGCTGCCGGCCAGGCTGGCGGGGTCGAGGTCAAGGCCGGGGTGGCCGGTCGTCGTGGCGGTGAGGATGCGGGCCGGGCGGGCATCGTCGATCATCGTGGCGACGCGGGCCGGCGGCAGGTCTGGGTCAAGGGGGAGGAACGCGGCGCCGGCTTTCCAGCTGGCCACGATGGCGGTAAGCGCGGTCGCGGTCGGCGGGAGGTGCACGCCGACGATGTCACCTGGCCGGGTACCCCGCGCGATGAGATGACGGGCCAGAGCCGTGGCAGCGGTGTCGAGCTTGCCGTAGGTCAGCGTCAGGTCAGGCGCCTCGACGGCGACAGCGTCCGGGGTGGCGGCGGCCTGGGCCGTGATCAGCTCGTGCAGCGGCGTCGTGGTGGTCGGCGTCACGGTGTCGTTCCAGCCCCGCAGCCGCGCGGTTTCGCGCTCGGTGGGCTCCAGGAGCCGGCCGACCGCGATGTCCGGGTCGGCGGCGAGTGCGGCCAGGAGATCGGTGAGGGAGTCCAGGTAGCCCGCGATGGTGGCCGCCTCGTACAGCGCGGTGCTGTACTCCAGGCCGAGGTGCAGGCCATCGGCGGTGCGGGCGGTGTTCAGGGTGAGGTCGAAGTGGCTGCCGCCGCTGCCGCCAGCGGCATGCGGGGCCAGGGTGAGGCCGCCGGGCAGGGTCACGGCCCCGGTCGTGGTTGCGGTGTCGTGGGCGTAGCTGGTGGTGAAGAGCGGGTTGCGGGCGGCGGTGCGTTGCGGGGCGACGGCGCGGACGACGTGCTCGAAGGGGATCTCCTGGTGGGCGAACGCGTCGAGGACGACCTGCCGGACATACGCGATGTGGTCGGGGAATGTCCTGGCGGCATCGATGTGGATGCGCAGGGCCAGCGTGTTCACCAGGAATCCGACGAGGCCGGCGGTGTCGGGGTGGTCGCGGCCGGAGACGGGCGTGCCGATGGTGAGGTCGCGGCGGCCGGCGTGGCGGGCCAGGAAGACGCTGTACAGCGCGAGCAGGACAACGAACTCGGTGGTGGCCGCCGCGGCCCGGGCCGCG
>DASTJM010000120.1:0-4526 GCA_035716545.1 Streptosporangiaceae bacterium
CGGCGGGTCCGGGATATCGGGATCACCGGTAAGGCCGCTGCGATCAACGCTGGACGGCTCGTCGCGGAAAAACCGGATCATAACCATAGCGAGTCGATTGTCATGCGCCCGCCGCCCAGGAGCATCCGAATTAGCACGTGCGATCTGATCGGACAACCACCAGGCCGGGTGTGGCTAACCTCCGCCGATCAGCATGCCGAGCAGGCTGCCGTAACGCAGCAGGTGCAGGTCGCCGACGTACTGCTGGCGGACGTGGGCGTGGGCGGCCTGTCCGGTCCGTGCCGCCAGGTCCGGGTTATCGAGCAGGAGGCGGGCGGCCGATCCGAACTTCGCCAGGTCGGCGGGATCGGGCAGCAGGATCCCGGTGCCCTCGGCGATCTGGTCGATGATCCCGCCGACCGCCGAACCGATGACGGGCCGCCCCTTCCACATTCCCTCCGCGACGGTCAGTCCGAAGCCTTCCGCCAGGCTCTTCTGGGCGATAACGGTGGCGTGCCGCTGCAACGCGTTGACCATGGCCGCGTTCTCGTCGACGTCATCGAGCGGCAGGGTGACCAGCAGGATCCGGGCCCGGCTAGCGGGACTCAGGTCACGCCACTGCAGCAGGCACTCGCCGTAAACCGCTGCGCCCTCCGGATCGTCGCTCACGTCCTTGACCGATGGGCCGACCAGCATCAGGTACCCGTCACCGCCGGGTGCGACGTGGTCGGCGAAGCTGCGCATGACCCCAGCCATGTCCTTGAGCCGGTCCCATCGGGAGACCTGGACCAGCACGGGGTCATTGGCTGCGGGGCGGCTCTCGCCGACGATGACGGCCGGCCTGGTGACCGTGTCCATCTCGCCGTCACGGCGGACGAAGGTCGCGGGTACGGCCGGCGGCGGACCGTCAAGCACACCCAGCTTCACCAGGATGGCTCGCACCGTGTCGGCGGCGAGCGGCTGGTTCTTCGGAGAGAACGGGTCGATCGACGGGGGGATGACCCAGGACTTGCCGGCGGGAATCCACGGCGGGATGTACTCGCGGCGCGAGAACACGAAGGCCTCCACGGCGGCCAGGTGCGGCCGCAGGAAGTCCCACCCGGCCCGGGTTACGTCGTCTTCCCAGTCCACGCCGATGTGGCAGCGCCACACCACCCGGGTACCCGCCTGTGCCAGCGGCGCGGCCAGCCCGGCGGTCTGGGGATCGTGCAGCAGCACCACGTCGCCGGGCCGGATCCTGGCGGCCAGTTCCACCGCGTTCGCGGCCAGCATCTGCGCGTAATGACCGGCCTCCGCCGGGCCGAGCGGGGCGCCGGACATGCTGCCGTGGATCTGGTTGTGCAGCCTTTTGGTGATGGCGAAGAATTCGGCGTCGCCGCTCACCACCAGCCAGCCGATCGGGACATCCAGGTTCTGCACGTAACCGACGAGGACCTGCAGCATCTCGGCGACCCCGCCCCCGGCTGCGGTCGAGTTGACGTTCCAGACAGTACGCCCGGCCAGCATCTGCCGGACCTGGCCGGCCGCCCGGAGCAGCTCCGCGAGCCGCGACGCCCCGATGACCGGTTCCAGCCGGGGCACCGGCAGCTCAGGCACCTCCACCGCTCGCACCAGGCTCACCGCTCCGCCCTCCCGCCTGCCCGCAGCCAGGCCCCGGACGGGGCACATACCGCCAGATGGGCGATACGAGTCAAGCACGGTCGCTCATCGACGAGCAAGCGGGGACCTGAGGGCCTTGGTACTGCCGCTGGTGACTTTGGCCCGTTGCCGCTGGCGGTGCCTCATGGCTACCGTCCTGCTGCTGATGGGAGGTCGTGACATGGCTGACAGCAAAGGCACCGCGCGGGCACGGCGGTCAGGTCCGGCGCCGCGGGTCGTGGCGCCGAGGAACAAGGTAACCATCGATCTTCCGCTCTCGATGATCAGGACCGGAGAGCCGGAGGGCAGCAAAACGGGCGACTGGTTCGGGCTGGCCGCGGTGGTGGTCTCAGCCATCGGTTTCGGCGTGATGATCGCGGAGCTCATCCGTATCGCGCATGCGCTTGAGGCAGAACAGGCGAGTCAGGACGGCATGGACCAGGCCGGGGCGAGTCCGGCCGAGGCGAGCCAGCTCCAGCCGGCCTGAGCCTAGCCGATCCGGCCAGGTACGACCCGGTACCGCGCCGAGGCCGGCGGCCATGTCCTCGAGGCCGGCGGTCATGTCCTCGTGAAGCCCGCCGTCCGCCAGGGTGTTCAGGCGGCGATCATGGTGCTCAGGCGTTCCCAGAAGTCCTGCTTGAGGTCGGCGATCTCGTGCATCGGCTTGGTGGCCGTCTCCAGCAGGTCCGCGGGGTGGCTGGCCTGCGCCGCGGCGGCGAAGGCGGCGGCGACCTGTTCCCACCGGTCGCCGATTCCGGTCAGCTCCGTGCCCATTCCCGTCAGGCGGGGCTCGCCGGTGATCGACGCGGCCTCGGCGAGGAAGCGGGCGTACCGGCAACGGAAGATCCCCCCGCCGGTGCCGCCGCGCCGGTCGATGAACAACGCCACGTTGAAGCAGGTGCGGCGAAGCGCGTCCGCGTCGAGGACCTCCGGCAATTGCCCAGGTGGCCAAAGCAATGGGCTTGGAGGTTGCGGGATTCGACGACCAAACGATTAATGATCGATACGGCGAGCTACGACAGGCTATCGATAACTGCCAAGACAAGATCCTCTACTATACTTTCACGGACCAAAGCGGAATGCGACTAGAGGTGCCGACCGAGTGGCGGGATAGCGAGGATCGTACTCAATACAATACCGCCATTACCACGATCGCTGATGTTCGCAACGCTTTCGTTGAGGCTTATGACAGCTTCTTGCAAACGAGCCGCAGAAGGGGAATCGACCGCTACGGCTGACGCTAGCACCAAGAAGGGACACTCTCGAATACGACAGGACCACGCTGATGATTGCCCGAGCGTAATCCTCCGTTTGTAGCAGGCCTATGGCTGGAGGTCGCGCTGGTACCAGGCGCCTGGCTTACCGCCGAGATCGGCCGGGGTGGTCGGGCCGACCGGGATGAACCCCGCCTTGGCCAGCACCTTCTGGGACGCGGCGTTGTCGTGGGAGGTGGCCGCTCGCAGTGTGCGCAGCCCGTGCCGCGTAACCGCGATACGGCACAGCTCCCGGACGGTCGTGGTCGCCACGCCACGGCCGGCGACCTGCTGCGCGACCCGGTAGCCGAGTCTGGCAGTGCCGTCCTCGATGTCGTATAGGTTGAACCGGCCCAGAATCGAGCCGTCATCAGCGACGAGCACGTAGAAGGCACAGATGTCGGCCTCTTGCTCAGCCAGCAAGGCGCTGTGCCGGTCGGGGAACTGGTCGAAGAACTCGTCGCCGCGGTCGGAGATCGAAGCAGCGAAGTAGGCGCGGTTCACCAGCTCGAAAGCCAGGACCGCCGCGACATGGCCAGCATTCAGTCGTTCTAGCTTGGGCACCAGCCACTTTACCCAGAACCAGGGCACATAACGATCTACGACGGCTCGATACGGCGGCCGGTGACGCGGCTCGGGACGATGCGGATGAAGAGCTCTCTTTCACCCGCTGGCCAGGGCTCGACGCCCGCCCGTTCGGCCGATTCCCGCTCGTCTCCCGAGACGTGGTGGGCCGGCCCCTGGATCAGCACGCTCCATCCCTGGCGGCCGGGCACATCGATGTCGTCGATCTCGAAAGCCACCCGGTAGTCACCGCCTGCGATCCCAGTCTGCAGATCCTCGTCCAGCGCGCTGTGCTGGGCCGTCCGGAACACGATAGCCCCGTCGTGCCACTGGTAGTTCACCGGCAGCACGGCCGGCCCGAACCGGCTCTGGTAGGCGATCCGGCCGATTCCGCCAGCCGAGATCAGCTTCAGCGACTCGTCCTCGCCGAGTTCGGTGAGCTTACGGTCAGACATGACATGTCCCTTCCCGGTACTGCCCGATCGGATAGTCCGACCGTAACGACGAATGGCCGACTTTGGGACCTCCCATCGTCCGCGATTGCGATGACCTTCAACCCGCCGGGAAAGGACCAACGGCCCTGCCTTTCCCCGGCGCTTCAGACGAGGCTCGGTACTGGAAGCAGACGATCCAGTGGAGGAAGCCATGCGAGCCCTCGTCTACCACGGTCCCGGTAGCAAGGCCTGGGAAGAAGTACCCGACCCGGAGATCACCGACGACGGCGACATCATCGTGCGGGTCGACGCCACCACCATCTGCGGGACCGACCTGCACATCCTCAAGGGCGACGTGCCCGCGGTGCACCAAGGGCGCATCCTGGGCCACGAGGCCGTCGGGACCGTCTGGGAGGCCGGCGACGGCGTGCGCCGCCTCAGCCCAGGCGACCGCGTGCTCGTCTCCTGCATCAGCGCCTGCGGGAGCTGCCGGTACTGCCGCGAGGCGCGTTACGGCCAGTGCACCGAGTTCGGCGGCTGGATCCTCGGTCACAAGATCGACGGCACCCAGGCCGAGTTCGTCCGGGTGCCTTACGCGGACACCTCCACGTTCCGGATCCCCGACGGGGTGAGCGACGAGGAGGCCCTCATGCTGGCC
>DASTJM010000121.1:0-44956 GCA_035716545.1 Streptosporangiaceae bacterium
CGGCGGCGGCTGCCCGGCGGCAACGTCGCGCCTGCGCTGCTGCTGGCACGCCACCGGCCACAGCAACGTCGCCGCGTTCTTGCTGCCAGGGCGGCAACGTCGCTCCTGCGCTGCTGTCGGCCAGGCGCCGCGAACAGCAGCGCGGGGCGCGGCGCTGCCGCGGGCGGCCCGGCCGGGCCGTTGCCGCGGGCGGGCCGGCCGGCCCGTTGCCGCAGGCCGCTGAGGCGGCCTGCCCGGCGGCGGAGCTGAGCGGGTCACGGGAGCGGGTCAGCGGCGGGCGGCACGGACGGGCCGCAATGCGCCCAGCCACCCTGCAAGCATCCCCTCCGCGCCGCCGGGCCGCGCCCTCGCGAGGTTCACGGCAAGTCAGCCCGGCGGCGAGCCGCTCCGGAAAATGCCTGAAACTGTAACCGCGACCTAGCTAGCTACGTCTGGTGAATAGCTACGATCCAGCAGTCTCGTCGAAGGCATCACAGGTCTCGACTGCCGGCGGGTCACCCGCAGGTGAGCCGATCACGATGCGGAATAGCTCAGGGGCGGAGAGCAGCGATTGCCAGAGGCGGCGGATGGCAGGAAGCAGTTTTAGCCGACAAGCCAACTAGGTCATCAATGATGCGCTCAGATGCGCTGCGCGTGCTCAGCGGCCGACCAGACCGGGCGGCTGTCAGGTCTGGCGGCCTGACAGCCGCCCGATCAGTCGCGGTCCGGGGCCTAGCGGCCTAGACAGCCAGATCGAGCTCGGTGATCTTGCCGACTTCAGCGGAGACGACCTGGTCGACGCTGATTCCGCCGGGTGCGAGCACCCGAAGCCTCCAGTCGCCGGTCGCGGCGTAGAAGACGAACTCGCCATCCTCGCCAAGCGGAACCTCGGCAACGAAGTCCCCGTCCGTGTTGAGCAACCGGGCGTAGCCGGACCTGACCGGCGTCCCGGCGCTGGTCACGCGTCCCTGGACGATTGCCTGGTTACCCGCGCCGTCCTTGATCTTGACGCCGCCGGCCGGCGCCCCGCATCCGTCCGCGGTGGCCTGATCTGTCACTTTCCGTCTCCCAGCTCAATCGGGACGCCGACCAGGGACCCGTACTCGGTCCACGATCCGTCGTAGTTCTTTACGTTGGGCTGGCCGAGCAGTTCGTGCAGCACGAACCAGCTGTGGGCGGACCGCTCACCGATCCGGCAGTAGGCGATCGTGTCCGTGCCGAAGTCCAGGCCGGCTTCGTCACCGTATAGCGCCCGCAAGTCATCGTCGGTCTTGAAAGTGCCATCGTCCTGGGCGGCTTTGGACCACGGCACGTTCTTGGCCGTGGGGACGTGCCCGCCTCGCTGCGCCTGCTCCTGCGGCAGATGCGCCGGAGCGAGCAGCCGGCCAGCGAACTCGTCCGGCGAGCGGACGTCGACCAGGTTCAAGCTGCCGATGGCCGCTACCACGTCGTCGCGGAACGCCCTGATCGACCGGTCCTGCTCCTGCGCGCTGTACGTGGTCGCAGCCCGCTGCGGCACTTCGGTCACCATCTCGCGGGAGTCGAGCTCCCACTTCTTTCGGCCGCCGTCAAGCAGTTTCACGTTGTGATGCCCGTACAGCTTGAAGTACCAGTAGGCGTAAGCGGCGAACCAGTTGTTGTTGCCGCCATACAAGATGACCGTGTCTTCGTTGGAGATGCCCCGTTCGGACAGCAGCGCCTCAAATCCGGCTCGGTCCACGAAGTCGCGCCTGACCGGGTCCTGCAGGTCCTTCTTCCAGTCGATCTTCACGGCACCCTTGATGTGTCCCTTGTCGTAGGCGCTGGTGTCCTCGTCTACCTCAACGAGCACAATTCCCGGGTCGCCCAGGTGGGCCTGCACCCAATCGGCGTCTACAAGAACGTCGGAACGGCTCATGCGATTCTCCTTGTCAGTTCTGGCCAGCATCCAGGACTTGCTTGCCGGCCGCGATACGTCGGATGATCAGGTACATCTCACAGCCCAGGCAGATGCCGAAGGCTCCGTTCAAGAATGCGGCGATCAGAGCGAACCCCGTCGCTGCCATGCCAAGACCTGTAACCCCTTTCGCATAGCCGATAGCGCCAACCACCGCGAATACCAGGCCGACCCCTTGTGCGAACCTGGGTGGTGCCTCGGCCTCAAGCTCGCGCGGCGGCCCGAGCCTGCGCCGGATCGTGTACCGGTAGATGAGGCCGTAAGGCGCACAGCGCATGCCGAAGAATGCCCCGGTCGCGAACACGATCGCCTGCGCCCCAAGCAGCCAGGCGCTGCCGGTGGCAAGCACGGCGATCAGAACCGCGGCGGTAATAAGCGCGCCGAACCTCGGCCCCCTTGGGTCAATGCCCATATGCGCCCCTTCGGTAACTACGGCCAGTCTGGCCAGCGGAGGATTCCCGGAACGAGCCCAGTCCGGTTAGAGCGCTGTGGTCACGCGGCAGTAGTCGACGACGCGCCGCCTGGTCAGTTCGGCGCCAACGCGGCAGCCCGCAAGAGTGGGACGAGCAGCATCGAGCCGAGGCGGACGGGGCCGAAGAGGATGGGGCCGCGCGGAACCGGGCCGAACAGAACCGGGCGGAATAGAACCGGGCCGCGCGGAACCGGGCCGAAGAGAACCGAGCCGCGCGGAACCGGGCCGCGCGGAACCGGGCCGCGCGGAACCGGGCACAGCAGCAGCCGGAAGCGCGGCATTAATCAGCTGCCGCGCACCTGCGCCGCTGCACGTCACCGCCGCTCCTGTCGTCCGATCATCATCCCTGCGCCTCAGTGCCACCTCACGGCAATCCCTATAAATCATATAGGAAATTCTATCACCGCACCGAGCGCAGCGATCACGTCTACCTTGCGAGGCTGGCCGCTTGCGCGGTGGGTTACGTGCCCATCAGGTCCTAGCACAAACGTAGTCGGGGTTCTGCGCACATCGAGGCGCCTGACTAGATCAAGTCTGGATTCGGCGTCGATCTCGATGTGAGTGACCCCGTCCACCATCGTTGCCACGTCGGCGAGCACCCGCCTGGTTGCCCGGCAGGGCGCGCAGAACGCCGAGGAGAACTGGACCAGGGTCGCCCGCTCCCCTAGCGCTGAGCCCAGGTCGGCTGCGCCCAGTCCGGGCAGGGCTGTCGCGTCCTGGCCCGGCTCCCGCGGCTTCGGAGCGGCCGGACCCCGCCGCGCCGGTGCAGCAGGCTTGCTGGCGAGCACCATGCCGTTACGGGTGCGCCACCACAGGCCGATACCGGAGGCAAGCGCCAGCGCCACGACCGCGGCCACCAGTCCAGGGGTCACGGCGGAGAAAACAGCACGCCCACGCGGGGCATTCCCGGCGCGTCGTCACCGGCCGCAAACCGAGCGGCCGCAAAACCACCCGCGAACCCAGCGACCGCAATACCCGCTGGTCGCAAACCAGCGGCCGCAAACCCGACGGCCGCAAAACCCGCTCATCGCAAACCCAGCGGCCCGCGAGCCCAGCGGGCCGCGAGCGGTCGCAAAGCACAGCGCCGGCCCGCCGATGGGGTGAGAGCACCATCGAACGGGCCGGCACCGGCGCTCAGGCCACCGGACCTGGCCTGAGCATCGCCACTCAGGTCAGTGGAGGCGGCCTGAGTGGCGACGTTTAGCTCGCTGGCACGTGCATCAGCACCCTGCCGTTGGCGGTCAAGATGAAGCCGGTCACCTTGTATGCCTGGATATGAGCTTCCGCAGGGTAGGACTGGCCGTCACCATTCGGCCCGATCAGCCAGCCTCCCGCCAGCATCGAACTGCCGTCCGCGGTAGTGACCCAGAACTTGCACCACGTCCACGCGTGCACGCCACGCACCTTGACCGACATCTGGGTGCCCCAGCTCAAACCGCCGTACGTGACGGTCATCGAGAGATTTCCGCGGTGGGTGCTGACCACATCGAGATTCCCCGTCGCGGCGGGCCGAGGCTGCCCGCCGGTCACCGCCGAGACTCCCACGCCCCCGCCGACGGCGATGATGAGGGCCGCCGCGGCTGCCAGCACGCCGCGCAGCCGCCGGGCACGGCGCCGGGCACCGACCTCGTCGAGCAGCCGGGCAAGCACCTGTGGCGCCGGATCATCTCGCTCGGCGGCTTCCTCGTCTGGCTGCGCAAGCTGCTCGGCCTCAGCGGACGGGATCCGGTGCAGCAGCGCGGGCAGCACGGCGAGGCTCGCAAGTTCCTCGCGGCACCCATAGCACTGATTCAAGTGGGAATCGACGACGCTGCGCTCATTCGGCTCGATCGCGCCGACGACGTAGACGCCTAGCAGCTCGCGAAATGTACGGCATGCCGGGTCGCTCATGGTGCGAGCCCCCGTTCTTCGAGTGCCAGCTTCAGCGCTCTGAGCGCATAGAACGTGCGCGATTTCACTGTGCCTGCCGGCACACCGAGCACAGCCGCGGCTTCGGCCACCGACCGGCCGCGATAGTAAGTCTCGAGCAGCACCGCCCGGTGCTCAAGGCGCAGCGAGCGGAGTGCGTCGGCTACAGCCCAGGCTTCAAGCGCCCGGTCTGCGGTATCAGGGACGGCGGTGAGCTGCAGTGCGGCCTCGCCCACCTCGCGCGGCCTGGCCTGCCGCGCTCGGTGCGCGTCCACCGCCAGATTCCTCGCGACCGCGAAGAGCCATGGCCTCGCTGGCCTGTTCACGATGGCTTCAGGGTGCAGCCAGGCTCGCAGCAGCGTCTCCTGCACGATGTCCTCGGCACGCTGCCGGTCGCCGCTGGTCAGGTGCAGGGCATAGCGAAGTAGCGGCCCGGCGTGCTCGCTGTAGAGCGCCCGCACCAGTTCTTCGTCTGTGACCTGTCTGGGCTGCCCTTGCCCAGTACCGTCGCGAACCACCACACCTGCTTAAACGCTGAGTAACCCGATCCGGTTCAGCCCCAGGCGTGCTTGGCTCAATACGCCCATCACGGCTGCTCGCACCCTTCGCTACCCACAGCCGCGCTTGCTACCCGCCGGCGAACGGGGGCAGCACCTCGATCACCGCGTCATCGGGCAGGACGACGGAGTCATGCGGGCGCAACCCGACGGGCTCTCCGTTCACCAGGAACGAGGCCCTGGCCAGCACCTGCCTTAGCCGATGGTTTGGCTCGGCCGCCGTAGCCAGCGCATCGGCGAGGGTTACCGCCTCGACCTTCTCGTCAGGGACGCCAGCGGCTTCCTTGGCTGCGGCCCAGTAGCGCAAAGTCACGATGACCATGTCAGCTATCCTCGCTCATAACCGCAGGGGGATTCGTCGCAGGTTCCCGCTAGGGGTGGCGGAGGTGGCAGCTGGTGAGCGAAGTCCTGCTGCTCACCAGCACGGGCGAATCAGCTGCCCAGATTCTGCCTTCGCTCAGCCTGCTCGGCCATTCAGTCACCGTGGCCGCCGCATCAGCCAGCGTCCTGCCAGGCCGCCAGCCGGGGCTGCCGGATGCCGTGCTTGTCGATGCCAGGCATCATCTCGTCAAAGCCAAGGAACTGCTCGCGGAGCTTTCCGGAACCGAAATCCCGCTGCTGGCGGTAATAAGCGAAGGTGCCTGGGCGGCGATCACGCCTGCGTGGGGCGTCGACGATGTGATCTTGCACACGGCAGGCCCGGGCGAGGTCGAAGCGAGACTCAGGCTGGCGATCGGACGCGCCCCGGCAGAGACCGAGGTCACCGAGGTCCGCGCTGGCGAGCTGGTGATCGACGAGACAACGTACTCGGCCCGCATTCGCGGCACCACGCTCGACCTGACGTTCAAGGAGTTCGAGCTGCTGAAGTTCCTCGCTCAGCATCCGAGACGAGTATTCACCAGGTCACAACTGCTCGCCGAGGTCTGGGGTTATGACTACTTCGGAGGCACCAGGACGGTCGACGTACACGTGCGAAGGCTCAGGGCCAAGCTCGGCTCAGGCAACGAGGCTCTGATCGGCACCGTGCGAAACGTCGGTTACAAGTTCGTGCCGGCCAAGCCGGCCCAGGCCAAGCCGGCCCAGGCCAAGCCGGCAGCGAAGACAGGACAAGCCAGGACAGGACAAGCCAAGACAGGGCCGACGAGACGCAAACGGCCCGCGGACGAGCGGTGCGCTGGCAACGGTGCGATCCCGCCTGGCCATGACCTGACGGCGATGAGGGCTAGCGAAAGGCGAGCAGATGAGGGCTAGCGAAGGCGAACCGCGGTGAGCGATCTGCGGGTCACAAGTCACCTGACCGACACCGATGTTGCCACCACCTTGCGGCTTGTGCGCGCGGCCACGGACGAAGACGGGGCCAGCCCGCTGTCCGAGCATGTCATGTTGCACTTGAGGTACGGAGGCGACCCGTTTGCCAGAAGTTTCTTGCTCTTCAGCGAGAACCAGCTAGCTGGCTACGCCCATCTCGATCCGACCGACCCGGTCCAGGGTCCCAGCGCAGAACTGGTCGTCCACCCCGCGTTCCGGCATCGCGGCCTCGGTCTCGAACTGCTCAAGGCCATCGACGCCCGGGCTGGGCAGGCCTCGGACCACCCGCTGCGGTTGTGGGCGCACGGCGACCTCCCGGCCGCCGCCCGCCTGGCTGAGACCGCCGGGTTCGCCAGGATCAGGGCACTCTGGCAGATGCGCAGGTCACTGCAGTCCAGAATCGACCGCCCGCAACTGGCCGATGGAGTGTCAGTCCGCACCTTCGTGCCTGGCCAGGACGAGGACGCATGGACCGCGCTGAACAGGCGTGCGTTCGCCGGTCACCCCGAGCAGGGCACGTGGACGCGGGCGGATCTGGAGCTGCGGGAACGGGAGCCATGGTTCGATCCGGGCGGGTTCTTTCTCGCCGAGCGCGCGGGCAAGCTCGCCGGGTTCCACTGGACCAAGATCCACGGTCAGGACGACAGTGCCGACCACCGCCGGGGCGATGGACGCCACCACGAGCCGATGGGCGAGGTTTACGTGGTGGGCGTGGACCCTGGGGAGCGGGGCAGCGGCCTGGGCCGTGCGCTGACCCTGGTCGGCCTGCGCTACCTGAGCTCGCGCGGGCTGTTCCAGGTCATGCTGTACGTCGACGAGACCAACACGGCGGCTATCAGGATGTACGAGTCACTCGGGTTCAGCCACTGGGGTACTGACGTCATGTACGCCGCGGGGAGGTAACGCCGAGCACCGCGTCGATCTCGTCGCAGGTGAGCGGCCGGTCCGAGGCCGCGACGGCGCTGAGCACATCGCCGTACAAGCTGATCTCGTCCATGGCGACGGCATCATGGAGGCGCTCGTCGAGGTCTTCTCGCATGGTCCACCTCCGTCGCGCGGCGAGTTCAGCTTCTGGTCAGGCTAAGGCTCAGCCCGCCTGTCCCGCATGACCCATCAGGATCATTTCTTGCCTACTCTGGCTCATCCGGTGGCTGATCCGGCCCCTGGCTCACCCGGCCCTGGCTCACCCGGATCCTGCCCGAGATCCCGCCAGCGCACCTGCCGGTGCCGTTGAGCCCGTGCAACGTACCCCAGAGCGGTCCGCTCCAAACGGGCGTGATCATCGTCGGTGAGTTCCCGCACAACCCGGCCGGGAACACCCGCGTACAGGACTCCTGCGGGCACCACCGCGCCCGGCCGGACGACGGCGCCGGCCGCGACGAGCGCGCCTGGCCCGATCCTGGCCCCGCCGAGCACGGTGGCGCCGATCCCGATCAGCGCCCCGGTTCCGATCGTGGCCCCGTGGACGGTCGCATGGTGGCCGACGCTCACCCTCGGCTCAAGCACCGCAGGCTGCCCGGCATCGACGTGAAAGCAGCATAGATCCTGAATGTTGCATTCGTCGCTAATCCAGATCGAGTCATCATCGGCCCTCAGCACCGCGCCGTACCAGATGCTCGCCCCGCGGCCGATCGACACCGCTCCGATCACGGTCGCGCCGGGTGCTATCCAGGCCTCCGGATGCACGGCCGGGCTCAGGCCCGCCAGCGAGCCGATCAGCGCGGCCCGGCCGATCCTGGTCATCTCCGATTGCCAGACTTGACGAATACCTCGGCCACTCTGAACTTCCTTCATCTCGCCTGATGATCCGGTTGCTGGTGAAGAGCAACCTAAAATTAGGATAATTTGATGTTTCGGTTGCGGTGAGGTGGCCTTGCGGACAAGAGTCATCACACACATCTGCCATCGATTGTCCGTATGCGATGCTGCCGCGGATAGTCGCAGACCACTCGCAGGCCTGGCACGCTGATCGACCCCGTCGATCGCGCCAGCGCCTGCCCGAGCACTCGACAGGTGAGAGATGAGCGAGTACAACGACGTCATTGCCGATGGCCGCGACAACCCGTTCGACAGCGAACGGCGTGGCTATGACCGGCGGCAGGTCGATGAGTACATCGCGTGGCGCAACGGGCAGATCCGCGAGCTAGAGAGCAAGCTCACCGCTGGCCTCTCCGAGATTGAGCGACTGCGCAGGGAGCTGTCCGAGGCCCGGGACCAGGCCGGGCGGCCGCCGCACGAGGAGATCAGCGAGCGGGTCGGCCAGATACTCAAGCTTGCCGCCGACGAGGCGAAGTCCGAGCGCGAGAAGGTGGCCGCCGAGATCGCGCAGATGCGCGAGACCGCCAAGGCGGATACCGACAAGCTCAGGGCAGACGCCAAAGAGGAAGTCGAGCGTCTGCGAGCCGAGGCGCAGGACCGGGCCGAGCGCATGCTGACCGCGGCGCAAGAGCAGTCGGAGCGTGCCGTTTCCTCCGCCCGGGCTGAGGCCGACAGCATGATCTCGACCGCACAGCAGACCGCGGAGCAGACCGTCGCCGATGCCACCAAGCACGCGGACAGCACCGTGACCGCGGCGATCTCCCAGGCCAAGCAGCAACTCGACGACGCGACCGCGCGGGCGACCGCCATCCACGACGGCGCCGAGCGGCGGCTCAACCTGCTGATCTCCAGGCACACCGAGACGGTCAGGCGGCTCACCGAGATCCGGGACGTCGTGACCAGCCTGGTAGCGGGCGAGGCCGCGCGCGGATCACTCGAAGACGAGGTCACGCGGGCGCTCGCGGCCCAACCGGGCACGAGCACCGAACGGGAACGCCAGTCATCCGGTCCCCACGACGCACCACACGCCGGTGCGCACCGGGCCGGCGCCGGGACCCGCCAGACGGCCGCGCAAGCCGCCGTCGAAGGCCGCAGGGCCGCGGTCGCCAATCCTCTCGACGGGCCGGCCGAGCCGCTCGCCCAGCGTCAGCCGGCCCGGCCGAGCCCGCTTGACCGCGATGACCCGCTCGGCACGGAGCACGCGATGGGCCCGAGCGCGCGCCACCCGGTACCGGGTGCGACTGACACGGCTCAGCTGCCGGCCGACGACGAGGATGACGAGCCTCGCCGCACCACGTCGGACACGCTCATCCACTAAACCGCCAGACTGTCCATCCGGCGCAGGATCACTCCCTCACGCAGCGCCCACGGGCAGATCTCCAGTTCCGGGAGCTGGAAGAGATCCATCGCGGCGGCGGCAACGATGGCGCCGGCGGCTAGCTGGGGTGCCCTGATCCTCGACACCCCGGGCAGGGCGGCCCGCTCCTTGATCGCCATCTTGGGCAGGCGGTCAGCCAGTTCGGCGGCGTCGGACTGGCGCAGCGTGCGCTTGACGTAGGTGCCTTCGCTGGATGGCGCCGCTCCGGCGATCCTGGCGAGCTGGCGGAACGTTTTCGACGTGGCGACGCAATGATCGGGCTCACCGGCTGACCTGATCGCGCTCGCCGATGCGGCGATCTCCGCCCTGACGTGCTTGCGCAGCCTGCGCACCTCGTCGCGGTCGGGCGGATCGCCGTCGAGCCAGTATCTGGTGAGCCGGTTGGCGCCGAGCGGCAGCGATACGGCCACCAACGGGTCTTCGTCCTGGCCCGCGGCGATTTCCAGCGACCCGCCGCCTATGTCGAGCAGCAGCAGCCGACCCGATGACCAGCCGAACCAGCGTCTGGCGGCGAGGAAGGTGAGCCGTGATTCCTCGGTGCCCGTCAGCACCGAGATCTTGACTTGCGTCCGCGCCTCGATCCTGGCCAGGAGCTCGTCGCCGTTGGCGGCCTCCCTGATCGCCGAGGTCGCGAACGCGATCAGTTCCTGCACGCCCTTGTCCTCGGCGATGCCCATGGCCTCGCGGACGAAGCTGATCAGCCGGACCGAGCACTCCTCGCTCAGCCGGTTGGCCGCGTCCAGGTGGTCCGCGAGATGCAACTCCACCTTGTGCGAGAACGCCGGCAGCGGACGAGCACCCTGGTGCGCGTCGACTACGAGCAGATGCACTGTATTGGATCCCACGTCTAGCACGCCCAGCCGCATACCCTGACGCTACAGCCACGAGATCGCGGCAGAGCGCGCGCATTGTCGCGATGGACCGAAGGGATGCACGGTTGTCCGAGCACGCAGTCCAGGTGGAACGGGGTCTGAAGCGGGTTAGGGCGTACCTGGCCGGCGAGGTTGTCGCCGATACCTACGCACCGCTGCTCGTCTGGGAAATACCCTATTATCCGACGTACTACATCGGTGCTACAGACATTCAGGCGGAACTTATCCCCTCCGGCGACACCGAGCACCATTCCCGGCTCGGAACCGCCGAGGTCTGCCACGTCAAGACAGGGTCAGGCACGGCCGAGCGAGCCGCGCGCCGGTATCCGGGCTCGCCGGTCGCCGGATTGCGGGACGCGGTCAAGCTCGAATGGGCGGCCATGAGCGAGTGGCTCGAGGAAGACGAGCCGGTCTACACCCACGCACGCGACCCGCACAAGCGAGTGGACATCCTGGCGAGCTCGCGCCGGGTTCGCGTCGAGCTCGACGGCGTCGTCGTCGCCGAATCCAATCAGCCACGCATATTGTTCGAAACCGGGTTGCCGCCGCGCTTCTACTTGCCGCTGAACGCGCTGCGGATGGACCTGCTGCGGCCATCGGACACGAGCACCCACTGCCCCTACAAGGGGACGGCCAGCTACTGGTCGGTCGATACCGGCGCCCGCGTGCACAAGGACGCGGTCTGGATGTACCGCGCTCCGTTCCCTGAGAGCCAGAAGATCGCGGGGCTCGCCTGCTTTTACAACGAGCGGGTGGATCTAGTCCTTGACGGGGAGCCGCAGCCTAGGCCGAAATCGCCGTTCTCCTGACACTCGCGGCCTCCTCAGCGGCCCGCAGCACCCGCAGGATGTTCTTGCTGGCGAGCTTGCCGAGATCGTCGGCGCTCCAGCCGCGGTCGAGCAGCTCGGCGAAGAGCACCGGATAACTGCTGACGTCATCGAGGCCTGCCGGGAGGCTGCTAACTCCATCGTAGTCACCGCCGATGCCGACGTGATCGATCCCGGCTACGTTCCTGACATGCTCCACATGATCAGCGACCTCCCCGACCGTGGCGACTGGCATGGGGTGCTCGGCCGCCCAGTCCCTGAGCTGCTCGCGGCTAGTCCATGCCTTGTAGTCGAGGCCGCGCCGCTCGGCCTCGACGGCGGCCGCCAGATCCCACTCGTAGCAGGCAGGTGAGACGAACTGGGGCACGAAAGTCACCATCGTCACCCCTCCGTTGCCGGGTATCCGCTCGAGCACCTGGTCTGGCACGTTCCTCGGGTGACCGGCGACCGCCCGGGCCGAGGAGTGCGAGAAGATCACCGGTGCCGTCGCAACGTCGAGTGCGTCGTTCATGGTCTGCGCCGACACATGCGACAGGTCGACGAGCATGCCGATCCGCTGCATCTCAGTTACGACCTCGCGGCCGAAATCGGTAAGCCCGCCGTGCTCGGGCTCGTCGGTCGCTGAGTCGGCCCAGGAGACGTTGCGGTTGTGCGTCAGGGTCATGTACCTGACGCCGAGGGCGTACATGGCACGCAACGTGCCTAGTGAGCCGCCGATGCTGTGGCCGCCCTCCGCGCCGATCAGCGAGGCGATCTTGCCGCCGGCGGTGATTCGCTCCACGTCCTCGGCGGTGAGCGCGAGCTCAAGCGCATCCGGATGCCTGGCGACCAGCCTGTGTACCAGGTCGATCTGCTCCAGCGTGGTACCCACCGCGGCGTCGCCGTCGAGTTCGGCCGGCACCCAGACTGACCAGAACTGAGCGCCGACCCCGCCGGCGTTCAGCCTCGGCAGGTCGGTGTGAGTTCCCTGGACGGGCGCCGCGATGTCGATCGGGGTGGCGGGTGACTCTCCCTTGGCACGCAGAGTCCAGGGCAGATCGTTGTGGCCGTCGAATACCGGCGTGGTGGTGAGGAGGTCCCTGGCGGCCTCCAGGCTGGCAGTCGACGGCAGGTCAGTCATCAATGCTCCTCTTGATTTTTCCCAGCATCAGTACGGCCGCTGGCGCGAGTGTGAGGCACCACATCGCGGGACCCAGTCCCGCCTGCTGCGCGAGCACGCCGACGAGGAAGGGCCCCGCTGACCCGGCTATACCCGCTGCACTCGACCAGAACACCGCGATTCCGCTCTGACCAGGCAAACTACCGTACAGGCCGGCCTGGATGACGGGATACCAGCAGGCAGTGGCGATGTTCAGCAGACCGAGCAGCACGAACTTGACGCCGAGCGCTGGCACGAGGAGGAAGGCGGGATAGCAAATCGCTGCCACGCAAGCGCTCGCTCTCAGCGCTGCCTGACCGCTGACGCGGCCGGAGACCAGCACGAAGAGCGCGTCACCGGCGAGGCCAGCTCCCAGGCTGATCGCGACGCCGACAGCGGCGAGCGCCGGGCTCACTCGCGCCACGTCGACGAGATACACGCCGAGGTATCCGGTAAAGACATCCAGCAGCAGGTCGATGACCTGAAGCAGGATCAGCCATCTGGCCACATCGCCGCGCCTGATCGCCTTGAGTGCCGCTTTCAGCGAGGGCCGCTCACTTTCCATGTCCTCCTGGCTGGCGGTGTTCGCCTCGGCCTTGGCGGTCCCGCCGGCGAGGCTCGCCGGCCCGGCGACCGCGGTCACGGCCACGGTAACGACGGCGGCTCCGGCCACCAGCACGTAGGCGGCACGCCACGTGCCGCCTGCCGACAGCACGACCGCGACCAGCGACGGGCCTGCCACGGCACCGGCGGAGCCGGCCAGGTTCCACGCGGCCATCCGCTCCTGCTGCCTGCCAGGATCGGCGTCCATCAGCGCGGCCTGCGTCAGGCCGACGAACGCGCCGGACGCCGGGAAGAACGCGATAAGAGCCGCGAGCAAGAACCAGAAACCGCTAGCCGACGCCACCGCGGCGAGCGAGCCGGCCAGCAGCACCCCGCCAGCTAGCACCAATCGGTGCCTGCGCGAACCGGACCCGGCGACCAGCCCGAACGGCAGCTCCAGGAGACCGCCGATGAGCAACGGAGCCGAGATCAGCAGACCGATCTGGTCGTAAGTGAGGTGCAGATCACCCCGGATAAGCGGGAATGCGCCAGCTTTGGTCCCATCGGCGAGCTCGTCAAGCGCCTCGACCGCAAGCGCGGTCACCAAGACGATGGCGGTGCGTGCCCGGATCCGGCGGAACAACGCCGGCCCGAGAGCGGTCAGACGTCAAAGAAACGGCATGGCCAGATCCTATAGCCCTCCCGGATCCGCGCAGGGCAGCCAGGCACCCATCTCGAGCACCCGAGCACACCGCGGACCCGCCCCGGACCCAGCCAGCGG
The DNA here is from genome assembly GCA_035716545.1 of Streptosporangiaceae bacterium. Classification (GTDB taxonomy): domain Bacteria; phylum Actinomycetota; class Actinomycetes; order Streptosporangiales; family Streptosporangiaceae; genus Chersky-822. Next base: position 13,518 of record DASTJM010000121.1, read on the forward strand.
ACGGCGTGCGCGCGGAACCGGACCCAGCCAGCGGACGGCGTACGCGGAACCGGACCCAGCCAGCGGACGGCGTGCGCGGACCCGCCCCGGGCGCAGCCAGCGGACGGCGTGCGCGGAACCGGACCCAGCCGGCGGACGGCGTGCGCGGACCCGCCCCGGGCGCAGCCGGCGGACGGCGTGCGCGGAACCGGACCCAGCCAGCGGACAGCGGCGCGGCACGCCCCGGGCACTGGTTTGCCTCGTGCCGAGGCCCACCTATGGGACATCCAGGGCGCTCCAGCGCCACCTTTGGGCCATCGAGGGGCCAGTCGCCAGACAGCCAGTCCCGAAATAACCAGTTCGCCGGGGGCCTATCACAGGCCCAGGTCGCCGATCTTCGGGTTGTTACGCGACGGCCGCTAATTGCCGGGCCATAACAACAGCAAGCCGGGCAGTATTGCCGTCTGCTACTCCGCTTCGCCGACAACCGTGGTCCCGGCCGGTTCCGCGACACGCCTGCCTGGTCCTGTTCCTCGGCCGCTGGCCTGCGGGCCGCCCGGCACCGTCACGCAGCGGTCACCAAGGCGAAGGGCGACAACATGGATACGCCAATCGACATGGATGCGCGAATCGACTCCTAGTTTCCACCTTGGGTTCGCGCATCCATGCGGAGCAGAGTTGATCACCAACCCGGGCATAAGCCCCGTTTGCCCAGGCTACATCACCAGTTGCGCGCCAGCTCGAGGCGCCGGGCGCGATCGGGTGCGGGCTGCGACAGCCAGGAGAGACGACCTTCGGGGTTACTCGGCGCCTTCGCCTATGCCGGTCATGAGGTCCTCTGAGGTCTCCATGCCCTTGCGCCAGACCGAACGGGCGATGATCTTGGTGACGTCGACGCGGTCCTTGTACTTCTCCGCGACCTGGGTCACCTCATCGAGCAGCCCGCTCGACAGCGTCGTCGGGTTGAGGCCCAGAGCCAGGAACTGGTCATTGAGCACGACCAGGTCGTTCTCGTCGGCCTCGCGACGCGGGTTCGGCAGGTTCGCGATCTCTACCCCGGTGATCTCGCTGACCATCTTGGCCAGGTCGGCTACCCGGTGCACCTCGGTGATCTGGTTGAGCACCATCACCTGCGACCCTGGGTTAGGCGGGTTGGTGATCGCGATCTCGATGCACCTGACCGTGTCCCTGATGTGGATGAACGCGCGGGTCTGGCCGCCGCTGCCATGCACGGTCAGCGGATGCCTGATCGCCGCCTGCATCAGGAACCGGTTGAGCACGGTGCCGTAGTCGCCGTCGTAGTCGAACCGGTTGATCAGCCGCTCGTCCTTGCGGGTCTGGTCGGTCTGGGTGCCCCACACGATGCCCTGGTGCAGGTCGGTGATGCGCAGGCCGTCGTTCTTGGCGTAGAACGCGAACATGAGCTGGTCGAGGGTCTTTGTCATGTGGTACACCGAGCCGGGATTGGCCGGGTGCAGGATCTCGCGCTCGAGATCGCCGTCGGGTGTCGGTACCTTGACGGTGAGGTAGCCCTCGGGAATGGGCGCGGTGCCCGACCAGCCGTAACCGTAGACGCCCATGGTGCCCAGGTGCGCGAGAGCGGCGGTACTGCCTGAGGCGACCATGGCGACGAGGAGGTTGTGGGTCGCGCGTACGTTGTTGTCGACCGTGTAGCGCTTGGCGTTCACGGACCGCATGGAGTAGGGCGCGGCACGCTGCTCGGCGAAGTGCACGATGGCCTCTGGCTGGAGTTCCTCGATCACCCTGACCAGCCGGTCGTACTCGGTCGCCAGGTTCAGGTTGATAAAGCCGACCTTGTGCCCGGACACCTGCTCCCAGACGCGCAACCGCTCGCCGACCGGCCGGATCGGCGTGAGCGACTGCACCTCGAGCTCGTTGTCGATATTGCGACGGCTGAGGTTGTCCAAGATAGTGACGTCATGGCCGCGGTCCGACAGGTATAGCGAAGTCGGCCAGCCACAGAAACCGTCACCGCCTAGAACCAGAACGCGCATTCCAACTCCCGTTACGTTGCGCTGGTGCGAAGAGCCCAGCGGCCTCAGCCGCTGGGCGGGGGAGCCAGCCAGACAGTGTCAGATCGGGTCATGGCGTCCCGGTGCGCGGCTAGTCTACCCACCCACTAGCCTGCCATGGCCTGATGCGTCCGACCAGGTTGGCTGTGCTCAAATTGATGCAGCCAGGCCAGCACGTGAGCTGGCGCGAACTGGCTCGCACGATCGTGATAGTGCGCCATCTCCTCCGAGGTCAGCAACTCCTGGCCAGCCCCTGAAGTTCCACGCCTGAAGAACGCGGCGTTGTCCTTGAGCACCCCGGCCTGGCTGGGTGCCTGCTGGTGCGCTGCTGCCCGCATGGAGGCGAAGGACGCCGCCTTGACCAGGTCAGGCCACCGGTCTTCGGCCACTTCGATGCCGAGGGCCTGTGCCAGCGCCCGCATCTGCCCTCCGAGATCAGCCAGCAATTCGTCGTAGTGCAAGAGCAGGATCGCCGGGCCGGGCAAGCCCGGGTCGGCACGGCGGGACCATGCGTCGGACAGGTGCCAGAGCACGCCGCGCAGCGAGTCCGGGTACTCAGCAGGAGCGTGGTCGGCGTCGATCCAGCGCAGCAGCCACTCCCGCTCCGCGGGCCGGGGCGGGCGGTCCGGCCTTGGCTGATCGGGGATCCTCCCCGTCAGCTCGGCCAGCCGATCACGGTTGATGTTGCTGCCCTGGTGGTAGAGGGACACTGCCGCGTCAAGCGGGTGCCTCCCGACGACGATGTAAGTCGCGAGCGGGCTGAGCGGGATCCCGTCAAGCGGTGTATGCGTCTTGATGAAGCGCCGGTGCGCCTGGGCCTGGAGCCGGGCGAAGACTTGCTCTCGCGGGGTGATGAGCCAGTCGAGCCAAGGCGAGAGCTGCGCAAGCGGAGCCGGCAATTCGGGGGTCTGGAAGATGAGAAGAGCGCAGATCATCTGCGTCCACGTCGTCCCCGTCTTTGAACGGGTGCTGATGACGATATCGCCTGGCCGGAAGGTGAAACCCTCCCATCTGGCGCTGTCTTCGTCACCCGATCGGTACCGGACCAGTTCCTCGGTCACCAGTGCAGCCTACCCATACGGCCTGGCACTACTCAGGGCGGCCGCACTTCTCGCCATGCGTCCGCCTTAATTTGAGTCCTGGCGATTCACGTATTATGCCAGGAGGGCACCGGATGAATGTTCGGCGAATGGCGGCCATAGCGACTACGGTGATTGCCGCGCTGGCGGTCTCAGAAAACAACTGCCTAGCTGGCGCCGGGGTTTCGGCTGCTGCCCGGGCGGTGACTGAAGTGCCCTGCGGAAAGCCGCTCAGCGCCGTCCGTCCCCCGGCTGGCGGCGTCGTGGCGCTGAAGCGCGGCTGCACCTATGACGGATCGCTGGCCATCACAGCCGACAACGTCACGGTAACGGCGCGTGGCTCAGGCCCGGCTCCGGTGGTCGAGCTGCGGCAAGATGGCGCGGCCATAAATGTCAGCGGGTCGGGCGTGACGATCGCTGACGTGTCGCTCAGGGGAGTCGCCCCTCGCACGTGGATATGCGACGGCAGACGGACCCCAGCGGGCCACGTGGATGGCATCGACCTCAAGGCCGGCGCGACTGATAACACGATCACGAACGTATCGGCGAGCGGATTTTACGCAGGAGTTTATGTGCCCCCTGGCGCCGCGCGCAATGTGATCGAGAATTCAACCTTCACCAACAATAAGGAGCTTGACACAAATAGCCCGGCCAGGTCGTCAGGGGCATTCGGCGTCCTGATCTGGGGCGACGATAATACAGTCCGGGACAACACGATTACAGGAAGTCAGGCATGTTCCCTCGCCTACGGCTTCGACGGAGCGGCGGTCGAGATCTTCGGCGGCTCGAACAACCTGATCGCCGGCAACGCCGCATCGAGCGACAATACCTTCACCGAACTCGGCAGCCCGAAGGGCTCGGCGGCAACCTCCAACACCTACCTGGGCAACACCGTGAGTGACGGTGCGGTCAGCCGCGGGTCGACCTTCCTCGTGACCAGGGGCTCCGCCGACCCCGATGGCCCGGTCCACGACACGGTCGTGACCGGCAATACCGTAAACCTGACCCAGCCAGGTGATCAAGGCGTGGTCAGCTACGCCTGGGAACCGGGTGACGCCACCTTGCTGACGCTGACCAACAACTACCTGAATCTCGGCAGCAACCAGGTGCTTTATACAGACGGCGGCTTCGCCGACGGCGGCGGTAACACCTACCTGGGATCGTGCGACCCCGCCATCGCCTGCACGCCGACAACGCCGCCGCTCATTCGCTAGAGCACCTGCGGCCTTGGCCGCCGTGATCAGCCCTATTCCCGCCCCTTGCGGCACTGTAGTCTCTGGATACCCATGGCGGACAGTCAAGGGCGGGAAGGCGAGGCGGTGGGCTGGAAGCTCGAAGTCATAGTCGGACCGGTCGCCGGGCTCGACCGCGCCAAGGCCTTTTATGCTGACGCAGCTGGATTCGCGGTAGACGTCGACCATCGCGCGGGCGAGGATCGCGGCGAGCTCACCGGGCGCGGTGCGGAGGTAAGCCACTTCTGCCGCTTCGACACCGGCAGGCAGGTGCCTGGCCTCGATCCGAGCCGGGCTGGCTTCGGGTCCTACTTCTCCTTCAGCGATCCGGACGGAAACGGCTGGCTAGTCCAGGAAGCGTGATGGCGGTGACTACTTGGTAGTGCCCCAAGGCGGCCGCGACCTCGCAGCCGCCGTCGGCGCGCTGCTTGTTATCACCGCGGCCGGCAGCCTCATCGGCACGATTATCGTGCCCAGGCCGATCGGCAGCTGGCTGACCAGGTGGGTCGACCGCCTGGTGAACGGCACCTTCCGGCTCCTGACCGGGCCCATCGGCAGCTATAAGCGGCGCGATCGGGTACTGGCCGCCCAGGCGCCGGCTATCTTGCTCATCCAGTTGATCGCCTGGCTTGCGATCTTCTTCATCGGCTACTCGCTGCTCCTGTGGCCGTTCTTGTCGGCCGGCATCACCACGGCGTTCACCACGGCTGGCCCGGCGCTCTGGGAGATCGGGTCAGAGCAGATTCATGGCGCGGCCGTTCGGACGATACTCGACATGGCCTCGCTGACCGGCATCGTTACCATCACGCTGCAGATCGCCTACCTGCCTACGCTGTACTCGGCTTTCAACCGCAGGGAGACAGAAGTCGCGCTGCTCAACGCACGGGCCGGGGTCCCGTCGTGGGGTCCTGAGCTGCTTGCCCGCACTCATTTCGCGCTCGGCTCCGGCAGCTCGACCATAGATACCCTCCCCGCTCTTTATGAGAACTGGGAGCGCTTCGCCGCCGACATCGCCGAGAGTCACACCACCTACCTGCCGCTGGTCAGGTTCCGGTCACCGCGCGCGCTGTCGTCGTGGGTCATCTCCCTGCTTGCGGTGCTTGACTCGGCGGCCCTGTATCTCACGGCCTCACCCGACGCAGCGCCGACAGTGCCGGCCAGGCTGTGCCTGCGCGGCGGTTTCGAGTGCTTGCGCGAGATCGCCAGTGCCATGAATCTCAAAGTGCCTTATCCGCCTGACCCGGCCCAGGGGATCACGCTCACCTACGAGGAGTTCCTGGAAGGGATCGCGACTCTGCGCAAGGTCCACTTCCCGATCGAGCGCGACCCCGAACTGGCCTGGCCCGAGTTCGTTGGCTGGCGAGTCAACTACGAGGCCGCCGCGTACGCGCTCGCGGCTGCGATCGATGTGGTGCCAGCCCTGTGGTCTGGGCCGCGACGAGGGCGTCAGGCCGCCATCGCGCCATTCCGTCCCGCCGCTGGCCGGCCGCCTAAGTAAACCGGGCGAGCAGAACAGGGGTCTCATCACTGCTAAAGGCCGCGTGAATCCGCGTGCAAGGTGATCATCGGCGGGCACGAAAAGTACCGTACCGTGCGCGTGCCGTCCGTGCACGGGATCGATCCGGAAGCGCTGACCGCCCCGGACCGGCCGCTCACACCAGCGTCGCCGGGTGGGGTACCGCACCTGGCGGGCTGGCTCGGCCATCGGCGAAATACCGCGCGAGCCGGTCGACCGCCATCTCGAACTGGCTCGCGGAAAACGAAAGCCGCAGTGTTCCCGGCAGCCCGAAGTCGCTGCCGGGAACCGTGGCCACGTGGGTGACCGCGAGAATTACCCTGGCCAGCGACCGGTCCGATTCCCCCGGCCGGAGCAGCTCGCTAACGTCCGCGGTGAGATAGAAACCGCCTGACGGGCGAATGGGACGCACAGCCGATGCCGCCGACAATTTTTCCATCGCGTAATCTCTGCGTGTTTTGTACAGCGCGCGAAGGCTCTCGATCTCGTCCAGGTGCCGCAACGCCTCCAGGGCACCGAACTGGGCCACCGGATCGGTCGTCAGCAGCGTGTGGTCCTGGACTATGGACAGCGCCCGCACGTACCGCGCTGGCATGACCGCGTAGCCCACTCGCCGCGCGTACATCCTGAATCCCTTGGAAAACGCGCTGGTCACGATGACCGGCGATCGTGGTGCCGCCAGCGATCCCAAGCTGGCGACAGGGCCGTCGAAGGACATGTTCCTGCAGATCTCATCGCTGATGATGACCGCTCTGCCGTCCACTTCCGCATCGATGCGCTCAAGGTCCTCCGCGGTCAGTACGTTGCCGAGCGGGTTGCCTGGCGAGCAGATCACGACGGCGCGGGTTGCGCCACCGATCGCGGCGGCGAGCGAACCGGTGTCGATGACGCCCGTGAACGGGTCGATGTCATAGGTGCGCACCTTTGCACCGGCAAGTGCCGCCGAGTACAGGTAAAGCGAGTCATAGGGCCGGGGAATGAGAATTTCGCCGGCCGCCTCCCCGGTGCTGGGACGGCACAATAGCGAGCACAAATTCCGGAATATCAGGCTGCTGCCCACGCTGACGACAACCGACGCCGGATCGACAGGCATGGCCCGGGCCCGGCTCTCATACTCCGCGATGGCGCTTCGCAGTTCCGGCAGCCCGAGCGGGTGCACCAGGCCGCTGCGCCTCTCGTCGGCGAGCGCGGCCACCATGGCCTGGGTAATCTCCGTATGCACCGGGAGCTCGCTCTTGCCGAGTGTCAGCCGGATGACGTCCTCATGACGCCGTTCGAGTTCTGCTGCCTCCTCGTCGAGCTCGAACATTCCGAGCCGCCGCGCCGGCAGGACCTCATCATCCCGGTGTAGCAAGCCCTGCAGCATTGCTGCCCCCCATTTCAGCTCGGCCCCGATAATGAGTTAACCCTTCACGTGCCCGGGGCGCGGATCATTTCGCCGAATCACCTGCCCCGTGCCCCGGCGGCCTATGGTGGGGATATGGCCAAAACTGACGGTGCCAGCTCGGAGACCATCGAGTTCGGTGGCTCCCCTCGCTGGCTGGGACGCCTGGCTGGCTCGCGCGGCTCGCGCGGCGCCACTGTCGAATACGCCGTGATCGCCCTCGCGGTCGGCGTGGCCATCGGTTTCGCTGGCGGCCGCGTCACGGCCGGGCATCACCAGTCGCGATCCGGTCATCCCGATCACTCGCTGGCCGGCGCGGGCAGCCGGGCGCCTGGCTCGCCCGCGATCATGTTCACCGGCAAAAGGTGTGCCAGCCAGGTCGGGCCAGACCTGCAGGTGGGCATCGAAATCCAGAACGGCTCAGCCTCGCCGGTGCGGATCGGGGCAGTCACGCCGCTGCTCGCCCTTGGCGGCATGCGCGCGGTGTCAGGCGGCGTCGGCACTTGCGGCGCGCTGCCAGGCACGGCGGCGTCTGCTCCCGCGCTCGGGCCAGGGGCGACCGCGTGGGTCACGATCACGGCCGCGGTCCGCGTGCGCTGCCCGGAGCCGCTGCCGGTCGGATTCCGGATCGGCTACACCACGGCGGGCAAGCGGGCGACGGCGAAGATCGACGCGTTCCCCGACCTCGGCGCGGTGGCGTACCGGCATTGCGGGCGCGAGGGCCAGGGCGGGTCCTAGCCTGAGCACCGTAACCGAGCGGCCGGCCAGGAACGGTAGCGTTGGCAGCGCCATGGCAATCACTCTCCTGGTCACATTGACCGGTCGCGACCGGCCCGGCGTCACCTCCAGGCTGTTCACCAGCCTTTCGGCTCATGAGCTGACCGTGCTGGATGTCGAGCAAGTCGTCATCCGGGGCAGGCTCATACTTGGCGTTCTGCTCTTCGGCGGAGCCTCGCCGGACCTGACCGCGATCCATAAGCAGGTGACATCTCTCGCGGCTGATCTCGACATGGATGCCGAGATCACGATGGGTTCCGGCGAGCGGCTGCCACGCTCGCGCGGCCGCCTGCACGTAACTGTGCTCGGCAATCCGCTCACGCCCCCTGTCATCGCCGCGATCGCCGGCCGGATCGCGGCGAGCGGCGCCAACATCGACCGGATCGGCAGGCTGGCGAGGCGACCGGTCACCTGCATAGAGTTCGACGTTTCCGGTGCCGATCCAGCTGGACTGCGCACCGCGCTCGCCCGCGAATCGGCCGCGCTCGGCGTCGACGTGGCCGTCCAGCAGGGCGGGCTGCACCGTCGGGCGATGCGGCTGGTGATCATGGACGTCGACTCGACGTTGCTGCAAGACGAGGTCATCGACTTGCTCGCGGCCAGGGCCGGGCAGGCGGAGCGCGGAGCCGCCATCACCCAGGCCGCCATGCGCGGTGAGATCGAGTTCGCTCAGGCACTTCGGCAACGGGTCGCCTTGCTGGCCGGCATGGAAGAGACAGTGCTGAGCAAGCTGCTCGATGAGCTGAGGCTGACTCCGGGAGCCCGCACGCTGGTGCGGACGCTGAGCAGGCTCGGCTATCGCTGCGGCGTGGTCAGCGGCGGCTTCACTCAGGTCACTGACTGGCTCAGCGCCGAGCTCGGGCTTGACTACGCGGCCGCGAACAGGCTGGAGATCATCGACGGCAAGCTCACCGGCCGGATCACCGGGCAGCTGATCGACCGGCCTGGCAAGGAGCACATGCTCAGGCGTTTCGCCGAGCAGGCAGGGGTACCGCTCAGCCAGACAGTCGCGGTCGGCGATGGCGCCAACGACCTCGACATGATCGCGGCCGCGGGCCTCGGGGTCGCGTTCAACGCGAAGCCAGCCGTCAGGAATGCGGCCGACGCCTCGGTCAGCGTGCCCCACCTCGACGCGGTCCTGTTCCTGCTCGGCATTTCAGGCGACGACGTCGAGGCCGCCGACGCAGGGCCGGCAAGCTAGCGCCCGAGGCTGTCTCCAAGCCCGTGCGCGAAGCCGTCGCGCCAGCTCGACCAGCGTGGCCGCCAGCCGAGCACTTGCTTGGCCTTCGCGTTCGATGAACCCCTGATCTGCGTCATCATCGAGACGCCGACATCGCCGGCCGCCAGCTTGCCGAGCCAGGCCGGAATCCGGAACGGCGGCTTGGCTCCTACCGCCTCGGCCACGGCAGGAAGCCAGTCGGACACAGGCGCGGGATCGTCGTCCACGATGTTGTAGATCCCGGACGGACCGTGCTCCGCCGCGGTGACCGTGGCGGCCACCGCGTCGTCCGCGTGCACGAACGACCACACCCCGGCACCGTCGCCGATAACCGGCAGCTGCCGCTTCCTGATCAGGTCGACGAACTGATCAGAAGCCCCGGGTCCCTACAGGCTGCCGTACCTCAGCACGATACCGGTCATGCCTATGTCATCCGCGCTGAGCACCTTGTCCTCGAGGTAGCGGATCGCTGCCAGCGACTCGCGCTGTTCGGCGGGCGGGTTAGCGTCCAGCGGGTCGTCTTCGGTTTTGACCGGCCCGCCTGACCGGCAATTGGGCCAGCCCGTGTAACTCTGCGCGATCACCCGCGATACCCCTGCCGCGCTTGCCGCGGTCAGCAGGTGGTCAAGGCCTCTGGTGCGCAGCGCGTTGGTAGCGGCGAATACCCGGTCAAAATGCCGCACCCTGGACGTGGCGGGTATGGCCGTCATCTCGTGAATCACCACTTCAGGCGCTGCCAGCGCGACCGTCTCCCTCACCGCGACGCCATCAAGCCCGTCGACAACTACAGGATCGGCTCCCGCCTCCCGCAAGTTCGCGGTGTGGCGCTGGCTACGGGTCGTGGCGGTGACCTGATGGCCGGTTGCCGCCAGCGCAGGCACGAGCCTCCTGCCGATCGCCCCGCTGGCCCCTGCGACTAGTACTCGCATGACTAACTCCTGCCCCCTCTCTCGCGCTTCGATCATGATCGTTGAATCCGTTAGACGCGCCAGGGGTCGATCTGGTGACAATCACTGAGAGTGATTCTCGGCTGGCTCGGCAGCCTGCTCCAACAACATCGATGCGCGAACCGACACCCGGTATCCACCATCGATTCGCGTATGCACTCGGATGTGTCAGCCTCACGAATCCGGCAGGCGCCCCATTCGGCACAATGGTCACGCCCAGATATAGGACTCGATGAGATCAGTCCTGTCTTCGGGTTCCATGGCAGGGATGTCAACCAAGCGGAAGCCGAGCGCGGTGTATTCGGCCTCATGGACCTTCTCGAAGAGAAGGGAGTCCTCGTAGCTGATCCGGCGGGCGGCGGTTGGCTCGAGGAATCCGAGCGGTCGCACGAAAAACACCTCGCGCTCGTAGATGCCGCCACCGACGATCCTCGCCAGCTCGGCGGCGAGGACAGCCGAGGGCTGGTGGCCCGTGTACCTCGCCAGGGCCAGCGTGCATACCGGCGACCGGTCATGGAACTGGACCTCGCCGTCGGTTGCCAGTTGCCTGGCTCGCTGCAACTCGACGATCTTGTCTATGAACAGAGGGTCGCGCCACGGCTCATCAACGCCGCGCGCGTGCTCGGCCGCGATCACGTCCGTCGCCGCCTCATCGACAACGGCATAGCCGCGACCTCGGAGGATCTCTATCAGGGAAGTTTTGCCTGACCCCGGTGCACCGGTCAGGATAAATCGCCGCATTAGACCTCATCTCACGCGCAGGCCTGGACCATCGATGGCCCATGGGCGGCGCTCCAGCGCCATCGATGGGCCGAAGATGGGCCAGTTAGGGGTTCCGGGGCTGGCGCAGAGATGCCTTCCCCGGGCTGGCCGGACTGACCACCTGGGCTGGTGCCGTCGCCTGGGTGGGGCGGCACCAGCCCGCTCGCTTGCTCGGTCTCACTTGAGGAAGCTGACCAGGGATTGGTTGACCTGGTCGGCGTGAGTCCAGGCGATCGCGTGCGGCCCGCCTTCGATCACGACGAGCTCGCTGCCTTTGATCAGCGCCGGGAGGCGCTTGCCGGTGTTGGGGTAAGGCAGGATCCGGTCGGCGTCACCGTCAATGATCAGGATCGGGACGTCGATGCGGGGCAGGTCAGCGCGGAAGTCGGTCTCCCAGGTGGGTATGCACGCCACCGTCGCGATGCCAGATGCATCGAATGCCTGGATCAGGCTGGCATGGAAGGGTTGTTCGCTGACCAGCGAGCCGCCGAGCACGTCCATATTATAGAAGTTGCCGAGGAACCCCTTCATCCAGGCTGGCCCGTCGGCCTCTGCGGTGTGAATAAATCCGTCGAAGAGGTTGCCAGGCAGGCCCTCCTGGTTGTCGTCGGTCCTGAGCAGGAACGGCGGTATCGGGGACACCAGCACTCCCTTGGTGACACGCTGCGAGCCGTATCTGCTGAGGTACCTGGTGACCTCGCCAGTGCCCATCGAGTGTCCGACCAGCATCGCTCCGCGCAGGTCGAGCGTCTCCATGAGGGTGTTGAGATCGGCCGCGAACGTGTCGTAGTCATAGCCGCTAGCCGGCTTGCTTGACTTGCCGAACCCGCGCCGGTCGTAGGTGATGACACGATAGCCAGTCCCGAGCAGTGCTGGAAGCTGCTTGTCCCATGCCTTGCCGCTGAGCGGGTAGCCGTGGATCAAGACCACGGGCGGTCCCGACCCGTAATCCTCGTAGTACAGCTCGATAGGTCCGGAGTTCTCCTGGCCAACCCTGAGATAGGGCATCTCCGCCTCCTGATCGGTTGTCCGAGGTATGGACAACGGCAACTTACGGCGACCTCGCGCCCGCCAGCATCTGACAAGTGACCAGCCAGCCGGCCTAAGTGGCCCGCACGTAGGCTGATGCCAATGCGCGTTCACGGGGGCGGCACGCTGTACGGGCGCGAGCATGAACTGCTCGCCATCAGCAGGCTCACGGACTCCCTGGTCAATCACGAGGGCGATGCCCTGGTGATCCGGGGCGAGCCGGGCGCGGGCAAATCGGCGCTGCTCGCGGACGCGATGGTGACGGCTGCGCGCAGGGAGGTCCGGGTACTCCCGGTGCACTGCGCACGAGCCGAAGCCGAGGTGTCGTTCGCCGCGCTGCACCGGCTGCTTCAGCCAGTCCTGCCGCAGGCAGACAGCCTGCCGGCCAGACAGCGCCGCGCTTTGCTCACCGCCGTGGGCGTCGCTGGCGACGGTGCGCCAGCCGGCGATGCGTCCGATCTGCTCGCTGTCAGTCTCGCCGCGCTCGAGCTGATCGCCAGCGGCCGGGCCGGGCCCACCATGGCGATCATTGACGACGCTCACTGGCTTGACGAGGCAAGTGGTACCGTGCTCAGCCTGGTCGCCCGCAGGCTCTCTGGCCGACCGGGCGCACTGCTGATCGCCCGCCGCGATGGGCATCGCATGCGGTTCGACGCCAGCGGCGTGCCCGAGTTGCGCCTTGCACGGCTCGCCGAGACCCCGGCCAGGGCACTGCTCGGCAGCCGGCTGACCGGCATCCCGCCAGCAACCAGGGACCGGCTGCTCGACCTTGCCGCTGGTAACCCGCTCGCGCTCACCGAACTGCCGGCCGCGTGGGCGACTCAGGACACCGGCGGGCGAGTCCCGCTGACCGGCCGGCTCAGGCAGGCTCTGACCAGTCCAGCGGCTGACCTGCCATGCACTACCCGCTCCTCGCTCATTGTGGCGGCAGCCGAGGCCAGCTCCCCGCCTGCGGACGACTACCTGACGATCGCGGAACTGCTCGCCGCCGCATCGATTTTCGCTGGCCGCGACGTCAGCCTTGACGTCATCTCGCCAGCGATCGACGCGGGCGTCGTTGAAGTTCGCCCGCGCGGCCTTGCGTTCAGGCATCCGCTGCTCGCCGCCGCCATCTCCCAGGCGGCCAGCCTGGAGCAGCGCCGTGCTGCCCACGCCGCGCTGGCTCAGGTACTGACTGGCCAGCCTGACCGCCAGGTGTGGCATGAGGCCGCGGTCGCTCTCGGGCCAGACGCGGACCTCGCCAGGCGCATCCGGGAAACTGCGAGCAGAGCGGAGCGACGCGGCGCGGCCAGGCTCGCGGCGACCGCGCTGGAACGCGCCGCCGAATTCGCCCCGGCCCAGACCGACCGCGGCGACGATCTGCTGCGCGCCGCCGAGATGGCCTTTGACTGCGGCGACGCCGATCTCGGGCAGCGGCTGCTGAATTCGGCGGAATCGCTCGACCTAGCGACCGGGCAGCGAGCCTGGCACTCCTGGCTGCGCCGGGCCTACGCCGACGCTGGCTGGCCGGCCCGGGGTCACTTGAGCATGCTGGTCTCCATGGCCGACCCGCTGACGGCCGACGGCCACGCACTGCTCGCTGCCCGGTCGCTGCGAGCCGGGGCACTGCGGTGCTTGTGGGGAAATCCTGACCAGCAAACGCGGGCCGCGATCAGCGCGGCGGCCCAGCGTGTCCCGCTTCCGCCCGCCGACCCGGCCGTGCTCGCAGCGCTCGCCTGCGCCGATCCGGTCCGCCACGGCGCGCTCGTCGGGGACGCGATCGCCGGCCAGACCATCGACGCTGCTGATCCTGCCGCGATGTATCTGACCGGACTGGCCGCTACGGCCGCCGGGTTCTACGGCGACTCGCTTGGATTCCTGAGCCCGGCGATTTCTGGCTTGCGGTCACAGGGCAGACGCGGCCTGCTTGCCCAGGCACTGGCCTGTCTGGCGTGGGCAGCGGTGCACCTGACGCGCGGGCGCCTGGCCATCAGCGCCGCCGATGAGGGTGCGCGCGTGGCCAGGCAGACCGGTCAGTTCCCGCTGGCGGCAGCGGCGCTGCTGGCCAAGGCAGCGGTTGCCGCCCAGTGCGGTGCCTCCAGTGACGCCGAACCGCTCATTAGGGACGCGCAAGCCGAGCTCGTACCCGAGGGAGCGGCCCTCGCGCTCGTCCAGTTCGTGCGCGGGCGATGTGCCATGACATCTCAGCGTTACGGGCAGGCGGCCGAGCAGTTGCGGCGCGTCCTCGATCCGGCTGACCCGGCCTGTCACCCGATCATCGGCGCCTGGGGTCTGGCCGACCTGGCAGAAGCTGCGTCCCGCACTGGCGAGTCAGCGGCAGCGACCGCGTACCTGCGGGAGCTTGAGTCGCTGGCACGTATCACCAGGGCACCATCGCACCGGGCCCATGCCGCCTACGCAAGACCGATGCTCGCGGGCGATGACCAGGCCGAGGCGCTCTGCCTGGAGGCACTCGATCGTGAACTTGCCGACTGGCCATTCCTGCGCGGACGGATGCTGCTCTGGTACGGCAGATGGCTTCGCCGCAAGCGCAGGATCGCCGAGTCGCGGGTACCGCTGCGAACCGCACGAGATAGCTTTACGGCACTCGGGCTCGGTCCGCTAGCCGAATGCGCACAGCGCGAACTGCGCGCCTCTGGCGAACGCCGCCAGCACCGGGGCGCGGCCGATCAGCTGACCGCACAGGAACTCCAGATCTCCAGGCTCGCCGCTGAAGGCCTGTCCAACCGCGAGATCGGCCAGCAGTTGTCCATCTCGCACCGGACGGTCGGCTATCACCTGCACCGGGTCTTCCCGAAGCTGGGCATTACCTCGCGCAGCCAGCTGCACGCGGCGATAACGAGGTCGTAACCACTTGGCGCTAACGGCGCAGCGGGGCGGGCCTGACGAGGACGGCCGGGCATTTCCCACTGTCCGCTAGTTTTTGAATTCGCCGACCGGCACCGAGTACGTTTCGAGCTGCTGAAAGCCAAGCTTGTTCGCTATGACAACCGATGCGGTGTTCGCGGCCCGGGAGTCCCAGTGGGGAACGACGCCCCGCTCGGCGCAGTGCCGGACGAACGCGGTTGCCGTCAGCGTCGCCAGGCCGCGCGCTCGCGAGTCAGCAAGGCGCGCCCGGCGAGTTCCGTGACAGGCAATGAGGCGTAAAGCTTGAACATTCCGCTGCCAGCCGGCGCGATCTCCGAGTGGAATAGTCCTTGCCAGGCACCAGCGTTCTCTCCAGCAAGGTACAAGCAGTGGGCACGGTCCCAGATCAGCACCCCGCGCGGCACTTCGGCGTCATCGGCCCAGGCGATACCCGGGCTATTGCCAGCGATCATCGCGTCGATCACGAGCGACAGGTGCGCAGAGCTGAACAGATTCCGGGCGCGAGCTAGATAAGGTAGAGAGATCATGATAAATCCGCCTACTTTGGGCCGGTACGTTCACCGGGTGCGCACTGTAGCGCAGTTCGGGTTCCGAATCGAGTGTGGACCAGCTGACACCGGGCATTTTGTCCGTTGATGCGCGGCTGGTTTCCTCAGGTTCTGTCAGGCCATCACCTGGAGCGCGGATGGAGAGCCCTGGCTCTGCTCCTCGCCGCCGCGACGTTGCTCGAACTGGCCGCGGGGACCGGACTGGCCTTTGTCGCGGGCTTCGGACGGGTTCATGCGGTACTCAGCCACTTCGAATGGCAGTGGCTGCTAGCGTTCCCGGCCGCCTGGCTGATCTCGTTCGCTGGCTATTTCTGGGCGTACCACGGCGTATTCAAGGTCAACAAGGGACCGACGATCTCCTGGCGACACCTGAGTTCGGTGGCCATCGCGGGATTCGGCGGCTTCCTCGCCTACCGGGGTCAGTCGCTGGAACGATATGCGCTTGAGCTCGCGGGCGCCCAGCCACCGGACGCCAGGGCGAGGGTGGCGGGCCTGTCCGGCCTGGAGCAAGGCGTGCTCGCCATCGGCGGCTGCGCCCTGTCGATCCTGGTCCTGGTCTCGGGTCTCAGCCGCCCGAATCTGAGCGTGACGCTGCTGTGGGCGATCGTTCCGCTACCTGGTTTCCTGATCGCGTTCTGGGCCTCACAGCGATACCGGCACAAGTTCCGCGGCCAGCAAGGCTGGCGAGGGGTCCTGGCAACGTTCCTCGATTCCATCTACATCATCCGTGAGCTTTTCATTCACCCTTTGAAGTGGGGACCGGCCATCGTCGGCATGGCCCTGTTCTGGGCCGCCGACGCGTTCGCGGCCTGGGCGGCACTCGAAGCGTTCGGCTTCCGCATGAGCGCGGCTGCCCTGTACCTGGGTTTCGCGAGCGGCATGCTGTTCACCAGGCGCAGCGGGCCGCTTGCCGGGGCCGGGATTCTGGCTCTGCTGCTGCCGCTGACGATCAGCTATTGCGGTGCCCCGTTCGCCACCGCCATCGCGGGCGTGTTCGTGTACCGGGTGCTTTCGCTCTGGCTGCTGATGCCTGCCTGGCTCAGCGTCCTGCCGACCCTGCGGGCGATGGGATCAAGCCCGTCCAAGGAGCCGCTGGACGACAAGCTTGCCCGCACCACAGCCATGCAGCAAAGTGGCGAGCTCCCGGCTTGACCGCCACCCGGCTGCGCCGTCACCGGGGCTCAGCCCGAAGCTAGGGGTCCGTAGCATGTCCGGGGAGCTAGGTGAGGGGCCGGGAGTCAATGCGCGTACTTGTAGTCGGGAGTGGCGGGCGCGAGCACGCGCTGACGTGGGCGTGCGCGCGATCTGGCAGGGCGGACGCGCTTTTCGCCGCACCGGGTAACGCGGGCATGGCCGAGCTGGCCACCACCGTGGGCGTCGCGGCGACCGATGCGGGCGGGCTGGCGGAGGCGGTCCGGCAGCATCGGATCGACCTCGTCGTCGTCGGCCCCGACGCGGCGCTCGCGGCCGGGGTTGCCGATGCCTGCGCGGCGGCGGGCGCGCTGGTATTCGGGCCGACGAAAGCGGCGGCGAGGATCGAGAGCTCGAAGGTCTTCGCCAAGCAGCTGATGGACGATGCGGGAATCGCCACGGCCCGATGGGCGGCCGGTTCCTCGGCGGATCGCGAGGCGCTGCTCGCTTTCGCCCGCGCGCGCGGCGGCAAGGTCGCGGTGAAAGCCGACGGCCTGGCCCTGGGCAAGGGCGTGACCATCTGCGATTCCGTAGCCGCCGCCCAGGAGGCCCTGACCTCCTGCTTCGATGAGCGCAAGCACGGCGCGGCCGGTGATGTCGTACTCGTCGAGGAGCTGCTCGCCGGCGGCGAGGTATCGGTGTTCGCGATCTGCGACGGCTCTCACGCCTTCCTGCTTCCGCCCGCGCGGGACTACAAGCGCGCGTTCGACGGGGATCTGGGACCTAATACCGGCGGCATGGGCGCCTACAGCCCGCTGCCGGACGTCGACAACGATGCGCTGCTGACCTCGGTGGCCGCCGGCATCGTGACTCCGTGCCTCACCGCGCTGCGGGATCGCGGAGCACCCTTTCGCGGCTGCCTGTACGCCGGCCTGATGCTGACCGCCGAGGGCCCGAGGGTGCTTGAGTTCAACGCGAGGTTCGGCGATCCCGAGACCCAGGCGCTGATGCCCCTGCTCGATGCCGCCCGCTTCTTCGAGCTGATGACTGCCGCGGCGCGCGGCGAGCTGCCCGGCGACGGGCGGCTGACCGCGGCAGCCGCCGGGGTGACCGTGGTAGCGGCCGGCCATGGCTATCCGGCCTCCTCCGCCAACGGGCTTGCGATCGAGCTGCCATCGGAGCGACCAGATGGCACCGTCATCTTCCACGCGGGCACGACCCGTGACACCGACGGCATCTTGCGCACGTCAGGAGGCCGGGTTCTGGCGGCCAGTGCCACGGGAGCCGACCTGGCCGCGGCCCGCTCGTGGGCCTACCAGCTCCTAGGGCAAGTGCGATTCGATGGGATGCGCTACCGGCAGGACATCGCCGCGACGGCCGCCGCTGTGCCCGGGAACAGCGTTCAGTGAGCGGCGAGCATCCCCGGATCGGCATACTCGGCGCGGGCCAGCTCGGGCTGATGCTGGCTCAGGCTGCCCGTGACCTGGACATCGGCTGCCGCTTCTACGCCGAGAGCGACGACGTGCCCGGCGCTTCGATGGGCACCGTGATCCGCGGCTCGCTGGACGACGAGGCCGGACTGGCCCGGTTCGCCAGCGGGCTCGACGCGGTGACGTATGAGTGGGAGAACGTCCCTGTCGCGGCCGTTCGGCGGGTCGCCGAGATCACTCCAGTGCGGCCGGCCTCTGCCGCGCTCGAGGTATCTCAGGACCGGCTGGCAGAAAAGACTTTCTTTACCCAGCTCGGGGAGCAGACGGCGCGGTTCGCCCCGGTCGGCAGCCGGGAGGCGCTGGACAAGGCGGTCGCCGACCTCGGCTTCCCTTCGATCTTGAAGACGCGGCGGCTCGGCTACGACGGCAGGGGCCAGGCGGTGCTGCGCCAGCCAGCTGATCTCGGCGTCGCCTGGCAGGCCCTCGGCGTCGCCGGCTCGAACAGCGTCCCCCTGATCCTCGAAGAGCGGGTGAATTTCGACCGCGAGCTCTCGGTCATCGGGATCCGCGGCGAGGACGGGAGCATCGCCTGCTATCCGCCAGTCGAGAACCATCACCGTGACGGGATCCTGCGCGTATCCACCGCGCCCGCGCCCGGGATCGCGGCGCAGACCACGGCCGCCGCGATCCGGTGCGCGACGCGGACGCTGACCGCTCTCGGCTACGTTGGGGTACTTGCCATCGAGTTGTTCGACGTCGGCGGACAACTGCTGGTCAACGAGATGGCGCCGAGGGTGCACAACTCGGGCCATCTCACCATCGAAGGCGCGGTGACCAGCCAGTTCGAGAACCACGTCCGCGCCGTACTAGGACTGCCGCTAGGCGATACCCGCATTCGCGGGGCCGCCAGCATGGTGAATCTCATCGGCGACCTGCCGCCGGTCAGCGAGGTGCTGGCCATACCAGGGGCACATCTGCACCTGTACGGCAAGTCGCCCAGGCCCGGCCGCAAACTAGGACACGTCACGGTCTGCGCCGATACCCAGGCCCAGGCAGCGGAGTTGCGGCGGCAAGTCGAGTCGGTCATGACGAGGAGCAGGTAATGGACGAGGCCAGGTACGCGTCGGCGGGAGTCAGCTACGAACTGCTTGACGCGGCCAAGAAGCTTGCCGCTGCGCAAGCGCTGGCGACCGCTCCCATGCTGGAACATCGAGGCGGGTCAGGGATCGACGCCTCGCGCGGCGAGCCCGCGTTCGTCTTCAAGCTTGGCGACCGGAGTCTGGCCCTGGTTCTGGAGTGCCTGGGCACAAAGTCGGTGATCGCACGGCAGTACCTGGCCGCGGGCGGTCCCGACCGCTTCGGGGACATCGGCTACGACGCGGTCGCCGCCATCGTTAACGACCTCTGCTGCGTCGGCGCCTTGCCTCTCGTGGTCAACGCCTACTTCGCGACCGGCTCGAGCAACTGGCAGCACGACGCGAGCGGCCGGTACTCCTCCCTGGTCACCGGCTGGCGGCGCGCCTGCGAGACAGCCGGCGCTACCTGGGGCGGCGGCGAGACCTCCAGCCTGACCGGCATCGTCTTCCCCGACGAGATCGACATCGCCGGGACGGCGGTAGGCGAGGTGCCCCCTGGCCATCCGCCCATCCTCGGCCAGGATCTCGCTCCCGGCGACGACATCGTCCTGATCGCGAGTTCCGGCCTGCACGCCAACGGTGCCTCCCTGGCCCGGACCCTGGCTGACGAACTGCCCGACGGCTACCTCACCCGGCTTCCCGGCGGCCGCCACTTCGGTGCCGCGCTGCTCGACCCGACAGTCATCTACGTTCCGCTGGTGGAGTCGCTGCTGCGGCGCAACGTGCCGGTGAGCTACCTCAGCCACATCACCGGCCACGGGCTGCGTAAGGTGATGCGCGCGAAGAAAGAGCTTGCCTACCGGATTCACGACCTGCCGCCCGTGCCTGAAGTGCTGCGGTTCATCACCGAACGCACCGGCATGAGCCCGCACGAGGCCTACGGGACCTTCAACATGGGCGCGGGCTTCGCTGTGTTCTGCGGCGCCGGAAGCGGACGCGACGTCGTCGGCGCGGCCAGCGAGGCCGGGCTGGCCGCGACCGTCGCCGGCGTCGTAGAAGCAGGTCAGCGCCGCGTCATCGTCGAGCCGCTCGCGGTCACCTACGAAACGGACGAACTCCAGCTTTCCTAGGAGAGTTCGCCGGAACAGCCGGCCGGGCGCAGGGCCGACCAAGAAGATCCAGAAGCTGACAGCCTGCAAGCGCAAAAAGCAGAGAGCGGCTGAGCAGGGCAGGACATGACACCCACCACCGGCTCACAGGAACGGGCTTGGCGCTAGCTGTGGCTTATCGCAGCACCAATATTGTTGCCTGACAGTACCAGGAGGAATAATCACGAGGGCAAGCCCCCCGACGCCATTACGTCAGCCGATGCCGCCGATGGCCAAGAAGGATAAGCAGCGCCCGATCCCTCCGCCAGCACCGGGCCGAAAGCAGCAGGACCGCGACGTGTTCTATCCGGTTTGGTGGGATCCTGATCACAGCGTGTGCCCAAGTAGCCATTCGGAGTAGGAGTCAGGTCACGGCTACGAGTCAGGTCACGGCCCGCCTAGCCGGGGCCTAGGTCGTCCGGCGTCACGACCGAAGACCAGGGCGACTCATAGGAGCCGGCGGACGGATCGGGCTGCGCCAGCGTCCGGCGGCGCAGCGACTCCTGGTAGCTTTCTGCTCGCGCGCTGAACTCGGCATCGGAAGTCCCCAGGATGCGCAGCGCCAGGACGGCGGCGTTGGCGGCGCCGGGCTCGCCGATCGCCATCGTCGCCACGGGTATGCCGGCCGGCATCTGCACTATCGACAGCAACGCGTCAAGACCGTCGAGCACCTTGCCTGGGCGAGGCACGCCGATGACGGGTAGCGGCGTCTTCGACGCGATCATGCCGGGGAGATGGGCGGCTCCCCCCGCGGACGCGATGATGACCTTGAGTCCTCGCGTCTTCGCGGTTCGCGCGTAGCGGCTCATCTCTTCTGGCAGCCGGTGCGCGGAGAAGATGCCCCGCTCCCAGGGGACCTCGAACTCATCGAGCAACCGAGCGGCCGGCACGAGGAATGGCCAGTCCGAGGCAGAGCCCATGATGAGCCCGACCAGCGGCCGATCGTCGTTAGTGGGCATGGCGGCGACGATAGCCGAGCGGACCGCATAGAATCTCCACTTGGGACTACGCCGTGCTGGCAACACCCTGTGCTGGCAACACCCTGTGCTGGCAACACCCTCTGCTGGCTCGCCTGGCCTGGGAGGATCGCTGTACCGCTTCTACCGCCGTCGCTCCGTTCTCCCTCAGGATGTGGCCCGCGCGCAGCGGGGAGCACCCGGTGCCACCGTCGAAGCGGAGCACTGCTTTTACGTCCAGACCACCGAGGGCCTCGACCCGGCAGCCTTGCGGATACTGCGCTGGCTGCTTGGCGAGACCTTCGATGCCGCCGGGCTGGCCACCACGAGCTTCCTGACCGAATCGGCATCGGTTGTCGAGATCGGTCCCCGCCCGAGCTTCGAGACCGCCTGGTCCTCAACCGCCGTGGCAATCTGCCACGTCAACGACCTCGGCAGCGTCGTGCGGCTCGAGCGCAGCCGCCGCTTCGGCTTCAGCGTTCCCCTGTCCGACGCGCAGCTAGGTGCGGTAGCCGAGGTCCTGCACGACCGGATGACCGAGACGATCTACCCGGCTCCGCTGACCAGCTTCGAGTCCAGGGTGACCCCCGAGCCCGTGCGGGTGATCCCGCTGGCGGACGGCGGTATGGAGCGGCTGCGTCACGTCAATCGCGAGCTTGGCCTGGCCATGGACGAGCAGGACTTGCGGCGCTTCTGCCAGCTCTTCACCGAGCAACTGCGCCGGGACCCGACCGATGTCGAGCTCTTCCAGCTCGCTCAGGGCAATTCCGAGCACTGCAGGCACGGGTTTTTCAAGGGCCGGATGATCATCGACGGGATAGCTCAGCCAGGCAGCCTGATGTCGATCGTCAAGGCGCCCTGGCAGCGCCATCCGGGCAACTCGCTGATCGCCTTCCACGACGACAGCTCCGCCATCCGGGGCGGCTCCGTCACTGCCCTGGTGCCGGCTATGCCAGGCGATCCGTCACCGCTCGCCGAAGTCGAGCGGGTGTACCACCCGACTCTGACCGCCGAGACGCACAACCATCCATCCGGAGTCTCGCCCTATCCGGGCGCCGCGACCGGCACCGGCGGACGCATCCGGGACAATCAGGCGGTGGGCCGAGGCGGACTCGTCCAGGTCAGCGGTGCCGCCTACTGCGTCGGCAACCTCGGGCTTACCGACGAGCACATCTGGGAGGCGGACGGGCAGGCGGCGCCACCCAGTCTGGCGACGCCGCTCGACATCCTCGTTCAGGCGAGCAACGGGGCTTCCGATTACGGCAACTGTTTCGGAGAGCCGCTGATTTATGGCTTTGTACGCAGTTTCGGAGCTTCAGCGCCCGGCGGCTACCGAAGCTGGTTCAAGCCGGTCATGTACTCGGTCGGGGCCGGTCAGCTCGACGACGCTCACGTCGGCAAGCAGCCGCCGGAACCCGGCATGCTGGTGGTGCAGATCGGCGGTCCCGCCTACCGCATCGGCCTGGGCGGCGGCGCGGCCAGCTCGATGCTGTCGGGCGAGAACGACAGCGGGCTTGACTTCAACAGCGTGCAGCGCGGCGATCCCGAGATGGAGCAGCGGCTCGCCCGCGTCCTGCGCGCCTGCGTCGAGCTAGGCGACGCCAACCCGATCGTCTCGGCGCACGACCTCGGCGCCGGCGGCGACTGCAACGCGCTGCCGGAGATCGTCTATCCCGCTGGCGCCCGCATCGACCTGCGGATGATCCCGGTGGGCGACACCAGCCTGTCGGTGCTCGAGATCTGGGGCAACGAATCCCAGGAACGCAACGCGATCCTCCTGCGCCCGGCCGACCTGAAGCTGGTCGCTGCCATCGCGGTGCGGGAGAAGGCGCCGCTTGCCGTCGTCGGGGAAGTCACCGGAGACGGACAGCTCGTGCTCCGGGATTCACGCGACAGCAGCACGCCGGTCGACCTGCCGCTAAAGCCGATTCTGGGGGACGTCGCGCCCAAGGATATCGAGGTCAGCACGGTCCGGGACGAGTTCGTGCCGCTCAGCCTCGAAGAGGTGACGGCCGGGCAAGCGCTTGAGCGTGTGCTGCGGCTGCCGTCCGTGGCATCCAAGAGCTACCTGACCCGCAAAGTCGACCGCTGCGTGACCGGCCACGTCGCCCAGCAGCAATGCGTCGGGCCGAATCACCTGCCGCTGTCGGACTACGCGGTCTACGCCCAGAGCCTGTTCGGCTTTTCGGGAGTCGCCCTGAGCCTGGGCGAGCAGCCGGTCAAAGGACTGATCGATCCGGCGGCGATGGCGAGGATGGCCGTCGCGGAGTCGCTGCTGAATCTCGTCGGAGCCCGTATCACGCGGCTGTCGGACGTGCGCTGCTCGGCGAACTGGATGTGGGCCGCCAAGCTGCCCGGCGAGGGCCCGCGGCTCAGGCAGGCGGCACTCGCCATGAGCGAGCTGATGATCTCACTCGGCATCGCCGTAGACGGCGGCAAGGACAGCCTCTCGATGGCGGTCACCGGCACGGAAACCGTCAAGGCACCCGGTGAGCTTGTCATCGCCGCTTACGCGCTGATGCCGGATGTGCGGGTCAAGGTGACTCCCGACCTCAAGCAGCCAGGCAACGCGCTGATCCTGATCGACCTGTCCGGCGGCCACGCGCGGCTAGGCGGTTCGGCTCTCGCTCAGGTCTGCTCGCAGCTAGGGGATGAAACGCCCGATGTCGAAAACGCCGGTCTCTTGGATCAGGCGTTCGCAGCCGTGCAAGACCTAGTCAGCGGAGACCGGGTACTCTCCGCGCACGACCGCAGCGACGGCGGGCTGATCACCACGGTCGCCGAGATGGCCTTCACCGGCAACACGGGTGCCGAGCTTGAGCTAGGCCTAGCCGCCGATCCCCTGGCAGCTCTGTTCGCCGAGGAACTCGGGATCGTGCTCGAGGTCGGGGACGCCGGCGCGGTGCTGGATTTCCTCGCCGACCGCGAAGTACCGGCGACCGTGATCGGCCGCGTCGGCGCACATGGCGGTGACATTGTCGTGCGGCATAACGGCGAGATCGTGGTCGACCGTCCCATGGTCGACTTGCGGGCCATCTGGGAGGACACCAGCACGCGGATCGAGCGGCTGCAGGCTAACCCGGACGCTGCCGACGAAGAGTGGCGGACGACCCGAGAGCTGGTCACCAGGCCGGACTGGCACCTGACCTACTCCCCTGAGCCGTCCTCGCCACGAGCAAAGGCTCCGCCCCGCGTGGCCGTGGTCCGTGACCAGGGCAGCAACGGCGATCGCGAGCTGGCTGCCGCTTTCCACGCGGCCGGCTTCGAGGCATGGGACGTCACGATGACCGACCTGCTCCATCGGCGCGTGTCGCTTGAGCAGTTCCGCGGCGTGGCGTTCCCCGGCGGCTTCTCCTATGGCGACGTGCTCGACGCGGGCAAGGCCTGGGCAGGGATCATCCGATTCCACGGCGACCTGGCCGAGCAGTTCGACCAGTTCTACCGGCGGCAGGACACCTTTTCCCTCGGCTTGTGCAACGGAGCTCAGCTGATGGCGCTGCTTGGGTGGGTACCAGATCGCGCGGTCGCCGATGAGCTGCGGCCTCGCTTCATCCGCAACCGCTCGGGCCGGTTCGAGTGCAGGTTCGCCACCGTCGAGATCACGCCGAGCCCGTCGATCTTCCTGCGCGACATGGCCGGCTCACGCCTGGGTGTCTGGGTCGCGCACGGCGAAGGGCGCCTGCATCTGCCTGGCGGCCCTGGCAGCGTGGATCCGTCGCTGATGCCCCTGCGGTTCGCTGATCCTTCTGGCAAGCCAACGGAAAGCTACCCGTTCAACCCCAACGGCAGCCCGGGCGGCGTCACCGCCCTGACCTCCGCTGATGGCCGGCACCTGGCGATGATGCCGCACCCCGAGCGCCTCGCGCACCAGCTCTGGCAGTGGCCATGGCTGCCACGGGAATGGCACGACCTCGCCGCCAGCCCGTGGCTGCGGATGTTCCAGAACGCTTACCAGTGGTGCCTCTCGCGGCCGCAGCCTGACCAGCGCCCAGAGCCAGCACAGTGCTAGCCGACACCGGGCTGAAGATCGCCGTTCTGGCATCTGGGAGCGGTACCATCCTGGCCTCGATCATCGAGCACGGTCCGCCCGTCGCAGTCGTGGTGAGCGACCGCCCGTGCCAGGCGCTTGAGGTCGCGGCCAGGGCTGGCATCCCCGCGATCATGATCAGCAGGCGGGACTTCGGTTACCGGGCGGGGGCAGGCGAGGGCTGGGACCGGCAAGGGTTCACCCAGGCTGTGTCCGACACCTTGCGACAGTACGATGTCGAATTGATTGCTATGGCGGGTTTTTTCACCATTCTTCATGAGAAGATTTTTGAACGGTACGAAAACCGCATTCTGAACACCCATCCGGCGCTGCTCCCGGCGTTCAGGGGCGCGCACGCGGTCAGGGACACGCTGGCGGCCGGAGTCAGTACCACGGGACCGACCATCCATCTCGCTACCGCGACCCTCGACGACGAACGCGGCATCATCGCCCGGTGCCCTGACGTACCCGTGCTGCCCGATGATGACGAGGCCACGCTCTGGGAGCGGATCAAGGTGGAAGAGCGCCGCCTGTACCCGAAGGTCCTATGGGGCATTGTCGAGGGCGAGATTAACCTCGGAAAGTAATCTGGAAGTATCGGGAGAACATGACGACACTGACGACGATCGAAGCGCCCGGGTTCCGGCTGTTCCGCCGGGGCAAGGTCCGTGACACCTTCGAACTCCCCGACGGGACGCTGCTGATGGTAGCCAGCGACCGGATTTCGGCTTTCGACGTCGTGCTGCCCACCGCGATCCCGGGCAAGGGCGCCGTGCTGACCCAGATGTCCCGCTGGTGGTTCGGGCAGACCAGCGGCATCGTGCCCAGCCACCTGCGGGCGGATCCCCCGGCTAGCGTGACTCGCAAACTGGACTGGCAGGTGCTGGGGCCCAGGTCCATGCGAGTCGCTTTGGCCGAGCGGATCGATATCGAATGCGTCGTGCGCGGTTACCTGGCAGGCAGCGGCTGGCAGGAGTATCGCGATGCCGGCACGCTCGCCGGCGAGCGGCTTGCGCCCGGCCTGCGGGAGTCATCGCGGCTGCCTGAGCCGCGCTTTACCCCGGCCGTTAAGAACGATGCTGGTCACGACGAGAACATCAGCCGGGCCCGGCTGGCGGAGCTGGCCGGCGCTGAGCGAGCGGCTCAGCTGGAGGCGATATCGCTCGCCTTGTACGGCTTCGCGGCCGGGCGCTGCGAGGCGGCCGGCATGATCCTCGTCGATACGAAGTTCGAGTTCGGACTTATTGATGGTCAGCTGACGTTGATAGATGAGGTGCTGACTCCCGATTCATCGCGGTTCTGGGAGACCGCGCAATGGCGCGAAGGACGCTCGATGCCCTCATTCGACAAACAGCCGGTGCGTGACTGGCTGGCCAGCCAGCCCTGGGACAAGACCGCGCCAGGGCCTGAGCTGCCCGCGGAGATCGTGGCGCGGACCAGCGCGCGCTACGCCGAGGCCGCCAGGCGCATCTGCGGACTGGACATGTCTTGAATGCGCACAGCGTGAATGAGCACAGCGTGTATGAGCACAGCGTGTATGAGCACAGCGTGAATGAGCACAGCGTGAACCAGGACAGGATGCACGAGGAGTGCGGCGTCTTCGGCGTCTTCGCGACCGGCGAGGATGTGGCCAACCTGACCTACTTCGGCCTGTATGCCCTGCAGCATCGCGGTCAGGAGTCGGCTGGCATCGCGGTCAGCGACGGCAAGGCGATCACCGAGCACAAGGACATGGGCCTGGTCTCCCAGGTCTTCGACACCGACTCACTGGCTGGCCTGCATGGTCATATCGCGATCGGGCACACGCGTTACTCCACGACGGGCAGCACGAAGCTGCCCAATGCCCAGCCAATGCGCTTCGAGCATCCGCAGATCGGGCCGTTCCTGCTCGCGCACAACGGCAACCTCACCAACGTCCAGGCCGTGCGCGCCCGGCTGGAAGCCGACGGCGCCGAGTTCAGCGCGTCATCTGACACCGAGATCGCAGGGCAGTTGCTGGCGCGGACGCCCGGCGAGACCCTGGACGCCGTCCTCGCATCGGCGCTGCCCCAGCTCGACGGAGCGTACTGCCTGATTCTGCTGAGCCGGGACGCGCTGGTAGCCGCACGCGATCCCCTGGGCATCAGGCCGCTGTGCCTGGGCCGTCTGGCCGATCCGCCGGCTTCGGGCGACGATGGCGAGGCCACGCGAGGCGACGGCTGCGTGCTCGCCAGCGAGACGTGCGCGCTTGACGTGGTAGGCGCGCAATTCGCGCGCGAAATCGAGCCAGGCGAGATCATCTCTATCACCGCCGGCGGTGTCCAGAGCACCACGATCCCGCGCCGGGCCGACCGGCGCGCCATGTGCTCGTTCGAGTTCATCTACTTCGCGCGGCCTGACTCAGTGCTGATGGGCCAGTCGCTCTACGAGGCGCGCCGGGCCATGGGGCATGAGCTCGCCGCTGAGTCGCCGGCTGACGGGGACATCGTGATCACGCTCCCCGACTCGGGAACGCCCGCGGCGGTGGGCTTCGCGGAAGCGGCCGGCATTCCCTTCGTGGAGGGCATGATCAAGTCTCGCTACATCACCAGGACGTTCATCCAGCCAACCCAGCGGTTGCGTGAGTCGGGAACCCGGCTCAAGTTCAACCCGATGCGCCACGTCCTGGAAGGCAAGCGGGTGGTGCTGGTCGACGACTCGATTGTCAGGGGCACGACCACCCGGCGGATCGTGGAGGAGCTGCGCCGGGCCGGGGCAGCCAGGGTGCATCTGCGAATCGCATCGCCGCCCATCATGTGGCCGTGCTTCATGGGCATCGACATGGCCTCGCGCAGCGAGCTGATCGCGGCGCACCACAGCGAAGAAGGCGTCGGCCAGATCGTCGGCGCGGACTCGCTGCACTACCTGTCACTGCCTGGCCTGCGCCGGGCCATGGGCCGGCCTGATGGTAACGGCTTCTGCTTCGCGTGCTTCAACGGGGAGTACCCCGTCGAGGTGCCCGAGGACATCAAAGGCGACAAGCTCGCGCTGGAGCACTAGCTAATCGCCCGTTCAAGCAGGCTCTTGTTCACGAGCATCCAGGAAGCGCTGCGGACGCGCCAGGTGATGGCCCAGGCGAACGGGTAGCCGTCGGCGGCGATGGCGGTCGCTGTGTCGGGGGTGACGCCGGACTGCACGGCCCATTGCCAGGGAGCCGGGTTGTGAGCTGAATCGGGCGTCCGGTCGGATACGCGGATGATCCGGGCGCTGCCCGGGATCAGGTGCGGCGTCCCGGCAGACGTTTGGCGCGGTCACAAGATCAGCTTCCCCCCGGGGCTCCGCCTAGCCGACGTGATCCTCCGCGATCATTCCAGGCCGTGATTACGGAGCTTTACCCAGGTCATGACCGATGTGAGCCTCCGTGATCATGCCTCCGTCCATGATCGCTTGGCGTTCTGCCCGGCCCATCCGGGCTGGGGCTTGGTACCGGTGTTGCCCGCGAGCCGGATGTGTCCGCAGTGGCCCTCGCGGGGCTCGCTGGGCTCGCGGGCGCGGGCTGGGCTCGCGGGCTGGGCTCGCGGGCGCGGGCTGGGGGAGGGTTTCCGGGTTCCTGGTGAAGGGTTTTCAGGTTGCGGAGCCTTGACGTGTTATACGACGAAAAAGCTCTACAACATGAAAATGCTCCCCCAGGTACCCGAAACAACTCCACAGCCACGACGAAAATCCTCCCCTGAACGAAAACCCTTCACCCGGAAGACGGAAACCCTCCCGCCAGCGCCGCCACCACCGCCTCCCGCCACCCCGCACCCGACTGCACCCCATCCCAGAACACCACCCGCGCCTCCCACGGCGACCGCACCCGACCCCGGTACACCACAACAACCTCCCGCATGCCCAACACGTTGCGACCACCAGTTGAATCCGCCCCCGTGCCTGCCTCCGGCCCGGTTCGGTGGGGCACCCCGCTGCTGCCTGCGCGACCGCAGGGTGCCCCCCCCAGCCCGGCCGGGAACTCTCCGCGATCCCGGCAGGGACGAGCTTCGGCCGATCAGCGGGTGCCGCTGCCGGGATCGCCGCCGCAGCCTGACTTGTCGAGAATCGCGACCTTGGACTGGTGGGGTGGCTCGTACGGCGGCGCGAAGTACAACTTCAGCGGCCCGTTTGATGCCGCATTCGACGGCCTGCATTTGTGAATCGCTAATAGCAATAGCAACTCGGTGACCGAGTTCAACGCCTCAGACGGATCATTCGTGCGGGTACTGTCTGCGGGCTACGGCTTCAATCAGCCAAGTGGCATCGTTTTGACGGCACGCACCTATGGGTGGGCCACGACGGCGGGAACTCGGTCACCGAGCTCAATGCTTCAGATGGATCGCTGGTACGGACCCTATCCTCCGGCTTCGGGTTCAACGAGCCCCGCAGCAGCTAGCCTTCGACGGCACGCACCTGTGGGGTCGTGTTCGACGGCACCCATGTCGGGGCCGTCAACAGCAGCGGCAACTCCGTTACCGACATCCCGGCCTGACCCCCCTCCGCGGAAAGCTCCTCAGGTCACCCGATCAGCTCGGCTCCGCCAGCGAGCATCTCCTGTACCGCCTCGGCGGTAGTGTCAGCTCCTACACCGGCTGTGAGGTCGATGAGGACACGGACCGCGAACCCCAGCCGCGCCGCGTCGGCCGCGGTTGCCCGGACACAGTAGTCCGTTGCGATCCCGGCGATGTCCACGGCGGTCACGCCGCGCGCCGTCAGCCAGTCGGCGAGGGATTGCCCGGGCCCGGCTCCGGACCCGTGGCTCACCCCCTCGAAACCACTGTAGGCAGCGGCATGCTCGCCCTTGAGGAAGACCTCTTCGAACCGGCTGGTGTCCAGGTCGGGATGGAAAGCCGCGCCCGGTGTCCCGGCAACGCAGTGTGGTGGCCAGCTCTTGACATAGTCCGGATGCGCGGAAAAGTGCGATCCCGGATCAATGTGATGATCCCTCGTGGCCACGATGTGCGCGTACTCACCGGCGGCCGGGCCGCTCAGGTAACCGGTGATAGCGGCAGCTACAGCGCCACCGCCCGCGACGGCCAGAGATCCGCCTTCGCAGAAGTCGTTCTGAACATCGACGACGAGCAGTGCCCGCGTGACCGCCATACCGGAATGCACACCGGAAGACTAACCCGCCGACGGGGAGGACGACCCGCTGGGTTTGCCACCGCCGGCTCCACGCCGAGCAAGACCCGGCGCCACTGAGTGAGCCGCGATCCTCGCGCCACTTGCCTGCGGCAGCCGCTGTTATTACGGCCGTTCTGGGGTGGCCGGCGAGTCGAGTCGCGTCGCTAGACTCTCCGATGCCTCGCCTGCCATGATTGCGCGCGGGACCTCCACTTGATCACGCGCCCGCGACAAAGCCAGTTTTTATGGCCATCGACGATGCCATAAGGGTGCGAGTGACTGAGTACTTCCTCGACTTGGCACGCCACCGTGGCCGGAGTAGTGCAGTACGCAGTCGCTGCGGCGCCGCAATTGTCAGGGCCGGTCAGCGAGTTGTTTCCGAGCTGGCCGTTTTCGTTGAGACCCAGCAAGCTCTGGCCTTAGCTGCGATGGCCTTGACGCCGCTGAGCCTCAGCGGCGGCTGAGCGACCGACCTACTCGCGGTCATGGTGCGGCTCGCGCCGCGCACGCTCAGCTTGATCGCGAAATGCTTGGTCGAAATCGAGCCACTCGGCGAAAGCCTGAGCGTCGCCGTCACGGTCCCCGATGAACAACGCCGGATGACCGGAGAACCGCCTACCTTGGGCTTGACACTGAACGTGCACGTCCGGCCGGACCGCACCTTCGCGGTCGCCGTTGTTTGCCGCCCTTCGCGCTCACGGGTGAGGGCGCGACCTTGAGCGACGTGATCGCCGGTGTAGCAGCCGGTGCGGCCGGCCGGACCGAGTCGGCGGATGCCACCGTTGTCCCTGACAGTGCCGTGAACGAACTGAGGCCTGCAACCACCAGCAGCCGGGTCAAAGCAGCACACTTGAGAATGCCGACGATCCCGCCAGACCCCACATGGCTGGCATCATGCCGAAGGCATGGCATCAGCCTCCAAGTACCCTCCTTTGCGCATGGGTCCAATGGGTCCGAAAGGGGCCGCTCAGCGCCGTGAAATTCGCGGAGCCGCAACATGGATGCGCGAAGTGACACCCGCTTTCCCGAATGGGTGATCCCGCTGGCTTATTTCTAAGGTTCGCTGGTGGTGGCGGGCGGCCGGGCCGGCGTGGTTCGCGGGCGGCCGGGCCGGCGCGGTTCTCGGGCGGCCCCGGCCGGGCCGGGCCGTGATGAGCAACGTCGCGCCTGTGCTGCTGACCGG